>CAJUNN010000004.1 GCA_910587955.1 uncultured Lachnospiraceae bacterium | reverse complement strand
AAAGCAGATAACGGGAATCGAACCCGCCTCTCCAGCTTGGGAAGCTGGCGTTCTACCGATGAACTATATCTGCGTGGAACTTTTACTATTATACCACATATCATCGGAAAAGCAAGGAAAAAATCAAAGAAAATAGAGGAATCCGTGAAAATAAGTAAATAAGTGAAAAGGAAAAGCGGCCGGAGGGCCCGGCCGCTTTTCCTTTTCTTATGAGGGGGGAGATAGTGATATTAAATCAACTATCTGTGCTTATTATAATGTCCAAATGTGTTCAAAGTATGTCCATTTTATAAAAGAAGCATAAAAAAGTGCACAAAGATTGCAGAAATTCAAAAAAATAAGGAATAAGCAGCAAAAAGTTCAAATCCATGAAAGCAGATTTTGTACTACTGCCCTCCGGTAAATTATGGTATACTTTCCTATTATGAGAAAAGAGCTATTAAAATATATGGCTGCCTGCGCGGTCCTTCTGGCTGTCTGGGCAGTCTGGGATGCAGTTGCAATTTGGAATTACGGAAAAACGGATGAGGCGCAGAAGGCGGATGTGATCATTGTTCTGGGAGCAGGGACAGACGGAGAAGAGGTATCCCCTGTTTTCCGGGAGCGCATCCGGCACGGTGTCTGGTTGTATGAAAACGGATATGCGGGAACGATCATTCTGACAGGCGGTTACGGGGAGGGGAATGCTCAGTCGGATGCCCGGGTGGCATGGAACTACGGGTTGGACCTGGGCGTACCAGAGGTAGATATGCGGATGGAGGAAAAATCCGCCGTCACCCAGGAAAATATCCGCTATGCGAAAGAGATTATGGACCGGGAGGTGTTCTTTTATATGGGATACCAGGTCTGGCGGGCAGTGAGAAGGTGATTAGGCCGGAAACCGCAGGCCTTTGACTTGACAAGACAGATCCAGCGTTTATAATAGTGGCTGGAGTATTAATGGAAAGCTGCGGCATTCGAGACGGCAGGCATTCTGTACAAGGAGACAGTGAAATTATGAGCAGAGAAGAAGAAATGAAGCGTTCCCTGGAGAAGGCGGAGGTTTTAATTGAAGCCCTTCCCTACATCCAGAGATTTAACCGGAAAATTATTGTGGTAAAATACGGTGGAAGCGCCATGGTGGACGAAGCTTTAAAGCACAACGTGATTAAGGATGTGACCCTTTTAAAGCTGGTGGGTTTTAAGCCGATTATTGTTCACGGGGGCGGGAAGGAGATCAGCCGCTGGGTGAGCCGGGTAGGCATGGAGCCCCGATTTATCAACGGCCTGCGGGTAACAGACGCGGAAACTATGGAGATCGCGGAGATGGTGCTGGGCAAAGTGGGAAAAAGCCTGGTACAGCTGGTGCAGGAGCTGGGAGTAAAGGCAGTGAGCATCAGCGGGAAGGACGGCGGCCTTCTCAAAGTGGAGAAAAAATACTCCGGCGGGGAGGACATTGGATTCGTGGGAGAAATTACCCAGGTAAATCCCAAAATCCTCTATGATCTGCTGGAAAAGGACTTCCTGCCCATTGTATGTCCCGTGGGGATGGACGAGGACTTCCTTACTTATAATATCAATGCGGACGACGCGGCTTGTGCCATTGCCAGGGCGGTAAATGCGGAAAAGCTGGCGTTTCTGACGGATATTGAAGGCGTTTACCAGGATCCGGAGGATTCTTCCACGCTGATTTCGGAGCTGCATGTAGGCGAGGCCCGCAGGCTGATCGAGGGCGGGACCATCGGCGGAGGCATGCTGCCCAAGCTGAATAACTGTATTGAAGCCATTGAAAACGGCGTGTCCAGAGTACATATTCTGGACGGGCGGATTGCCCACTGCCTGCTTCTGGAAATTTTTACCAATAAAGGAATCGGAACGGCCATTTTAAGTGAAGGGGAACAGAATTACTATGACGGAGAGTAAAGAAAGAATCATAGAACAGGCGGAGGAGACGGTGCTTCACACTTATAACCGCTATCCGGTGGTGCTGGATCGGGGAGAGGGAGTTTATCTCTACGATACAGAAGGAAAAAAATATCTGGATTTTGCGGCCGGGATCGCCGTGCAGGCCCTGGGCTACCATTATCCCGGGTATGACGAGGCACTGAAAGAGCAGATGGGACGGCTTTTACACACCTCCAACCTCTATTATAATGTGCCTGCCATGGAGGCGGCCCGGAAGCTGGTGAAAGCCAGCGGTATGAGTAAGGTGTTTTTCACCAACAGCGGTACGGAGGCTGTTGAAGGTGCTGTCAAAACGGCCCGGAAATACGCCTATCAGAAAGACGGGAGAAACGATCACGAGATCATTGCCATGCAGCATTCCTTTCACGGACGCAGCATGGGAGCTTTGTCCGTGACGGGAAACGAGAAATACCAGGCCCCTTTCCGGCCGCTCATAGGAGGCATCCGGTTTGCCGAGTTCAACAATCTGAAGAGCGTGCTTTCCCAGGTGACGGACCGGACTTGCGCAGTGATTCTGGAAACCATTCAGGGCGAGGGCGGTATTTATCCGGCCTCGGAAGAATTTCTAAAAGGGGTGAAAGCCCTCTGCGAGGAGCGGGATATGCTGCTGATTCTGGACGAGATCCAGTGCGGCATGGGACGGAGCGGCCATATGTTTGCATGGCAGGAGTACGGGGTGAAGCCCAACGTGATGACCTGTGCCAAAGCCCTGGGCTGCGGGGTTCCGGTAGGAGCCTTTGTGCTGGATGAGAAGGCTGCCAAAGCTTCTCTGGTTCCCGGAGATCACGGGACTACCTATGGAGGAAATCCCTTTGCATGCGCGGCCGTGAGCAAGGTTTTCGATATTTTTGAAAAGGATGATATTATCGGACATGTGCGGGAAGTGGCCGGATATCTGGAAGAAAAACTGGATGGTCTGGCGGAAAAATACGATTTTATCCGCGGCCGCCGGGGAAAGGGACTGATGCAGGGGCTGGTAATCGGGGGTAGATCTGTCGGTGAAATTGTGCTAAAATCGTTAGATAAAGGCCTTTTGGTGATTACGGCAGGCAGCGGCGTGCTGCGTCTGGTGCCGCCGCTGGTGATTGAGAGGGAGCATGTGGATGAGATGCTGGAGAAGCTCTGCGCAGCTTTGGACGCGTAGGGAAAATCCGGGAAAGGGCGGTAACTTTTTTTCATGAGACAAAAGATATACAGAAGAATTTTTGCGGTTCTCTGTGTCCTTCTGGTGGTTTCCCAGATGATGCAGGTGGCCTATTCCTACCACAAGGAGCAGCAGGAAGCCGGGGAGGATAATTCAGAGCCGGCCAGTCTGGTGCTGTGGTACACGGATGATAAGCTGAACGCTTATCTGGTGGAAGCTGCGGAGGAATTTGAGAAGAACCATCATGTGGAGGTAACACTGCAGCTGGTGACGGCAGTGGATTACATTGAGCATATCAATACGGCCAGCATTTCGGATTTGGGCGGACCGGATCTCTTTATTACCTCCAGCGAGCTCCTGGAGAAGGCCAGGCTGGCCGGCCTGACTGTGGAAAATAACAGCTTTTCCGATCGGGAGATGGACAGCTATTTCCCCCAGAAAGCCCAGGATGCGGCCACCTGCGGCGGAAAGCTGGTGGCCTATCCCTTCTATTTTGAAACCTGTTTTATGCTCTACAACAAAAACTATGTGGACGGTGCGCCGGGGACCATTGACGAGATTTTGGAGTACTCAAAAAGCTTCGAGGGGGGTACCGGGGAGGATAAGATTGAAAATATTCTGAAATGGAATGTGGCTGATATTTTCTTCAATTTCTTCTTTATATCGAATTATGTAAATCTGGGAGGAGCCACCGGGGATGACAAGAGCCAAGTGCAGTTGTCTGCGGAGGAGGTCATTCAGTGCCTGGAATATTACCAGAGCCTGAACGCTTTCTTTGCCATTGATGCGGACGCGGTCACAACCGACAACGTGCTCCAGGAGTTTATTGACGGGAAGATTGTTTATACGATTGCCAAGACGGACGCCATTGCCAAGCTGGATGCAGCCATTGCGGAAGGCTCCGTGGCAGAAGAGGCCGAAGCGCCGTCGGAAGAAGGCTCTGAGGGAGAAGAAGGAGAGGGAGAAGGAGAAGGGACGGAAGGTTCCGGGGAGGAAGAGAACCCGGACAACGGCTATTTCTACGGCATTGCGGAGGTTCCCAATCTGACGGAAAGCCTCCCCACCAAAGGACTTTCCGTGACCAATTCCGTAGTAGTCAACGCTTATTCCAAGGAACGGGCGCTGGCGAAAGAATTTGCAAAGTTCATTACTTATGAAAAAGTAGATGCTCTCTATGCCATGACCAACAAAATGCCGGTGAAGGTAGGGGTTCCCTATGAGAATCCTGAGATTACCACTCTGCTGGTACAGTATGAACATTCGGTGGAGGTGCCGAAGATTACGGATCTAAGCAATTACTGGATTGAGATGGAGATTGCCTTTGCAAATATCTGGAGAGGCAATGACGTGAGAAGCGAGATTGAGGCCGTAGACGCCAGAATTCAGGCCCAGCTTGTCACAGAAGAATAAAAAAGGTATCAGGATTCCAATCATGGGGCAGACTAAGGAAAAGGAAGCAGAAGGGAGCCAAGCCATGATTGGAATTTTAATTGCCCTGATTTCCGGGGCGCTGATGAGTATTCAGGGAGTCTTTAACACACAGGTAACAGAGAGCAGCAGTGTATGGGTGTCTGCGAGCTGGGTGCAGTTTTCTGCTCTTTTGACCTGTCTGGCAGTGTGGGCGGTCAAGGAGCGCACCAATCTGCTGGGGGTGTTTCAGGTGGACCATAAATATATGCTGCTGGGCGGCGTGATCGGGGCTTTTATTACCTTTACCGTGATCCAGAGCATGAGCAGCTTAGGGCCGGCTAAATCCGTGATGCTGATTGTGATTGCGCAGCTTCTGGTGGCTTATCTCATAGAGCTGACCGGCATTTTCGGGGTAGAAAAGGCTGTGTTTGAATGGAGAAAAGCCCTGGGGATGGCTGTTGCAATCGTGGGAGTGATTCTGTTCAAGTGGGAGTAAAAAGAAAAAAACTATTGTAATCGCTTTCGAGATCGGCTACACTGAAATTGTCTGTATCAGAGGGGTCCCTGTCCGCAGGAAAGGATAGGGAAATGAGAAAGGACATGTGTAAAAGGGCAGGGGTTTTTACGATCCTGCTGTTTCTGCTGTGTGCAGGCTGCAGAAAACCGGCCGTTTTCTATGAAGACGGGATGCAGGAAGTGCAGAAGGCAGAACAAGAAGAAGAAAAGAAAGAAGTTACCGGAAAGACGGAAGCGCCTATCTGCGTCTATGTCTGCGGGGAGGTAGAAAATCCAGGTGTTTATGAGCTTCCCTCCCAGTCGCGGATTGGGGATGCGGTGGAGGCGGCAGGCGGAATGACGGAGGAAGCCCAGGAAGACTGGCTGAATCTGGCGGAGCGTCTGACGGACGGGCAGATGATAGCGGTTCCCTCCCGGGAGGAGGCACTTAAGATTTTGGAAACCCGGGAGCAGCAGGAGAGCGGCCTGGTGAATCTGAATACGGCTTCAAAAGAGGAATTGATGACCTTGACGGGCATTGGCGCGTCCAAGGCAGAAGATATTGTAAACTACCGGGAACAGAACGGGAATTTTTCCAGCATTGAAGGGCTTATGGAGATTCCGGGGATTAAAGAAGGTGTTTTCCGGAAAATCAAAGATCAAATCACAGTATGACAGGGGCGGGAATATGGCGAAGAAAGTATTGGTAGTAGACGACGAGAAGCTGATTGTGAAGGGACTCCGTTTCAGCCTGGAACAGGACGGAATGGAGGTAGACTGCGCTTACGACGGGGAAGAAGCCTTGGAGTATGCCAGGAACCGGGAGTATGATATCGTGCTTCTGGATGTGATGCTGCCAAAGCTGGACGGGTTTCAGGTGTGCCAGCAGATCCGCGAATTTTCCAATATGCCTATTTTGATGCTGACAGCCAAGGGAGACGACATGGATAAAATCCTGGGGCTGGAATACGGTGCGGATGATTATATTACCAAGCCTTTTAATATTCTGGAGATCAAGGCCAGGATCAAGGCGATTATGCGGAGGACCGGCCGGCCGGAGAAGGGACAGAAATCGAAAGTCATCGAGGTGCTGGAGCTGAAGATGGAGCTGGAGAGCAGGCGTCTCTATATTTCCGGGAAGGAGATCAATCTGACGGCCAAAGAATTTGATTTGCTGGAGCTGATGGCGTTGAATCCGGGGAAGGTATACAGCCGGGAAAATCTGCTGAACACGGTCTGGGGCTATGAATATCCGGGGGATGTGCGGACGGTAGACGTGCATATCCGGCGTCTGCGGGAGAAGATTGAGACAAATCCAAGTGAACCCAAGTATGTTCACACGAAGTGGGGAGTGGGCTATTATTTCCAGGCATAGAGTTGTTGTTACATATCTGAAGAGTCTGAAATTCCGGATTTTACTGGTCCTGCTGCTGATGGGATGGATCCCCATGCTTTTGATGGCGTACAGCATCCTGGGAAGTTACCAGGAGCGGGCGGTTGCGGTGCGGGAGACCGAAGTGCAGAACCAGTGCCGGATTCTGTCCAACCAGTTGGTCAGCTATGATTATCTGCGGACGCCGTCTTCCGAGCTTATCGGAGGGGAGCTGACCCAGCTTTCCAATCTGTATGACGGACGCATTATTATCATTGATCAGAATTTCAAAGTTATAAAGGATACCTACGGGCTGATCGAAAGCAAGCTGGTGGTGTCGGAGGAGGTGATCCGGTGCTTCAAAGGAGAGACCTCCACCCGGCTGTCCAACAACCGGTTTCTTGAGATGACCGTGCCCATTCAGGAGACGGATTCCCAGCGCATTACCGGTGTTATCCTCATCAGCGTGTCCACGGATAATATCCGGGATAATCTGGATGTTTTGACGGGAAATGCGTGGATTTTCCTGTTTACATACGGTCTTGTGGTGCTGGCCCTGTCCGTGTTTCTCTCTCATTTTCTTGTGCGTCCCATGCGCCGTCTGGTGACGGCCCTGCAGAACATTGCGGACGGGCATTCCAGCGAGGATCTGAACGTGAGAAATTATACGGAGACGGCGCAGATTTCGGAGGAATTTAACAAGATTGTGACCCAGATGCGGGTGCTGGATGAATCCAGGCAGGAATTTGTATCCAATGTATCCCATGAGCTGAAAACACCGCTTACTTCCATGAAGGTGCTGGCGGATTCCCTGCTGGTGCAGGAGGAAGTTCCCCTGGAGCTTTACCAGGAGTTTATGGGGGATATTGCGGAGGAGATTGAGCGGGAGAACAAGATTATCACCGATCTCCTGGCCCTTGTGAAGATGGATAAGAAGGCATCCAATCTCAACATTGAGCCGGTGGATGTGAACGATCTTCTGGAATTGATCCTCAAAAGGCTGCGCCCCATTGCCGCCAGGAAGAATATTGAGATGGTGCTGGAGAGCTTCCGCCCGGTGACTGCGGAGGTGGATACGGGACGACTGACCCAGGCCTTTTCCAATCTGGTGGAAAATGCAATCAAGTACAACAAGGAAAACGGCTGGGTCCATGTTTCCCTGGATGCGGATCATAAGTTTTTCTATGTGAAGGTGATGGATTCCGGCATGGGGATTCCGGAAGAATCCATAGATTATATCTTTGAGCGCTTTTACCGGGTGGACAAGTCCCATTCCAGCGAGATAGACGGCACAGGCCTGGGGCTGGCCATCGTAAAAAGCGCCATCCTGATACACAAGGGAGCCATAAAAGTGTCCAGCCAGATAGGGGAGGGAACCACCTTTTCTGTGCGGATTCCGCTGAACTACATTGCGTGACCCGGATATCAGTCCCGGGCCCGGCGACGGAGGCATTTTATGAAAGGAAAAAACTGGAAAATATATGTGCTCCTGCTGCTCCTGGCCCTGCCGGCGGTTTTGGCCGGATGCCGGCAGAAAGAGCCGGTGGAGGAGGAGCAGGGCTATCAGATTTATTATATCAATAAAGACGAGACGGCTGTGGTGACGAAAGCGTACGAACCGGAGGGAGAGACTGCGGCGCAGCTTGTGGGGGAGTTCCTGCGGCGGCTTCAGATGAACCCCCAGGAGGGAGATGAGAAGGCAGCCATTCCTGCGGGAGTATCCCTCCAGGAATACAGTCTGGAGAACGGCCAGCTTTCCCTGCATTTTGACATTGCTTACCTGAATATGAATAAGCTGTATGAGATTCTGTGCCGTTCCGCCGTGGTGCGGACCATGTGCCAGATCCCGGAAGTGGAATATGTAAATTTTCTGGTGGGAAATAATCCCCTGATGGATTCCAACGAGACGCCGGTGGGGCCGCTGAACGCCGAAAGCTTTGTGGAAAACATGGGCGATGAGATCAATATGTACACGGAAACCACCCTGGATTTGTATTTTGCCAATGCAGAAGGGGATAAGCTGGTGGACGAGATGGTGGCGATCCGCTACAGCAGCAATATGTCTGTGGAAAAGCTGGTGCTGGAGCAGCTGATCCGGGGTCCCATTACCAAGGATGCCTATCCTACGATTCCCTCCGACACGAAGATTTTAAGCGTGTCCACCAAAGACGGTATCTGTTATGTAAATTTTGATGAGGGCTTCCTGGGCCAGGGGTACAATGTGCTGGAGGAGATTCCCATCTACTCCATCGTCAATTCCCTGACGGAGATTCCGGGCATCAATAAGGTGCAGATTCTGATTAACGGGGAGACGAACCGGGTTTTCCAAGAGAGCATCCGCTTTGAAACCATATTTGAACGAAACCTGGATTTAATAGAAGAAGGATCCTGAAATGAAAAAAAGGCCGTTGTGCATGGCGGCGCTGGTTCTGACGGTCCTATTGTGGCTTCTGCCTGCCGGTATCTGGATGGAAGATCCGGATCCGGCGGCAGGGCCGGCAGAACCCCTAAAAGGGGAGATTTGCCGGATAGAGCCGGGAGAGAGAGGCCAGGCAGTCTATTTAAAGCACACCAATTTATCGCGTACCGGAATCATTCTGGTATATTTCGAAGCCGAACAGTCATTTTCCATCGGCAATACCATACAAATCAAAGGAAATCATCGATACAAAGCACCGGAAGCCCCGCGCAATCCGGGACAGTTTGACGCAAGGCTCTACTACCAGAGCCGGCATGTAGTACTGTTTTGCTATGCCAGGGAAGCAGTGCTCCTGGACGGAAGCGCCCGGGCAGTTCCCCGGTTTTTATACCGTCTCCGGGCAGAGCTTGGGGAACGCTGCACAGCGCTTTTGGGAGAGAGGCAGGGAAGTGTGCTGGGGGCCATGCTCCTGGGAGATAAGACCGGACTGGATCCGGAGCTGAAAGATATTTACCAGAAAAGCGGGATGGCCCATCTGCTGGCTGTTTCGGGGCTTCATGTATCTATCTTCGGCATGAGCCTGTACCGGCTGCTCCGGCGCATGGGACTGTCCTACCCTGCCTCCGGCATTCCGGCAGGCCTTCTGGTGCTGCTGTACGGAAGCTTTACCGGAATGGGCACTTCCACGGCCCGGGCGGCGGTAATGTTCCTGCTGGCCGTGGGGGCGGACATGCTGGGGAAAAGCTACGATATGCTTACAGCCCTTGGGGCTGCGGCGCTTTTGCTTTTGCTGGAGCAGCCCCTCCATGCCAGAAATGCTTCTTTTCTGCTCTCCTTTGGGGCGGTGCTGGGTATCGGGACTTTATACCCTCCTCTGGAGGAGCTTTTTGCAGTCCGGAAAAAGGGAAGCCGGGCCTTCCTGGTGAGCCTGTCGGTCCAGCTGGCAACCCTTCCTTTGAGTTCATATTTTTACTATGAAATTCCTGTCTACGGCGTTTTCCTAAATCTCTTGGTCATTCCTCTTATGACCCTGCTTATGACCGGGGGAATTGCCGCAGTGGCTTTAAGCTTCCTGTCTATGAAGGCGGCTTGGTTTCCGGCCCTGGTCTGCAGGGGCATTCTGGAATTGTATGAGGAGGCCGGGAAGGCTGTTCTGCGTTTGCCTGGTTCCGTATTTATCTGCGGGAAACCAGAGATCTGGCAGATAGCCGTGTATGTGCTGGGACTTTCCATGTTTGTGCTCTGGAGCGGAAGGGAGCGAAAGAAGAGGGGCGGGGATCCGGAAAAGAAATTTGGCAATTCCTTGAGAAAGCGCGGGACGTGGATTTGCATCCTTGTGCTTTTGCATGCCTGTCTTCTGGGGCGGTTCCGAAGCGGCCTGACTTTTACCATGCTGGACGTGGGGCAAGGCGACGGACTATTTCTAGAGACGGCCGGGGGAACTGCTCTTTTGGTGGACGGAGGAAGCAGCAGCGTGAAAGAGGTGGGGAAATACCGGATTCTTCCCTATTTAAAATACCGGGGAATCCGGGTCCTGCACTATGCAGCCGTGACCCATACGGATGGAGATCATACCTCCGGCATTGCGGAGCTTTTGGAACAGGACGGGGATCCGGGGGGCATTAAAATAGAAACCCTTCTATTGAGCGCCCAGGCGGAAGGGGAGGAAGCCGGCAGGGCTTTAAGGGAGCTGGCGGAGAAAAAAGGCGTTTCCGTGAGGCGGATCCGGGCCGGAGATGTGCTTCGGGACAAAAGCACAAGCGTAGTCTGCCTCCACCCGGAGGCGGGGAAAGCTTACGGGGATTCCAACGGAATGTCCCTGGTGCTTCACGTTGTCTATGGGGAATTTTCCCTGCTGCTGACAGGGGACTTGGAAAGGGAGGGAGAGGAAGAAATCCTCAAAAGGTATCCGGTGCCCTCTTGCCGGGTACTGAAAGCCGGACATCACGGATCGAAGACGTCGACCGGGGAAACGTGGCTGAAAGCCGTACAGCCGGATCTGACTCTGATCTCCTGCGGGGAGAACAATTCCTATGGGCATCCCCATAGGGAAACCCTGGAACGGCTTAAGGAAGCGGGAAGCAGGGTCTCCATTACGGCACGGCAGGGAGCCGTCACCCTGCACAGTGACGGAAAGACCTTCCGGGCGGAAAGTTTTCTTCAGGAGTTTACTTATTGACTGTATTTGAGAATCAATAACTCCACACTCATCACATCGCTGATGCGGCCGGTTTTAACGGCCTCTTCGGATTCGGCGCAGTCCCGGACGGCTTCTTTGAGCTGTTCCAGGGTAAAACTTTTCGCCTGAGCCATGCAGCGCCCGGCGATATAGGGGGAGAGCTTTGCCTTGTCTGCTATGGTATTCTTGTCATAGCCTTTGGCAGCCAGGCTTTTGATCAGGAGAAGCTGTTGAAACTGGCGGGCAATCAAGGCCAGAATCCGCAGGGAGGGTTCCTTTAAGGATAACAGGTCATAGTAGAGATCAAGAGCTTGTCTCTGGTTTTTTTCGGCAATGGCGCGGATCATATCAAAAATCCGGTTGGAAGCCTGCACGGTGCAGATTTCCTCTACATCTCCGGCTGTAATTACGTCTCTTCCCAGGGTGAAAGAGAGGAGCTTTTCCAGTTCCGAAGAAATGCGCTCCATATCCGTTCCGGTCCGCTCCAGAAACAGGCGCAGGGTAGGCTCTGCAATCTGCCTGCCCTCTTTTTTCAGGATGCCTAAGATCCATTTCATCAGAGTACGTTCGTCCTGGATCTGGAATTCCACCGCCCTTCCGCAGGATTTGACCGCTTTGTACAGGCGGCTGCGCTTGTCTACCTCCGTCTCCACAAAGAGAAGGCAGGCGGTGGCGGGCATGACGGGGAGGTAGGCGGCCAGATCGTCGCATTTGTTTTTGAAAAAGCCGCTGTCTTCCACGACAATGAGCCGGCGGGGGGCAAAAAAGGGAAGGGTTTCCGCCAAATCAATGATGGCTTGGGGATCGATACCCTTTCCCTGGAAATGGGACACGTTCATGGTGTCGCCCGGATCGGCCAGGGCGTTTTTCAGACGGTTTTTATACTGGCTGCGCAGGTAGGCCTCCTCTCCGAAGAGGAGATAGGAAGTCTTGAAAGCTCCTGTTTTGATGTCTTGTGCAAGCATTTTCATAGGGATTCCCACCTTCCGTACGTGAATTTATGTAGAGAAAAAGACGCCCAACTGACGGTATTGGGCGTCTTTGAAATTCTATTTCTCCGATTAAGCGATGCTGTTTACAGCTTTGGTCAAACGAGAGATCTTTCTGGAAGTCGTATTTTTGTGATACACTCCCTTGGAAGTTGCCTTGCTCATGGTCGAAATAGCAGCTTTTAAGCAAGCTTTTGCGGCTTCCGCATCTTTTGCGGCAACGGCAGCGTTCACTTTTTTTACAGCGGTCTTGACTTCTGAGCGGATTGCCTTATTTCTTGCAGTTCTTGTCTCGGCAATCAGGATTCTCTTCTTTGCAGACTTAATGTTAGCCAATCTGTACACCTCCAAACGATTATTCCACTCTGGGTTTTATCTGTACATGTTCCGTTAAAGCCGGACACGGACGTCTTAACAAAACATACTCATTTATTTTATTCCAGGAAATGTGTTCTGTCAATACATAATTCGGAAAAATATGCGGAAACTACCCTTAACAGAAGAAGTATTTCGAGAGGAGAAGGGAACGTGGAGCGGTTTCAGGTACGGACGGATCTGGCACTGGAAGCCAGGGAGAGTTTTGAAGAGGACGATGTGGAAATCCGCGGAGTGTCCATTGATGAGAGCTACGACGAGGAACGGGATATCCGGGTGACCAAGGTGTGCATTGAGACAGAGAACGGAGCCAAAGCCATGGGAAAGCCGGTGGGAACCTACATTACCCTGGAGGCGCCGGGGCTTTCGGAGCCGGACGAGGGCTATCACCGGGAGGTATCCGAGAAGCTGGCGGAATATCTGAGAGAGCTTCTGGGAACGGAGGAAGAGAAATCGGTTTTGGTGGTGGGTCTGGGAAACCGAGATGTGACGCCGGACGCCCTGGGGCCGGAGACGGTGGGGAATCTTCTGATTACCCGGCACGTGGTGAGGGAATACGGCAAGGTTGCCCTGGGAAAAGAGAAGGTGCATCTGGTCAGCGGCATTGTCCCCGGGGTTATGGCCCAGACAGGCATGGAGACTTTTGAGATTATCAAGGGAATTATTGAGGAGACCGGACCGGATGTGGTGGTAGCCATTGACGCTCTGGCGGCCAGGAGCAGCAAACGCTTAAACCGGACGATCCAGATTTCCGATGCAGGGATTTATCCCGGCTCCGGAGTAGGAAATCACAGGAACAGCCTGACGCAGGAATCTCTGGGAATTCCCATTGTAGCCATTGGGGTTCCCACTGTGGTGGACGCGGCCACCATTATTTACGATGCTACCGGGGATCGCAATGCCATTTCTCCGAATCTCAATACCATGTTTGTGACGCCGAAGGATATTGACGAGACCGTCAAGCGGCTGAGCTTTACCATCTCCGAAGCCCTGAATATTGCGCTTGCATAGCGCATATATATGAAGGGATATGGGGTGATGAAACATGAACCGTGTGCAGAAAGCGCTGAACGCGGCTGTATGGGTTTTGATTGGTGTATTGGGAATTTACATTCTCGGATATGGGGTAAAGGGACAATCCTTTTCCAGGGCGGCTTGGGCTTGTACCAGGATTCTGACCAATGCGGAGGGAGAACTGCAGAAAACAGCCGCCAAAACCATTTATCCGGGACTTGCCTTTACGGCCGGGGATCGGGAGCTTTCTTCCAGTTTTGAAGAATTTCTCATTCGGAAAGCTGCGGAAATCTTTCCCCTATATCCTTTTGTGGAGCGGCAGGAAGTGTACGAGACGGAGATTGAAAGTGCGGCTACCAGGGAGATACTTATGGAGGGAGGCGCTCATGATGAAAATGAGATCGACATTCAGACGGGAGAGGCGTTTGATCTGGCAGAGAAGGTGGAACAGGAGAATCAGGCGGCTTCGGAGCTGGCGGCTCTGGATGAGCAGGTGGAGCACCCGAAGGCAGAAATCCTGGGCGTAGAATATACGGCGGAGCAGCTGGCAGATTTTGAGTTTCTGAGGAACAGCTTCTTTATTGTGGATCCCACTACGGATATTACCGGTGAGCTTCTGAATGCGGAACGGCTGCTGGGAAAAGACATGACGCTGACGACGGATAATTCCCAGCCCCAGATTTTAATCTTCCACAGCCATTCCCAGGAGGGGTTTGTGGATTCCGTGCCGGGGGACAACAGCACCACCATTGTAGGGGTGGGGGATTATTTGACAGAACTTCTGCAGAATACATACGGCTACCATGTGATACATAACCGGGACGTGTACGATTTTATTGACGGGAAACTGGATCGGAGCCGGGCTTATACCCTGGCGGAGGAAGCTATTGCGCCGATTTTGGAGCAGTATCCTTCCATAGAGGTGGTGATTGATCTGCACCGGGACGGAGTACCGGAGGAAACCCATCTGGTGACGGAGATAAACGGAAAGCCCACGGCGCAGATTATGTTCTTTAACGGTTTGAGCTACAGCAAGAAGAACGGCCCTATTGAGTATCTGTACAATCCCTATGTGGAGGATAATCTGGCTCTGTCCCTTCAGCTTAAGCTGGACTGTGAGAAATTTTATCCGGGCTTCACCCGGAAAATCTACTTAAAAAGCCTGCGGTACAATCTGCATATGAGGCCCAAATCCCTGCTGATTGAGGCGGGGGCCCAGACAAATACCCTGGAGGAGATGAAAAACGCCATGGAGCCTTTGGCCTTTGTGCTGGATCAGGTGCTCCGGGGAGA
Source organism: uncultured Lachnospiraceae bacterium (assembly GCA_910587955.1). Lineage (GTDB taxonomy): Bacteria > Bacillota > Clostridia > Lachnospirales > Lachnospiraceae > Laedolimicola. Next base: position 107,795 of record CAJUNN010000004.1, on the reverse strand, counting down.
AGAGTGAACCAAAGGGCGCGCAGGAATCCGGCAGGGAACCGGATAGCGCCTCATAATGTAAAAGTATGCGAAAAGCAGGACGGCGGATGCCAGTATCCAGGCAGCAGGGCTGGCCAGGCAGACGCCCAGATAGCTTTCGTACCGCGCGGCAATCATGGCCACAATACCCCGGCCCAGAAATTCCGCCACTCCGGCCAGCATGGGAAGGAGCCCGTAGCCCATGCCCTGGATTCCGTTCCGGTACACGTTTACAATGGTGAGAGGCAGGAAGAAGGCGGCTACGCATTTTAGGTAGAGATCCACAGAGGGAAGGATTTCACCCGCATGCTCCGATACAAAGAGCCAGGTCATATGTTTCCCCAGGGTTGCAATGAGTGCTCCGGCAGCAAGGGAGTAGAGGAAACCCATGCGGGCGGCGGCCTGGAAGCCTTGGCGCACCCGCCGGATATCGCCGGCCCCTGTGTTCTGGGCGCAGTAGGTGGACATGGTGGTTCCGAGAGCCGTGTAAGCCTGTGTTACTACCTGCTCAATCTTGCTGGCGGCCGTGAAAGCGGCTACGGCCACGGAGCCCAGGAGGTTTAAGGAGGACTGCATCATCATACAGCCTACGGCAGTGATGGAATACTGCAGAGCCATAGGGAGGCCGATGCGGATCTGGTTCCAGGCCAGCTGTCCGTCCGGTTTCCAGTCGCATCTTTTAAGCCTCAGAAGGGGGACCTTCCGAATGATGTAGACCAGGCATAAAAGGCCGGAAACTCCCTGGGAGATTACGGTGGCCAAAGCCGCTCCTGCTGCCCCCAGGCCAAATTGCAGGATAAAAAGCAGATCCAGAAGAATATTTAAGGCGGCGGCCAGGATCAGGAAATACAGGGGCGTCTTGCTGTTGCCCAGGGCCCGGAGGATGCAGGAGAGCAGGTTGTAGAGCATCTGGGCAAAAATGCCGGCGCAGAAAATTAAAATATAGGCGTAGGCGTCTTCGAAAATATCCTCAGGCGTGTTCATAAACTGCAGCAAAGGTTTCATGCCGATCACGCCGGCGGCAGTCAAAAGCAGGGCATAGATAGCGGCAAGCAGGGCGGCAGAGCCTGCCGTGCGGCGCATTCCGTCCATGTCCCCGGCCCCGAAACGCTGGGAGGTAAGTACCGTAAAGCCTACGGCGGCGCCCATAATCAGGCCCCAGATAAGAAACGTGATGGTTCCCGTAGAGCCTACGGCGGCCAGGGCCTTCGTACCGACAAATTTCCCTACAATCACGGCGTCGGCCATATTGTAAAATTGCTGGAAAACATTTCCGATAAACACGGGGAGCGTAAAGCTTACAATCATTTTTGCAGGATTCCCTGCGGTCATGTCTCGTTCCATTGTCATGCGGCACCTCTCAAATTCATTTCCGAATTCCATTTCTCAAACTTTCGGTATTATAATAAAAAGTGCGGCGGGATACAAGAGATCTTTTCTACAGATTTTTAAAATCCGGTTTGAAAAAATGACGGGAAAATAGAAAAACAGCAGCGTGTATCTCCGGGTATTTTCGTGAGAATGACGGTTAGAGCAAAGGGCGGCCGGGCGAAATTTGTTCTCTTAAAACTGCGCATGCAGAAGGCATCTTGTGCGCGATACATGGAATCCTTGGCATAGCTGGGGTTATCATTAAAAATGCTCCTGCAATTTGAAAGTTCGGGTTGCTAAATTTAAGAAATATCCGTATACTTGTAGAAGGAAAGAACAGAGAAAGACAAAAGTACGGAGGACATGATGTCAGCGATCGATCAGAGCAGAATCAGGAATTTTTGTATTATAGCGCATATTGACCACGGGAAATCCACTTTGGCAGACCGCATTATTGAGATGACAGGCCTTCTAACCAGCCGGGAGATGCAGGCCCAGGTCCTGGATAATATGGATTTGGAGCGGGAGCGGGGGATTACCATCAAGGCCCAGACCGTGCGGACCGTGTACCGGGCATCCGACGGAGAAGAGTATATTTTTAACCTTATAGACACGCCGGGGCATGTGGACTTCAACTATGAGGTATCCAGAAGCCTGGCCGCCTGCGATGGAGCCATTCTGGTTGTGGATGCCGCCCAGGGCATCGAGGCCCAGACCCTGGCCAATGTGTATTTGGCCCTGGATCACAATCTGGACGTGGTGCCGGTGATCAACAAGATTGATCTGCCCAGCGCCGAACCGGAACGGGTCATAGAAGAGATAGAGGACGTGATCGGGCTGGAGGCCCAGGATGCGCCGCAGATTTCGGCCAAGACAGGCGTAAATGTAGAGCAGGTGCTGGAAGCCATAGTGGAACGGATTCCCGCGCCGGGGGGAGATCCGGAGTCGCCTTTGAAGGCGCTGATTTTTGATTCCCTGTATGATTCCTACAAGGGAGTGATTGTATTCTGCCGTATTAAGGAAGGAACGGTGAAAAAGGGCACGCCCATCCGCATGATGGCTACGGGAGCCGAGGCGGATGTGGTGGAAGTGGGCTATTTCGGAGCGGGCCAGTTTATTCCCTGCGAGGAGCTGTCCGCAGGCATGGTGGGGTATCTCACGGCCAGTATTAAAAATGTCAAGGATACCCGTGTGGGAGACACCATTACCAGCCGGGAAAGGCCCTGTGAGGAGCCGCTGCCCGGATATAAGAAGGTGCTGCCCATGGTGTACTGCGGCATGTATCCGGCCGATGGAGCCAAGTATCCGGATTTGCGGGATGCTCTGGAGAAACTGCAGCTCAATGACGCTTCTCTCCAGTTTGAGCCAGAGACTTCCATTGCCCTGGGATTTGGATTCCGCTGCGGCTTTCTGGGACTTCTGCACCTGGAGATTATACAGGAGCGTCTGGAGCGGGAATACAATCTGGATCTGGTGACGACCGCTCCCGGTGTTATCTACAAAGTGCACCGGACAAACGGGGAAGTGATCGAACTGACGAATCCCTCCAATCTTCCGGATCCGGCGGAGATTGAATTTATGGAAGAACCCATGGTTCGTGCAGAGATTATGGTGACTACGGAATTTATCGGCCCGATTATGGAACTGTGCCAGGAGCGCAGGGGCGTTTATTTGGGGATGGAGTATATGGAAGAGGCACGGGCCCTTCTCAAATACGATCTGCCCCTCAACGAGATTATCTATGATTTCTTTGATGCCCTCAAATCCAGATCCAGGGGTTATGCCTCTTTTGACTATGATATGAAGGGCTATGTACAGGCGGATCTGGTAAAGCTGGACATCCTTATCAACAAGGAAGAGGTGGATGCCCTGTCTTTCATTGTCCACAGCAGCACCGCCTATGAGCGGGGACGCAAAATGTGCGAGAAACTGAAAGAGGAGATTCCCCGCCATCTGTTTGAGATTCCCATCCAGGCGGCGGTGGGGAGCAAGATCATTGCCAGGGAAACGGTGAAAGCCATGCGCAAAGATGTGCTGGCCAAGTGTTACGGCGGTGATATTACCAGGAAGAAGAAGCTCTTGGAGAAGCAGAAGGAAGGAAAGAAGCGGATGCGCCAGATTGGAAATGTGGAGATTCCGCAGAAGGCTTTTATGAGTGTGCTGAAGCTGGACGATAAATAAGGCGGAGGGTAGTGAAATGAAAGCAGATGATTACAGAGGAATTCTGGATGCGCTCCCCTTTACCGGGGTTTACGTGGTGCGGGAGGATAATCACGAGCTTTTGTATTTCAACAAGCGCATCCGCGATTGCACGCCGGGAATTGAACAGGGCATGGTCTGCCACGAGGTGTGGCCGGCCGGCTGTGAGAACTGTCCCCTTCTGGATATCGGGAACCGGCAGGAGAACCGGAACATTAAATACAATTCCCCTTTCGGCAGCGCGGTGGATTTAAAGGCGGTCCGCATTTTGTGGGAGAATAAGATACCGGCCTTTATTATGATGGTAACGCCCCATATGGAGGCGGCAGACGATAGTTTTTCAAAGAAGCTGCGGGGGGATCTGCTTCAGGACCGGCAGGAGCCGGTAAAGCCGGAAGCAGGAAAGATGCGCCCGACGGTGATGCTCTATCAGGAGGATATCCACGATATTTACCGGACGGGGCGGGAGCGGGCTTTGATCATCAACAGCCTGAGCAGGCTGTTCTTTGCCTCCTACTACATTGATCTGGACAAGAACCAGTTCCGTCAGGTGACAAATTACGGAGGAGACAAGAAAGGACTGGAAGTCAGGGAGAATTTTGCGGCGGAACTGCGCACTTACGCAGAGAAATTTGTGCACCCGGATGACCGGGAGGAGTATCTGCAGGTGATGGATCTGGAGAAATTTAAGGAGAACTTAAGCCCGGAGCATCCTTATGTGGCAGTGGAGTACCGGAAAACACCTGTGGGTTATGAGTTTTTGGAAGCGGAGTGGATCAGGGGGACGGCTATTCTGGCAGAGACGGATGGGGGACGGCCGAAGATGGTTCTCTATGTGACCCAGGATGTGACGGAGATAAAGCGCAAAGAAGAGGAGTCCCGCAAAATACTGAAGGATGCCTGGGAGGCGGCTACCCGAGCCAACGCGGCCAAAAGCGACTTTTTGTCCAGGATGAGTCATGATATCCGTACGCCGCTCAATGCGATTATCGGAATGACGGCCATTGCCAAAATGCGTCTGGACGATCGGGAGCGGGTGCTGAACTGCCTGGGGAAAATTACGGCCTCCAGCCGCCATCTTCTGTCCCTGATCAACGAAGTGCTGGATATGAGTAAGATTGAGTCCGGTAAGATTCAGATTTCCGAAGATGCGTTTCACCTGTCTGAGCTGGTGCAGAATGTACTGGCGATGGTGCGCCCGGCGGCTGTGGCCAAGCACCAGGAGATGGTGCTTCATGTGGTCAACGTGGAACATGAGAATGTGGTGGGCGATCAGGTCCGCATCCAGCAGGTATTTGTAAATATTCTGGGAAATGCCGTCAAATATACCCCGGAGGGAGGACACCTGGAACTGGAAATCCGGGAGAGGTCCTCTAGGGAATACGGATACGGCTGCTATGAATTTGTATTCCAGGACAACGGAATCGGGATGGAGCCGGACTTTGTAAGGACTCTCTTTGATCCCTTCAGCCGGGCAGAGGACTCCCGGGTGAGCAAGATTGAGGGGACCGGCCTTGGCATGGCCATTACCAAGAATCTGGTCCAGCTCATGAACGGCACCATTGAAGTGGAAAGCGAAAAGAATAAAGGGACCCGGTTTACGGTTACACTGTATCTCAAGCAGCGGAATGTGTCTCTTCCTGATATGGAGCGTCTGTCCGGGCAGCGGATTCTTGTGGTGGATGATGATGCCCATATCCGCAAAACCGTCTGCGGCATGCTAAGCGATATGGGAATGAAGGCGGAGAGCGCGGCGGGAGGACGGGAAGCGGTGGAACGCTTTGCGCAGGCCAGTGCTGCCGGAAAACGCTATTTTGCCGTGATCCTGGACTGGAAGATGCCGGATGTGGACGGGCTGGACGCAGCGGAAGGGATTGCGGAAATGGCCGGGGAAGACAAACCCATCCTGATTCTGGCGGCATACGACTGGAGCCGGGTGGAGGAGGATGCACGCAGGGCAGGTATTGATGAATTTATTACCAAGCCTATGTTTAAATCCCGGCTGGCCTATTTCTTCCGCAGGCTTGCGGGCCTGGACAGCGGGGAGCCTGGGGAGAAACAAGAAAAGGAGCAGTATTCCTTTGCCGGACGCCGGATTCTGCTGGTGGAGGACAACGATCTGAACCGGGAAATTGCAGTAGAAATTCTCGGGGATATGGATGTCTTTGTAGAGACCGCGGAGAACGGAAAGGAATCCCTGGAGGTGTACCAAAGCCATCCGTCCGGCTATTACGATTTGATCTTTATGGATATCCAGATGCCTGTGATGAACGGCCATGAGGCGGCCCGGGCCATTCGCAGATCCGGGAGGGAGGATGCGCAGGAGATACCTATTATTGCCATGACCGCCAATGCCTTTGCGGAGGATGTGATGAAGAGCAGGCAGGCGGGGATGAATGAGCATATCAGCAAGCCTCTGGATTTGGAAGAGCTATTGCAGTGTATGGAGAGATGGATCGGTTGAAGGAGCGTGCGCGTCATGAGACAAAGGCTGGGAATTTATCTTCACATTCCCTTCTGTGAGAGAAAATGCGCCTACTGCGATTTCCTGTCGGCTCCTGCGGGAAGGGAAGTCCAGAGAGCTTATGTGGAGGCGCTGAAGCAGGAAATCCGGCAGAGACGGGAGACGGAAGGAAGATGGGAAGTATCTACGGTGTTTTTCGGCGGAGGAACGCCGTCGGTCCTGCCGGGAGACTGGATCGGGGAGATTCTGGAGGAGCTCCGGGCCTGTTTTGTCTTTTTGGAGGGGGCAGAGATTACGGCGGAATGCAATCCGGGAACGGTTGACAGAGAGAAGCTGGAGCATTACCGGAAGGCGGGAATCAACCGTCTGAGTATGGGGCTTCAGTCCGCAGACAATCAGGAGCTGCGCCTTTTGGGGAGAATCCACACCTGGGAAGAGTTTCTGGAAAATTTTTATCTTGCCAGGGAGCTGGGGTTTGGGAATATAAACGTAGATCTGATGTCTGCCTTGCCCGGACAGAGGCGGGAGGACTGGCAGGAGACGCTGGAGAAAGTGATTGCCCTTGCCCCGGAGCACATTTCCGCTTACAGCCTGATGGTAGAGGAGGGAACCCCTTTTTATGAATGGTACGGAGAGGGAAAAAGCCGGGAAGGAGAGCTGCCGGAGGAGGAGACGGAGCGTCAGATGTATTATGATACCGGCCGCATGTTAAAAAGGGCAGGATACGGACGCTACGAAATTTCCAATTATGCCAGGCCAGGCTTTGTCTGCCGGCACAACCTGTCATACTGGGAACGGACAGATTACAAAGGTTTCGGTATTGGCGCGGCCTCTCTTCTGAAAGAGGTACGCAGCCGGAATCATGGGGATTTGGACGCGTATTTGAACGGTGATTTCTCCTGTGAGAGCATCCAGGTGCTGAGCCGGAAGGAGCAGCTGGAAGAAACCATGTTTCTGGGGCTTCGGAAGATGGCGGGCGTGGCGTTGACGGAAGAACTTTTGCGGGTCTACAAAGAGGTGTTCCGGGACTTGGAGGGAAAAGGGCTTCTGGTCCGCAGGGACGGGCATGCGGTTCTCACAGAGCGGGGGATTGATGTGAGCAACTACGTGTTGGCGGAGTTCCTGCTGGACGGGGACGTGCCGGAAAGGGATGCGGAATGATAAAAGAAGTTATTTTTGATATTGATAACACCGTTTACGATTATGACAGGGGACATGTAGAAGGGATGCGCCGGATGGGAGATTATGTCCTGGAGCATTTTCAGGTTCCCAGGGAAGAATTTGAGCGGCAGTACCAGGAGATTATGAGGGAGATCACGGAGCGCTTGGGGATGAATAATGCGGCGATTCACAGCCGGAATCTCCGGATTCAGAACCTGCTGGAGAGATGGAAGCAGCCTCTTTTTCCCCATTTGAAGAACCTGTACCGCATGTACTGGGGGACGCTCCTTGAAAGCAGCCAGGCGGAGCCGGGAGCGGCCGCTTGTATGGAAGCGCTTAAAAGAATGGGAATCTCTGTGGGAATCGGGACGGATATGACTGCCATGATCCAGTATGAGAAGCTGGAGGTCTACGGGCTGTCTTCTTATGTGTCCCATATGGTCACCAGCCAGGAGGCGGGAGTAGAGAAGCCTCATAGGGATTTTATGGAACTGTGTGTGCGAAAATCCGGGTTTTGCCCGGAGGAATGCCTCTTCGTGGGCGACAGCTTCGCCAAAGATGTCTGCGGCTCTGCCGCAGCCGGGATGCACGCGGTCTGGTATAATCCCAAGGGAAAGGCGCGTCCGGAGGGAATTGCGGTCCCGGAACATGGGTATAAGGAGATCCGGCATTTTGATGAGCTGATTCCTTATATCAAAGGACTGGAATAGGAGCATAGAAGAAAATGGAAGAATTTAAGTTTTTGGAGGAACAGCAGGTAGATCCGGGCCTGATGGAAGCGGCAGCGGATTTCCGCCTCCGCTACGATGTGCCGGAGGGTGAGCAGAACCGGGTGATGAGGCCGCCCATTCCTTTTTACGGACGGGAAATTCTGGAAATGGCTATGGCGGCCCTTTTGCAGGGGGAACATGTACTGCTGAGCGGTTCTAAGGCTACGGGAAAAAACATTCTGGCGGAGAATCTGGCCTGGATCTTCGGCCGTCCCTCTTACAATATTTCCTTTCACGTGAACACAGACAGCAGTTCCTTAATCGGCACGGATACCTTTGTGGATCAGGAGGTGCGCCTGCGCAAGGGTCCCGTATATCAATGTGCATCAAACGGCGGGTTTGGGATCCTCGATGAGATCAACATGGCGAAAAACGATGCCGTTTCTGTGCTTCACGCGGTGCTGGATTACCGGAGGCTTATCGACGTGCCGGGGTATGATAAGATCGAACTGCATCCGGCGGCCCGGTTTATCGGAACTATGAATTACGGTTATGCGGGAACCCGGGAACTGAATGAGGCCCTGGTGTCCCGGTTCCTGGTGATAGATATGCCTCCTCTTACGGAAGAGACCCTGATGCAGGTACTTACGTTTCACTTTCCGGAGGCAAAGGAGGCGGGGCTCCGGGCTTTTGCGGGCCTTTTCCTGGATCTGCAGCTGAAAGCTTCCAACGGGGAGATTTCCACGAAGCCTTTGGACCTGCGGGGGATGATTGGCGCCATCCGGACGGTCTGGGCGGGCCTGAAACCTAGGACGGCAGTTACCATGGGAATTACCAACAAAAGCTTTGATATATTTGAGAAGGAAATCATCGGCGACATTGTGATGACCCGGATTCCCCAGGAGTGGGGACGGGGCGAGATCTTTTGAGAGGAAACCGGGAGATGGAGCGGCAGGAAGACGAGGAAATTTATCAGTATGAGATTGAGAACCGGATTCGGAATCTCTGCTGGACAGTCAGCGGGGATTACAGCCTGAACCTGAAGCTGGACACGGTGTCTTACAAAAAATCCCCTTATATTTCCCTGTATGATGCTGTGAAGCAAGGAGCTTTTTCCAAATATTTTGACCGGAATGCCTTCGGCCTTTATTTGGTGAAAAAGCTGTATTACGGGGCCGACGAGAAGCCACTGACCAGCCTGGCCCAGATGGCGGTGGACAGCGCCGTGTACCGAAAGGCTGCGCAGGAACGGCCGGGGATTCTGGAAATCCGCAGAAAAGCCTTCAAAGATACCATGGAACATGATTTTACCCGTCTGGCGGCTTCCTATATCGGGCAGGTGAAATTGTCTGTTATGCAGGAAGCAGTCCGGGGTTCTGTTTCCATGCAGAGCCGGATGCGCAAAGCGGCAGATATGCTGGCAGAGCTGGAGGATACAAGGGATACTATGGCGGTGATCCGGACAGTAGATGCGCTCTATAACTGGCTGGCGGATCCCCATTTTGTCCGCAATCACGGCCCCCTGGAGCAGGTTCTGGCCGTTACCATGGAAGAATTGAAGGAATTTGACTGGAAGGATTATCTGGACGAGGAGGCAGGGGAAGAACACTTTGAGGAATATTTCTCCCGTATGTCCCAGGCCGTTACACGGACGGAGGAGGTTCAGGAGCAAAAACGGCGGACCCGGGTAAAAAGAGTTCTGGTAGACGAGGAAGCCGCCGCCAAAATGTATTCCTACATGGAGCTGAATTATGGCAGGTCTTACCTCTCGGAAGCGGAACAGAAGCGTTTGAACCGGAGCCTCTGCCGGGGAAGCCACGCGGACTGCAGCCTGTATTTCACGGACGGGATTCTCTCCAATATGGTAAAGAAGAACTACCAGTCGGAATATGCCAAGCGGGCCAAGTCGGAAAATCTAAAGGTTTACGGACACCATATGCGTGTGACCAGGAGAAACGTAGAGATTCTCTCCGATACCCTGCGCCGGGCCCTGACAGCCCGCAGCGAGCGGGAATGGGTGCGCTCGGATTACGGAACCATAGTGGCAAACAGGCTTTGGAAGGTGGGAAGAAGCCGGGATGCCCGCCTTTTTGTGAGGGAATTGAAAAAGGATACTTCCGAGTTTGCCGTGCACGTGCTGATTGACGCCAGCGGCTCCCAGAGGAGAAGACAGAGCCTGGTGGCCCTGCAGGGCTATATTATCAGCGAGGCTTTGAGCAATGCAGGCATTCCCCACCGGGTCATGGGGTTCTGCACCTTCTGGGATTACACGGTTATGCAGCGCTACCGGGATTACGACGATCCCAGGGAAGCCAATCAGCGGATTTTTGAATTTCACGCCTCCTCCAACAACCGGGACGGACTGGCAGTCCGGGCGGCGGCCGCAAGCCTTCAGGAGCGGCCGGAGGAAAATAAGGTCCTGATTGTATTGAGCGACGGACGCCCAAATGATATTATTGTGAACCGGCCCAACAGCAGAAATCCCATGCCCTATTCCGGGGACTATGCCGTGCGGGACACGGCGGCGGAGGTGCGCAAGGTCCGGGCTATGGGAATCTCGGTGCTGGGCATGTTCGCCGGGGAAGAGCAGGATCTCCAGGCGGAGCGCCGGATTTTCGGCAGGGACTTTGCCTACATCCGGGACATTATGAACTTCTCCAATGTGGTGGGGCTTTACCTGCAGAAGCAGCTGGAAGATACGGAATAGACGGCGGGAGCGCTGGGAGGGCGGATGCGGAACTGGAATAAAAAACAGCAGGAGCCCGAAAAGCGCGCAGAAACAGTTACAGACGGAGGATACGGCTGGAACTGTTTCTAGGAGAGAAGCGCTGGGAGGGCGGATGCGGAACTGGAATAGGAGGCTTAATTTTATGAAAGAATACGAAGTCGTACACGAAATTTTCAACCAATGCTCCGGCAATCAGATGCGGGATGTCTTTATCGAGGAGGCAGAGATTGCGGATCTGGAAGCTTATGTGACCAGCCGCCATCAGGATAAGGAGTTTTCTTTTGAGCGGGAAGACCTGGCGGACGGCACGGTGATTTACCATGTGAACACCTCCGGGCTATTGCAGCGGTATACCTTTACGGAGATTTGAGCGGGAAACAGCCAAAAGCAATACGTTTTGCATTTGGCTGTTTTTTTTACTTGACAATTAGTAAAAAGGATGTATTATATACCTATAAAGTAAAAACAATGTACTATCTATCAAAAAGAGAGGTGTAAAAGAATGAGAAAGCTATATGCGAAAAAACTTACAAAGGATAATTTCTGGGAATTCGGCGAATTTTATGATATCATAAACCCCGTGGGGAACCATTTGGGTGATTTCTATCCGGATCATGTGCTGGCTGCTAACGGCAGCTCCATGCCCATGGCGTTTTCTCCTTATGTGGTACGGAAAACGCCGGATATGATTGTGACCGGGGCGGAGTATCACGACGAAGCATGCGAGATTATGCTGCCTTTAGACGGCGATATTATCTTTCACGCGGCGCCGCCCTCCAAGGAGCCTGTCCCGGAGAAGACAGAAGCCTTTTTTGTTCCCAGGGGAACGCTGGTAAAGCTGAATGCAGGCGTGTGGCATCAGGAATCTTTTGCGGTATACGCGGAAGAGGTGCATGTGCTGATTGCCCTCCCCCAGCGGACATATAAGAGAGACTGCGTGCTGGTGCCCTATGAGGAAGCAGACTGGATGGAAGTTGTATGGGAGCAGGAAGAATGTCAGAATCCGGAGTTAACAACACACTTTTAAAACAGCAGAACCGGGGACTGGTGCTGAAACTGATTGCCACAGGAGAATGCAGCTCCAGAATTGAGCTGTCCCAGAAAACGGGTCTGGCCAAGATGACCGTTACCTATATTGTCAATGAATTTCTGGAGAACGGGACGCTGGAGGAACGGGAAAAGGTGCAGATAGAGGGAAAGGGACGGAATCCCATTCAGCTTTGCATCTCCTCCGGGGCTCCTAAGCTACTGGGAATAAATGTATACCGGGAAAGGTGTACGGTAATCCTGTGCGATTTGCGGCTGAATGTATTAAAGAAAAGCGCTTTTTCCATAACAAAAGAGAATGCGGCGGATTTGCTTCCGAATATTTTTGAGGCGGTTGACAAGGTGCTGGATTCTTTCCCGGAGGAAAACATCTATGGGATCGGCATCGGCGCTATCGGGCCGGTGGATATCCTTCAGGGGAAAATCCTGGAGCCTCCCAATTTCTACGGCCTTCATGACCTGGAGTTAAAAAAGGAGATTGAAAACCGGTATTCCATGCCAGTGTTTTTTGACGGCGAGAGCAACTGCGCGGCAATTACGGAAAAGTACTATGGGAACGGAAGCGACTGCAGGGACTTTATTTATTTGGATTTGGCCAATGGCGTGGGTGCGGGCCTGGTAGTCAACGGAAAGCTCTATGCGAATGCAAGCGGAATGATCTGCGAGCTGGGACATACGAGCATCGATTGGCAGGGGATTCCCTGCGGCTGCGGGAACAGGGGCTGTCTGGAGCGGTATATTTCCAGCAACGTAATAGAAAGACAGCTAAGGGAGACCGCGGGGGAAGAGAAAACATTCCGGGAATTTTGCCTGGAGATGGATGAGGCCGTACGCAGGAGAGAGACCGAAGGGGCGGGCTTTACGGAGCGGGAGGAGAAGCTGCATGGGGTGTTCTGCGAAATGGCGGATAAACTGGCCTGCGGCCTTACCAGCTTTGCCAACGGACTGAATCCCCAAAAAATCATTGTGGGGCATGAGGGCTACTGGATTCCGAAACTCTATCTTAGACAGGCGGAGATTCAGGTAAACCGGCGCAGGATTGCAAGAAAGTACCGGAACATTGGAATTGTAAAATCCTATTTCAAGTCGGAGGCTACCGTATTCGGCTGTACGGGTGCGCTGCTGACGGCGGTTTTTGAGGGAAGCTTATTTTAAATGTTGATACGAGGATACAAATATAAAGTTGAGAGGAGATAAGTATCATGAGAAAAATTAAGTGGGGCGTTATGGGGACGGCGTATATCTTTGAGCGGGATACGGCCCGGGGAATGAAACTTGCAGAAAACTGCGAGCTGACGGCTATTGCGGGGCGCAGCCTGGAAAAGGCGGAAGAATTTAAGAAGGTCTACGGTTTTGCCAGGGCATACGGAAGCTATGAGGAATTGCTGCGGGATCCGGAGGTTGAAGCGGTGTATATTCCCCTTCCCAACACCCTGCATTATGAGTGGACCATAAAGGCCCTGCAGCACAAAAAGCACGTATTGTGCGAAAAGCCCCTGGCTCCCAGTGCAGCCATGGCCCGGGAGATGTTTCGGGCAGCAAGGGAAAACGGCGTACTTTTGATGGAAGCCTTTGCCTATCAGCACAGCCCGTATATCAAGGAAATCCGCAAAGTCATTGAGGAGGGCCTTATCGGGGAGCTGCGCTATGCGGAGGCGGCTCTGATCACTTCGGACTACGATTACAGCAATATCCGCATGCGGAAAGAAACTCTGGGAGGGTGCACCTATGATCTGGGGGTCTACGCCCTCAGCCTTGTCCAGCGCATGACGGGAATAAAGCCTTCCGGGATTCATGCGGCGGCCAGCTTATCGGAGGAAGGAATTGATACTTATACCACGGCCGTACTGGAGTACGAAAACGGGAGCAAGGCGCATATTGACTGCGGCCTGGTGCTGGCCACAGAAAAAAATTCTTCCCTGGACCGCTTCCAGATTCACGGCTCCAAAGGTTCTATATCCTCTGTAGATTTCGGTTTTAATGCCCCGGGAACACTGACGTATCGCCTCCGTACTTTTGAGGGGACAGATGAATTGAGGAGCGTGGAGGTTCCCAACAATTACTGTCTGGAGGTAGAGCAGCTTGGGCGCTGCATCAGAGGAGAAGAAGAGCCTTACCTGACAGAAGGGTTCAGCGTCGCCTTGGCGGAGACGGTGGATCGGATTCTGGAAGAAATCGGATATGAAAGACCGGAATTACCGGATTGAATAATCAGAAAAAACTTGCTCTTTCCATTATATAGGTGTAAAATAAGAGCAGAAGAAACGAAATGTTTTTCAAATTTCAAAGGTGGAGGTATGCGTATGAAGGCTTATGAAATGCTGGTGGAAAATTTGAACAAGTGTCCGGGAAACCAGATGCGGGATACAGAGATCCGGGAAATTGAGACGGATGATCTGGATGCTTATGTAAAGGGGCTGCACAAAGACAAGAAAGTATCCGTAGACAAAGAAGTAATGAACGACGGATCCGTAGTGTTCCACCTGGATTTATCCGGTACGCTTGTCCGCTATACATTTACGGAAATATAGGAATATAAGCGTATGGGCTGGGAAGGACGGTTTCTTCTTTTTCTTCAGGACAATGTGAGAAGTCCCGTGCTCGATAAAATTATGCAGTTCATCACGTCACTGGGCGATGCAGGCCTGATTGCCATTGCGGCCTGCATTGTCCTTTTGTGCATCCGGTCCTATAGGCAGGCAGGATTCACGGCATCCCTGTCTTTAATTCTGGATTTTGTGGCGGTCAATCTGGTGCTGAAAAACCTTTTTGCGCGGGTACGGCCTTACGAGGTATTTGCAGGACTTGAGCTGATTACCCGAAGGCCTTCAGATTTTTCTTTTCCGTCGGGCCATGCAGGGGCTTGTTTTGCCATAGCCAGCGCCATGTTTCTCTGCCTGCCGAAGAAAGCAGGAATTCCGGCGCTTGCGGCGGCGGCGCTGATTTCTTTTTCCCGTCTGTATGTGGGTGTGCACTATCCCACGGATGTGCTGGGGGGAATGCTGGTGGGCTGCGTGACCGGATGGGCGGCGTGGATGCTGGTGAACAGGAAACAGAAGAAGGAATAGCAGAATACGGCAGGAAAGAGGAGAATGAGAATGGAAAATCTTCAGGAAGTATTGACTTTTTTGATACCGGTTATTGTGGTTGCCGCAGTGATTTTGATTCTGGCCATGGGTTATGTGAAGGCTCCGCCTGACCGGGCGTTTATTATTTCCGGTCTGAAAAAGGAGCCCAAGATCCTGATCGGCCGGGCAGGGATCCGGGTACCCTTCCTGGAACGCATGGATAAGCTCTACCTGGGACAGATGACAGTGGATATTAAGACGGAGCAGTCGGTTCCCACTACGGATTTTATCAATGTCAATGTAGATGCGGTGGCAAAGGTACGGATTGATCCTACCACAGAGGGCATCCGTCTGGCTGCCAAGAACTTTTTGAATAAAAGTTCCGATCAGATTACACGGGATCTGCAGGATTCTCTCCAGGGAAATATGAGGGAGATCATCGGCACCCTGACCTTGAAATCCATCAATACAGACCGGGATTCTTTTTCCGATCAGGTAATGGAGAAAGCTTCCAAGGATATGAAGAAGCTTGGCATTGAGGTGGTGTCCTGCAACATCCAGAATGTGACGGACGAGAACGGGCTTATTAAGGATTTGGGAGCGGACAATACGGCCAAGATTAAGAAAGATGCTTCCATTGCCAGAGCCCAGGCAGAGCGGGACGTGGCCATTGCCCAGGCAGAGGCCAACAAAGCATCCAACGACGCCCGGGTGCTGGCGGAGACGGAGATTGCAGAGAAAAATAATGAGCTTGCCATCAAAAAGGCGGAGCTGCAGCAGATTTCCGATACCAAGCAGGCTATGGCGGATGCCGCCTACAAGATCCAGGAACAGGAGCAGGAGAAGGCCATTCAGACGGCTACCGTAAACGCCCAGATTGCAAAGGCGGAGCGGGAAGCCGAGCTGCGCAAACAGGAAGTGCTGGTAAAGCAGCAGGCTTTGGAGGCCGAGATCAACAAGAAGGCGGACGCAGACCGCTACGCCGTAGAGCAGGCGGCAGCGGCGGCCCTGGCCAAACGCCAGAGAGATGCGGAAGCAAAGAAATATGAGGCGGAGCAGGACGCTACGGCCAGGAAATATGAGGCCGAACGGGATGCAGAGGCCAAGAAGGCCCAGGCAGAGGCCAGGAAGTATGAGGCGGAGCAGGATGCTCTGGCGAAAAAGGCCCAGGCGGAAGCCAATAAGTATACCATGGAGCAGGAGGCGGCCGGTATCCAGGCAAGAGGAGAGGCGGAAGCCGAAGCGATCCGAGCCAAGGGTATGGCGGAGGCAGAGGCCATGGAGAAGAAGGCGGAGGCTTATCAGAAATACAATAAGGCAGCCGTTGCAGAAATGCTGATCGGTGTACTGCCCGAGATTGCCGGAAAGATTGCGGAGCCTCTGACCCAGATTGACAAGATCACCATTATCGGCGGAGGGGATGACAAGGGCGTGTCCGACGTGGCGGGAAATGTCCCGGCCGTTATGACGAAGCTTTTTGAAACTATGAAAGAGACCGTGGGCATTGATCTGGGGGAAATTATCAAGGCGGAGACTTACGACGCCAAGGTGACGCGGAACTTGAATATTTCCGGGCTTCCGGGAACCGGGGAGGACGGAAAGGAAGAGTAGGAAAGTTGTACATAGGATAGTGAAAGGGCGGCCTGCTTTCGGTGGAAAGGGGCCGCCTTTATATTCTGCTGCAAAAGGAGATCCAGTTTCGGTTTTACGGATGTTGCTTTTTTGTTCTAAAGTCCAGTGTTTTTCTTGACATTAACCTGCAGGGCAAATAGAATATACTAAAAATTAAGAAAGGACTTTGCTGCGGAATGCGGCTTCCCTGATGGTGTGGCAGAAGCATTTGTGCATGTGGAAGAAATGAGAGGGATAACAAATGAAGAGATGGTATGTTTGCTTAATGGTAGGAATTCTGATAAGCCTTATAGGCTTGACGGGGTGCGGAAAGAAGGACGCGTCTAGATCCGATGAAGATAGAGCAGAAACCGTTACAGACGATTCAGGGGAATCTGCCGGGGAGGAGACAGGTATAGATTCTGAGGAAAGTACTGTGCCTTTGATTTTTAATAAGATTACAATCGAAGGGAATGATTTCGAGCCGGCTTTTTTCACTTTTATGGATTTATATGATTTGGGATTTCATTTTGACTGGGAAGGACAGCATTATTCTATCTATGAGGGGAAGATGCGTATAGCAATTACAGAAAGCGATCATGTGACAGGGACGGAAATTACTGCCGAAAATTTCCCGGAACTGGATTGTTATATTTCCGGCGGAGCGGACAGTTACCATAGTTTTGAGTATAGGCTTGTAAACGATAGCTATCCGGGAATGACATATAAAAATCCGGATGTGGACGATGCGACGCTGTTTTTCAATATGAGTAATCCGGAGTATTACTTCTATGAGCCGATTATTGCCATGATTCAGAACTGGCAATCCAATGAGGAACTGGATTACAAAAATTGTCCGGTAACCTCCTTGATTTGGGGAATTAATGATTCAGAAGTTACACAGGAACAAATGGATCGGCTGCTGGAGGTCTATCCGGAAATCTCTCTGGAGGGGATTACGCTGGGAAGCAGCGAAGAAGAGGTGAGAAAAGTTTTTGGAGATTTTATTGAGCAGGAAGGGGAATCAGGAAATGTGAAACAGATTTACTGCCGGAATGATGTGCAAAGGCTTGAATTTTATCTCTTCAATGGTCAGGTAAGCAGGATCAAATACTCATGGCACCTCAATTATTTTTTTGAAGGATAATCGAATGGCAGGGCTGCTCCGGGGAGAAATTCCCGGGGCAGCCCTGCGTCTGGCTTATGATTTCTATTCGTATTACCTGGTTTCTGCTTTCAGCTTTTCCCCGTCGGCATCTATCCAAATCGTACTTCCTTCTTGGATTTCCCCGCCGAGAATCAATTTTGCAGCCAGGGTTTCCACATGCTTCTGCATGTAGCGCTTTAAGGGCCGGGCGCCGTAGACCGGGTCGTAGCCGTGGCCGGCGATAAAAGTTTTGGCAGCATCGGTGAGCTTAAGAGTCAGGTTCCGGTCCGCCAGGCGGCCGTTCAGCTCCTTAAGAAGCAGATCCAGGATGGCGTGGATGTCTCTCCTGCTCAGGGGCTTAAAGAGGATGGTCTCGTCCAGGCGGTTTAAGAACTCCGGCCGGAAGTGGCTGCGCAGGTCGTTCATTACCATCTGCTGCGCCTCCGGCCTGATATTTCCCGCTTCGTCAATACCTTCCAGAAGATAGGAGGATCCGATATTGGAAGTCATAATCAGGATGGTGTTTTTGAAATCCACCGTCCGGCCCTGGGAATCGGTAATCCGTCCGTCGTCCAATACCTGCAGGAGCACGTTGAATACATCCGGGTGGGCCTTTTCAATCTCGTCAAAGAGGACCACGGAGTAGGGCTTGCGGCGCACGGCCTCCGTGAGCTGGCCGCCCTCCTCGTAGCCCACGTATCCGGGAGGCGCTCCGATGAGGCGGGAGACGGAGTATTTCTCCATATATTCGCTCATATCGATGCGCACCATATTCTGTTCATCGTCAAAAAGGCTTAAGGCCAGGGCTTTTGCCAGCTCCGTTTTTCCCACGCCGGTGGGGCCTAGGAAGAGGAAGGAGCCGATGGGTTTGCTGGGGTCTTTAATCCCTGCTTTGGAGCGGATGATGGCTTCCGATACCAGGGTAACACCCTCGTCCTGGCCGATGACCCGCTTGTGGAGCTCCCGGTCCAGATGCAGGGTTTTGTTCCGCTCGCTCTCCGTAAGCTTGGCTACAGGAATCCCCGTCCACCGGGAAATGATGCGGGCGATCTCGTCTTCCGTCACCGCCTCCCGGATCAGGGAAAGGTCTGTTTTGCGGATGGCCTCCTCCTCCTGCTCCAGAATTTTCTGCAGCTGGGGAAGCTTCCCGTATTGGAGCTCGGCTGCTTTGTTCAGATCATAGTTCTGCTGGGCGGCCTGAATCTGCCGGTTGATGTCCTCGATCTCCTCCCGCAGTTTGGAGAGCCGTTCCACGGAAGTTTTTTCATTGTCCCACTGGGCTTTGCGGGTGTTGAATTCGTCCCGCAGCTCCGCCAAGTCTTTTTGAAGGTGCTCCAGCCGTTCCTGGCTTAAACGGTCGGTTTCCTTTTTCAGGGCCGCCTCCTCAATTTCCAGCTGCATAATTCTGCGGCGCAGTTCGTCCAGCTCCGTGGGCATGGAATCCAGCTCGGTTTTAATGAGAGCGCAGGCTTCGTCTACCAGGTCAATGGCCTTGTCGGGAAGAAAACGGTCGGAAATGTAGCGGTTGGACAGCGCAGCCGCCGATACCAGGGCGGCATCCGTGATTTTTACCCCGTGGAAAACCTCGTAGCGCTCTTTTAATCCCCGTAGGATGGAAATGGTGTCCTCCACGGTGGGTTCATCCACCATCACCGGCTGGAAACGCCGCTCCAGGGCTGCGTCCTTTTCAATATACTGCCGGTATTCGTCCAGGGTGGTGGCGCCGATGCAGTGGAGTTCCCCCCGGGCCAGCATGGGTTTGAGCATATTTCCGGCGTCCATGGCCCCGTCCGTCTTCCCGGCTCCCACAATCAGGTGGAGCTCGTCAATAAAGAGGATAATGTTTCCTTCACTTTTGCGCACTTCCTCCAGAACGGCCTTCAGCCGCTCCTCAAACTCTCCCCGGTATTTGGCCCCGGCCACCAGAGCGCCCATGTCCAGGGCGAAAATTTTCTTGTCCTTTAAGCCGTCGGGCACATCCCCGCGGACAATCCGCTGGGCCAGGCCCTCAATGGCCGCCGTCTTGCCCACGCCGGGTTCTCCGATGAGAACCGGATTGTTTTTTGTCTTCCGGGAGAGAATGCGGATGATATTGCGGATTTCCCCATCTCTTCCAATGACGGGATCCAGTTTTTGCTCCCTGGCCCGCTCTACCAGATCGCTTCCGTATTTATTTAAGGTATCATAGGTTGCTTCCGGGTTATCGCTTGTGACCCGCTGGTTGCCCCGGACTGTGGAGAGGGCTTTTAGGAAACGGTCGGGGGTGATTCCGTATTCCCTCCAGATTTCTTTTAGCGCCGGGCTTGGCTGATGCAGCAGGGAGAGGAAGAGGTGCTCTACGGATACATATTCATCCCCCATCTGCCGGGCCTCGTCCTCCGCATGGACCAGAACCTTATTTAAATACTCTCCCACATAGGGGGATCCGCCGGAGACCTTGACCCTTTTATTTAAGGCCTGTTCCGCCCGGCTGCGGAAATGTTCCGTGTTGATTTCCATTTTGGCAATCAGTTTCAGGATCAGGCTGTCTTCCTGGCGCAGAAGGCTTAAGAGAAGATGCTCCTGCTCAATTTCCTGGTTGCCGTACTCGTAGGCCAGCTTTTCCAGGTCATTCACAGCTTGTATGGATTTTTGCGTGAATTTTGTGATGTTCATAGATTTTACCCCTTTCCGGAATACTCCAAATATACAAAAAGGCCCGGTATCAGACAGATATTCTATCGATACAGGGCCTTGTTCACTTGTTTACACCTAGTATATAGCACTCCTGCGGAAAAAATGCAAGAGTTTTTTTCTAAAATATTTCTAAAGTGACTTGACAAATAGAGTAGGCAGTGCTATTTTTATGTTAGCACTCAAAAGGGCCGAGTGCTAATAGGGAGCAGACCGAGGTGAGAGAATGGAACTGGATGACAGAAAACTGAAAATCTTGCAGGCCATCATCCGCAATTATATGGAAACAGGAGAACCTGTGGGCTCCAGGACCATTTCCAAATACTCGGATTTGAATTTGAGTTCTGCGACCATCCGCAATGAGATGTCGGACTTGGAGGAGATGGGATATATCCTGCAGCCCCATACTTCGGCGGGGCGGATTCCTTCGGATAAGGGCTACCGCCTTTATGTGGACCGAATGATGGAAGAAAAGGAAGAGGAAGTCCGGGAGCTGAAGGAGCTGATGATTGAGCGGACGGATAAGATGGAACAGGTGCTCAAGCAGGTGGTGAAGGTCCTGGCGGCCAATACCAACTATGCGACTATGGTATCCGCGCCTTCCTATCACCGGAATAAGCTGAAATTTATCCAGCTTTCCAAGGTGGCTTCCGCGCAGATTCTGACCGTGATTATGACGGAAGGGAACATTGTGCGGAACAAGGTCATTGATGTGCGGGAGGATTTGGATCAGGAGACAGTGCTGAAGCTGAACATTCTTCTGAACAGCGTTTTAAACGGCCATACCATTGAGGAAATCAATCTCTCTATGATTAAGAGCTTGAAAGAGCAGGCCGGAATCCACAGCGAGCTGGTAGCAGACGTAATTGACGCGGTGGCCGAAGTCATCCACTCGGAAGAGGAAGTGGAGATTTATACCTCCGGCGCCACGAACATTTTCCGTTACCCGGAGCTTTCCGAGAACGGAAAGGCAAGCGAGCTTATCAGTACCTTCGAGGAGAAGCGGCAGCTTGCGGATCTGGTGAACCGGACGCTGGCGGATGAAGAGAATCACGGCATTCAGGTTTACATCGGACAGGAGACGCCCATCCAGGCCATGAAGGACTGCAGCGTGGTGACAGCCACGTATGAATTGGGCGAGGGACTTCAGGGAACCATTGGTATCATAGGCCCCAAGCGGATGGATTACGCGAATGTGGTCAGTACGCTGAAGCTTTTGATGGATCAGCTGGATGAGATATATAAAGGAAAGAGGTAGCGACCCGTGGAAGAAGAAAAGATGGTAGAAGAAACACTTAAGGAGGAAGCACTCCGGCAGGAAGCAGATGCCGGGACGGAGCCGAAAGAAGAAGAGGCATCCCCGGCGGAGCAGGAAGCTCCCGAAGAAAAGCCTTCCGGCGGACCCTTTGGAGGTTCCGGCAAGGAAAAGAAGAAAAAGAAAAAAGATAAACTGGAAGAAAAAATTGAGGAGCTGGAAGACCGGGTTATGCGCCAGATGGCGGAGTTTGATAACTTCCGCAAGCGGACCGAGAAGGAAAAATCCCACATGTATGAGGTGGGAGCCAGGGATGTGATTGAGAAGATTCTTCCGGTGGTAGATAATTTTGAGCGGGGGCTTGCCGCCGTTCCCCAGGAGGAAAAGGGAAATCCTGTGATTGAGGGCATGGATAAGATTTACAAGCAGCTGATGACCACCCTCACGGATCTGGGCATAAAGCCCATCGAGGCTGCCGGGCAGGAATTTGATCCCAATTTCCACAACGCGGTGATGCACGTGGAGGATGAAGAGCTGGGAGAAAATATGGTAGCCGAGGAATTCCAGAAGGGCTACACCTACCGGGATACGGTAATCCGCCACAGCATGGTGAAAGTCGCAAACTGACGCAAGGTGAATTGACCGTAGGTCAAGAGAGAGCCCCCTGGGGGGACAGCCCGCGCATGAGATGGAGCGGAGCGGAATCGAATGCAGCACTGCGGAGCAGGGAGTAAAATATAACAACAACCAAAATCAAAAATAAATGAGGAGGTCTCTATTATGAGCAAAATTATTGGAATTGACTTAGGTACGACAAATAGCTGCGTGGCAGTGATGGAGGGCGGAAAGCCGGTGGTAATCGCCAACACAGAGGGAGCCAGGACCACACCGTCCGTAGTGGCATTTACAAAGACCGGAGAGCGTCTTGTGGGAGAGCCTGCAAAGCGTCAGGCAGTTACCAACTCCGAAAAGACCATCTCCTCCATTAAAAGGGATATGGGAACGGATCACCGGGTGTCCATCGACGATAAGAAGTATTCCCCTCAGGAGATTTCGGCGATGATCCTGCAGAAGCTGAAAGCGGATGCGGAGAATTATCTGGGCGAGAAGGTGAGCGAGGCCGTTATCACGGTTCCGGCTTACTTTAACGACGCACAGCGCCAGGCCACCAAGGATGCGGGCAAGATTGCAGGCATGGAGGTAAAGCGTATTATCAATGAGCCCACGGCAGCGGCTCTTGCCTACGGCCTGGACAATGAGAAAGAGCAGAAGATTATGGTCTATGACCTGGGCGGCGGAACCTTTGACGTATCCATCATCGAGATCGGCGACGGCGTTATCGAGGTGCTGGCAACGGCAGGCGACAACCGCCTGGGAGGCGACGATTTCGATCAGAAGATTACCGACTATATGCTGGCCGAGTTTAAGCGCACGGAGGGTGTGGATCTTTCCGGTGACAAGATGGCTTTGCAGAGACTGAAAGAGGCAGCGGAGAAAGCCAAGAAGGAGCTGTCCTCCGCTACTACTACCAACATTAACCTGCCCTTTATTACGGCCACTTCCGAAGGGCCGAAGCACTTTGATATGAACCTGACCCGGGCAAAATTCGACGAGCTGACCCATGACCTGGTAGAGCGCACCGCAGGCCCGGTACAGGCGGCTCTGAGGGATGCGGGCATTGCGGCGTCTGAGCTTGGGAAGGTACTGCTGGTAGGAGGCTCCACCCGTGTTCCGGCCGTGCAGGATAAGGTAAAACAGCTCACCGGACATGAGCCCAGCAAGTCCCTGAATCCGGATGAGTGCGTGGCTCTGGGCGCTTCCATCCAGGGCGGCAAGCTGGCAGGCGATGCGGGTGCAGGCGATATCCTTCTTCTGGACGTAACGCCTCTGTCCCTGTCGATTGAGACCCAGGGAGGAATCGCGACCAGGCTGATTGAACGGAACAGCACCATCCCCATTAAGAAGAGCCAGGTCTTCTCCACGGCGGCCGACAATCAGACAGCAGTAGACATCAATGTGGTCCAGGGTGAGCGCGAGTTTGCGAGAGACAATAAGTCTCTGGGACAGTTCCGTCTGGACGGAATCCCCCCTGCAAGGAGAGGTGTTCCCCAGATTGAAGTTACCTTTGATATTGACGCCAACGGCATTGTAAATGTATCTGCTAAGGATCTGGGAACTGGCAAGGAGCAGCACATTACCATTACGGCAGGTTCCAACATGTCCGACAGCGATATTGAGAAGGCGGTAAAAGAGGCAGCGGAGTTTGCGGCCCAGGATAAGAAGCGCAAAGAGGCAGTTGACACCAGGAACGATGCGGATGCTATGGTATTCCAGACCGAGAAGGCCTTAGAAGAGGTGGGCGGGCAGATCGATGCTGCCGATAAGTCGGCCGTAGAGGCGGAGCTTTCCTCCCTGAAAGCCGTTCTTGAGAGAACCAAGGATCAGCAGGAGCTTTCCGACGCTGAGCTGGATGAACTGAAATCCGGCAAAGAGAAGCTGATGAACGCAGCCCAGAAGGTATTTGCCAAGGTGTATGAGCAGGCACAGGCTGCCCAGGGCCAGGCAGGTCCGGCCCCGGATATGGGCGCCACAAGTTCTGCAGGTCCTGAGGGCGACGTGGTAGACGGAGATTACCGGGAGGTATAAACGGAAACAGAAAGTGCCGCAGCCGGGCGCCGCGGGCGTCCGGCGGGTTTGCGCAGAGACAGATTCCAAGGAGAGTCATTCTTTCCTTGGAATTGTTCCGGTACAGGGAAAGACGATGATTCGAATATAAAGAGGAAGATAGAAGAATGGCAGAACAGAAAAGAGATTACTACGAGGTTCTGGGCGTAGATAAAAATGCAGATGACGCTGCGATTAAAAAGGCATACCGGCAGCTTGCCAAAAAGTATCACCCGGATATGAACCCCGGAGATCAGGAGGCAGAGAAAAAATTCAAGGAGGCTTCCGAGGCGTACGCCGTCTTAAGCGATGCGGAAAAACGGCGTCAGTATGATCAGTTCGGACATGCGGCTTTTGAAGGCGGAGGCCCCGGCGGCTTTGGCGGTTTTGATTTCAGCGGCGCGGATATGGGAGATATTTTCGGAGATATTTTCGGAGATCTCTTCGGCGGCGGCCGCAGCAGACGGGCGAACAACGGTCCCATGCAGGGCTCCAACTTAAGGACGCAGATACGTGTTACCTTTGAGGAGGCTGTATTCGGCTGCGACAAGGAAATCGAGCTGACCTTAAAAGACGAATGTGAGAAGTGCCGCGGAACCGGGGCCAAGCCGGGGACGTCTCCCGTCACCTGCTCCAAGTGCGGCGGAAAAGGACAGGTGGTTTATACCCAGCAGTCTCTTTTCGGCATGGTGCAGAATGTGCGCACCTGTCCGGACTGTAACGGAACGGGAAAGGTGATCAAAGAGAAATGCCCCGACTGCTACGGAACGGGATATATTGCCAGCAAGAAGAAGATTGCGGTGACGGTTCCGGCCGGCATTGACAACGGACAGAGCATCCGCATCCGGGGCAAGGGCGAGCCCGGGGTAAACGGCGGTCCCCGGGGGGATCTGCTGGTGGAGGTTCTGGTGGCCAGACATCCCATTTTCCAGCGCCAGGATACCAATATTTATTCCACTGCTCCGATCAGCTTTGTGACGGCGGCCCTGGGAGGCACCGTGCGCATTAAGACCGTGGACGGAGAGGTAGAGTATGACGTAAAGGCGGGAACCCAGACGGATACCCGTGTGCGTCTGAAAGGAAAAGGCGTCCCCTCCCTGCGGAGCAAGAGTGTGAGGGGCGATCACTACGTGACCCTGGTGGTGCAGGTTCCCACGGATCTGAGCAAAGAGGCCAGGGAGGCCCTGCGCGCATACGAGGATGCAGTCAACGGTGTGACCGGAGGAAAGTCAGGGAAAGGAAAAAAGAGTTTTATCGATAAAATGAAGGAAGCCCTGGACGAATAGGGCCGACTTAAGAAACAGGCCGCTGCGTTATGCAGCGGCCTGTTGTGCAAAATGCCTTTTGCATAAGAAACTTTTTGAAGCGGCCCGGACAGCTGCGGGCGGGCAGAGAAAAAGGGGATCGTTGGTGGAAAAGGTATTTGGGAAGCAAAAAGCATTTACAGCCGGATTGATCTCACATTCGGTTGGTGAATTCTTCTACGGAACGGACCTGGCGGGCCAGCAGGAACCAGCGATCCAGCTGGAAGAAGCTGGTCTGTTTCAGAATACGCTCCTGGACTCCCAGAGGAATGGAACCGTAGTCGGATAAGGTTTCAAGGATGCACGCTGCCTTCCCTTCCGCGATTCCCTGCTCCCGGATCAAAGCCTGGGCCGGGGAATCTGCGCCTGGATGCAGATAACTTATGATGTTCATTTGAAAAACCTCCTTTCTCATTTGAGCAAAGGGATTCACGGCGAATTGCCAGATAATCAGATTGTTTCGGATACATTGTAACATGAAAAAAATGGAAAATCAAGGGGAAAGATGTAAAATATTTGGAAAAATGTAAAAATGTATAATAAGTAAGAAGATTTTTAGGGCGGACGCTCAGCACGCGCGCATTCGCAAAATCGCGCCCTTGGCGCTCTCCGCTGTTTCGCAGCTCATTTTTGCTCATATCGTGGCGCTCCCTCAGAGCCGAAGCCGGGCGGCAAATTCCTGCGGGCACGATTTGCCGCCCGGCTTCGGTTTTGAGGGAGCTGTGTACGTTAAAAAGTACAACATTGAAATGGACAATCTCCAGGGAATATGTTACAATGGATTGCGTATGAATGTATGAAATTGCCGTAAAAGGCTAGATAATAAGGAGGAGAAAAAATGGCTAGAAAAATGAAGACCATGGATGGTAATCATGCAGCAGCTCACGCGTCTTATGCGTATTCTGATGTTGCTGCGATCTATCCTATCACACCTTCATCTGTCATGGCAGAGGCTACAGATGAATGGGCGACACAGGGAAGAACCAATATCTTCGGGCAGACGGTTCAGGTGACTGAGATGCAGTCTGAGGCCGGAGCGGCGGGAGCCGTACACGGTTCTCTGGCAGCGGGTGCGCTGACTACCACCTTTACTGCTTCCCAGGGACTGCTTCTGATGATCCCCAACCTGTATAAGGTAGCGGGTGAGCAGCTTCCCGGTGTGTTCAATGTATCTGCACGTGCTCTGGCAAGCCATGCACTGTCCATCTTCGGAGATCATTCGGATGTGTACGCATGCCGTCAGACGGGCGCTGCCATGCTCTGCGAGTCCAGCGTACAGGAAGTTATGGACCTGACTCCGGTTGCCCACTGCGCAGCCATCAAGGGCAAGATTCCCTTTATCAATTTCTTTGACGGTTTCCGTACCTCCCATGAGATTCAGAAGATTGAAACCTGGGATTACGAAGATCTGAAGGATATGGTTGACATGGAAGCCATCGATGCTTTCCGCAGAAATGCCCTGAATCCCAACCATCCCTGCCAGAGAGGATCCGCTCAGAACCCGGATATCTTCTTCCAGGCAAGAGAAGCATGCAACCCCTACTACGATGCCCTTCCGGCTGTAGTACAGGAGTACATGGATAAAGTAAATGCGAAAATCGGAACCAATTACAAGCTGTTCAATTACTATGGTGCGGCGGATGCCGAGCATGTGATCATAGCAATGGGTTCCGTTTGCGATACCATTGAGGAAACCATCGACTATCTGCTGGCAGCAGGCGAGAAGGTGGGCGTTGTGAAAGTGCGCCTGTACCGTCCGTTCTGTGCGGAGGCTCTGGTTGCTGCAATTCCCGAGACCGTGAAGAAGATCAGCGTTCTGGACAGAACGAAAGAGCCGGGCGCTCTGGGCGAGCCCTTGTATCTGGATGTTGTGGCAGCCCTGAAGGGTACCAAGTTTAACGATACCCCCGTCTTCACCGGACGCTACGGCCTTGGTTCCAAGGATACCACTCCGGCGCAGATCGTTGCCGTATATAAGAATGCAGACAAACAGAAATTCACCATCGGTATTGTGGATGATGTGACAGGACTTTCCCTGGATTCGGGCGCTGCCCTGGTAACCACGCCCGAGGGAACCATCAACTGCAAGTTCTGGGGTCTGGGTGCAGACGGTACCGTCGGCGCGAACAAGAACTCCATCAAGATCATCGGAGACAACACCGATATGTATGCCCAGGCATATTTTGACTACGATTCCAAGAAGTCCGGCGGCGTGACGATGTCCCACCTGCGCTTCGGAAAGAGCCCGATCAAGTCTACATACCTGATCCGCAAGGCGAATTTCGTAGCCTGCCACAATCCTTCCTACGTGCGCAAGTACAATATGGTGCAGGAGCTGGTGGACGGAGGAACCTTCCTTCTGAACTGCCCCTGGGATATGGAAGGCATTGAGAAGCACCTGCCCGGACAGGTAAAGAGCTTTATCGCAAACCATAACATCAAGTTCTATGTTATCGACGGTATTAAGATCGGCAAGGAAATCGGACTGGGCGGACGTATCAACACCGTTCTGCAGTCTGCCTTCTTTAAGCTTGCCAATATCATTCCGGAGGAGCAGGCCATTGAGCTGATGAAAGCTGCCGCAAAGGCAACCTACGGAAGAAAGGGCGATGCTATCGTTCAGATGAATTACGACGCCATCGATGCCGGAGCAAAGCAGGTGGTGGAGATTCAGGTACCCGAGAGCTGGAAATCTGCGGCGGATGAAGGCCTGTCCTTTACCCATGCAGAAGGCGGACGGACGGATGTTGTGGATTTCGTCAACAATATCCAGTCCAAAGTCAACGCCCAGGAGGGCAACAACCTGCCTGTATCCGCGTTTAAGGATTATGTGGACGGCACAACGCCCAGCGGCTCCTCCGCTTACGAGAAGCGCGGCATTGCGGTAGATATCCCTGTATGGCAGCCGGAGAACTGTATCCAGTGCAACAGATGTGCGTATGTCTGCCCCCATGCGGTTATCCGTCCCGTTGCCATGACGGCCGAGGAGGCTTCGGCAGCTCCCGAGGGAACCAAGATGCTGGATATGACCGGAATGCCGGAGTACAAGTTTGCCATAACCATTTCCGCCTTTGACTGTACGGGCTGCGGTTCCTGCGCAAATGTCTGCCCGGGCAAGAAGGGTGCGAAAGCCCTTGTAATGGAAAATATGGAAGCCAACCAGGATTGCCAGAAGAGTTTCGATTACGCTGTTACCCTGCCGGAGAAGGCAGATGTGATTGCCAAATTCAAAGAGGCTACCGTAAAGGGAAGCCAGTTCAAGACCCCGCTCCTTGAGTTCTCCGGAGCATGCGCGGGCTGCGGCGAGACTCCCTATGCGAAGCTGATTACCCAGCTCTTCGGCGACAGAATGTATATTGCAAATGCGACGGGATGTTCCTCTATCTGGGGCAACTCCTCACCGTCCACTCCGTATACCGTAAACCAGAAGGGACACGGTCCTGCATGGTCCAACTCCCTGTTTGAGGATGCGGCAGAGTTCGGCTACGGCATGAGCCTGGCGCAGCGCGCCATCCGGGACGGCCTGAAAGCAAAGGTTGAGGCCCTTATGGAGAAGGCAGGAGACGACGTAAAGGCAGCAGCTCAGGAGTGGCTGGATACCTACAGCGTAGGAGCTGCAAACGGCGCGGCGACAGATAAGCTGGTAGCGGCTCTGGAAGCCTGCGGATGCGAGGCCGGCAAGGAGATCCTGAAAGACAAAGATTTCCTGGCGAAGAAATCCCAGTGGATCTTCGGCGGCGACGGCTGGGCATACGATATCGGCTTCGGCGGCGTAGACCATGTGCTGGCAAGCGGGCAGGATGTGAACGTTATGGTATTTGATACAGAGGTTTACTCCAACACGGGCGGACAGTCCTCCAAGGCAACTCCCACCGGAGCTATTGCACAGTTCGCGGCAGCCGGCAAGGAAGTGAAGAAGAAAGATCTGGCTTCCATCGCTATGAGCTACGGATATGTGTACGTGGCGCAGATTGCTATGGGTGCAGATTTCAACCAGTGCGTGAAGGCTATTGCAGAGGCAGAGGCTTATCCGGGACCGTCCCTGATTATCGCTTATGCTCCCTGTATCAACCACGGTATTAAGAAGGGCATGAGCAAGGCCCAGACCGAGGAAGAGCTGGCTGTAAAGGCCGGATACTGGCACTGCTTCCGCTTCAATCCTGCAGCAGCGGCAGAGGGCAAGGATGCCTTCACCCTGGACAGCAAAGAGCCCACAGGCGACTACAAAGAGTTCCTGGACGGCGAGGTGCGCTACAATGCTCTGAAGCGTGCCAATCCGGAAAGAGCTGCACAGCTCTTTGACAAGGCTGAGAGCACCGCTAAGGCCAGATACGAGTATCTGAAAAAGCTGGGCGATCTCTACAAGGCCGAGTAAGAGGCAGAAGAGAATAAAATAGGAAATAGCTGCCGCCCCGCAGAGACGAAAAGTTTCTGCGGGGCGGTTTCTTTTGCAGACTGCTTCTCCTTGCGCCGTTTCTTCTGCGCTTGACTTCCGGTGCCATAAGCGCTATTCTGGAAATAGAGCGGAAGCGTCCGGCATTCAAATGTTTCTTCCGTTTGGTAAAAGAAAACATGAAGCACAGAGAAGAACGACAAAAGGGCAAGGAGGTAAGCGGCAGCATGAGTACGACAGAACAGAATTATAGGATTGCAAAAGAGATTTACGCCGGGAGAGGCGTAGATACGGATGAGGCCCTGAAACTGCTGAATGAGATTCCGGTCAGCATCCACTGCTGGCAGATTGATGATCTGTCCGGCTTTGAGAATCCGGATCGGGGACTTTCCGGCGGCATCCAGGCTACGGGAAACGATCCCAGCAAAGCCCGCGGCAGGGAAGAGTTTATGGCCAATCTCACCAAAGCTTTAAGTGTGGTTCCCGGAAAGAACAAGCTGGCTCTTCACGCGGTTTATCTGGACAATTTCGGAAAATTTGTAGACAGGGATGCCATTACCCCGGAAAATTTCGCTTTCTGGGTGGAGTATGCCAGAGAGCATGGGCTGGGACTGGATTTTAATCCTACCTATTTCAGCCATGACAAGGCGGAGAGTAATTTTACCCTGTCCAGCTATGACCCGGCTGTCCGGGCATTCTGGGTGGAGCATGGAAAGAGATGCCGTAAAATCAGCGAGTATTTCGGCCGGGAGCTGGGACAGGTATGTGTAGACAACCACTGGATTCCCGACGGCTACAAGGATTACACCATCGACAAGCTGAGGCACCGGGAGCTTCTGATGGAAAGCATGGACGAGATACTGAAAGAAACGATTGACTGGAATTATACCATGGATTCTTTCGAGAGCAAACTGTTCGGCTTAGGCCTGGAGAGCTATACGGTGGGCTCCCATGAGTTCTATTCCAACTACGCGGCTATCCGCAACAACTGTATCGTGTGTATGGACATGGGACATTTCCATCCCACGGAAGTAGTGTCTGCCAAGCTTTCCAGCTATCTGGTCTTTGGCCGCCATGTGCAGCTTCATGTGAGCCGGGGGGTGCGCTGGGACAGCGATCACGTGGTGACCTTGGACGATGAGCTCAAGGAAGTTATGCTGGAGATTAAGCGGCAGAATGCCTTTGACAAGGTACACATCGGCACGGATTACTTTGACGGATCCATCAACCGCATTGCCGCCCAGGCCCTCGGAGCGCGCAGCGTGAAGAAAGCCATCCTGTACGCGCTGCTGGAGCCCACGAAGCAGCTTCGGGAATACGAGGAGACAGACGATCTGGTGCGCCGCCTGGTGTACAGCGAGGAGGAGAAGACCCTTCCCTTCGGTCTGGTGTGGGAGCAGTTTTGCGAGATGAATAACGTACCCGGCGCGGACTGGCTGGAAAAAGTATTATAGAGGATGCGGAACTGGAATCAAAACAGCAGATTACCGGACAGCCCCAGAAGGATTTACAGACGCATGTTTTTGCGTTCGGAAATCCTTCTAAGGAAGGGGGCTGGTAGGAAATCTGCGGTACTGGAATAGGAGACCAAGTATGGAAAAACGAATTTTAATTCCCGGCACGGAACTCTTTGTATACCCCATCGGCTTGGGAACCGTGGACGCGGGACTGCGCTGGGACGGCGCGGACGCGGACCGGATTTTTGACACTTATCTGGACCAGGGAGGAAACCTGATTGACTGCGCCCACGTCTATTCGGACTGGGTGCCGGGAGAGAAAGCCAGGGCAGAGCGGGTGCTGGGTGACTGGCTGGCGCGCAGTAAGAAGAGAAACCAGATAGTGCTGATGACAAAAGGCGGCCATCCCGATATGACCGTACCCCATCCGGATCTTCATAAGAGCCGCATGACGCCTGCGGATATGGAGGCAGATTTGGACGGCTCTTTGAAGAAGCTGCGCACGGACTGCATTGATCTCTATTTCTACCACCGGGACAACCGGGAACAGTCCGTGGAGGAAGAGATTGAGACCATGGAGCGTTTTGTAAAGGCCGGAAAGATCCGCTATTACGGCTGCTCCAACTGGGACGCGGACCGCATGAAGGCGGCGGACGCTTACTGCAGGGAGAAGGGATACCGGGGATTTGCGGCGGATCAGAGTTTGATGAATCTGGGCATGAAATATATGAATCCCCTGGAGGATGATACCCTGGGTTATACGCGGGGAGAAGCCTTTGCGTACCATAAGGATAACCCGGAAAACATGGCGATGCCGTATATGGGAAACTGCAGCGGCTTCTTCCACCGCTTTGATTCCAAGGGAGAAGAGGGCGTTCTGGAAAATCCCTACTATACGCCGGGGAATGTGAAGGTAGCCCGGAAAGTGAAGGAACTTAGGGAGCGTTACGAATGTTCCGTGACCCAGGTGGTGCTGGGATATTTCTTCCATCAGCCCTTTGCCTGCGTGCCGCTGTACGGTTCTACTTCCACGGAGCATATCACGGATGCCTGCGGAACTCTGGACGTTTCGTTTACGGATGAAGATTATCAATGGCTGTTGGAGGATTAGCATATGAAATATTATATTCCTGACTGTTTCTGGCCGGTGAAGGACCAGGGGGAATACCTGGGACATGAGGCTATCAGTATTTTAAATACAAACCCGGAGCCGGTACAGGTCCGCATGACACTGTATTTTGAGGACCGGGATAAGATGGAGGGCTTTCTTCTGGAAGTTCCGGCAGAGCGCACCATTCATTTCCACACCTATGACTTGAAGAATGAGGACGGGGAAGGAATCCCCAGAGGAGTGGGCTATGCGGCCGTGCTGGAGTGTGAAGCTCCCGTTACGGTGCAGTATGCCAGAGTGGATGTGACCCAGCCGGAGCTGGCTGTTGCTACCACTATGGCGGCGACGCTCCCGGAAATGGCAGAGGGGAAATAAGATCAAAGTGTGTTTAAGAAGACGGAACAGGAGGGGTCGGTTATGAAAAAGATTTACGGGGGCGCCGCGGAACTAATTGGAAATACGCCGCTTATGGAGGCGGGAAATGTGGAGCGGGCTCTGGGACTGAAGGCAAAGCTCTTGCTCAAGCTGGAGTATTTCAATCCGGCAGGCAGCGTCAAGGACCGGGTTGCAAAGGCCATGATTGAGGACGCAGAGGAAAAGGGGCTTTTGAAGGAAGGCTCGGTTATCATTGAGCCTACCTCGGGCAATACGGGCATCGGCCTGGCGTCTATGGCGGCGGTAAAGGGATACCGCATCATTCTCACCATGCCGGAGACCATGAGCATGGAGCGCAGGAATATCCTGAAGGCTTACGGGGCGGAAGTGGTTTTGACGGAGGGCGCCAAGGGAATGGCAGGGGCCATTGCCAAAGCAAAAGAGCTGGCCGAAGAGATCCCGGACAGCTTTATTCCGGGACAGTTTGACAACCCGGCCAACCCGGCTGTACACAGGAGGACTACAGGGCCGGAGATCTGGAGAGATACGGACGGAGCGGTGGATTATTTTGTGGCAGGCGTGGGAACGGGCGGAACCCTGACCGGCGCGGGGGCATATCTGAAGGAACAAAATCCCCAGGTGAAGATTATAGCGGTAGAGCCGGCCGATTCTCCCGTTTTATCGGAGGGAAAGAGCGGCCCCCACAAGATCCAGGGAATCGGAGCGGGCTTTGTGCCGGAGGTGCTGGATACGAATGTATATGACGGGATCGCCAAGGTGGAAAGTGAAGATGCGTTTGCGGCGGCAAAGCTGCTGGCAAAGAAAGAAGGCATTCTGACAGGCATTTCTTCCGGTGCAGCGCTCCACGCGGCGATTCAGATTGCAGGCCGGCCGGAGCAGGAGGGAAAGGTCATTGTGGTCCTGCTTCCTGACAGCGGGGACCGCTATTATTCCACACCGCTTTTTGTGGAATAGGAAAAGAAAGAATGAGGAATTGCCACATGGGAACGAAACTTACGAGAGAGACGGGATTTTAAATTTGAAACCCTGCAGCTTCCTGTGGGCCAGGAAGAGCCGGATCCGGCCCAATACCATCCGCCTTTCCGTCGGGACAGAACATATTGACGATATCCTTCAGGATTTGGAAGAGGCATTGAAAGCTGTGGAAGCATAACGCTTGTCTTTGGACGGCGGCCCTTGAGGCCGCTGTCTTTTTGTGGGTTTCGGAAAATATTTACCCAAAAATCTATAAAAAAACCTATAAAAGCAACGCAAAATGTGATAAACTAAGAAAAATGACTGGATCAAACTTGGAGGGATAGCGGTGCTGGCCATTGAACGGAAAAACGAGATCCTATCGATTCTGCAGAAAGAACAGCGGGTCCTGGTGTCGGAGCTGAGTAAAAAATATGACGTGACGGACGAGACGATCCGGCGGGATCTGGAGAAGCTGGAGAGCGAGGGCTATGTAAAGCGGACCTACGGAGGCGCCGTCCTGAACAAAAATACCAATGTAGATATGCCCCTGCGCATCCGGGAGAAGACTAACCGGAGCGAGAAGCAGATCATTGCCAAGCTGGTTCACGATCTCATTGAGGAAGGAGATCGGATTATGCTGGATGCTTCTTCCACTTCCCTGATGATTGCCAAGGAGCTGAAGGAGAAGGGGAAGCTGACGGTGATCACCAACTCCGTGGAGGTGCTGATTGAGCTGGCAGGGCACGAAGGAATCCAGGTGATCTCCACCGGAGGGAATCTGAATGAGACCTCCCTGTCCCTGGTGGGAAATGCAGCCCAGAAGGTGCTGAACGGGTATCATGTGGACAAGGCGGTTCTTTCCTGCAAGGGTATTGATATCAAAAACGGCCTGACGGATTCCAACGAGCTGGACAGTGACATCAAGAATGTGATGTATTCTTGTGCAGATACGGTGATTCTGGCAGTGGACAGCAGCAAGTTTGAGCGGGTGTCTTTCGTGAAGACCATGCAGATGAAACGGGGAGACATACTGGTGACGGATCAGATGCCTTCCGGGGAGTGGCAGTCCTTCCTTCAGGAGCGGGGCGTGCAGCTGGTGGTTCCGGATAGTGAATGCAGCAGGCGGATTTTGCCTGTCGTATAAAACAGCAAATCTTTACACAGTGCCGGAAGGATTTGCGGAACGAAAATAAAAAGGAGTAAGGGTATGGGAGAGGTTATTTACAATCTGGCGTTTGATTTCGGAGCGTCCAGCGGCAGAATGGTACTCTGTAAATTGGAGGACGGGAAACTTGAGCTTGAGGAGCTGCACCGCTTTCCGAACCAGGAGATTCGGATTGGAGGGCATATTTACTGGGATTTGTTCCGCCTGTATCATGAGCTGAAGCAGGGGCTTAAGAAGGCGGCGGCCAGGAAGCTGCCGATTCAAAGCCTGGCTATCGATACCTGGGGGGTGGATTATGGTCTTTTTGACAAGGACGGAAACCTGATCGGAAATCCGGTCCATTACCGGGATTCCAGGACAGACGGAGTGATGGAAGAAATTTCTAAAATCATCCCTCTGGAGGAGCTTTACGACCGGACGGGAATCGAATTTATGTATTTCAACTCCATATTCCAGCTCTATGCGGAGAAGGGAATGCGCCCGGTCATCCTGGACAATGCCAAGCGGCTGCTCTTCATGCCGGAGCTGTTCGGCTACTTCCTCACGGGAATTATGTACACGGAATATACGTTTGCCAGCACCTCCCAGCTTCTGGATGCCAGAAAGAGGGAGTGGGACTATGAGCTGATTGCGCGTCTGGGACTTAAGAGGGAACTGTTTGGGAATATTGTGATGCCCGGCACCGTAATCGGGGATCTGCTTCCTGAGGTCCGGGAGGAGACTGGTCTTTCCGGCGTTAAGGTCATTGCCGTGGGAAGCCATGACACAGCTTCTGCCGTGGCGGGTGCTCCGCTGGAGACAGAAGATGCGGCGTTTTTAAGCTGCGGAACCTGGTCCCTTCTGGGTATGGTTCTGGACGAACCCATTTTAAATGAGGATTCCTACAAATACAACTACACCAACGAGGGCAGCATCGACGGCAAGATCCAGTTCCTGAAAAATATCAACGGTCTTTGGATTATGCAGAATCTGCGCCGGAATTGGTGTGAGTTTGAGGGGGAAGTGTCCTTCCCGGATATTATTGCGGCTGCCAGGTCGGCGAAGCGGAGGGATTTTCTGATCGATCCCAAGGATCCGCGCTTTACGGCTCCCTTAAATATGATGAAAGAAATTATAGCCTACTGTGAGGAAAAAGGGCAGGGACGCCCGGAGGGCCTGGGGGAAATGGCAATGGCTGTCTACAACGGCCTGACAGAGGAATACCGGAAATCCATTCAGTATATGGAGGAGATCACAGGCAAAACCATCCCCTGCATCAATATGGTGGGAGGCGGAATCCAGGATGAGCTGCTCTGCGAGCTGACGGCGAAAGCCACCGGAAAACGGGTGGTGGCAGGACCTACAGAAGGGTCCGTTTTGGGCAACAGCATTGTGCAGATGGTGGCTACGGGAGCCATCGCAAGCATTGCGGAGGGCCGGCAGATTATCAAAAATTCTTTTGCATTAAAATATTATGAACCCTAAAGTGAAGGAGGCAGGCTATGGAAACACGTATGTACAAGATCCCGGCAAAAGCGGACAGAGAAGTGAGGCTGAAAGTAATTCCCGGCCATTTTGCAACCAACCACTCCCATATCAACAATTACATTGATCTGACCACGCTGAAAACCAGGCAGAACGAGGCCCAGGCTGCAGCCCGGGTGCTGGCCCAGTATTCTACCTATACGGTGGTGGATACCATTGTGTGCCTGGACGGCTGTGAGGTCATCGGATCCTACCTGGCGGAGGAGCTGACCAATGCGGGGATTATGTGTATGAACCGCCATAAGACCATTTACATTGTCAGCCCCGAGCTGAATGCAGGAGGCCAGATTATTTTCCGGGACAATATGCAGATGATGATCCGGGATAAGAATGTACTGCTGCTTTTGGCTACGGCCACCACAGGTAAAACGCTGGAGCAGAGTTTGAAGTCCATCGAGTATTACGGGGGAAGGACTCAGGGGATTGGGGCTATTTTCAGTGCCGTTCAAAAAGCCCGCTCCATGGATGTGAACTCCATCTTTACCCAGAAGGATATTCCGGACTACCAGACATATGAGTTCCACAACTGTCCCCTGTGCAAGAATAACCAGAGGGTGGACGCCATTGTGAATGCCTTTGGATACAGCAAGATAGAGTAACTTTATCTGTGCGAAAAGCAGATTGCGGCATGGCCCAAAGAGGCTGTGCCGTATTTGCGTTTTATAACGGCCGGAAGAATCTGTAAGACAGCGCGGACATTGGATGAGGGGGAATACTGCTTGGTGCGTGAATATTTGGAACAGAATGTGTATGAAGCCTTTCAGAAACGGATGAAATTTCTCTTTGAGGAGTTTGACAATATCTATGTCTCTTTTTCGGGCGGGAAGGACAGCGGCCTTCTGCTGAATCTGACGCTGGATTTTCAGAAAACCTATTTCCCGGAAAAGCGGATCGGGGTTTTTCATCAGGATTTTGAGGCTCAGTATACGGTGACTTCGGAGTATGTGGAACGTACGTTTGAGCGCCTCCGGGGAGAGGCGGAGCTTTACTGGGTCTGTCTTCCCATGGCTGTGCGGACAGCCTTAAGCAGTTACCAGATGTACTGGTATCCCTGGGACGAGACGAAACAGGAGAGCTGGGTGCGCCGGATGCCTGAGGGGGAGTATGTGATTCACCAGGGCAACAATCCCATCACGACTTACCGCTACCGGATGCCCCAGGAGGATTTGGCGAAGCAGTTTGGCCGCTGGTACCGGGTTTCCCACGGAAATAAAAAGACCGTATGCCTTTTGGGAATGCGGGCGGACGAGTCTCTCCAGAGGTACAGCGGCTTCGTAAATAAGAAGTACGGGTATATGGGAGAGTGCTGGATTGGCAAACAGTTTAAGGATGTGTGGTGCGCGTCTCCCCTGTACGACTGGAGCCATGAGGATGTATGGCATGCCAACTATCTTTTTAACTATGATTACAACCGGCTTTATGACTTGTATTATAAGGCAGGGCTGAAAGTTTCGCAGATGCGGGTGGCTTCCCCTTTTAACGATTATTCCAAGGATTCCCTGAATCTCTACCGGGTGATTGACCCGGAGATCTGGGTGAAGCTGGTAGGAAGAGTCCAGGGAGCTAATTTTGCCGCCATTTACGGGCGGACCAGGGCTATGGGATACCGGAACGTGACCCTGCCGGAGGGACATACCTGGAAATCGTATACCCAGTTTCTTCTGGACACGCTCCCGGTGCGGCTGCGGAACAACTACGTAAAAAAATTTAACACATCCATTAAGTTCTGGCACGAGACCGGGGGAGGGCTGGATGAGGAAACCATAAGGGAGCTGCAGGAACACGGCTACCGGATCCGCAGGAACGGCATTTCCAATTATACGCTGAACCGGAAGTCCCGGGTGGTTTTCATCGGGAGCATTCCCGATCACACGGATGATATCCGGACCAGCAAGGATATTCCCAGCTGGAAACGCATGTGCTACTGTATTTTGAAAAACGATCACAACTGCCGGTTTATGGGATTTGGAATTGACCGGATTCAGCAAAAGCAGATCGATTTGATCCGCAGCAAGTACAAAAGCATTGAGGAGATACATTATGGAGTATAGAAGTCCTGTATATCAGATTCGTTCCGTTCCTGTAGGGAAGATCGAAGCCAATACCTACAATCCCAATAAGGTTGCACCGCCGGAGATGCGGCTGCTCTACGAGAGCATCAAGGCGGACGGCTACACCATGCCCATTGTGTGCTACCATGACCAGGAGCGGGACATGTATGTGATTGTGGACGGTTTCCACCGCTACCGGGTGATGCTGGAGTATCCCGATATTTATGAGCGGGAGGGAGGCTGCCTGCCCGTTTCGGTCATTGACAAACCTATAGACGAGCGCATGGCCAGCACCATCCGCCACAACCGGGCCAGGGGAAGCCACAATGTGGACTTGATGAGCAACATTGTGAGGGAGCTGCACGATCTGGGGCGCTCCGATGCCTGGATTTCCGTTCATCTTGGCATGGACCGGGACGAGATCCTGCGCCTGAAACAGATTACAGGCCTGGCGGCTCTCTTCCGGGATGTGAAGTTCGGAAAGGCCTGGAGGCCTGCGGAGGAGGAATAGAGAAACAGCCCTGCCGGATACCGGGCGGCTGCGGAGGGAAAACGTATGGACAAGCAAGTGAAGTTTTTGAGCCGGGAGACGGCAGCCTCCTGGCTCCCCGGGCGCCGGGAGGACGGCCACAAGGGAACCTTCGGGAAGGTCTGCGTCATCGGAGGAAGCGTCGGGCTTACAGGAGCTCCTGTCCTGGCATCCAAAGCGGCGGCCCGGACGGGCAGCGGACTGGTGTTCCTGGGAGTGCCGGAGGAGATCTATGGGATTACGGCGCCTCTGAGCCTGGAGGTGATGACCTATCCCCTGCCCGGAAGGGAGGGAAGGCTCTCGGCGGAGGCTTTCTTCCGGATTCAGGAGAAGCTGGGAGCCTGCGATGCGGGACTGATTGGGCCGGGTTTGGGGAGAAACAGGGATCTGTTCCGGCTGGTCAGCCGTCTTCTGGAGCAGGTGCAGATTCCCCTGGTGGTGGATGCGGACGCTCTTTATGCCATCCGGGAGCAAAAGGAGATCCTGAAGCACCGCAGGGAGAAAGGCTTAGTGACGGTTCTAACGCCGCATGAGGGAGAATTTTCCTATCTGGGCGGAAATTCCCGGGCGGAGCGCAGAGAAGGAGCCTTAGAGTTTGCCCGTACCTTCGGCTGCATCCTGGTCCGGAAAGGCCCCGGAACCCTGATTGCGGATCCGGAAGGGAATCTGTACCAGAATACCACCGGCAACAGTGGCATGGCAAAGGGCGGAAGCGGGGATATCCTGGGAGGAATGATTCTCTCCCTGCTGGGACAGGGAATGGAGCCTGTCCGGGCAGCGGCCCTCGGAGCCTGGCTTCACGGCTGTGCCGGGGATCTCTGCAAAGAGGAGATCGGAGAGTACGGGATGCTGCCCACGGACATGCTGGAGCGGATCCCGGAAGCCATCCGGAGGACGCAGGGAGGGTGAAAACGCTCCCTGCGTCAGGGAACTATCTCCCAGTCGGTAAGGGGAGTGTTGGTGCTGTAGTTGTAAAGGCGGCGGTATGCAACGCCGTTAATATTTTTGTATTCCCAGCCGATTGTAGGAAAACGTGCGATACTTTCAGATGAAGTGTACGGAGTACAGCTTTCGCCGGGCAGGGCGGCGTTTACCGGAAAGACTGGCAGCAGGAGAAACATAATTTCCAGCAAAATAAATAAGTAAATGCTTTTCATTTTATCTTTTATGGGATATGAGCCTCCGAAATATTGTCGTAGACAGGAGCGTCTTTAAAACTTTCCAAAATTTTAGGAAAAGTGCCAAAGTACTGATTCTCCAGATAGAGATCAAACATCTCCCCGTTTCTGACATAGAAAGTCTGTCCTTTGATATCTTTAAAGACCGGGTACCCGTACTCATCGACACTGTGGTCGTAGTAGGTGTCAAAAATAAAGGAAAAGGACAATAGGAATAAGACTATACACAGCGCGGTACTCCAGCCGGAAGGCCGTTTTGCCGGAGCGTCTATGATACAGCGGAGCCTTTGAAGGACTGCTTTTTTGTGATGCTGATCTGCGAAAGCGTAAGTCTGTTCTGTTCCGGCAGATATACGGCTTTTCTGGAAATGCAGGGTCTTGGAGAGCGCTTCCAGATACTGCGTTTTTTCTGCCCGGCTCATGGTTCTGGTAAGGTACTCATCCACGGAAAGCTCCTGTGCCTGTGTCACCGCGGGAGCCAGACAGTGGGTGAGAAGGGGATTCCACCAGTGGAAAGACAGGAGAAGATCCAGCAGGAACTTCAGATGGAAATCCCGGTGTTTGTAGTGGAGCAGTTCGTGTGAAAAGATACAGGATAATTCTTCGCCCGTATACCCTGGGGGTATCCCGTATGACAGTTCCTTTGAGTTGTCTGCTAAGATGCAGGGAAGGATGATAGTAGGACGGCAAAGGCCCCATATGGCGGGAGAGATAAACCCGTGGGATTGCACCAGCCGGGTTTTTATATTCTTATTTGGAAACAAAGAGTCCAGAACGGTTTGCAAAATCTCCAGGGTTTCCGGGTCCGAGATTTCCGGCAGTGAGAGAAGGGAGTTTTGAAACTGCAGGTATCCCCGGATTTTCCGGAATAAGCAATAGAAGGAGACAGACAGCCACAGGGCGACAAGAAGTATCATGGGGGTCAAAACAAAGGCGCCTGCAGTCCACAGGGGATGCAGCAGGAGATCCCGGAGGGCAGGAAGGATTTTGCGGGAGAAAATGGTCTGGGTAATGGGAAAGGTGGGGGCCAGCAGTTCTACCGGAAGGAATC
This sequence comes from uncultured Lachnospiraceae bacterium, assembly GCA_910587955.1. GTDB lineage: Bacteria > Bacillota > Clostridia > Lachnospirales > Lachnospiraceae > Laedolimicola. The sequence goes on along the minus strand of CAJUNN010000004.1, from coordinate 66,563 downwards.
CCCTGACTATGATGAGGATGGCCAGAAGGCGAAGGGAGGTTATTCCAAAGCGCAGAAATGTATGTTTTCCCTTGAGAAGGAACAGCAGGAACAGGGTTAGCAGAGACACTGCTATGGAGGAGGCAAAAAAGGCGTCAAAAAAAGAGGAATGTTCCAAAACAACAGGGGCAGGAAGATTCATTTGCGTTACTCCTTTGCGTTTTTGTAATTTTGTATCAGAGTCTCTATTTCATTCAGAAAATCATCGTCCAGTTCATCCGCATCCAGCATAGAAGAGAAAAAGGACAGCATATTGCTGGCTACAGAACCGTTTTGCAGCAGGCTCTCCAGAAGAGCCTGTTGTTTTTCGTATTCCTGCTTTGTGACGGCAGGAACGTAGGCCCGTCCGGTCCTGGTGACGGTCCGCTTGATGGAATCTACCCGGATGTAGCCTTTTCTGTCCAGATTTACCAGAACTTTCGCTACCGTGTTGCGGCTTAAAGCTGGATCTGTCTTTAAAATATCTGAGATCAGGCAGGGATGTTTCATTTGCCAGATAATTTCCATGATTTCTTTTTCTTTTGGTAGAAGTTCCTGCATGGCGTTCTTGATTCTCCCTTGGTACTTGTTTATCCATAGGATAAGGCAAAAGTGATAAGATGTCAACGGCATTTTTATAAAAATATAGAAAAATTGCATATATGTAATTGACAAAGCTCTATTAATAATGTAATATAAAATACATAATTAAAAAAAGAAGGGAGTGAGAGGGGATACAGGAGAAACGGTGGTTGTTAAAAGAGAAGATCGGATTTATACTAATAGGAGAGATGGATAATATGAAGAAAAAATTTATGGTTTTATTAAGCTTGGTTCTTGTAGCAATGGTTTTGGTATCGGTTCCTGTTCAGGCAGCAGTTCAGCCTTATGTGTGGCCTGGAAGACCTGGAGGAAATGGTGACGGTTCGGAGGAGTGGCTGCAGGGGGAGTATGGACAGCCCAATGGACCGTATCAAACGATTTATCAGACTGAAGGAAGAGTGTCCGACCTGGGGAAGGAATCTAAAATTGAGATTATAGCAACGGCTATTATTAGCGGAGGCATTTCAAAAGTACATCCGTCTTTCGGAGCTGTTGTAACAGTTGCAGGATTGGGGATGGCTCTTCGCTCGGAAAACTATGAGGGGGCATATTATAAAATGATATCGAGTGTGTCGGGAAGACGGATGAAAATTCAAATACGGACTTATGCAAGACCGGATTATACATATGATGAGCATGTATATACACATTATATTGAATGGTAAATTAAGATCAAAATGGTGTAAATGGGGGCAGTTTAATTGAGGCGCATAAGAGATATAAAGAATGTTAAAAAGCTGTCAAAATATTTTTTGTGTATTTCACCCAGTATAGGAGTGCTTTTCAATATCATCCTATGCCAATGGAAACCGGGATTGGCGCAGACCCAAGTGAGTGCACTTATTTCTGTTATGGGATTTTCACTGCTCTCCCTCATTTTTTATCGTTGGATTTGGCAGAAGGAAGCAGATGGATCTTATATTGCAATAGAAGTAGTGCTGATACTTTTTTGCCTGATTTGTCTACTCCAATATTATATTTTATAGGAGTGAAACGCAAGGATTCGGAGTTTTGTTTTGATAATCTTCAGTACTGGAACTGGTTTAAAAAAGACGAACTTTGATTTTACTACTTCGTCTATAAAACTACCAGCGGAGGATTTATCGCATAAAATTAAAATATTAGGACAATGTTCAAATTCTGTTTTGTATTGTGTTTATAGCAGTCTGAAAGAAGATGACAGCTCAGGTAATTCTTTGTTATGTTGTAGATATTATAAATATTTTTTTGAAACAGGAGAAAAACAATTAATTGCTGAGAGTTCAGGGTGCTTTACAGTTCTTGGAAATTTTCCTTATGGAGAAGGCGTGATATATGGAGAGGCTAAGTTGGAGGAACAATTAAGTATATCAATATATTATCAAACCAATTTGGATAAAAAAATAAAGCTATATGCCTTTGAAACAGTGTCCATACCAGATTTGTTTTTCAAGGAGGGGAGGCTTTTTGTTTCTTACGAAATGATCAGCAATACTTCTATTCGTCAGATGATAGAACTTATTTCGGTAGAGACGGGGAAAACGGAAAGAATTGTTAGTGAAGAATATTCTATTTCTGATGGATATTTATGTACAGGAAAAATGATATTGGGTTTAAGCGGGGATGAAAATGGGATCTTATATCAAGAGATTGTATTTGATCATGATAATCCAGATTTAGACGATACCGGGCGGGCGCAGATTGTTTATTGGAATTTATCGGAACAAAATCGAGTTATACTTAAAAAATTAGAGAAAAAAGCATCTTTCTTGGGTGGAGTTCCGGAAATTTTGGTTGTAACAGATTATACATATGAAGCACCTCTTGAAAATACAGGAAAGCTATATATAAAAAAGGGGAATGGGAAATACGCTTCTTATTTTATTCCTGGTATTGAGTCTGTTAATGATATAAAAACATGCGATATTATAAATGAAAGGTTTATTGTAATTGAGAGTTTTCAAGCAGTTTATATTATTGATACAAATAACTTTGAATATGAAAAATATGAAAATATGGACTATCAATTTTCTGAAAAAAATATTATTTATTGCATAGACAATGAACAGCTACTTATTAAGTTTTCTTTGGAGATATAGTATGAAAAAAAATGTTTTAATAATTCTGATAACGGCAACATGCCTTATAGAGGCCCTTTACATTTTTTCTTCCTTTGGCAATTCCCCTGCAAAAGAAACCGCTCCGCTGGTTGAATTTACAGACAGCTTAAAGATAACGGTGGACGAGAGGAGCTTTGCGGCGGAGGATCCTCCTGAAAATAAAGCAGAGGAGGCGGTTTTCCGGTATTGGTTAGCAAAGTTCCTGATGGACAGCCAGTTAAGGGAAGACAGTATAGCGCAAAACGGGATGTTTGAAATAGAATTGGAAAATAGTAGAAAAGCGGATCAGGCAGGGGAACATATTCTTAAAATTTTGAATCTGCATGATCTGGAGACTGTCTGCGAAGAGAATGGGCAGTCCGAGGCTGCGGACAGGCTGCAGATGGAAGTTATCGAAGAGAGCGGGTTAACGGAGTATGAGATTGTAAAGCTGCAGTGGACGGAGGAGAGGGAAGATCCGGTCAATTACGGAAACGGATTTCATCAACGATACTATATTTGCGGGAGGACGAAGAAGGATCCGGAGTGGCGGATCTATGGGTTTGGCTTTATGTGATGGAATAGAAAAGGAAAAAATTGATGACTACAACAACCATAGTTTTTCTTTTGTATGGCCCAGGGGATGAGGCATTCCCATAACAGAAAGAAGTATCTCCAGAGACTGTATGTGAGCAGTGTTTTCATGTCGGTAGGCAATATGGTTTTTAATGCCGTGATACAGGCCATAAACGTCGATCATTTTTCAAGAGTGGATAATAATATTTTTGCGACGTTGTTCGCGTGCGCTTTTTTGATATGCCTCATAGAGTATAGCAAAGAAAGGCCGGAAAAATCCCGCAGGCTGTGGGCTTTCTATCTTATCTGGCAGGTGGCGGGGTTAATACTTCCGGATCTGTTCCATCTGCCTCCCTCTGTCTCACCTATCATGTATGCGGTTTTCGGAAATATTTTTATGGCAGAGGGCGGTTTCTTTTATGTAATAATGGGTCCGCTTTTTTATTACACCTTAAAGGACAGGAAAAAACTGGTTTTTTACTATACCTTGCTTTCTGCGATTCCGTTTTTGAATGCAGCCACAGGTTTTCTGGGAAAGATATCCTGCCTTAGAATTTTCGGCTCTCCATTTACGGTACAATGGCTCACCGGGATCCATGTGTGGGGGACGTGGGCGGTTCAGCCCTGGAATTGGCCTTATATATTCGGTGAAAATTTTCAGTGGATGGTAATCGGGGCATTGCCTATCATCCTTTTGTATAATGGAGAGAAAGGAAATGGGAGAAAATATTTTTACTATTTGTTCTATCCCATACATATTTACCTGCTTGCCTTTATAGGCGTGATGATGGGGTAGCGGAGAATTTTTAGACATAGTGATTTTTATCGCTGGATTTGTCTATTCTATTTTTATATTTTACAGGAAAGGGATTAAGCATTCTAATTATCTACGGCTGACCATAGCTATCTCTCAAGGCCAAAGCAGGAACTGGAACCTGGTATTAGAATGCTTTCCAATAGCGCCGTTATGAAAACGAAGAATATACTTTACATTACATGCGCCCAAATCATTACTTTAGCTGACCCGTATATTTTCTCCCTGTTCCGTACAAGTATGAAAAGGAATCCTTCTCTTCTTTTCTTATTTGCGGGTGATATACTGCCGGCTATACTGCTTGGGACGTTCCTGGCGTTATCGATATGGCATGAGAGTAAAAGGGATGTTCGCACCGTGACGGGCCTTTCGTTGGTTCTAATGAATACCTTGCTGCTGGTTTTTCATTTCAAAGGATATCTTTCTTTTTCATCTTATTCTATGTCGTTTCCGCTGATCCTTATTGGCTATGGGATCGGTACGCTGGTTCGTATTGAGAAAAAGCCATAATTCGTGAAATGGTTTTTATGTTTGTTTTTGGATAATTAGCTTGGCAATAGGCATAAAGAACTGTTACGAAAGCGGACACAGCCCGGTTTTGGCTGTTGTTGGCTAGTATTCCCGAAAGCTATCATAACCGCCAGCTGAAAGGGAGAACCATCCCCCTCCAAATTGTTTGGCGGGGAAGATCTTTCTTTTTGGCTGACAGTTGACTGATACCAGATAAGGATAGTTTTTAGATTGCTAAAAGCATATTGAAAAAAGTTTTTGCATATGCTATAATGCCGATAGGCAAAAAGATATGACAGTTCCATGAGAACGCAGAATGAATCCCCAAACCGTAGTAGCGTACAGTCTGGGGATTCTTCTTTTCTTTTATAGTGGCAAAGCACCCACTAGGCTATTTGTTGCCCTTTCGGTCACTGTCAAGCCATTTGATGATGTAGTGGCAGGCTACACCAGCCGCAACAGCGACTATAAAAGATATGACAAACTCCATGGAAACACCTCCTCCCGTTGCCGGGTGTAGGTTGGACAACACAAAAATTATAGCATATCCAGTAATATTCTTCTATCCTTTTCTTAAAAGGCTTTAAGGTTGGGGGTGTGGCTGATACAATCCGATGCTCGCTATATCTGCGGACATTGTCACAAAATGGCTTCTCGTGGAGCTAATTTTCTTAATCAATGCCGTTACTTTCCGAAAACTTATTTTTGTCCTTATCTGGTTTCATTCTTATAAAGCGTTTGAATACAACAGCTGACAGCAGACAGAGCAGAAAAAGACCCGCAGCAAACAATTCAGGGGTTGTCAGAGACGCAGGCAAGATCCACTCTTTAGAAAGCACTTGGCGAAGAAGCCATTGCTGATGAGCTTAGTGCGTCTTAAGAGTTAGCTCGCCGGAGTTTTACCCCGTTTGCCGGGGAACTTGCCCAGTTTTGGCCGCGTCCGCTTTTATATACCCTTCGGGCATCCCGTATGACAGGTTCTTCGGACCGTCCGTTAAGGTATTCTTGCAAACACCGGATGGGTGGTGTATGATAGAAGCATCACAAAGATAAAGGATGGAGATCGGGATGAAAAAGTATACTCCTCAGACACAAGGTAACGCAAAGTATAAAAATTTTCTTGGTCTTGCTATGTTTTTGCTGGGAAGTGCTGCTTTGCTGGGAATTAACTATTTATATAAGAATCAAACAATAAGTAACGGAACTGCGGTTGGCGCTACTTTTGCAGTCGGCATTGCTGTTATGGCTTTATACTGGAAGTATTTCCGAAGAAAGAGGTAATTTTGCCTGCAATCAGCTTCTTTAAAACAGGGGCAGGCGACTGTCTCTAGTTTTTGATCGAGGAAAGCAAAAGTAATCCCATTCTTTTCCAGATGCTCGTAGATAGAGGTGCAGATAATCTCTTCATTTAAATCTTCGCAGTGGAGGTAATTGTAGTATTCGCTCACGTATGCAACAGGAACGCCGTCTGCGCAGCGGACACGGGTTACCAGCCACACCTTGTCGCCGGTCTTCAGATTCATTTCCTGCGCGCTGGTTTCGTCGGCGCTGCACAGTTTCAGGGAAGCGTTTCTGGTGGAAGGCACGATTCCTCTTTTCCGGGCTTCCAGGGCAAAGCCTGCGCCGTATTGGAATTCGGCGTATCTGGGCTGCATGGCCGCGAAAGTGCCCCGTCCTTTTTCCTTAAAAATAATTCCCTTCTGGGTTAAGACGTCCAGTGCTTTGCGGACGGCCATTCTTGAGACATCCAGCCTTCTCGCCAGATCGGATTCGGAGTCAATCATCTGTCCGGGACAATATAGTTTTCTATGAATCTTGTCGAGAATGTAATTCTTGATGGTATCGCATGCTGTTTCCTGCCAGGGGACGGAGATTGCACTGGCAGTTCCGGCCATTTACTTTGGGATAGGCGCCGTGGAGTTTTTCAACACCCATCCCTATATGGCCATGGAAGAGTAGTGTAAAAAATGTTTTTATGCAGGAGGGATAAATCTTGAAGATAGGATTTGCAAAGAAGAAAATTACGCCCCGGGTTCCCTGTGTCCTGGCCGGGTATGCCCCGGTGCGGGAAATGGAGGGCGTGCATGACGACCTTTACGTCAAGGCGCTTTTTTTCTCGGCAGAGGGAGAAGTGTACGGCTGTGTTTCCTACGATCTGCTGGCTGTGGACAGCCTGCTGATGGAGCCGGCGGCGGCTTTTGTGGAGAAAAACGGGGTGAGCAGAGGTCATGTGCTGTTTTGCGCCATACACACCCATTCTGCGCCGGGGGGCGCTTTGGAGACGAGAAAAGGATGTCTGCGCGCCGAACGGGATATTGTGGGGGATATCAATGAGGCGCTGGCGGAAGACATTGCTGCCGCTGCAAAGGAATGTATTGCGGAAGCGCTGGGAAATATGCAGGAAGGAAAAGCTTTCCGCATGTACGGGACGTGCTCCGGCGTGGGAAGCAACCGGGACGACAAAGACCTGGAGGGAAATGACGCGCTGCTTTGCTTTGAGATCTGGTCAGGACAGGAGAAAATGCTTTTGGTAAATTTCGCCTGCCATCCCACAGTACTTCATGCGGAAAACCGTCTCTGCAGTGCGGATTTTCCAGGGGCTCTGCAGAAGAAGATGGAGACAGAGGGGTACTGCATGACCATGTTTCTAAACGGAAGCGCAGGCGATATCTCCACCCGTTTTACAAGGAAGGGAAGCGGCTTTGAGGAAGCCGGGCGTTACGGAGAACTGCTGGGGCAAAGCTGCCTGTCGCTTCTGGAGCACAAAGCTTTGTATGAAATCCACAAGATAAAAATCGGACAAAAAAAGCTCCGTCTTCGCGCAAAGGAAGCGCTTCCGGTTTCAGAAGCCCGGAAAATGCTGGATCAGCGGAGACAGGAGTATGAGGAAGGGGTACAAAAAGGCGTTTCGCCTGCGGGGAAACGTCTGCTGGAGAGTCTGCTGGAGGGAGCAGAGGCAGATCTGCGCTATGCACAGCATTATAGCGGACAGAAGGAGTACAATGTGGAGCTGAATTTCTTCCGGGTCAATGATGATATCTTTGTGGCAGTTCCGGGAGAATTGATGTCGCAGCTGAGCAATCCCCTGCAGGATGAACAGACGCACTTTATCAGTTATGCCAACGGCTACCTGATGTATTTTGCGGACAGGAACGCGTACCGCCAAGGTTATTATGAAGCTTTGAGCAGTCCCTTTTTAGAGGGTGAGGCAGAGCGGATGATAGATTTGATAGAACAAGAGATTCAGGAATGGAGGAATGAGAAATTTTATGCAATGCCCCTGATAACAGGATTTTCCCTTTGCCAGGGAGGAGGGAAACAGTCTCCTTCCGGTAGGCAATGAGTCCCTATATTTATGTGCTGGCCAGGGAAAGTGCGGCATTCTGCGCATTTCCCTACTTGTTGCCTGCTTTGATTTGTGCTATGATGAAAAAAGTATGGTAAAAAGTACGTGAAAAAGAGGTGCGGCATTTGAAGTGGAAAAAATATACCCTTAAGACCACTGTGGAGGCGGAAGATCTCATCAGCACCATGATGATGGAAGCAGGCATCGAGGGCATTGAGATTGAGGACAAGGTTCCCCTCTCCGACAGGGAGAAAGAGCAAATGTTTGTAGATATCCTGCCGGAGCCTGCGGAAAATGACGGGACGGCTTACATCAGCTTCTACCTGGAGCCGGAAGCGGATCAGGAGGCGGTGCTGGAGAAGGTGCGCGCCGGACTTGCCGAGATTCAAAGCTGGGGAACGGATGTGGGAGCGGGAGTCATTACCGCCTCCGAGACTGAGGACAAGGACTGGATCAACAACTGGAAACAGTATTTTCACCAGTTTTATGTGGATGATATCCTAATCAAACCTTCCTGGGAGGAACTGGATCCCCGTGATCAGGACAAGCTTTTGATTCAGATCGATCCGGGAACGGCTTTCGGGACAGGCATGCACGAGACGACGCAGCTCGTCATCCGGCAGCTCCGGAAGTTCCTGACGAAGGACACGGTGCTTCTGGATGTGGGGACCGGCAGCGGGATTCTCTCTATTATTAGCCTGAAGCTGGGGGCGAAAAAGGCGCTGGGAACGGATCTTGATCCCTGTGCCCTGGAAGCCGTGAAGGAAAATATGGAGGTAAACGGCATTGCGCCGTCCCTTTTCGAGATGAAGATTGGCAATATTATTGACGATCCGGAGGTGCAGGCCTGGGCCGGGGAAGGCTGCTGTGACATTGTGGCGGCCAATATCCTGGCGGAGGTTCTTGTTCCCCTGACGCCCGTTGCGGTGTCCCGGCTGAAACCGGGCGGGGTCTATATTACTTCCGGGATTATTGACGAGAAAGAGGGGTTGATCGTAGAAACCGTAAAGTCCTGCGGCCTGGAGGTATTGGAGGTCACGCGCCAGGGCGAATGGGTTTCCGTGACAGCCCAAAAACCGCTGTAAGACAGGGGGCTTTTGCGAATGCACCATTTTTTTGCGGATCCTGCCCGCATAGGAGAAAAGGAAATTACGCTTACAGGGGCGGATGTGAATCACATCCGCAATGTGCTGCGCATGCGTCCGGGGGAGGAAGTTCTGATCAGCGACGGACAGGGGACGGACTACCGCTGCAAATTGGAGACACTCACAGAGGAATACGTTGCCGCCCGTATCTGCTGGGTGCTGGAGGGAAATGCGGAGCTGCCCTCCCGGATCACCCTGTACCAGGGACTTCCCAAAGGGGACAAGATGGAATTTATCGTTCAGAAATGCGTGGAGCTGGGGGTTTCCAGGATTGTGCCTATGGTCACCAAGCGCACGGTGGTAAAGCTGGACGCCAGGAAGGAAGAAAACCGGGTGAGACGCTGGAACGGAATCTGCGAGAGCGCAGCCAAGCAGTCGGGAAGGGGACTGGTTCCCCAAGTCTGCGGCCTGAAAAGCTTTGCGGAGGCGGTTAGGGATGCGAAGCAGCAGGATGTCTGGCTGTTTCCCTATGAGCTGGCAAAAGATATGGATCATACGCGGGAACTGCTTTCTTCCATAAAGCCCGGGCAGTCCGTGGGCATATTCATCGGGCCCGAGGGCGGCTTTGAGGAATCAGAGGCAGAGCAGGCAGCGGCTGCGGGAGCCAGGTCCCTGACTCTTGGCAGGCGGATCTTGCGCACGGAGACGGCGGGCATGGCGGTTCTGGCGGTACTGTCCTATCTTTTGGAAAGGTGACTGGAGCATGAATACAGGGAAGGAAATTTATCTGGACAATTCAGCGACCACCTGCTGCTACCCGGGGGTGGCGGATCTGGTGTGCCGGATTATGAGAGAGGATTACGGAAATCCTTCCTCCATGCACAAAAAAGGCGTGGAGGCAGAGCGGTATCTTCGAAATGCCAAAGAGATCCTTGCGAAAAATTTAAAAGTCAGTGAAAAAGAGCTTTATTTCACCTCCGGGGGAACAGAGAGCGACAACCTGGCCTTAATCGGGGCCGCACTTGCAAATCAGAGGGCGGGGAAACATCTGATTACCACCTGCATTGAGCATCCGGCAATTTTAAATACCATGAAATATTTGGAGGAACAGGGCTTCCGGGTAACGTATCTTCCGGTAGATGAATCCGGGACCGTGCGCCTTTCCGATCTGGAGACGGCCCTCTGTGAAGAGACGATTCTCGTATCGGTCATGTATGTGAACAACGAAATAGGTTCCGTACAGCCGGTTTCGGAGATCGGGGCGCTTTTGAAGAACCGGGAGCGTCCGGTGCTCTTTCACGTGGATGCGGTGCAGGCATACGGGAAATACCGGATTTATCCCAAAAGGCTGGGGATCGACCTTATGTCCGTGAGCGGGCACAAAATCCACGGGCCCAAAGGCGTAGGGCTTCTGTATGCGGGAGAGAAGGTAAAGATTCGTCCCATCCTCTTTGGGGGCGGCCAGCAGAAAGACCTGCGGTCCGGGACGGAGAACGTGCCCGGAATCGCAGGGCTTGGGGAGGCTGTGCGGGAGATATACACGGATTTTGACGGGAAAATCCGGCGGATGTATGAGCTGAAGGAATACTTTGTAAAAGGGGTGGCGGAGATTCCGGGGACCGCCGTAAACGGGCCCCTGGTATGTGAGGGGGCGCCTCACATTGTGAGCGTCAGCTTCGAAGGGGTACGGAGCGAAGTGCTTCTTCATGCCCTGGAGGAACAGGGTATCTATGTGTCTTCCGGATCGGCCTGTGCCACCAACCACCCGGCGGTCAGCGGGACACTGAAAGCCATTGGGGTGAAGCGGGAGCTTCTGGAATCTACAGTCCGGTTCAGCTTCAGCGAGTTTACCACCAGGGAAGAGATAGAATCCTGCCTGAAATCGCTGACGGCCTTGCTGCCTATGCTGCGGAAATTTACCAGGCATTGAAAAAGAGAGGGGAACATACATGTTTCAGGCATTTTTGATTAAATACGGAGAGATTGCAATCAAGGGAAAAAACCGCTATCTCTTTGAAGACGCGCTGGTGGCCCAGATCCGCCATGCGCTCAAACAGACAGAGGGCAGCTTCCGGGTGACAAAGGAGCAGGGCCGCATTTATGTGGAGGCGCTGGAAGCCTTTGACTATGAGGAGGCGGCGGAGGCTCTTAAGAGGGTCTTTGGAATCGTGGGAATCTGTCCGGTGGTGATTCTGGAGGATGAAGGGTTTGCCCGCCTGGCGGAGGAAGTTGTCTCGTATATAGAGAAGCGTTACGGGGACTGTGCTAAGACCTTTAAGGTACAGACCAGACGGGCGCGCAAAACATATCCCAAAGAATCCATGGAGATCAATGCGGAGCTTGGGGGAAAGATTTTGGAGCATTTTCCGGGAATGAAGGTAGATGTTCATCACCCGGAGCTGACATTTTATGTGGAAATCCGGGAGCGGATTTATCTGTACTCGGAGGTGATCCCGGGGCCGGGGGGAATGCCGGTGGGAACAAATGGAAAATCCATGCTGCTTCTGTCCGGCGGTATCGACAGCCCGGTGGCCGGCTACATGGTGGCCAAGCGGGGTGTAAAGATTGACGCGGTTTATTTCCATGCGCCGCCTTATACCAGTGAGCGCGCCAAGCAGAAGGTGGTAGATCTGGCGGCCAAGGTGGCCCGCTATGCAGGGCCTGTGTATCTGTATGTGGTAAATTTCACGGACATCCAGCTTTATATTTACGAAAAATGTCCCCACGAAGAGCTTACCATTATTATGCGCCGCTATATGATGCGGATTGCGGAGGAGATCGGGAAAAAGACGGGATCCCTGGGGCTGATTACCGGAGAGAGCATCGGGCAGGTGGCCAGCCAGACCGTGCAGAGCCTGGCGGCTACCAACGAGGTCTGCACCATGCCGGTGTTCCGCCCTCTGATAGCATTTGACAAGGAAGACATTGTAACCCTGTCCAAGAAGATTGACACGTATGAGACTTCTATCCAGCCTTTTGAGGACTGCTGTACCATTTTTGTGGCTAAGCATCCGGTGACGAAGCCGAACCTGAATGTGATCCGCCGTTCGGAGAAGAATCTGGAGGAAAAGATTGATGCTATGGTGGCAGAGGCCATAGAGACGGCGGAACTGGTGGTAGTGGGATAAAAGACAGCCTGGGATGCCGTTATTCACAAAAAAAGACTTGCCTTTTAAGGCAAGTCCCAGGTAAATCTATGTCAGGCGTAGTCTGTCTGGATGGCCGGTTTAGTCAACAATATAGGGTTTCAGTGTTTCCAGCACGGTGTCCAGTTCTTCTTCTGCGTGAACATTCAGATCAATAGGCTTGGACAGATCCAGACTGAAGATGCCCATAATGGACTTGGCATCAATCACATAACGTCCGGAAACCAGATCGAAATCTACATCAAACTTTGTAATGTCGTTTACAAAGGATTTTACTTTTTCGATGGAATTCAGGCATATTTTCACTGTTTTCATGGTAAATACCTCCCTAGATTATGAACTTACTCTGATCTTAATACGCAGGGGGGTAAAAGTCAATGAGAAAAGGAAAATTTTTTACATGATATGGCAGGAGGCGGAAAAATGAAACGGGTGGCACTTCACAATCTGGGCTGCAAGGTGAACGCTTACGAGACGGAGGCCATGCAGCAGCTTCTGGAGGAGGCCGGGTACGAGATTGTGCCTTTTGAGGACCAGGCGGATATTTATATTGTGAATACGTGTACGGTGACGAATGTTGCGGACCGGAAATCCCGCCAGATGCTTCACCGGGCCAGGCGGCAGAACCCTCATGCCCTGGTGGCCGCTGTGGGGTGTTATGCCCAGGCGGCGGGAGAAAAGCTGGCCGGGGACGAAGGGGTGGATCTGGTAATCGGAAATAATAAAAAGAAAGAACTTGTTTCCATATTAAAAGCATGGGAGGAAGGCCGGAAAACGGAAACCCTGCTGGATTTGAAACAGGAAAAGGAGTATGAGGAGCTTTTTATTACCCGGACGGCCGGTCATACCAGGGCTTATGTGAAGGTTCAGGACGGATGCAGCCAGTTCTGCAGCTACTGCATCATTCCCTACACCAGGGGACGCGTCCGCAGCCGCAGGCGGGAGGATGTGTGCCGGGAGGTGGGAAGGCTTGCAGAGAACGGGTACCAGGAGGTGATTCTCACCGGGATCCATTTGAGTTCCTACGGGGCGGATCTGGAGGGGGAAAACCTTCTTTCCTTAATCCGGGCGGTTCATGAAATTCCCGGGATCCGCAGGATTCGTCTCGGTTCCCTGGAGCCGGGAATTGTGACAGAGGAATTTGCAAAGGCCCTTTCCGGCATGGAAAAGATCTGCCCCCATTTCCACCTTTCCCTCCAGAGCGGCTGCAACGAGACCTTAAAGAGGATGAACCGCCGGTATACGGCGGAGGAATACGAGGAGAAATGCGGAATTTTGCGGGAAGCCTTTGCGAACCCGGCCCTGACTACGGATGTGATTGCGGGCTTTCCGGGGGAGACCCGGGAAGAGTTTGAAGAAACCCTCGCCTTTTTAAAAAGAATCGCTTTTTTTGAAACCCATATTTTTAAATATTCCAGAAGACAGGGGACCCGGGCGGCAGCGATGGAAAACCAGGTGCCGGAAGAGGTGAAGGCGGAGCGCAGCCGGATTCTTTTGGAGTTGGATCGGAAGAATACAGCCGGGTATGTGCTGGCTCAGATGGGAAGACAGGTGGAGATCCTGATAGAGGAAACCCTGGAGCTGGACGGAAAGGTTTACCAGACAGGGCATACCAGAGAGTATATCCGGGCGGCTGTTTTGAGCGGCCGGGATCTGACAAACCAGATTGTCAGCGCCAGAGTGGAGAAATTAATGGGAGAGCGGTTGTTTTTATGTAAACTTTTATAAATTTTCATTGTATTTTCGGAAAATTTAGAGTACAATAGAGGGTAGTGGTGTCAGGAGCGTGAAAATATGAGCAGATTGGATAGCACACAGAATTTCAAAGTGATGCCGGAGACGGAGAACCGGGTGGGGGACATCCTCCAGCAGGTGTACCAGGCAATGACGGAGAAAGGCTACAACCCGGTGAACCAGATTGTCGGATACATTATGTCCGGCGATCCCACCTACATTACCAGCCATAACAACGCCCGCAGCCTGATTATGAAAGTGGAGCGGGACGAACTGGTGGAAGAACTGCTGAAGGTCTATATCAGGACGACCGTGGGTGAGTAGACAGGAGCAAGGTATATGAGATGGATGGGACTGGATTTCGGTTCCAAGACGGTGGGAGTTGCCGTTAGCGATCCCCTGGGCCTTACGGCCCAGCCGGTTGAAATTGTGCGGAGAAAGTCGGAGAATAAGCTGCGCCAGACGCTGGCGCGGATAGAGGAGCTGATCCGGGAGTACCGGGTGACAGAGCTCGTGCTGGGATTTCCCAAAAACATGAATAACACCCTGGGAGAGCGGGCTGCCAAATCTCTGGAATTTAAAGAAATGCTGGAGAGAAGGACAGGCCTGCCTGTTGTCATGTGGGACGAGCGCCTTACTACGGTAGAGGCGAACCGTGCCATGATAGAGGGAAAGGTGCGAAGGGAAGAGAGAGGCAGATACGTGGACGCCATTGCAGCGGTTTTGATTCTGCAGGGGTATCTGGATCGGAGGGGAAACCTGAAAACGGCGGATCCGGAATGAGGAGTAAGGAATGGAAAAAATAACGTTTACCCTGGAAGATACAAAGGAAGAAGTGGAATTTTTTGTACTGGAGGAGACGAGACTGAACGGAAGAGACTACATTCTGGTAACGGACTCGGAGCAGGGAGATGGAGAGGCATTGATTCTGAAAGATTTGTCTTTGGACAAAGACAGTGATGCCGTTTACGAAATTGTAGAGGATGATCAGGAGCTTCAAGGTGTGCTGGGAGTTTTTGAACAGCTTCTGGAAGATGTGGAACTTACCCTTTGAGAGGGGAAAGGGCAGGTGGCGTCCATGGCAGTTGGACAGGAGGATTTTAAGAAAATACTGAAGGAAAAGGGACTGAAAGTGACCAGGCAGCGCCTGGTAGTTCTGGAAGTACTTGCCGGAAACGCAGAGGAACACCTGACTGCGGAAGAAATTTACGACCGAGTAAAAGCAGACAACCCGGATATCGGGCTGGCTACTGTTTATAGAACAGTCCAGCTGCTCTTAGAGCTGGAACTAATTGATCGGATCAGTCTGGATGACGGCTTTATCCGCTATGAGATAGCGGATGCCAGGAAGAGCGAACACCATCGGCATCATCACCTTATCTGTCTTAAGTGCGGAAGCGTGACTGCATTCCAGAGGGATATGCTGGAGGCGCTGGAGACGGGAGTGAAGACAGCGCTTGGTTTTCATGTAACCGATCACGAAGTGAAACTCTATGGTTTTTGCAGGGACTGTTTGGAGAAAAGAAAAGAAGAAAACCAGGAGGGAAAGATTTGAGAAATATTAACAATTCAAAATTGCGTATCATTCCGTTGGGCGGACTGGAGCAAATCGGAATGAATATTACTGCCTTTGAGTTTGAAGACAGTATTATTGTTGTGGACTGCGGGCTGTCATTCCCGGAGGATGACATGCTGGGCATTGATTTGGTGATCCCGGATATTACGTATCTGCGGGACAATATCCAGAAAGTGAAAGGGTTTGTGATTACCCACGGGCATGAGGATCACATCGGAGCCCTGCCCTATGTGCTAAAAGAGATCAACGTGCCGGTCTACGCCACCAAGCTGACCATCGGACTGATAGAGAACAAACTGCGGGAACACAATCTGATAAACAACACCAAGCGGAAGGTGATTCAGCACGGACAGTCCATCAATCTGGGCGCCTTCCGGATTGAGTTTATCAAGACCAACCACAGCATTGTGGATGCCTCTGCCCTGGCCATTTATTCCCCGGCGGGAATTATTGTGCACACGGGCGACTTTAAAGTGGATTACACGCCGGTGTTCGGGGACGCTATCGATCTGCAGCGCTTCGGAGAAATTGGGAAGAAGGGTGTGCTGGCTCTTATGTGCGACAGCACCAATGCAGAGCGGCCCGGTTTTACCATGTCGGAACGGACCGTGGGCAAGGTGTTTGACAACATTATGTCGGAACACAAAAACTCCAGGATTATCATAGCCACCTTTGCCTCCAATGTGGACCGGGTGCAGCAGATTATCAATTCCGCCTATAAGTACGGCCGCAAAGTGGTCGTGGAGGGGCGGAGCATGGTAAATGTCATTAAGACGGCTTCGGAGCTCGGCTATCTGAATGTGCCGGACAAGACCCTCATTGACATTGAGATGATGAAGAATTATCCCGACGATCAAGTGGTGCTCATTACGACCGGAAGCCAGGGAGAGTCCATGGCGGCCCTGTCCCGGATTGCGGCCAGCCTTCACAAGAAGGTGCAGATTAAGCCGGGTGATACGGTGATTTTCAGCTCCAAGGCCATTCCGGGCAATGAGAAGGCTGTGTCCAAGGTGATCAATGAGCTGTCCATGAAAGGGGCGGATGTGATTTTCCAGGATGCCCATGTGTCGGGACATGCCTGCCAGGAAGAGATCAAACTTCTGTATTCCCTTGTGCATCCCAAGTATGCCATTCCGGTTCACGGGGAATACCGTCACTTAAAGGCTCAGGCAGATTTGGCCCGGAGCCTGGGAATTTCCAAGGAAAATATTTTCCTGCTTTCCTCCGGGGATGTGCTGGAGCTGGGAGCGGACAGCGCTTCGGTGGTAGATCACGTGCATACGGGCGCCATTCTGGTGGACGGCCTGGGCGTGGGCGATGTGGGAAATATTGTGTTAAGGGATAGACAGCATCTGGCGGAAGATGGTATTATGATAGTGGTTCTGACGCTGGAGAAATACAGCAATCAGCTTTTGGCCGGGCCGGACATTGTGTCCAGAGGGTTTGTGTATGTGCGGGAGTCCGAGGATCTCATGGGCGAGGCAAGGGCCGTGGTGGACAAGGCAGTGGGCGATTGCCTGGACCGGGGCGTTTCCGACTGGGGCAAGCTGAAAAACGTGATCAAAGACTCTTTGAGTGATTTTATCTGGAAGAAGACAAAGCGGGATCCTATGATCCTGCCGATTATCATGGAAGTGTAGGGAACAGAAGATGAATACGAAGAAAGCAGCTTTGACAGTCTTATCAATCGCATTGAAAATCGTGGTCCTGGCAGTGGTAGTGATGGGAATTTACCGTCTGGCAGGTGTTGCCTTTGATTACGGCCACTCTGTTTTCCAGGAGAAGGCAGTGGATCAGGCGCCGGGAAGGAACATCACTGTGACCATCGAGGAAGGTGCCTCCAACCGCGACATAGCGGAGCTGATGGAGGAAAACGGACTGGTGGAAGACTGGAAGCTGTTTTACATTCAGATTCAGGTATCCAAGTATGCCAAGCGGCTGGAGCCGGGTACGTATACCCTCTCCACGGCTATGAAGCCCAGGGAAATGATGGCAGTCATATCCAGAGAGGGCGAGGAGAAGGAAGAGGAAGAAGAGTAAGGCTGGCAAGAGGATGTTTGCGTGATTGTAGAGGAACGGATGACGGCCTATATCAATTCTCTGGATAGAGGCAATACGGATTTGTTGAATGAGATAGAAGAAGAGGCAAAGAAAGCCCGCGTACCGGTGATCCGCCGGGAGATGCAGAGCTTTTTAAAAACGCTGCTGGCGGCAAAGCAGCCCAGGGCCGTTCTGGAGGTGGGAACGGCCGTGGGCTTTTCTGCGTTGCTTTTGTGTGAATACGGGCATCCAAAGGCACATATTACTACCATAGAAAAATATGAGAAGCGGATTCTGGCTGCCAGGGAGAATTTCCGCCGGGCGGGAAAGGAAGGACAGATTACGCTGCTGGAGGGGGAGGCAGCCGGGCATCTAGAGAAGCTTGCAGGTCCTTTTGATCTGATTTTTATGGATGCGGCGAAAGGGCAGTATCTTCATTTTCTTCCCCAGGTACTGCGTTTACTGGCGCCCGGGGGACTGTTGGTTTCGGACAATGTGCTGCAGGACGGGGATCTCATAGAGTCCCGGTTTGCAGTGGAGCGGCGCAACCGGACCATCCACAGCCGGATGCGGGAATACCTTTATGAACTGACCCATCATCCGGGGCTGGTTACTTCGGTGCTTCCCTTGGGGGACGGGGTAACTTTGAGCGTGAAGAAGGAGAAGTTATGAAAAAACCTGAATTGCTGATTCCGGCCAGCAGCCTGGAAGTGCTGAAAACAGCGGTAATTTTCGGAGCCGATGCGGTTTATATCGGAGGGGAGGCCTTCGGGCTGCGGGCAAAGGCCAAAAACTTTTCCATGGAGGAGATGAAGGAAGGCATTGCCTTTGCGCATGCCCGCGGGGTCAAGGTTTATGTGACGGCCAATATCCTGGCTCACAACCGGGATTTAGAGGGAATCCGCGCATATTTCCGGGAGTTGCAAGAATTTGGGGAATTCCGCCCGGACGCCTTGATTATTGCAGATCCCGGCGTGTTTCTTTTGGCAAAGGAGATATGCCCGGAGATTGAGCGGCATATCAGCACCCAGGCCAACAATACAAACTATCTGACTTACCGCTTCTGGAAGGAGCAGGGGGCGAAGCGTGTGGTTTCCGCACGGGAGCTTTCCCTGGAGGAACTTCGTGAGCTGCGCGCCAATATCCCGGAAGATCTGGAGATTGAGACGTTTGTACACGGCGCCATGTGCATTTCTTATTCCGGCCGCTGCCTTTTGAGCAATTATTTTACGGGCCGGGATGCCAACCAGGGAGCCTGCACCCATCCCTGCCGCTGGAAATACGCGGTGGTGGAGGAGACAAGGCCGGGAGAGTACTTCCCGGTCTATGAAAATGACCGGGGAACGTTTCTGTTCAATTCCGGCGATCTCTGCATGATTGAGCATATCCCGGAGCTTTTGGAGATCGGGATCGACAGCATGAAGATTGAGGGCAGGATGAAGACGGCCCTCTATGTAGCCACGGTAGCACGGACTTACCGGATGGCCATCGACGACTGCCTGAAATCCAGGGAGGCGTATGAGCGGAATATAGACTGGTACCGGGAGCAGATTGCAGGCTGCACTTACCGGCCCTTTACCACCGGTTTTTTTTACGGAAGGCCCGATGAGACCATGCAGATTTACGGGGACAGCACTTACCGGAAGGATTACACCTATCTGGGACAAATCGGAGAGTCCGGGAATCCAGGGGTGTACCGGATTGAGCAGCGGAATAAATTCTTTGTAGGAGAGGAAATTGAGATTATGAAGCCGGACGGGGAAAATCTCCGAACGGCGGTCCTTGGAATCCGGGACGAAAACGGGGAGGCTATGGAGAGTGCTCCCCACGCCAGGCAGAAGCTCTGGGTGGAACTGGATGCCACGGCTTCGGAGGGCGATATTCTGCGCAGGCGGGAGGCGGCCAAAGCTTAATTCTTTTGGGCTTGGCGCAAAAAAAGAGGGAAAGGCACTTCTTTGGGGATCTTATCATAAGATAATATAAATCCACCAAAGAGGTGCCTTTTTGAAGACTTTTCCGCAACCATTACCGGCGAATGAGGAGCAATACTATTTGCAGAGGCTGAAAGAGGGCGATATTCAGGCACGCAATATCCTGGTGGAGCATAATCTCCGTCTCGTGGCCCATATCGTGAAAAAATACCAGGGCACGGAGGAGGAGATGGAGGACTTGATTTCCATAGGTACCATCGGCCTTATTAAAGCCGTCACCACCTTTGACAGCGAGAAGGGGCCGCGGCTGGCCACGTATGCAGCCCGTTGTGTGGAGAACGAGCTTCTGATGTTCTTCCGGGCCAAAAAGAAGACGGCCAGGGAAACTTCCTATTATGAGCCCATCGGTACGGACAAAGAGGGAAATGAAATTCATCTGCTGGATATTATCGAGAGCAGCGAACGGGATGCTTTTTCGCAGATCAGCCTGAAATCTGACAGCCAGAGACTGTATGAACTTTTGGATCGGGTGCTGACGCCCAGAGAACAGAGGGTTTTGATCATGAGATACGGCCTTTACAACGGAAAGGAATATACACAGCGGGAAATTGCAGCGCAGCTTGGGATTTCCCGTTCTTATATTAGCCGGATCGAAAAGAATGCGCTGATAAAATTGAGGGAGTATTTTTGAGAAAATGTGTGGGAAGAGGAGAGGGCAAAGCCAGGGATTCAGGTTTTGCCTTCTTAAAAAGAAGGGACAAGGTTTGGGGCTTTCGAAAAAAGATCTTGATTTTCTGGAAAAAATCCCCTACAATAAGTTTATCTAAAAAATCCGGTTCCGGTTCGGAATCAATGTTTCCCAATTTACAACAACCTAGTAAGACGCGGTTTTCTGCCTGCACAGGAATTTCCGAATTCCGTAAAGAGAGAAAACTGAAATAGGAGGAACTGCATATGTTCAGCAAAGTATGGTCTGCCGCCCTAAGCGGGATGGAGGTATATCCGGTCCGGGTGGAAGCAGATATCAGCGAGGGGATGCCTCAGCTTTTGATGGTGGGATATTTGTCTTCCGAGGTGAAGGAGGCAGGAGAGCGGGTGCGCACGGCTCTCAGGAATACGGGGATTCTTCTGCCGCCCAAGCGTATTACTGTAAATCTGGCTCCGGCAGGTATCCGCAAAGCAGGCACTCGTTTCGATCTGCCGGTGGCGGCGGCGCTCCTGGCTTCCCTGGGAAAGATTCCGGGGGAAAGCCTTCAGGATATTATGCTGGCCGGAGAGCTGAGCCTGAACGGGCAGGTGCTCCGGGTTCCGGGAATTCTCTCTCTGGCAGAGGCAGCCAGGGAGAAAGGATTAAAACGCTGCATTGTTCCCAAGGGAAACGCGGAGGAGGGAGCCGTACTGGAGGGGATTCAGGTGGTAGGCGTGTCCGGCTTAAAGGAGCTTTTAGAGATACTGCGGTTCCCTTCCCGGGCATGTCCGGTCCGGGCAGATGCCCGGAGTCTTCTGGCGGAGGAGCAGGGAAACACGGAGGAGGATTTTTCCCAGATTCACGGACAGGCGGCCCTGCGCCGGGCAGCGGAAGTTGCCGCAGCCGGGATGCACAATTTTTTGATGATCGGTCCTCCCGGATCCGGAAAAACAATGATAGCCAGACGAATTCCGGGGATACTGCCGCCTTTAAGCCTGGAAGAAAGCCTGGAGATCACAAAGATATACAGCATTGCCGGGCTTCTGAAAGAGCATACGTTCCTGATGACGAAACGGCCTTTCCGTGCTCCCCACCATACGGTTACGGCAGAGGCCCTGGCAGGAGGGGGAAGAATACCCTCGCCGGGAGAAATTTCTTTAAGCTCCCGGGGAATTCTTTTTCTGGACGAGTTGCCGGAGTTTCGCCGCTCTGCCCTGGAAATCCTGCGCCAGCCCCTGGAGGAGCGCAGGATTTCCATTTCCAGGGCATCGGGGACTTACCGCTTTCCGGCGGAATTTATGCTGGTGGCGGCCATGAATCCCTGTGCCTGCGGTTATTTCCCGGATCGAAACCGGTGCCGGTGCCGGGAGTGGGAGGTGGAGCGTTATCTGGGGAAGCTTAGCCGTCCACTTTTGGACCGGATCGATATCTGCACGGAAGCCCCCAGGCTGTCCTATGAGGAGCTGTCCGGGAATCGGAAAGAAGAGAGTACGGCCCAGATCCGGGAGCGTGTGAAAGCCGCACACCGGATGCAGCAGGAGCGCTGCCGGGGACTTCCCGTTTATTTCAATGCCCACTTAAGCGGCAAGGCGGTGGAACGATACTGTCTGCTGGGCCGGGAGGAGCAAAAACTTCTCCGTGAGGCCTTTGAAAAACTAAATTTAAGCGCCCGTGCATATCATAAAGTGATCAAGGTGTCCCGCACCATTGCGGATCTGGAACAGGAGGAGCGCATCCGGGGCAGGCATATTCTGGAAGCCCTCTCCTACCGGGCTCCGGAGCGGGAAGACCAGGGCAGGGAGGGATGAAAATGGAGACGTATTGGCATTGGCTTTGCAGTGTCCTGGCAGCGGAGCCGGGACTGCAGGGGAAACTTTTGAAACGCTACAAAACACCCAAGGCAATATTTGCCGCAGAAGCAGAAGAACTGGAAGAACAGTTTCCCAGGAGCCGAAGCCGGATCGGGGATCTGTGCCGGAGCAGAGCCGGCTGGGATTTTGAGAAGGAACAGAGGATTTTAAGGCAGAAGGGTATACGCTTTGTGAGCCGGGAACATCCTGATTTTCCCGGACGGCTTCTGGATATTCCGGACAGCCCGGGAGGATTGTTTGTGAAAGGCCGGCTGCCGGGAGAAGGAGCGGCGGTGGCCCTTGTGGGTGCCCGGGACTGCAGCGCTTACGGCAGGAATACGGCTCTCTGGTTCGGAAGGGAGCTGGCCGCAAGCGGAGTACAGATCATAAGCGGTATGGCCCGGGGAATTGACGGCCAGGGACAGCGGGGCGCCCTTCAGGGCGGCGGGGAAACCTTTGCCGTCCTGGGAAGCGGAGTGGATGTCTGCTATCCGGTGCAGAACCGGGAGCTTTATCTGCGCCTGGAGAAGGAGGGAGGGCTTCTCTCGGAGAGCCCCCCGGGAACGCCGCCTCTTAAACATCTCTTCCCTCTGCGCAACCGCCTGATCAGCGGCCTTTCGGATGCCGTGCTTGTTATAGAAGCAAGAGAAAAGAGCGGTTCCCTGATTACGGCAGATTTTGCCCTGGAGCAGGGAAAGGACGTGTATGCGGTTCCCGGACGCCTGCAGGAAGCCTTAAGCGGCGGCTGCCACAACCTGATCCGGCAGGGAGCGGGACTTGCCGTTTCCCCCAAACAGCTTTTGGAAGATTTGCAGTTGTTTCCAGAAAATAGAAGTTTAAAGAAAGAAAAAAGTAAAATGGCACTTGAAAGCTCCGAAAATTTAGTGTATAGTTGTCTAAGTTTACAGGCCGTAAATCTGGACGCTGTCTGTTCCGAAACGCAGCTTCCTCCCCAGGAGGTTTCCGGAATTCTGACCCGTCTGGTTCTGAAAGGATATGTGCGGGAAATTTATAAGAATTATTATACGCGGGTATCCTAACAGGGCAGTCTGTGATATTGCAGGTAAAAAGAAGAAAGAGGAATGATTCATGGCAAAAAATCTGGTTATCGTGGAGTCACCCGCCAAGGTTAAGACAATTAAGAAATTTTTGGGGACGAATTACGAGGTTCTGGCTTCCCAGGGACATGTAAGGGATTTGCCGAAAAGCCAGCTTGGAATTGATGTGGAGCATGACTATGAACCGAAATATATTACCATCCGGGGCAAAGGGGACATTCTGGCGAAGCTCCGCAAGGAGGCGAAAAAAGCCGACCGGGTCTATCTGGCAACGGACCCGGACCGGGAGGGAGAAGCTATTTCCTGGCATCTGTCCAAGGCCCTGAACCTGGATGAGAAGAAAATGTACCGGATTACCTTCAACGAGATCACCAAGACGGCGGTGAAGGAATCCATTAAAAATGCCAGAGAGATTGATATGGATCTGGTGGATGCCCAGCAGGCCAGAAGAATGCTGGACCGGATGGTGGGCTACCGCATCAGCCCCATTCTCTGGGCTAAGGTGAAAAGGGGATTGAGTGCCGGCCGTGTACAGTCCGTGGCTCTGCGTCTGATTGCGGACCGGGAGGAGGAGATCAATTCTTTTATACCGGAGGAATACTGGACCCTGGAGGCGGATTTCCAGGGGGAGGGGAGCAAAAAGCCTCTGCGGGCAAAATTTTACGGGACAAAGAAAGAAAAGCTGGCCATTTCCTCCGGAGAGGAGATGGATAAGATCCGGGCGGAGCTTGAGGGAGCGGCCTGCCGGGTGGCAGATGTCCACCGGGGGGAGCGGGTAAAGAGAGTACCTCTTCCCTTTACCACCAGCACACTCCAGCAGGAGGCTTCCAAAACTCTGAATTTTTCTACCCAGAAGACCATGAGTGTGGCCCAGCAGCTCTATGAGGGAATTGACATTAAAGGAAACGGAACCGTGGGTGTGATCACCTACCTGCGTACGGATTCCACCCGTGTATCGGAGGAAGCCGGGCGCGTATCCCGCAGCTATATTGCTTCCGTATACGGAGAAAATTATGTTTCCCGGAATGCGGCGGCAAAAAAGAGCGGGAAAAAGATCCAGGACGCCCATGAGGCTATCCGGCCTACGGATATCTCCAGGACGCCTGCGGCACTGAAAGAATCCCTGACGCGGGATCAGTTCCGCCTGTACCAGCTTATCTGGAAGCGGTTTGCAGCCAGCCAGATGGCGGATGCGGTGTATGAGACTTACTCTGCCAAGATCGACGCGGGAGAATACCGGTTTACGGCGTCGGCTTCCCGTGTTTCCTTTGACGGCTTCCTCTGCGTTTATACGCAGGAAGAGGAGAAAGAGGGGGACAGCCGCCTTTTGCAGAACCTGGAGAAGGATACGCCCCTGTCCATAAAGGAATTGGACGCAAAGCAGCATTTTACCCAGCCGCCCGCCCACTATACGGAGGCTGCTCTGGTAAAAACCTTAGAAGAGCTGGGAATCGGGCGCCCCAGCACGTATGCCCCCACTATCACAACGATTATTGCCCGCAGGTATGTTTCCCGGGAGAGCCGCAACCTGTATCTCACCGAGCTGGGCGAGGTGGTCAATCACATGATGAAGCAAGCGTTTCCCAGCATTGTGGAGACGGATTTTACCGCCAATCTGGAGGGACTGCTGGACTGTGTGGAGGAGGGAACCGTAAACTGGAAGACGGTGATAGAGAATTTTTATCCCGATCTGGAAGCCGCGGTCCAGGCTGCTGAGAAAGAGCTGGAAGAGGTGAAGATCGAGGATGAAGCCACGGACGTGGTCTGTGAGGAGTGCGGCCGGTATATGGTCATCAAGTACGGTCCCCACGGGAGATTTCTGGCCTGCCCCGGTTTTCCTGAATGCAGGAACACCAAGCCGTATCTGGAGAAAATCGGCGTCCCCTGTCCCAAATGCGGGAAAGAGGTGGTTCTTCGGAAGACAAAAAAAGGAAGGAAATATTATGGCTGCGAGAACAACCCGGAGTGTGATTTTATGTCTTGGCAGAAGCCTTCCAAAGAGAAATGCCCGGAGTGCGGAAGTTATATGGTGGAAAAAGGAAGCAAACTGGCATGTGCCGGAGAGGGATGCGGATTTGTCAAGGTAAAGGAAAAAGAACCCAAATAAATTATCAGAATTTTCGGAAAAAAGATTGAAGTATTTTTAATAATGTGATAAGGTTTAAGGTGTAGCCAGGAGGTTTCCGAGATTCCGGAACAAGACAGCAGAGAGGGGCTTCGGCTGCAAAAATACGGACGGAGGGAAAACAGGTGAGCGTACAATTATTAGATAAGACAAGAAAGATTAACAAACTGCTGCACAATAACAGTTCCAGTAAGGTTGTATTTAATGATATTTGTGAGGTGCTGACAGAAATCCTGAAATCCAATATCCTGGTTATCAGCAGGAAGGGAAAGGTACTGGGCGTCAGCCGCTGCGAGGGTGTAGAAGAGATTCGGGAATTGATTGACGGCAATGTGGGAGGCCATATTGATGAAGCCCTGAACGAGCGCCTGCTGGGGATTCTTTCTACAAAGGAGAATGTGAATCTGCAGACCTT
The DNA here is from genome assembly GCA_910587955.1 of uncultured Lachnospiraceae bacterium. Lineage (GTDB taxonomy): Bacteria > Bacillota > Clostridia > Lachnospirales > Lachnospiraceae > Laedolimicola. The sequence continues at coordinate 40,970 of CAJUNN010000004.1, read as the reverse complement.
GGGCTTTGTGTCGGAGAATGTACGGAATTATCAGGCAATTATTACGCCCATTGACATTGCGGGGGAGCGTCTGGGCACCTTGTTTTTGTATAAGTATCAGGAGCAGTACGACATCGACGATATTATCCTGAGCGAATACGGAACGACGGTAGTTGGGCTGGAGATGATGCGCTCCGTGAATGAGGAGAACGAGGAAGAGAAGCGGAAGGTCCAGATTGTGAAATCTGCCATCAGTACCCTGTCTTTCTCGGAGCTGGAAGCCATCACCCATATTTTTGAAGAGCTTCAGGGGAACGAAGGAATCCTGGTAGCCAGCCGGATTGCGGACAGCGTAGGGATTACCCGCTCTGTGATTGTGAATGCCCTGCGTAAATTCGAGAGCGCGGGTGTGATTGAGTCCCGGTCCTCGGGGATGAAAGGGACCTACATCAAGGTAGTAAATGATGTGGTGTTTGAGGAATTGGAGAAGCTGAAGAAAGCGTAAGGGAATAGATGAAATCCATGTGGGATGTGCTGCGTGCCGCAGGCTGGAGAGCGTAAAGGCTTTTCACCTGCGGCCTCCATTATGCCGCCGGGCAGATTCGGAAAACCTGGCGGTTTTCCTCACTATGCGGCTGTCGCCGCATAGTTCCAAAAGCCCAAGCGCTGCCTGGTGCGCAAGCGCCCCATTCAGTGCTTAGGCTTTTGGACCTGCCCGGCTTGTAGCAAAAATAAAAAAAGAATAAATTTCTGAAAAGCTGTTGACAAATAAAATAGAAAGCATTAATATAATATCCGTAGGTTAGCACTCGATTGTAGTGAGTGCTAATAATAAAAGGCTCATAGAAGTCCAAGGAGGAATAGAAATGAAATTAGTACCATTAGGAGACAGAGTTGTACTGAAACAGTTCGAAGCAGAAGAGACGACTGCATCCGGCATCATTCTGGCAAGCAAGTCCCAGGAGAAGCCCCAGCAGGCAGAAGTAATCGCAGTAGGACCTGGCGGAATGGTTGACGGGAAAGAAGTGACCATGCACGTGAAGGCGGGCGACAAGGTAATCTATTCCAAATATGCCGGAAACGAAGTGAAGATTGGCGAAGAGGAATACATTATCGTAAAACAGAATGACATTCTGGCAATCGTAGAATAAAAAAGAACTGAGCAGACTGGAGGAGTTTAGAAATGGCAAAGGAAATTAAGTATGGCGTAGAGGCTAGAGCCGCACTGGAGGCCGGTGTAAACAAGCTGGCAGATACTGTAAGAGTGACCCTTGGACCCAAGGGAAGAAACGTAGTGCTTGACAAGCAGTACGGCGCTCCCCTGATTACCAACGACGGTGTTACCATTGCGAAGGAGATCGAGCTGGAGGATGCCTTTGAGAATATGGGCGCACAGCTTGTAAAGGAAGTGGCAACGAAGACCAACGACGTGGCCGGAGACGGAACTACCACGGCGACGGTTCTGGCCCAGGCGATGATCCATGAGGGCATGAAGAACCTGGCTGCAGGAGCAAACCCCATTGTTCTGAGAAAGGGAATGAAGAAGGCTACGGATGCCGCGGTTGAGGCCATTGCGGGCATGAGCAGCAAGGTAAACGGCAAGCATCAGATTGCCAGGGTAGCGGCCGTTTCCTCAGGAGATGACGAGGTGGGCAACATGGTAGCGGACGCCATGGAGAAGGTTTCCAAGGACGGTGTTATCACCATCGAGGAATCTAAGACCATGAAGACGGAGCTTGACCTGGTAGAAGGTATGCAGTTTGACCGCGGTTATATTTCTGCTTATATGGCAACTGATATGGAGAAGATGGAAGCAAATCTGGACGATCCCTATATCCTGATTACGGACAAGAAGATTTCCAATATCCAGGAGATCCTGCCTCTGCTGGAGCAGATTGTACAGTGCGGCCGCAAGCTTTTGATTATTGCGGAGGATATTGAGGGCGAGGCTCTGACCACCCTGGTTATGAACAAGCTGCGTGGTACCTTTACCGTAGTGGGTGTCAAGGCTCCGGGATACGGCGACAGGAGAAAAGAAATGCTTCGCGATATCGCCATCCTGACCGGCGGCGAGGTGATTTCCGAGGAGCTTGGACTGGAGCTCAAGGAAGCTACCCTGGATATGCTGGGAACCGCCAAATCCGTGAAGATTCAGAAAGAGAATACCATCATTGCGGACGGCGCGGGAAATAAGGATGAGATCAGCCAGAGAATCGGCCAGATCCGTGCTCAGATCGAGGAGACGACTTCCGATTTCGACCGGGAGAAACTGCAGGAGCGCCTTGCAAAGCTGGCCGGCGGCGTAGCGGTTATCCGCGTAGGCGCAGCTACCGAGACCGAGATGAAGGAAGCCAAACTGCGCATGGAAGACGCCCTGGCAGCTACGAGAGCGGCTGTGGAAGAAGGCATCATTGCAGGCGGCGGTTCCGCTTATATCCACGCTTCCAAGGAAGTGGCGAAGCTGCTTGACACTACAGACGGTGATGAGCAGACGGGCGTGAAGGTAGTGCTGAAAGCCCTGGAGTCTCCCCTGTTCCACATTGCGGCAAACGCAGGACTGGAAGGCTCTGTGATTATCAACAAAGTGACCGAGTGCGAGCCGGGCGTTGGTTTCGATGTACTGCATGAGGAGTATGTAAATATGGTTGAAGCAGGAATTCTGGATCCCGCTAAGGTGACCAGAAGCGCCCTGCAGAATGCAACCAGCGTAGCTTCCACCTTCCTGACCACCGAGAGCTGCGTGGCAAACATTAAAGAGGACATTCCTCCCATGCCCGCAGGCGGCGGAATGGGCGGTATGATGTAAGCCTTTGAAGCAAATCAAATAAAGCGCTAAGAAAAAGAGATACCGTGAAGCGGCAGGGATACCGGCCGCCAAGCGGTATTTCCTGTATCAAGGAGAGGATAACATGAAAGTATTACTGATAAACGGAAGTCCCCATGCCAAGGGGAGTACTTATACAGCCCTGCATGAGATGGAAAAAGTTTTTGCGGAGAACGGGATTGAGACCGAGATTTTTCATGTGGGAAACCAGGATATCCGGGGCTGTATTGCCTGCCGCTCCTGCCGGAAGAACGGAAAGTGTGTCTTTGACGATGCAGTCAATGAGGCGGCAGCCAAATTTGAAGCCTGCGACGGCTTGGTAGTGGGAAGCCCGGTGTACTATGCTTCCGCCAACGGGACTCTGATCGCTTTTCTGGACCGGCTGTTTTACAGCACCGGTTTTGACAAGACCATGAAGGTAGGGGCCGGCGTGGCGTCCGCCCGCCGGGGAGGCATTACTTCTACCTTTGATGAACTGAACAAATATTTTACCATTACGGGAATGCCGGTAGCTTCGGGCCAGTACTGGAACGGCATCCACGGAAACGACGCCGGGGAGGCGGTGCAGGATGAGGAGGGAATGCAGATGATGCGGACCCTGGCCAGGAATATGGCATTTCTGATGAAGAGCATTGCCCTGGGAAAAGAGAAGTACGGGCTGCCGGAGAAGGAACCCGTCAAGAGGACGAATTTTATTCGGTAGAGATGTAAAAAACATTTTTTCTTCCCGAAATCGTATTGACAACCGCCCCTCATCTTCGCTAAAATAGATCATTAACAATACCGTTTTGAACAACAGATAATGCGAGAGGAGAGAATGAAATGGGAAAGATTATTGGTGAGAGCATAACCTTTGATGATGTGCTTCTGGTACCGGCCTACTCGGAGGTGATTCCCAATGAGGTGGACCTGTCAACCTGCCTGACAAAGACTGTGAAACTGAATATTCCGATGATGAGCGCCAGCATGGATACGGTTACGGAACACCGTATGGCCATTGCCATGGCAAGGCAGGGAGGCATCGGCATCATTCACAAGAACATGTCTATTGCCGCACAGGCAGAAGAGGTAGACAAGGTAAAGCGCTCTGAAAACGGTGTTATCACCGATCCTTTTTATCTTTCCCCGGAACATACCCTGGCTGAGGCCAATGAGCTCATGGGCAAGTTCCGGATCTCCGGCGTTCCCATTACGGAAGGCAAGAAGCTGGTGGGAATTATTACCAACCGTGATCTGAAATTCGAGACGGACTTCACAAAGAAAATCAAAGAGTCCATGACCTCCGAGGGACTGATTACAGCCAAAGAGGGCATTACCCTGGAAGAGGCGAAGAAGATTCTGGCGAAAGCGAGGAAAGAGAAGCTTCCGATTGTAGACGATGATTTTAATCTGAAGGGACTTATTACCATTAAAGATATTGAAAAGCAGATCAAGTACCCCCTGTCCGCCAAGGATGACAAAGGGCGGCTTCTCTGCGGAGCCGGAGTGGGTATCACCAGCAATGTGCTGGAGCGGGTGGATGCCCTGGTGAAAGCCCAGGTGGACGTGATTGTGCTGGATTCTTCCCACGGACACTCCGCCAATGTGATCCGCTGTCTGAAAATGATCAAAGAGGCGTATCCGGACCTTCCGGTAATTGCGGGAAATATTGCTACCGGAGATGCGGCGCGGGATCTCATCCAGGCAGGAGCCGATGCCGTGAAAGTGGGAATCGGGCCGGGTTCCATCTGTACTACCCGTGTAGTTTCGGGAATCGGCGTTCCTCAGGTTTCGGCCATTATGGACTGTTATGCAGTGGCAAAGGAGTACGGAATTCCGGTGATTGCCGACGGAGGCATCAAGTATTCCGGCGATATTACCAAGTCCATTGCGGCGGGTGCCAATGTATGTATGATGGGCAGCATTTTTGCAGGCTGCGACGAGGCTCCCGGCGAGTTTGAGCTGTTCCAGGGAAGAAAATACAAAGTGTACCGGGGCATGGGATCCATTTCCGCCATGGAGAACGGAAGCAAAGACCGCTATTTCCAGGAAGGGGCCAAGAAACTGGTTCCCGAAGGAGTGGAAGGCCGGGTGGCCTACAAGGGTACGGTGGAGGATACCATCTTCCAGCTTCTGGGCGGACTGCGCTCCGGCATGGGACTTTGCGGAACATCCACCATTGAAGAACTGAAAGAAAACGGCAGATTTATCAAAATCTCCGCGGCGTCCTTAAAGGAAAGCCATCCTCATGACATTCATATCACCAAGGAGGCTCCCAATTACAGCACGGATCGCATGTAAAAAGCAAAGAATGCTTCGCGGCTGCAATGATTTGCCGGTAAGCCAGTCCGTAAATATATGCGGACTGGCTTTCTTGCGGAAAATTTTAAAAAAAATTAATTATTTTTGTAGTAATTTCTAAGACAGGTACGTTATGATAGATATAAAAGAAAAAGTCAGGGAGGGGGACCCTACAAATGCTTTTATACTTGTCCGTGCTGGACACCCAGGAAGAGAAAGATAAATTTACGGAAATCTATGAACGGTATCAGCATTTCTGCTGGTATGTGGCCAATCAGCAGCTTGGGGACGCCCATCTGGCTGAAGATGCGGTTCAGGAGGCATTTCTGGCCCTGACCAGACATTTGGACAAGGTGGAGGATGCGGATAGTCCGAGGACGAAGAAATTTCTTATGACCATTGTGAAAAGCAAGGCCATTGATATTCTGCGCAAAAGAAAGGGAGGAGAAATCCCGGCGGAGGAGCTGGAGACAGATTTGCCGGATCCGGGCAGGGATCTGCTGGATCAGTACATAACAAAAGAAAATTATAATTATCTGATTTCCTGCATTCTGGAATTGGATGAGGCTTACCGGGTGGTGTTTGAGTGCAAATATGTACATCAGATGTCGGATCGGGAGATTGCCCAGCTTTTAAATATAACCCCCAAGCTGGCCAATGTCCGCTTTTACCGGGCCAGGAAGAAATTGCAGGAGATGCTGGAAAAGGAGGTGGCCGCACGTGCAGGGAAGAGATAAGGAGAATCCGAAGAGCCCCGCAGAGGAGCTTTTGGAGGAGGCTTTTGACGCCTGTATGGAAGAGCAGATGAGCTTTATTCCCCCAGAGAGCGAAATTGCCCGCATGCACACCTTTTCCGAGAGCTTTCAAAGAGCCATGGAACAACTTCTGCGTACCAGGGGAAAAACAGAGCGGCGTACCATTTCCAGGAAAGAATTTGTCTATGGATTCAACCGGGCGGCAGCCGGGCTTCTGATTCTTTTTGTACTGGGCGGAGCCTGCGCCGGCGGCCTGATGCTGCTATCCAGAAGCAGTACCAAAGAAATGGAGGCTCCTGCGGAAGCGCCGGCATCTAGCGAGACATCGGACGGGTACGAAGATGAAAGTGCAGGGGAGGAAGCAGCGCCTCAGGAATCCGGCGGGAACGGGACTGCGGCAGGAAGCGTGGGAGATATGGATCCGGGCGAAGGCAGGCCTTCGGTTACTGCAGAATTTTGCGGCAGGACCGTAGAGCTTGCAGAGCTTCAAAAGCTTTCCGGTGAGTGGGAAGAGATCAAAACTCTGGTCAACAGCCCGGTGATTGCCCGGGATGCGGAAAGTTTTAAGGTAACCATTGGAAATATGGAAGAGTTTTCGATTCACTATGACCCGGCACTCCGGCTGGAGGTATGCCTGGAAGGGGCTTGGTATGAGGTTCCTGCCCGGCAGGAGCTGGAAGAGCGCGGGGAAAGCGTGACCCTGGAGTCCGGTATGGCCCAGGATGAGGAAATATTTTTGGAAGATTATGATTGGGATTACGAGGCTGAGAGATACCGGGTGGTAACCAGGCTGGAAGTTCCGGGAACGGAGGCAGGTCCGGAGGAGATTTTCCTAAGCTGCGAGTTCCGTTTTGAGAATCCGGAGGAGGATCTGGAGGATGCCCTGCGCTCGGAGGAGGAGTAGTCCCTGGGATACGGATGCGTACCCGAAGGGAGGAAACAGGATGAAAAAGAAGTATGGGATATTGGCAAGTTTGCTGTTGATCGCAGCACTCCTTGGAGGCTGCGGGGGAAGCAAAGATGCTTCCTATCAGGAAACGTCTGCACCGGCGGAGGAGCCGATGGCTTCCAGCTCTTACAGTATGGACTCGTCGGCAGAATATGCGCCTGAGATGGAGGCGGCGGCAGAGGAGGCAGGAGGCGTCACCTCCACCTCCGGTATTGAAAATGTGAATACGGTCTCCCAAAAGCTGATTAAGACTGTGAGTATGAGCATGGAGACGAAGGAGTTTGATGCCCTTCTGGAAGATATCCGGCGGCAGGTGGAGGAGATGGGAGGCTATATTGAGGACTCAGATATTTCCGGCAGCAGTTATTACAGCACCAGGGGCAACCGGAATGCCTGGCTGACCCTGCGCATTCCGGCAGGTAAGCTGGAAGGCTTTGTGACTGTGGTGGAAGAGCTTGGAAACGTTGTGAGCAAGAGAGAGTCGGTGGAAGACATAACCCTGCGGTATGTGGATGTAGAGAGCCACAAGAAAGCTTTGGAGACGGAGCAGGAAAGGCTTCTTGAGCTTCTGGAAAGAGCGGAGAATATGGAGGATATCATTACCATCGAGAGCCGTCTTTCCCAGGTGCGCTATGAGCTGCAGTCTTACGAATCCGCCTTGCGGACCTATGACAACCAGGTGAACTACAGTACTGTTTCTCTGGATATCAGCGAAGTGGAGCGGGTGGCAGAGCTGCCGGAGGAGAAGACCTTTTTGGAGGAGGTGCGTTACCGGCTTTCTGATAACCTTTATGATCTCGGCAGGGATTTCCGGGGCTTTGGCATCTGGTTCTTAAGCTCCCTTCCCTATCTTTTGCTTTGGGCGGCGGTGATTGCGGTTTTCATCCGCCTGATCCGGAAAATTGTCTGGAAAAAACCGTTCTTCGGAATCGGCAAAAGGCGCAGGAAAGAAGAGCTGCCGGTAGAAGACTCAGAGGAAAAGAAAGAACAATAAAGCAGTTTGCAGGGAAAAGGCGGAACACAGGAAAGTTCCGCCTTTTTCATACCTTTTCCGATTTTTTTGTACTTTTCATACTTTGTAAAATTTGCTATAATAAAGTATCATTTCATAATAGGGGAATTCTTGATATTTTTCAGAAAAAGTACACAGCAGAAAGGATAGGCACAGGATGAAGAAATTGGACGAGGGTTTTAAGTATGGCACCAAAGAGGGAATTCTTCACTGTCCAGGCGTCAGAAAGCTGGGCGATGACATCAGTTTTACTGTTGCAGTACCGGATAAAAAGCGATGCAGCCTGCTGCTCTATGAAAAGGGGAGCAGGGAAGTAGCTGCTTCGATTCCAATGGGAAGTTCCGTGCGGTTTGGAGATATGCGCTCCTTGCTTGTGGAGAAGCTGCCGGCCGAAAAGTATGAATATAATTATCTGATTGACGGGCATGTGGTGACGGATCCCTATGCGCCCGGCGTTTCCGGAAGGGAGATTTGGGGCAGCCCGGCAGAGGAGGAGGGAGCAGTCCGGGGCAGGCTTTGCTTTGAGGAATATGACTGGGGCCAAGACAAGCCTCTGCATCTTCCCTGGGAGGAGATTGTAGGCTATGCCGCCCATGTGAGAGGCTTTACCAAACATCCCTCTTCCCGGGTGAGAGCGAAGGGAACCTTTGCCGGAGCGGCGGAAAAGATTCCTTATTTGAAGGAACTGGGCATCAACCAGCTGGAGCTGATGCCTGTTTACGAATTTTCGGAGACCACGGACTTTCGAGAAGCCTGCGGATCGAGATTCTGCCGGCCGGCCGGACAGGGCGGGGAGCGGCTGAATTACTGGGGCTATACGAGAGGGTTTTATTTTGCACCCAAGGCATCTTATTCTGCTACGGGAGATCCGGTGCGGGAACTGAAGGATTTGGTGCGGAAACTGCACGAGAACGGGATTGAACTGATTCTGGAGTTTTATTTTCCCAAAGATACGAAGACGTATCTGATTTTGGACTGTATCCGGTACTGGGTACTGGAATATCACATTGACGGAGTGCATATCAACCGGGACTATGCGCCTGTGGAGGTGCTGGCCCAGGATCCGCTGCTGAGCCACACAAAGATTATGACAGAGAGCTTTCGGATGGAGGAGATTTACGAAGACAAATACGTTCCCTCTTACCGGAACCTGGCAGAATACAACGGAGGATTCCAGATCACAGCCCGGCGTTTTCTGAAAGGGGACGAAGGACAGGTGGCGGAATTTACCCAGAGGGTTCGAAGAAATCCCCAAACCTGCGGGATGATCAATTATATGGTCAGCCATAACGGCTTTACCCTGGCGGATTTGGTTTCCTATGATGAGAAGCACAATGAGGCCAACGGGGAAGAGAATCACGACGGCACAGATTTTAACTACAGCTGGAACTGCGGGGAAGAAGGTCCCAGCAGAAGGAAACGAGTGCTTAAGATGCGCCGCCAGCAGATGCGGAACGCCGCCGCTTTTCTGCTTCTCAGCCAGGGAACGCCCATGCTTTACGGGGGCGACGAAGTGGGAAATTCACAGTCGGGCAATAATAATGTGTACTGCCAGGACAATGAGATGTCTTGGATCAACTGGCGGGCCGGGAAGGCGGATGTCCTGTTCCTGGAGTATATCCGCAAGCTGATTGCTTTCCGGCGGCGCCATCCGGTATTCTGCCAGGGGACAGAGCTTCGATTGACAGACTATCTTTCCTGCGGCTGTCCCGATGTATCTTACCACGGAAAACGTGCCTGGTTTGGAAATTTTGAGACTGGAAGCCGCAGTGTGGGCATTCTCTATGCAGGGAATTACGTGGGAGCCAATTCCGGGGGAGAGCTGCAGGACGATACGTTTTATGCGGCATACAATATGCACTGGACGCCCCAGGAGCTGGCCCTGCCTGCCCTGCCGGGGAAGAAGAAATGGAGGCTGGCAGTGGATACGAGCCTGGAGGGTGCAGACGGGATCTGCCCGGAGGGGCAGGAAATTTTGCTGGAGGATCAGAGAACAATCGTGGTGCCGGAGCGGACGGTGATGGTTCTGATTGGGAAATAGGATATGAAAGCTTGGAAACATTTTTGTACGATTACGGAGCATAAACTGCTGGTAATGAAGCACTGCTTCCAGATTGGACTTTATCGGCAGGGGATCCTGCATGATTTATCCAAATATACGCCCTCGGAGTTTCTTCCGGGATGCCGGTACTATCAAGGATACCGCAGTCCCAACAATGCGGAGCGGGAAGCAAAGGGCTGTTCTATGGCATGGCTGCATCACAAGGGAAGGAATAAGCACCACTACGAATACTGGATTGATTACAGCCTGGATAAGACCAAAGGACTGACAGGGATGAAGATGCCTCCCTGCTATGTGGCAGAAATGATGATGGACCGGATTGCGGCTTCTAAAATTTACCAGGGAAAGAAGTACAACCGCCACCATCCGCTGGCTTACTATGAGCAGGGAAAGGACGCCTGTATGATTCATCCCGAGACGCGGGCGCTTCTGGAGTATCTGCTGCATCTTTTGGATGAGCGGGGAGAAAAGGCAGCTTTTGCCTATATACGCAGAAATCTCGTGGGAAAGAAGGAATATCCTAGAATACCGGCGGATAAAAATTAAAATTTTCCCGAAAAAAAAGAGGAAATACGGTTTGGACGCAGAATTAATATATATAGAAGAAAAATTCGGAACAGGCCGGGCAGGGGGAAGAAGCATATGACGGTTCGCGAAGAGACGGAACAGTGGGAGAGCAGGTATCTAAGCAAATACGCGGCTCTGAGCCGGGATTCCAAAGGCAGGGATGTGAAAGAGCCTCCCTGCGATATCCGGCCGGTGTACCAAAGGGACCGGGACCGGATTCTGCACTGCAAATCTTTTCGGAGGCTGAAGCACAAAACCCAGGTGTTTCTGACTCCCAGGGGGGATCACTACCGGACACGTCTGACACATACTCTGGAGGTGTCCCAGAATGCCAGGACCATCGCCAAGGCTCTGCGCCTGAACGAGGATCTGGTGGAAGCCATTGCCCTGGGCCACGATCTGGGCCATACGCCTTTCGGCCATGCAGGGGAACGGGCCCTGGACAAGCTGTGCAGCCGGGGATTTGCTCATTATGAGCAGAGTGTCCGGGTGGTGGAGAAGCTGGAGAAGCAGGGGAAAGGATTGAATCTGACGGTGGAGGTGCGGGACGGGATCCGCAACCACAGAACCAGCGGGAATCCCTCAACGCTGGAAGGCAAGATCGTACGGCTGTCGGACAAGATTGCCTATATCAACCATGATATTGACGATGCGATCCGGGCAGGAATTCTGGAAGAAGACGATATTCCGCCGGAGTATCGGAAAACGCTGGGGTTTAATACCAAGGAACGGCTGAATACTATAATTCACGATATTATCCGCAGCAGCCGGGAGCAGCCGGACATCCGTATGTCTCTGGAGGTGGAGGAAGCCATGCGGGATCTGCGCAGCTTCATGTTTCGGAGCGTGTACACCAATCCTACAGCCAAGGGGGAGGAGAGCAAAGCCCAGAACCTTCTGGAAGGGCTCTTTTCCTATTATATGGATCACCCGGACGCCATGTCCGATGAGTACCGGGAGATGCTGGAGCGGGGAACGGATCCCAGGGAAGTGGTGGTCTGCGACTACATTTCCGGTATGACGGATCAGTATGCAATTTATAAATTTGAGGAGTTTTACGTTCCGAAAGCATGGAATGTGTAGGTGAGAACGGAAGATGTATTATGCAGAGGATTTGATTGAGGAGATACGGGCGAAAAGCGACGTGGTGGATGTGATTTCCGGCTATGTCCGGCTCCAGAGAAAGGGTGCAAGCTACTTCGGCCTCTGCCCTTTCCACAATGAGAAGTCGCCCTCTTTCTCCGTCTCTCCGGGAAAGCAGATGTACTACTGCTTTGGATGCGGGGCGGGGGGGAATGTCTTCACGTTTCTGATGGAGTATGAAAATTTTACGTTTCCCGAAGCTGTGAAATTTCTGGCCCAGCGCTGCGGAGTGGATCTGCCCGAGGAGGAGTATTCGGAGGAAGCCCGGCGGCAGTCCGATCTGAAAAGCCGGCTTTTGGAGATTCACAAAAAGGCAGCCCTGTATTTCTATTACCAGCTGAAGCAGGAGGGCGGACGGGAGGCCTGGAACTATCTGCGGAGCCGGGAGCTGTCGGAGGAGACCATTCGAAGATTCGGCCTGGGCTATTCCAGCAGGCACAGCGGCGCCCTCTACCAGTATCTGAAGAAGGAAGGGTATTCCGATTCCCTTTTGAAGGAATCGGGACTGATTGCCATGGATGAGCGCAGCGGCGCCCATGATAAATTCTGGAACCGGGTGATGTTTCCCATAATGGACGGCAATCACCGGGTTATCGGCTTCGGCGGCCGTGTGATGGGGGATGCCAAGCCCAAATATCTCAATTCCCCGGAGACAAAGATTTTTGACAAGAGCCGGAACCTCTACGGCCTGAATTTTGCCAGGAGTTCCAGGAAACCCAATCTGATCATCTGTGAGGGATATATGGATGTGATAGCCCTTCATCAGGCGGGATTTTCCCAGGCGGTGGCCTCCTTGGGAACGGCCCTTACGGTACAGCAGTGTCTTTTGCTGAAGCGTTATACCCAGGAAGTGCTGCTGACTTATGACAGCGATGAGGCGGGGACGAAGGCGGCGCTGCGGGCCATTCCCCTGTTGAAGGATGCGGGCCTTGGGGTCCGGGTCATCAATATGAAGCCCTACAAGGACCCGGATGAATTTATGAAAGCATTGGGAACGGAGGCTTTCCAAAAACGGATAGATGAAGCCCAGAGCAGCTTCCTCTTTGAGGTGGAGGTTCTGGAGCGGGAGTTTGATCTGCGGGATCCGGCCCGGAAGACGGCATTTTTCGATGAGACCGCCCGGAAGCTTCTGGCTTTTTCGGATGAGCTGGAGCGGAACAATTACATAGAGGCTGTGGCCCGGAAGTACGGTACCGGCTATGAGATTTTGAAAAAAAAGGTAAACCAGATGGGAATGACTTTGGGAGGAAGGGCTCCCGCGCCCAGGCCCAGAGAGCTTTCCGGGCAGAAGAAGGAGAAAGAGGAAGGCATTGATGTGTCCCAGAAGCTTTTGCTTACCTGGATGATCTCAGATCCCCGGTATTTTCGGGTGATTCAAAAATGGATCCGGCCGGAGGATTTCCCGCATCCCCTCTATGCCCGGGTAGCCGGGATGCTCTATGAGCAGCAGGAACAGGGGAAACTCAATCCGGCGGGGATTATCGCCCGCTTTGAGGATGCCCAGGAGCAGCGGCAGGTAGCGGCGGTGTTTAATGCTACTTTAAAGCCGGCGAAGGCCGGGGAGGAGACGGAAAAAGAGGGAGCGGATCGGGAAGAGACGGAGAAAGCCATGCAGGCGGCTGTTGTGCGGGTGCTGCAAAGCAGTCTGGATCAGACGGCGAAAGAGCTGTCTCCTACGGATATGGCAGGGCTGCAGAGGCTGGTGCAGCGCAGGCGTGAATTGGAGAAACTGCATATTTCTTTGGAATAGGGATAAAATACTAACAAGTTATGGAAGGATGGAACAGCATGGAAGAAAACGTAGTGAAGTTTGAGGAGAAGCTCAAAGAACTTCTGGTTATGGCGAAGAAAAAGAAAAATATATTGGAATACCAGGAGATCAGCGATTTCTTCGGAGACATGGAGCTGGATGCGGAACACGTCGAAAAGATTCTGGAATATCTGGAAGCCAACAATATTGATGTTCTGCGCATAACCGGCGACGAGGATGACGACGCGGAGATCATTCTCTCGGACGAGGACGAAGTAGATGTTGAGCAGATCGATCTTTCCGTACCGGATGGAGTCAGTATTGAGGACCCTGTCCGCATGTATTTGAAGGAAATCGGAAAAGTTCCTCTCCTGAGTGCGGAGGAGGAAATTGAGCTTGCCAAGCGGATGGAGCTGGGGGACGAGGAGGCCAAGAAGCGTCTGGCGGAGGCCAACCTGCGTCTGGTGGTCAGTATTGCCAAGCGCTACGTGGGCCGGGGAATGCTCTTTCTGGATCTGATTCAGGAGGGAAACTTAGGCCTTATCAAAGCGGTGGAGAAATTTGATTACCGCAAAGGATACAAGTTCAGTACCTATGCTACTTGGTGGATCCGCCAGGCCATTACCAGGGCGATCGCGGACCAGGCCCGTACCATCCGCATTCCCGTGCATATGGTGGAGACCATCAATAAGCTGATCCGGGTGTCCAGGCAGCTTCTCCAGGAACTGGGAAGGGAGCCCTCCCCGGAGGAAATTGCGGAGGAGATGAAGCTTCCGGTGGAACGTGTGCGGGAGATTTTGAAAATTTCTCAGGAACCTGTTTCCCTGGAGACGCCTATCGGTGAGGAGGAAGACAGCCATCTGGGTGATTTTATCCAGGACGACAATGTACCGGTGCCCTCTGATGCAGCCGCTTTTACCCTTTTGAAAGAACAGCTGGTGGAGGTTTTGAGTACCCTCACGGATCGGGAACAGAAGGTTCTGCGCCTGCGCTTCGGTCTGGACGACGGACGGGCCAGAACCCTGGAGGAAGTGGGCAAGGAGTTCAATGTGACCCGGGAGCGTATCCGCCAGATTGAGGCCAAGGCTCTTCGGAAACTCCGCCATCCCAGCCGCAGCAGAAAACTGAAGGATTATTTGGATTGATATGGTGAAGCTGTCAAAACGGATGGAACGCCTGGCGGATATGGTTACGGGGGGCGGCTGTCTGGCAGATGTGGGAACAGATCACGGATATGTTCCCATTTATCTTTGTGAAAAGAAGCGCATTCTTTCGGCGGTTGCCATGGATGTCCGCCGGGGCCCTCTTGAGAGGGCAGAAGCGCATATCCGGGAGGCCGGCCTGGAGGCGTACATAGAGACGAGACTGAGCGACGGACTGGAGGGACTTAGGGCAGGAGAAGCCCATACAGTGCTGATTGCAGGAATGGGAGGTCCCCTGACAGTGCGGATTTTGTCGGACGGGCAGGAGAAGCTGGAAGGCGCAGGGGAACTGATTCTGCAGCCCCAGTCGGAGATCGCAAAGGTGCGCCGATGGCTTTCGGAGAATGGATATGAGATTGTCCGGGAGGATACGGTGCTGGAAGACGGAAAGTTTTATCCCATGTTCCGGGCAGTTCCGGGCAGTCCGAAAGAGGCGTATACGGAGGAGGAATACCGGTACGGCAGGCCGGAGCTTCAGCACTCCCCGGATGTCTGGAAAGAATTCCTGGGAAAAAGGCTTGAGGAGCAGAAGGGGATTTTAGCGCATCTCCCCGGAGAACGGGAGGGACAGGCGGCGCGGATCCGGAAACGGCGGATGGAGCTTAAGGAAGAAATACGGGTGCTGGAGAAAATGCTGGAAAGGCTTAGTGCCGGAACATAAACGGATTCCGGCAGCCGGCATTGCAGAAAACGGAAAGGGGGAATTTACAGAGATGAAATGCCAGGATATTTTTTCTGTGCTGGAGGAACGGTATCCGCTTGTCTATGCCTGTGACTGGGACAATGTGGGACTGCTGGCAGGTGACCGGGAGCAGGAAGTCCGGCGGGTATACATTGCTCTGGATGCCACAGATGCAGCAGTGGAGGAGGCTGTCCGGTGGAAGGCAGATCTTCTGCTGACCCACCACCCCATGATTTTCGGCAGTATCAAGCGGGTAACGGCGGATGATTATATAGGGGAGCGGCTTCTGCGCCTGATAAGAAACGGCATTTCCTGCTATGCCATGCACACCAACTATGATGTGATGGGAATGGCGGAGCTTGCCGCCGGGCGGATTGGATTAAAAGATACCTTTGTCCTGGAGGAAGTCTTTGACGGGGAAGGGATTGGCCGGGTAGGTCAGCTTCCCGGGCCTGTGACTTTAAAAGACTGCGCCGAAGGGGTAAAAAAGGCGTTTGGGCTTCCCAATGTGAAGATCTTTGGGAATCTGAATAAGATAGTAAAGACGGTGGCTGTCTCGCCGGGAGCAGGAAAGAGCATGGCCCGTCCGGCTCTTGCGGCGGGAGCGGATGTGCTGATTACCGGAGACATGGATCACCATACGGGCATCGACATGGATGACTGCGGCCTTTCCATTATCGATGCCGGACACTACGGAATAGAACATATTTATATAGAAGATATCCGGAAGCTTCTGGAGGAACGGTTTCCGGATCTTCTGGTGAAAGCGGCAGAGATTGCGCAGCCGTTTACCGTGATATAGCAGCAGGAGCGCCGGGAAGGCGTATGCAGAACTTGAAATAGGGGGTATGGCAGAATGAACGCAAACGTAACAATCAACGGAAAACAGTACGAATATCCGGTGGGGACGGCTTATGAGGAGATTGCCCGGGAGCATCAGAAGGACTACGAATGGGACATTGTGCTGGTGTCGGCGGATAAGCGCCTGCGGGAGCTGAATAAGAAGCTTTCCGGGGACTGTGAGCTGACTTTCTTTACTACGGCAGATCCGGCCGGATATCAGGCATACCGCAGAAGCCTGACTCTGATGCTGATGAAAGCCGTTTACAAGGTGGCGGGAAACGAGGCCGTACACCGGGCACAGGTACAGCACTCCTTAAGCAGCGGATATTACTGCACCCTGGAGGGAGATTTGACCCTTGATGAGGCCTTCCTTGAGGCGGTGCGGGAAAAGATGCTGGAATATGTGGAGAAGAAGCTTCCTATTGAAAAACGGAATGTGAATACGGATCAGGCTTTGAAGATTTTCCACGAGCACCGGATGTATGACAAGGAGAAACTGTTCCGGTATCGCCGGGCTTCCCGGGTGAATATTTACAAGATGGGAGATTTTGAGGACTATTTTTACGGTTACATGGTCCCGAACGCAGGCTATTTGAAATATTTTGACCTGCATCTCTATGAGGGAGGCTTTGTGGTCCAGTTTCCGGATCGGAAGGCCCCCAGAACCATACCGCCCTTTACGCCCCAGGGAAAGATTTTTAAGGTTATGCGCCAGGCGGTGGAATGGGGAGATATGCTGGGCATTTCCACAGTGGGCGACTTAAACGACTGTATTTCCAGAGGCGGAATGCAGCAGCTGGTGATGACCCAGGAGGCGCTGCAGGAGCGCAGGATTGCGGAGATTGCCCGCAGGATTGCGGAGGACAGCAGCCGGAAATTTATTATGATTGCAGGCCCTTCCTCTTCCGGGAAAACGACCTTCTCCCATCGGTTGTCTATCCAGCTCTCGGCTGCGGGCCTTAGGCCCCATCCCATAGCAGTGGACAATTATTTTGTGGAGCGCGATGAGACGCCGAAGGATGCGGACGGAAATTATAATTTTGAGTGTCTGGAAGCCATTGACATTGAGCTGTTCAACCGGCAGATGTGCGAGCTTTTGGAGGGGAAAACGGTAGAGCTGCCTCATTTTAATTTTAAAACGGGGAAGAAGGAGTACAACGGGGACTATATGACTTTGGGACCGGAGGATATTCTGGTGCTGGAGGGCATTCACTGTCTCAATGACCGGCTGTCCCACAGCCTGCCCCATGAGAGCAAGTTTAAGATTTACATCAGCGCCCTGACCCAGCTGAACGTGGATGAACACAACCGGATTCCCACCACGGACGGCCGCCTGATCCGGCGGATGGTGCGGGATGCCCGGACCAGGGGCTCCAGCGCGGCCCGCACCATTGGCATGTGGCCTTCCGTGCGCCGGGGAGAGGAGGAAAATATCTTCCCCTACCAGGAGGAGGCGGATGCCATGTTCAATTCTGCTCTGATTTATGAGCTTTCCGTGCTGAAGCAGTATGCGGAGCCTATTCTTTTCGGTATTGACCGGGATGCCCCGGAATATATGGAGGCCAAACGGCTCCTAAAGTTTTTGGATTATTTTGTGGGCGTGGACAGTTCCTTTATCCCGGAGAATTCCCTGATCCGCGAGTTTATCGGGGGCGGATGCTTCCGGGTGTAAAAGGTCGGATGCGGGACTGGAATAAAAAACAGCAGGAGCCCGGACAGCGCCAGAAAGAATTGCGGCCGTGTATTATGCGGCTGAAATTCTTTCTAAGAGAGGGTGCTGGGAGGGCGGATGCGGAACTGGAATAAGGAGCCATTATGAGAGAGACAAAACTGACAAGGGATGAAGCCCTGGCGCTTTTGAAAAGGAGTTAAAGCCTTATGAAGAGAAAAAGCCATTCCACGGATCTGGGAACCATCGTCTACTGGTGCAGCCGGATAAAACCCGACAGGACTACACTGGTTTTCCTGCCGGGGCTTACGGCCGATCACCGCCTTTTCTTAAAGCAGGCGGAAGCGTTTGAGGGGGAATACAATATGCTCGTCTGGGATGCGCCGGGCCACGGCCGTTCCAGACCCTTTGACCTTCGGTTTTCTTTGATGGACAAGGCCTGCTGGCTCCATGATATTTTGGAAAAGGAAGGAATCCGAAAGCCGGTTCTGATCGGGCAGTCCATGGGCGGCTATGTGTCCCAGTGCTTTCTGGAGCGGTTTCCCAGAGAGGCGGCGGGCTTTCTTTCCATTGATTCGGCGCCTCTTAAGAGATGTTATATTACGGAAGCCGAACTCTGGCTTTTGAAGCGGACAGGACCTATATACCGCAGTTATCCTTGGAGGCGTCTCCGGTATGACGGGGCCAGGGGCTGTTGCGAGACGGAATACGGCCGCAGAATGATGTATGCTTTTACGGGCTCCTATTCGAAGGAGGAGTACTGTGCCCTGGCGGATCACGGATTCCGCATTCTAGGGGAAGCCATAGAGGCGGATTTGTCTTACCGGCCGCGCTGTCCCGTGCTGCTTTTGTGCGGGGAAAAAGACAAGGCGGGATCTGCCAGGCGGTATAACAGAAAATGGGCGGAGCGGGAAAATCTGGAACTGATATGGATTCCGGGAGCAGGGCATAATTCCAATGTAGATCAGCCGGAGAAAGTAAATGCCTGTATTCGGAGTTTCGTGCAAAAATGTGAGATCGTATGACTGAAAGCGGCTGCAAAGACTTTTTTGCAGCCGCTCTCTTCTTCGTCGATCTGCATAAATTGAAAGGGGAAAATTTGGAAGATCTGCCGATTGACAGTAGAAACTTATAGTGATAGGATGAAGGAAAGTTGTGAATACGTATTCACAACTTGCAGACGGGAGGACACAGGCATGATTACCATGACGGAGATTGCGAAACTAACAGGTGTTTCCCAGCCCACGGTTTCCCGTGTACTGAGCGGAAACCAGGCGGTGAATCCCCAGATCCGGGAACGCGTCCTGGCCTGTGCAAGAGAGCATGATTTTCAGCCGAACAGGATGGCGCAAAGCCTGGTAGGCAGCAAAACCCACCTGGTGGGGGTGCTCCTGACGGATATTTCCAATGCCTTTTTTGCAGATTTGGTAAAATACATTGAACAGGAGGCAGAGAAAGAGGGCTACAGCCTGATTTTATTTAATTCCAACTATGATTTGGAGCATGAGCGGGAATGTCTGGATGTGGTCCGGCGTTACCGGGTAGACGGTTTGCTTGCGGTTCCTGTGAACGAGAGGTCCCGGCAGTGGAAAGAGACTGTCCGGCGGCTGGATATTCCAACGGTAATCATTACCCGGCAGGCTGCGGGTATGGACTGTGTTTATGTGGATCACGTGGAAGCTGGCAGCCAGGTGGGCCGCCACCTGCTGGAGGAGGGGTATGACAATTTTCTCTTTTTCGGTGATCCGGCGGATGTGAAGTATCAGGGGTTTGCCAGGGCATTGTCAAAGACGGGAACTGGAATCCGGGAACGGATGACTGTGATTGCCGGCAAGGACTCAGAAGTGATTGATGCAGCGCTGTCCGCACATTTGGAGCGCTGGGGAGGCCGGACCGGAATCTTTGCCTACAATGACAGGCGGGCGGCCCAGATGCTTGGGATCCTGCAGAGGCGCGGGATAAAAATACCGGAAAGGGCCGGATTGGTAGGCTTTGATAATACGTATATGTGCGATTACCTCTGGCCAGCCCTTTCCAGTGTCTCCCAGCCCAATGAGGAGATGGCAGCCGCGGCGGTCAAGAGGCTTTTTTATAAAATGGATCATCCGGAGGACAGAAAGACAGAGGAGCATCCCATGCTGGCAGAGCTGGTGCCCAGGCAGAGTTCCTGCAGGGAAAGTATCCGTTAAGGACGAGATTCAAAAGAACAGTTTTTCGGAATTGTTCTTTTATTGGACCATTTATGAATACGTATTCACAAATAAACGATGAATGTAAGAGGAATGAAGGAGAGATGGTATGAATGCTCTTGAGACTTTATGGATAAAAATGTTTGAAGAGGAACAGAGGCGTCAAGGAGAAGGCCGGAAAACAGAGCGGTGGAGGCCTCTTCTGCACATTGCTCCCCCCTTTGGGTGGCTGAACGATCCCAACGGTTTGTGCCAGCAGGACGGAATTTATCATGCTTTTTATCAGTTCTCCCCTTTCCAGGTGGAAGGCGGTTTGAAATTCTGGGGCCACTGCACCAGCCGAGATCTGCTCCACTGGGAGTTCCAGGGGATTTCCCATTTTCCAGATCAGCCTTTTGACTGCCATGGGGTATACTCCGGCTCCGCCCTGGCGGAGGAGGGGAAAATCTATACCTTTTACACGGGAAACATAAAGGAACAGGGGGAGCACGATTACATCGTGACAGGCCGCCGGTCCAATACGGTTTTGGCTGTCAGTGCAGACGGCAAAATTTTTGACCATAAGGAATTGCTGATGACAGGGAAGGATTATCCTTCTGATTTGACCTGCCACGTCCGGGATCCCAAGGTATGGAAAGAGAACGGAACGTATTATATGATACAAGGTGCACGGACCAAGGAAAACAGGGGAACGGCCCTGGTATTTGCATCCGCGGATAAGAGGCATTGGAGCTATCAGGGGCGCCTGGAGACGGAAGAAGAGTTCGGTTACATGTGGGAATGCCCGGATGTTTATCTGCTGGACGGCCGGCGGGTGCTGTGTATTTCTCCCCAGGGAATTCCGGCTTCCGGACTTTGCTATCAAAATGTTTATCAGAGTGTAACCTGCTTTCTGGAGGATGATTTCCGGGGAACTATGAAGAGCAGCAGTTTTCGGGAGCTGGACGGCGGCTTTGATTTCTATGCGCCCCAGAGTTTTCAGGCGGAGGACGGGAGGCGGATTCAGATTGCATGGATGGGGATGCCGGATGTGGAAGAATATTATGTCAACCGAACCGTGGCGGATGGGTGGCAGCATATGATGACCATTCCCAGGGAACTGACTGTGCGGGACGGGAGGCTGTGCCAGAATCCGGTGCAGGAGCTGGATGCCTGGTGGAACCAGGAGGAAACCATCTCGGGAGAATTTTACCGGGAAATAGCTTCTTCCTGCGAGCTGGATATTGAGACGGGCGGAGAGAGCCTGGAACTGGTCCTGGCGGAGGGCTTAAGGCTTTCCTACCGCAGAGAGGAAGGAATTTTCTGGATGAAGTTTGAGGATGAATCTCTGGGGGCGGGCCGGACGGTCCGGGGACGGAAATTGGAAAGCCTGAAGGAGCTGCGGATTCTGGTGGATGTTTCCAGTGTGGAAGTGTTTTTAAACGGGGGACGGGATGTTTTTACCACTCGTTTCTACCCGGAGGACTCATCCTATACAGTGCGGGCCTGGGGTTCTCTTGTAACGTGCAGGTATCGCTTCCGGGCATAGGAAAGGATAAGTTTTTGTAAATCGAGGTTAGCTGCAGGAAAGGCGAGACGGAAAAAAGACGGTGCAGTCTGCAGTTAATATAAAGAAAGGGCTTTGAAGGCCCGAAAAAAGAGAGGAGATAGTTATGGACTACAGAAAAGCAGCAGAGGAAATCTACGAAAAAGTAGGAAAAAAGGAAAATCTGGTATCTGCGGCCCACTGTGCCACCCGCCTTCGTCTTGTGCTGGCGGACAATGACAAGTGTGACGTCAAGGCAGTGGAGGAGATCGACGGGGTAAAAGGCGTGTTCAGCGCTTCCGGCCAGCTCCAGATTATTCTGGGAACCGGAACCGTGAACAAGGTGTACGATGAATTTCTGGATGTTTCCGGGCTGACGGCGGCCAGCAAGGAGGATGCCAAGGCAGCCGCAGCTGCCAAACAGCCCATTTACAAGCGGGCGATTAAAACCCTGGGCGATATTTTCGTTCCAATTATTCCGGCTATTGTGGCCAGCGGTTTCCTCATGGGAATTATGGAAGCCCTGAATTTTATGGTAAACAACGGATTTTTAAATATTAACACTTCCGGTTCCATCTTCGTGTTTGCAAACCTCTTTGCCAATACAGCTTATGTATTCCTGCCCATTCTGATTGCCTACAGTGCGGCGAAAGTGTTTGGAGGAAATCCCTATCTGGGGGCTGTTATCGGTATGCTGATGATTCACCCGGATCTGCAGAATGCGTGGACAGTGGCTACCGAGGGGGTCTTAAGAACCCAGAAGGTATGGTTCGGCCTGTATGAGGTGGATCTGGTAGGGTATCAGGGACACGTGATTCCGGTTATCATCGCTGTCTTTGTCATGTGTATGATCGAGAAAAAGTTACATAAAATTGTTCCGGCTATGTTTGACTTGTTTGTAACCCCTCTGGTAAGTGTGTTTGTTACCGGATATCTCACCTACTCTATCATCGGACCGGTTTTTGTAACCATAGAAAACGGAATTATCGGCGGCGTTCAGCAGCTGATTGCCCTTCCTTTCGGCATTGGAAGCTTCCTGATGGGAGGTCTTTACTCACTCACGGTGGTTGCGGGGGTTCACCATATGTATACGGTGATTGACGTGGGACAGCTTGGACTGTACGGAATGACTTACTGGCTTCCCCTGGCGTCTGCCGCCAATATTGCCCAGGGTGCGGCTACCCTGGCGGTTGCCTTAAAGACCAGGAACCAGAGGACGAAATCCATGGCAGTTCCCTCCGCAATGTCCTGTTTTATGGGAATTACGGAACCGGCTATCTTTGGTGTGAACTTGAGATTTTTTAAGCCCTTCATCTGCGGGGCGGTGGGAGGTGCCTGCGGCGCTTTGTATGCCTCCATCATGGGACTTGGGGCAACGGGTACGGGTGTTACCGGAATTTTCGGATTGCTGCTCTGCCTGCATGATCCCATCAACTATATTGTCATGTTTGTGATTTCTGCGGCTGTGGCTTTTGTGCTGACCTGGATGTTTGGATACAAGGACCCGGAAGGAGCTTCTGCGGGAAAGAAAGCGGGAGAAAAAGCGGAAGCGCCGGCGCGGATCGAGACAGAACCGAACGCAGTTTACGCCCCGGTAGCCGGAACCTTAATGCCCCATACGGAGATTGCAGACGCCACCTTTGCGTCAGGTGCTCTGGGCGCAGGCGTGGGCATTGTGCCTGCCAAGGGGTTGGTGACGGCACCTTTTGACGGAGAGATTGCCATGTTTTTTGACACGAAGCATGCCATTGGCCTGGTGAGTGAGAGCGGCACGGAACTTTTAATCCATGTGGGCATCAATACAGTGGAGCTTCAGGGAAAATATTTCCATGCCCTGAAAGAATCCGGAGATAAGGTAAAGGCAGGTGATCCGCTGCTGGAGTTTGATATGGATGCCATCCGGGCAGCCGGATACGATCTCACCACGGCGGTTCTGGTATCTTTGCCGGAGCAGGTAGAGATTGCGGCCTCCGGGGAAGTGGAGATGCTGGATAAGATTTTGACGGTAGGATAGGAAAAGAAGAATTGGAAATGCCCGGCCGGGGGAGCTGGCCGGGCGATTCAGAGGCATTTCTGCTCCAGTTCTGCAATGCGCCGGAGGGCTTCCTGATACTGTTGAGTTTGCTCCTGGAGCTGCTCTTGATATTGCTGTATTTCTGCTTTCACTTCTTTGCGTTCTTCTTTCAGCCGTTCTAATTCCGTCTGCATTTCGTCGATCATGAGCTGCACCGTATTGCGATCCAGTTCCCGCAGTTCTTCCGAAAAGAATCCCATAACAGCCGCCGTATTCCGGCATAACTGGTATGCCTCCTGGTACATCTGCTTAAACTCCGGCCAGGTTTCAGCAAGCTGGATAATCCGGACGGGATCGTCTGTTCTGAGAAACGTAAGCCAAGCCTTTAATTTGGTATCTATGGGTTTATTGTGCTGGATTTTCTGGACCTCCAGGTTTGTTGCTCATAAATAAAGTTCCTCCTTAAAGTAAAATGAAAATGTAAATAAACGTGAATACAGTTCCGAAGCGGAAGCACAAGAGACCGGATGTCTCCCGTTCAAGATCGGATAGTAACAGAAAACATGAGAATCATAGAATCCGTTATTTACCATAACCTAAATGGAAATATTTGTAAAGAATTCAACGGATCGGATAAAATTCCGCTTTTCTCCCCCGGAAAACCGAAACATACCGGAACCCGCAGGAAAGAAGAAGCTCTCTTGCCAGGTCAAAAGAAAGGCCTATATGTTCAGGTGTATGGGCATCGGAGCCCGCAGTTACAATCTCGCCTCCCAGTTCCCGGTAGCGCCGGAGAATTTCCGGGCATGGATTGGGTGTGTCCAGTCCGGATCGGAAGCTTCCGGTATTGATTTCCAGACCCTTTCCTTTTGCAATTAGAAGTCTTAGGATAAGGTCAACCTGATCCGCAAAATCCGAATAGGGAAAACGCCGCTCTCCTTGGGGGATATAGCGGATAATATAGTCCAGATGGCCGTAGACATCGAAGTCATCGAAAGCTTTGATATTTTGGAGGGTAACATCCAGGAAACGCCGGATTGCGCTTTCGCGGCTGTGCATTTCCCAAAATTCCGGGTAATAGGGATCCATCCGGTCCACCAAATGGGTGGAGCCGATGACGAAATCAAACGCATACTGTTTGGTGAAAGAGCGGTAAAAATCTCCCAAGTGCGGCTGCAGTCCAAGCTCTGCCCCGAAGCCAATCCGGATCTGATCCCGGAAAGCAGCCTGAAGCCTCCGGATTTCGGAAAGATAGGAAGGGGTATCCAGATCAAAACAGACATTCGCGGGGGGATAATCGGCATCCAAATGTTCCGTAAAGCACAATTCAGACAGGCCTTTGCGGACTCCGGAACGTACCATTTCCTCCGTACAGGCATCACTGTCGCCGGAAAATGCAGAATGTAAATGAAAATCAGCCAGCATAAAGCGTTTCCTCCTTTTTAAAATAGTAGCGGAAAAAGGCCGGAATGGCAAGAAGAAAAATCCGGGATTGAAAAAAGGATTTCCATTTCCCTGAAAGTATGCTAGAATCATAGGAAACAGGAGAGAATACATGGAGGTTGTGAATATGTCGAAGGAAGAAAAAAGAGGTGTTCATATGATACATGCAGACGGAAAACTGGGTGAAGTCCAGATTGCGGACGAGGTAGTTGCGATTATTGCAGGGCTGGCGGCTATGGAAGTGGAAGGGGTATCTTCCATGGCGGGAAATATTACCAGCGAGCTCATCGGCCGGCTGGGGATGAAAAATCTCTCCAAGGGCGTTAAGGTACTGGTGACGGATCGGACGGTGGATGTAGATCTGGCATTGAATATCGACTATGGCTACAGTATTATGAAGGTATCCGAGAAGGTACAGGACAAAGTAAAGAGCGCCATTGAAAATATGACCGGCCTGGAAGTGGCTATGGTGAATATCCGCATTGCCAGCGTAAATATGGAGAAAGCAAAATAAGTCTGCCCGTGAGCGGACTGCAGGAGAAGGGGCGCTGCAAATACTGCATGGCGGTTTTGCGGCGGCTCTCTTTTGCAATGGGAGACAGGATTGATGAAGAGAAGAGAATTGAGGGAACACATTTTTGAATTGGTGTTCCGGGTGGAGTTCAACGGTCCGGATGAGATGCCGGAGCAGCTCCGCCTGTTTTTTGAAGGGCTGGAAGCGCTGGAGGAGAAAGACCAGCTCTATATGGAAGAAAAGTATGCCCGCATTATGGACAAGCTGCCCGAGATTGACGCCCGGATCGGGGAAACAGCCCAGGGGTGGAAGCTATCCAGGCTTGCAAAGGTGGACCTGGCAATTCTGCGCCTGGCTGTCTATGAGATGAAATACGATGAGGATGTACCTGTGGGCGTTGCTATCAATGAGGCCGTGGAATTGTCCAAAAAGTTCGGCGGAGATGAATCCCCGGCATTTATCAACGGGATTTTGGGAAAACTGGGAAAAGAAGCATGAAAAACGTCTATACGGTGGCCCAGGTAAACAGTTATATAAAAAATATGTTTGCCCAAGATTTTTTTATGAACCGCCTTTATGTAAAGGGAGAAGTTTCCAACTGCAAATACCATACGTCCGGGCATCTCTATTTTTCCCTCAAAGATGAGAGCGGAACCCTTTCCTGCGTGATGTTTGCGGGAAACCGGAAAGGGCTTTCCTTTCCCATGAAGGAGGGACAGCAGGTCATTGTCCTGGGCAGCGTCAATGTGTACGAGCGGACGGGAAACTACCAGCTTTACGCCAGGGAGATTGTCCTGGACGGAGCAGGCCGCCTGTACGAGGAGTACCTGCGTCTGAAAGCGGAGCTGGAAGAAATGGGCATGTTTGCTAAGGAGTATAAGCAGGCCATTCCCTATTATGTGCGGCGGCTGGGGATTGTGACGGCTCCCACAGGAGCGGCTGTGCAGGATATCCGTACCATTTCCTTGCGGCGCAATCCCTTTGTACAGCTGATTCTCTACCCGGCCCAGGTGCAGGGAGAGGGGGCTGCGGATAGTATTGTCCGTGGAATCCGGGCTCTGGACGCCCTGGGTGTGGATGTCCTCATTGTGGGCAGAGGCGGAGGTTCCATGGAGGACTTGTGGGCTTTTAACGAGGAAAAGGTGGCAAGGGCCATCTTCGAGTGCCGGACTCCGGTAATTTCTGCGGTAGGTCATGAGACGGATACGACCATTGCCGATTTTGCGGCGGATCTGCGTGCCCCTACTCCTTCGGCAGCCGCAGAGCTGGCAGTGGCGGATTTCCGGGAGCTGGCAAAACGGCTGGACACATACCGGAAGAATCTGGAAAGCTCCTTTGCCTGGAGGCTGGAGCAGTACCGCGGCCGTCTGGAACAGCTGCGGGGGTGTCTGCACCGGGCCAGTCCCAGACAGCAGCTTTTTGAGAAGCGGATGCGTCTGGCGGAGCTGCAGAACGGAATGGAGCAGGCCATGCGGGAATGCTTTTTAGATCGCAGAAGCAAGCTGGATTTGTATATTGAGCGCTTTCACGGGCTTTCGCCCTTGCTGAAATTGCAGCAGGGTTATTCCTATACGGAAGGACAGGACGGACGGGCAGTTACAAGCATCCGCCAGGCGGAAGAAGGAGAAAGCCTTCGGATTCACGTAACGGACGGTATTTATACGGCTGTGGTGAAAGAGAGACTGGCCGTGGAGAGGGAATGAGAATGGAAGAAAGAGAGATGGAGATGCAGGAACAGTCCCTGGAAGAAGCGTTTGCGCAGCTGGATGAGATGCTGGCGAAGCTGGCGGACCGGGAAGTGCCTCTGGAGGAATCCTTTGCCGTATACGCAGAAGGGACGAAGCTTTTGCAGTATTGCAGTGAAAAGCTGGACCGGGTGGAGAAAAAAATGCTGGTGCTGAACGAGGAGGGAAAGCTGGATGAGTTTTAAGGAAGAGCTTTTAAAAAAGACGGAGGAGATCGAGGAGCTTCTGAAAGGGTATCTTCCCCGGGAGGAGGGATTTCAGAAGACGGTTCTGGAGGCTATGAATTACAGCATTCTGGCCGGAGGAAAGCGGCTGCGCCCCATGCTCATGCAGGAGACCTACCGGATGTTCGGGGGAAAGGAAAAAATTGTGGAGCCTTTTATGGCAGCTATAGAGATGATTCACACCTATTCTCTGGTCCACGACGATCTGCCGGCTATGGACAATGATGAGTACCGCAGGGGAAAGAAGACGACTCATGCAGTGTATGGGGAGGCGTTTGGCATTCTGGCCGGAGATGCTCTTTTGAATTTTGCCTTTGAGACGGCAGCGGAGGCGGTAGAGCGGGAACCGGATGCGCGCACGGCCCGTGCCCTGGGAATTTTGGCCCGGAAAGCGGGAATTTATGGTATGATCGGCGGCCAGGTAGTGGATGTGGAGTCTGAGGGGCAGCCTCTTTCCAGGGAAAAGCTGGACTTTATCTACCGGCTGAAAACGAGTGCCCTTATTGAAAGCTCCATGACCATCGGAGCCGTACTGGCAGGAGCCGGAGAGGAAGCGGTCCGCGCTGTGGAGCGGGTGGCCGGGGATGTAGGGCTGGCTTTTCAGATCCAGGATGATATTTTAGATGTGACCAGTACCTTGGAGGTATTGGGAAAACCCATTCACAGCGACGATAAGAACCAGAAGACAACTTATGTAACCCTGGAGGGACTGGAGAAAGCCAGGAAGGATGTGGCGGAGATTTCGGCCCGTGCCCTGGAAACCCTTTCCGCCCTGGAATGCAGAAACGTTTTTCTGGAAGAACTGATACGGATGTTGATTACAAGAGAAAAGTGAGATATTATGGCGCTTGAGAAAATCAATCGGGTAAATGATATAAAGAAACTGGAAAAGAAAGAATGGGGAAGCCTGGCGGAAGAGATCCGCAGTTTTCTCATCGAAAAGATCAGTGTGAGCGGAGGCCATCTGGCTTCCAATCTGGGCGTGGTAGAACTGACCATGGCTCTGCATCTGGCTTTTGATTTTCCCCGGGATAAGGTGGTGTGGGACGTGGGCCATCAGGCCTATACCCACAAGCTTCTGACCGGGCGGAAGGAAGGCTTTGATGAGCTTCGCAAATACGGGGGCTTGAGCGGCTTTCCCAAGCGCAAGGAGAGTGACTGCGACTGCTTTGATACGGGACACAGCTCTACTTCCATTTCTGCCGGGATCGGCTTGGTGAAGGCCAGGGATCTGCAGGGAGGGACGGAGACGGTGATTTCCGTTATCGGGGACGGGGCCCTGACCGGGGGCATGGCCTATGAGGCCCTGAACAACGCCTCCCAGCTGAAAAGCAATTTTATCATTGTCCTGAATGACAATCAAATGTCCATTGCAGAAAATGTGGGCGGCATGTCCCGGTATCTCAACGGCCTGCGGACGGCGGAGGCTTATACCGGGTTTAAAGAAGGACTCCAGAATACCCTGGAGCGGATTCCGGTGTTCGGCGACGGACTGGTGCGGCAGTTAAAGAAAACAAAAAACGGACTCAAACAGCTGGTGATTCCGGGAATGCTGTTTGAGGACATGGGGATTACGTATCTGGGACCTGTGGACGGCCACAACATGGATCAGATGATCCGGGCCTTTAACGATGCCAGAAGGATCCGCCATGCGGTGCTGGTGCATGTCAGAACCCAAAAAGGCAGGGGATATGCCCCGGCCGAACGTCATCCGGCCCGTTTTCACGGGGCGGAGCCCTTTGAGATTGCCACCGGGCTTCCCAGCCATAAACGGACCAAAGCCAGCTATACGGATATTTTTTCTACCGTTATGCGAAAACTGGGGGATCGGGACGAAAAGGTGGTGGCCATTACTGCGGCCATGCCGGACGGAACGGGTCTGAAACGTTTCCGCAATATGTTTCCGGACCGGTTCTTTGATGTGGGAATTGCGGAGCAGCATGCGGTGACGTTTGCGGCCGGATTGGCGGCCGGAGGCTTAAAGCCGGTGGTAGCCGTATATTCCTCTTTTCTGCAGAGGGCTTACGATCAAATTCTCCACGATGTATGTATCCAGAACCTGCACGTAGTTTTTGCCATTGACCGGGCGGGACTGGTGGGAAGCGATGGGGAGACCCACCAGGGGATTTTTGATCTTTCCTATCTTTCCAGTATTCCGGGAATGACGGTGATGGCTCCGAAGAATAAGTGGGAGCTTTCCGATATGCTGAAATTTGCAGTTCAATACCAGGGGCCTATTGCCCTTCGCTATCCCAGAGGAGAAGCCTACGACGGCCTTGCAGAGTTCCGTGCGCCCGTGATCTTAGGAAAGAGCGAGATCCTCTATGAGGAAGCGGATATTGCCCTGCTGGCCGTGGGGAGCATGGTAAAGACGGCAGAGCAGGTAAGGGAAATTTTGAAGGATGCTGGTTACAACTGCACCCTGGTAAACGGACGCTTTGTGAAACCCATTGACCAAAAGCTGCTGGAGGAGCTGGCAGAACGTCATAAACTGATTGTGACCATAGAGGAAAATGTCCGAAGCGGCGGCTACGGGGAAAAGGTCCTGAACTATGTGAACGAAAGGGAGCTTCCGGTGCGGGTGCTGAGTGCGGCTATCCCGGATGAATATGTAGAGCATGGAAATGTGGAGCTGCTTTACCGGGAGGTAGGACTGGATGTGGAGACTGTCGCAAAGCAGGTAATTACGGCCTACGTCGGCCTGATTTAGAAGGAGCGGGATATGAAAGAGCGGCTGGATGTGCTGCTGGTTTCCAGAGGACTGGTTTTGTCCAGGGAGAAGGCAAAAGCCATTATTATGGCCGGAAATGTGTTTGTGGACGGCCAGCGGGAAGATAAGGCAGGGGCTATGTTTGACGGAAAGGCGGAGATTGAGGTAAAGGGCAGCGCCCTGAAATATGTGAGCCGGGGCGGCCTGAAGCTTGAGAAGGCTGTGGAGCGGTTCTGCCTTCGCCTGGAAGGAAAGATCTGCATGGATGTGGGCTCTTCTACCGGAGGCTTTACCGACTGTATGCTCCAGAACGGGGCTTCTAAGGTCTATGCAGTAGATGTGGGGACCAACCAGCTTGCCTGGAAGCTGCGGACGGATCCGAGAGTCGTCTGCATGGAGAAGACCAATATCCGTTATCTGCTGCCGGAGCAGATAGAGGAGAAACCGGAGTTTGCCTCCATCGATGTGGCATTTATCTCTCTGACCAAGGTGCTGCTTCCGGTGAAAAACCTTCTGGCCCCCGGCGGGCAGGTGGCCGCTTTGATCAAACCTCAGTTTGAAGCCGGACGGGAGAAGGTAGGGAAGAAAGGGGTGGTCCGGGAAAAATCCACCCATTTGGAAGTCATTGAGAAGGTGCTTTCCTATGCGGTTTCTCTGGGATTGGACGTGCTACATCTGGAGTTTTCCCCCATCAAGGGTCCCGAGGGAAATATTGAATATCTGGCCCACTTAGAGAAGACAGAGCGGCCGTGGAGTGAAGAGGGGGCTTCCTGGGAGGAGATCCGGGCAAGGATTCCGGCGGAAATAGACCCTTCGGCACTTGTGGATGCTGCTCATGAAACGCTGGCATAAAAGCGAAGTGAAGGCTTATGGATAAATTTTACGTCATTACAAACAGTGAAAAAGATAAAGATCTGGAGACTACCCGCCGAATTTACGATTATCTGCGGGAGCACGGCAAGACGTGTACCGTCCGGGAGTACCAGAGAAAGGGCGCGGAGCCGGGAACCGGGGATTTCCGATATACGGACGAGGCGTGGATCCCGGACGGGACCGAGTGTATTCTGGTGCTGGGCGGGGACGGGACTCTGATTCAGGCGGCCCGGGACACGGTAAACCGCAGGATTCCTCTTCTGGGCATCAACCTGGGAACTCTGGGGTATCTGGCGGAGATTGAGAAAGCTGGCGTGGGAGACGCCCTGGACAGCCTGATGGCAGAGCAGTATACTATAGAACCCCGGATGATGCTGGAGGGAAGGGTGTACCGGAATGGCGGGGAAACCGTGCAGGACATTGCCCTGAATGATATTGTGGTGAACCGTGCGGGGGATCTGCGCATGATAGACTATGAGATTTCCGTGAACGGGGAATCCTTGAACCGGTACGGTGCGGACGGGATGATTGTATCCACGCCCACCGGGTCCACCGGATACAGCCTTTCCGCAGGGGGACCCATAGTATCGCCCATGGCATCCATGATTGTGGTCACGCCCATCTGTCCTCATACCCTGGCAGCCCGGAGTATTGTGCTTTCCGGAGAGGACCGGGTGACCATCCGCCTGGGACCGGGACGAAGGGCCCAGAGCGAGGAGGCCTTTGCCTCCTTTGACGGGGGCGGCTCTGTATCCATGGCTACGGGAGATTATGTAGAGATTGAAAAATCGGAGAAGACCGTAAACATCCTGAAGATCAGCAGAATCAGTTTTCTGGAAGTTCTGCGGAACAAAATGCACGGGAATTAAAATCAGCAGGAGCCCGGACAGCACACAGAAAGAAATACAGACGCATGTAACTGCGGCCGGAAATGTTTCTAAAGGGAAGTGTGCTGTACACATTTCTGCGGAACTGGAATCAGCAGGAATGTGTAAAGCACACAGAAAGAATTACGGACGCAAGTAACTGCGGCCGAAAGTCTTTCTAAGGGAAGTGTGCTGTACACATTTCTGCGGAACTGGAATAGGAGGCACACTATGAAGCGGGAACGCCACGCGAAAATCATTGAACTTATCGGCCGGTATGCCATCGAGACGCAGGAGGAGCTGGCGGACAAACTGAATGAGTCCGGATTTCGGGTGACGCAGGCCACGGTCTCCAGGGACATCCGGGAATTGAAGCTGACAAAGCTTACAGTGGACGGCCGGCAGCGCTACGTGGTGATACAGGGACATAACGGCCATATGGGCGAGAAATATATCGGTATCCTGCGGCAGGGCTTTCTGTCCATGGATATGGCTCAAAATATTCTGGTGATCAAGACTGTGGCCGGGATGGCCATGGCGGTGGGGGCGGCCTTGGACGCCATGCACTGGCGGGAGATTGTAGGCTGCATTGCTGGAGATGATACCATTTTCTGTGCAGTCCGCTCGGTGGATGAGACGTTTGTGGTTATGGAAAAGCTGCAGAAGCTTCTGCAAAAGAGGTAATCAATTTTATGTTAAGTCATTTACATGTAAAAAACCTGGCCCTGATTCAGGAGGCGGAGATTGATTTTGCGGGAGGACTGAATATTCTCACGGGAGAGACGGGAGCCGGAAAATCTATGGTGATCGGTTCCGTAGGACTGGCCTTGGGAGGAAAGATTTCCCGGGAAATGCTGCGGGAGGGCGCGGATTACGGACTGGTAGAGCTGGTCTTCCAGGCGGACCGGAAGCGGCAGCAGGAACGTCTCCTGGAACTGGGCGTGGTCCCGGAGGACGGGCAGGTGATTATTTCCAGAAAAATTCTGGGCGGAAAGAGCATCAATAAGATCAATGGAGAGACTGTCACTCTGGGACAGCTTAAGGAAACGGCCTCTGCCTTGATTGATATGCACGGCCAGCAGGAACATCAATCCCTATTAAACAAAAAAAAGCATCTGGAAATTCTGGACGAGTTTGCCAAGGAAGAGATCGCTCCGGTGAAAGAGGAGCTGGCCTCTGTCTTCGGTACATACCGCAGCTTGGAAAAGCGCTTCCGGGAAGCCCGGATGGACGAGGAGAGCCGTCTGCGGGAAGTGTCCCTTCTGAAATTTGAGCTGGAAGAGATTGAAAAGGCAGAGCTGGTTCCGGGAGAGGACGAGGAGCTGGAGCAGCGTTACCGGAAGATGACCAATGCCCGGCGGATTCTGGAATCTGCAGGAACGGCCTATAGGCTGACCGGGTACGAAGATCCCCAGTCTGCGGGGACAGCCATCGGACAGGCCCTGCGAGAGCTGCAAGGCGTCACTTCCTGGGATGAGGGGCTTCAAGGCCTGGCGGATCAGCTGGCGGATGTGGACAGCCTTTTAAATGATTTCAACCGGGATATGGCGGAATATCTTACCACCCTGGAATTTTCCGAGGAAGAATTTCAGGAAGCGGAGGAGCGCCTGAATGTTCTGAATCACCTGAAAGCGAAGTACGGGAAAACGCTGGATCTGGTGATTAAGTACCAGGAGAGCCAGCAGGAGCGGCTGGCGGCTTTGGAGGATTATGACGCTTACCTGGCAGGAATGGAACAGGAAATGCAGGAGTCAAAGAAACATTTGACAAAACTTTGCACGAAGGCTACGGAGATAAGGAAGCGTTATGGGGAGATGCTCTCAAGCGCTGTCCGGGAGCATCTGGTGGACTTGAATTTTCTCAATGTAGCTTTTGAGATGCGTTTTGACACCCTGGGAGATTTTACAGCAGGCGGACTGGACGACGCAGAATTTTTCATTTCCACCAACCCTGGCGAGCCGCTTCGTCCCTTGATGAAGATTGCTTCCGGCGGCGAGCTGTCCCGGATAATGCTGGCTGTAAAGACGGTGCTTGCGGATAAGGATGATATTGACACGGTGATTTTTGATGAGATCGACACGGGGATCAGCGGCAGGACGGCTCAGAAGGTTTCGGAAAAAATGATGCTGATCGGAAAAAACAGACAGGTGATCTGCATCACTCATTTGGCGCAGATTGCAGCTATGGCGGACAGCCATTTCCGAATTGAAAAACAGGTAAAAGAGGGAGAGACGAAGACCCAGGTGCGAAGGCTTAATGAGAAAGAAAGTATTGAGGAACTGGCCCGTATTCTGGGAGGCGCGGCTATCACGGATGCAGTGATTAAAAATGCAGAAGAGATGAAGCGTCTGGCAGAAGCCAAAAAATGTTAGATTAGAAAAGAAAAGATTCCGCATACTAAGAAAGGATGTAGAGAATGAGCTACATCCTTTTTTGTCTGTGGCCCCAAAGAGGCCCGGACCTACGATTTTACGCAGAGGATGTGGAAACATGGATGTTAGAAAACGATACCGCCGCTTCCTGACCGGACTGCTTGCAGCAGGCCTGCTGGGACTAGGCGCTTTTCACTATATGGAGGTGCGGGATCAGATCCCGGATACGTATACGCAGACCCAGGGGGAACCGCGCCCCAGCAGCCCGGGATTTTTTGTGACGGAGGAGATCGGGCCGGGTGTGACAGAGGCATCGGTCAATGCCTATGCCCAGGAGAACTACACCATTTCTTACAAGTATCTGGGTATTTTTCCCTTAAAGGAGGCCCGGGTGGAGGTCTTAAAGCCTGCCTATGTAATTCCGGGCGGCATTCCCATCGGCATTTATATGGAGACCAATGGAATTCTGATCGTGGGAACCGGAAAGGTGACAGGAGCGGACGGGCTGAACTATGAGCCGGCCCTGCGCATTGTACAAGGAGGCGATTACATCCAGGCCGTCAATGGTGAGGAGATCTGGGACAAGGAGGAGCTGATTGAACGCATCAATCAGGCGGGAGGCAATCAGGTTGTACTGGATTTGGTGCGAAAGGGCGAGCGGATCCAAGTGAAACTGGAGCCGGTACAGACCGGGCAGGGCGAGTACAAGCTGGGTATCTGGGTGCGGGACAACACCCAGGGAATCGGAACCCTGACCTTTCTCACTAAAAAAGGGGAATTCGGAGCCCTGGGCCACGGCATTAACGATGTGGATACGGGGAGCCTTTTGGAGCTCCACAAAGGCTCTCTCTACGATACGAATATTGTGGATATCAAGCGCGGGGAGAAGGGAACTCCGGGTGAGCTGTCCGGCATGATCCGCTACCGGAACGAGCTGGTCTGCGGGGAGATCAGCGAGAACACGCCGGCCGGCATCTTCGGAACCGGATCGGAACGGCTCTGTGAGAAAATTTCTCTGGAAGAAATGCAGGTGGGCTACAAGCAGGAGATTGAATCGGGAGAGGCGTGGATCCGCAGCTCCGTCAGCGGACGGATGCGGGATTACCGGGTGGAGATCCTGGAAGTAAACAGGAACGAGGCAGACGTGAATAAGGGAATCATCCTCCGGGTTACGGATCCCGAGCTTTTGGAATTGACGGGGGGCATTGTACAGGGCATGAGCGGAAGTCCCATTTTGCAGAACGGAAAGATTGTGGGGGCTGTGACCCATGTGTTTGTACAGGATTCCACAAAGGGATTTGGAGTATTTATTGAAAATATGCTGGAACATGTAGACTCTTAAGACATTGCGTCGAAATGTGTCTGCTAGTGTCTGGAAATGGAGAGCGAATGGGAATTGCAGGCCGAAAGTCCTCACGCCTATAATAAGATTATCAAATATCAAAAAAGAAAGAAGACACGTATGCGGGGAAATACGATGTTTGGAGGACGTTATGGAGAAGCTGAATGTAGCAAT
Organism: uncultured Lachnospiraceae bacterium; assembly: GCA_910587955.1. Lineage (GTDB taxonomy): Bacteria > Bacillota > Clostridia > Lachnospirales > Lachnospiraceae > Laedolimicola. Next base: position 5,262 of record CAJUNN010000004.1, on the reverse strand, counting down.
CGCAGATGACAATGAGAGAATTGTAGAGATGTTAAATGTTATGATCCGGAATGAGAGCGGGATGGAGATCGTGGGAACGGCCGGAAACGGCGAGGAAGCCGTTGAAATGATACGCCGGAGTACGCCGGACGTGGTGCTTCTGGACCTGATTATGCCCAAGATGGACGGGCTCGGGGTCCTGGAAAAAGTCCGGGAGGACAAGACATTGAAAAAGATGCCAGCTTTTATCGTTATTTCGGCAGTGGGCCAGGAAGATGTGACAGAGGATGCTTTTGCCCTGGGGGCAAATTATTATATGATGAAGCCCTTTAACAATGAGATGCTTCTGGGCAGGCTTAGGAGCATCCAAAGCAAGGGGGATCGGAAGTTAAGCCCCGTCCGGGTGGGAAATGCCGCGGAGCGCCGGCACAGCTACGAGACCCGGGATTTGGAAACGGACGTGACCAATATGATTCACGAAATCGGAGTTCCCGCTCATATCAAGGGATATCAGTACTTAAGAGACGCCATTATGATGTCTGTGGAAGACATGGACATGCTGAATTCTATTACCAAGATCTTGTATCCCACCATTGCCAAAAGTCACCAGACCACGCCCAGCCGGGTGGAACGGGCCATCCGCCATGCTATCGAGGTGGCCTGGAGCCGGGGAAAGATGGATACCATCGACGAGCTTTTCGGGTACACGGTGAGTAACGGAAAGGGAAAACCCACAAATTCCGAGTTCATTGCACTGATTTCGGATAAGATACGGCTGGAGCATAAGTCGAAAGTGTCTTGAAATTTGAAAATTTGCACAAATATATCTTTTAAAAACCGTCCAAATGCGTTATAATGATTACAAACTGATAGCGGGGAGGAAATACGGTGAAAAAGATTTTATTTGTTACCTCTGAGGCGGTTCCTTTTATTAAGACCGGAGGTCTTGCAGATGTGGCTGGCTCGCTGCCCAAATATTTTGACAAGGAGTATTTTGATATCCGGGTGATGGTTCCCAAGTACTTGTGCATGAAGCAGGAGTGGCGGGATCAGATGCAGTATGTCACGCACTTTTATATGAATCTGGCATGGCGCAGCCAGTACGTAGGCATTTTGGAACTGGAATATGAGGGGATCAAGTTCTATTTTGTAGACAATGAATATTATTTTTCCGGACCAAAACCCTACGGAAATATTTATGAAGATATTGAGAAATTTGCATTTTTCTCAAAGGCGGCAATCTCTGCTCTGCCGTCCCTGGATTTCCGGCCGGACATTATTCACTGTCACGACTGGCAGACGGGACTTGTGCCGGTATTTTTGAATGATTCTTTCCAGAATAATCCGTTTTTCCAGGGGATTAAGACAATTATGACCATTCACAACCTGAAGTTCCAGGGGGTGTGGGATATGAAGACGGTGAAGGACATTACGGGACTTTCGGCATCCTATTTTGCACCGGATAAGCTGGAAGCGTACGGCGATGCCAATTACTTAAAGGGCGGCATCGTGTATTCGGATGCAGTAACCACCGTGAGTGAGACTTATGCAGAGGAGATTAAGATGCCCTACTACGGAGAGCATCTGGACGGGCTTATGTGTGCCCGCTCCAATTCCCTTAGGGGCATTGTAAACGGAATTGATTACCATGAGTACAATCCCGAGACGGACAAATTCCTGTTCAGAAATTACAATGCAGTGAATTTCCGCAAGGAAAAGGTAAAGAACAAACTGGCTCTGCAGGAGGAACTCGGGCTGGAAGTGGATGCCAAGAAGATGATGATTGGAATTGTTTCCCGCCTCACAGACCAGAAAGGTTTTGATCTCATCGCTTATGTGATGGATGAGCTGTGTCAGGATGCGGTGCAGCTTGTAGTGCTGGGAACCGGGGAGGAGCGGTATGAGAATATGTTCCGCCATTTTGCTTGGAAATACCAGGGCAAAGTGTCCGCAAATATTTTCTACTCCGAGGCCATGTCCCATAAGATTTACGGTTCCTGCGATGCGTTCCTGATGCCGTCGCTCTTTGAGCCCTGCGGTTTGAGCCAGCTTATGAGCCTACGCTACGGAACGGTACCTATTGTAAGGGAGACGGGCGGCCTGAAAGATACGGTGGAGCCGTACAATGAGTATGAGAACCGGGGAACCGGTTTCAGCTTTACCAATTACAATGCCCACGAGATGCTGAACACCGTCCGCTATGCGGAGCGCATTTATTATGACAAAAAGCGTGAGTGGAACAAGATCATCGACCGGGCCATGGCAGTGGATTTCTCCTGGGCAAGCTCTGCCAAAAAATATGAGGAACTGTATAACTGGCTGGCCGGTTAAACAAAATATCGAATGTGCTTATAATTTTGTGGTAAAAAAATAGAAACCGCAGGAAATGCGGCAAAGCAGGTATAAGAATCCCTCCTTTTTTAGATACTATCTTTGATGCTTGGCATCCGGAAGCACCGCAGAATGTGCGGGAAAGACTTTCGTATCTATGGAAAAGGAGGGATTCCGTATGAGATCCGAATTATCCGAGCTGGACGTTCAGAACCTGCGCCATTTAATCGGCGGCTATGACACGACCCACTGCAAAATGACTGACTATGCAAACCAGGCGACTGATCAGCAGGTCAAACAGTTTTTCCAGAAGGCGGCCCAGTCTGCCAAGGAAAACAAGCAGCAGTTAATGCAGTTTTTAGGTTAGGAGGGCACGCACATGGATGAGAAGACGATGGTATCTGATACCCTGGTGGGCATCAACGGGGAACTGAAAATGTTCGGCGACATGATTCCGCAGACAGAGGAGCCGAAGCTCAAACAGACCTTAAAGGATCTGCGCAACAAATGCGAGATGTCTCAGGAAGAGCTGTACCAGATCGCCCGGGCGAAGCAGTATTACGTTCCTGCTTCCAAGGCGTCTGCAGAAGAGGTGCAGCATGTGAAATCTCTGTTTACTTCAAGCGTACTGTAACACGGGATTTATGCCAGTATTTTCAAGGAAAGGGCTTGCAAAAGCCCTTTTCTTGTGCTATACTTTCAAAGTTAGCGAATAATCACGCAGGCGGAACCAAGAACGGTGCCGGAAGGAAATTTCCGGTCTTTGAGGATAGCGAGGCCTGCGGAAGAACAACCAAAACGGAGGAGAGAAACATGAGCGTAATTTCAATGAAGCAGCTGCTGGAAGCAGGCGTCCATTTCGGACATCAGACGAGAAGATGGAACCCCAAGATGGCTCCCTACATCTATACGGAGCGGAACGGAATCTACATCATCGACCTGCAGAAGTCAGTAGGAAAGGTTGACGAGGCCTACAAAGCAGTATTTGATATTGTGGCAGAGGGCGGAAGCATTCTCTTTGTGGGAACGAAGAAGCAGGCCCAGGATGCCATTCGTCTGGAAGCAGAGCGCTGCGGCATGTTCTATGTAAATGAGAGATGGCTGGGCGGTATGCTGACCAACTTCAAGACCATCCAGAGCAGGGTAAACCGTCTGAAAGAGATTGAGAGAATGTCCGAGGACGGAACATTTGACGTGCTGCCCAAGAAAGAGGTAATCGCGCTTCGCAAGGAGTGGGAGAAGCTGGAGAGAAACCTGGGCGGGATCAAGGATATGAAGAAAATCCCGGATGCCATCTTTGTGGTAGATCCCAAGAAGGAGAGAATCTGCGTACAGGAAGCCCATACTCTGGGTATCCCCCTGATCGGTATTGCAGATACCAACTGCGATCCGGAAGAGCTGGATTACGTAATCCCCGGCAATGATGATGCCATCCGCGCCGTAAAGCTGATTGTTTCCAAGATGGCAGACGCCGTGGTAGAGGCCAATCAGGGCCAGGCAGAGGAAGTAGAGGAGGCTTATGCAGAAGAGGCTGAGGAGGCCGTAGAAGCGTAAGTTAAAAACAGCAGGAGTCCCAAGAAAGCCCAGAAGGTAGTAAATGAGCTTTAGTAGGGCGTATGCGGAACTTAAAATAAAAACAGCAGGAGCCCGGAAAAAGCCCAGAAGGAAAAATGGACACATTTTGTGGCCGGAGTTCCTTCTAGTAAAGGGGCTTTAGTAGGGCGTATGCGGAACTTAAAATAGGAGAACAAAAATGGCAATTACAGCAGCTATGGTAAAAGAGTTAAGAGAGATGACCGGAGCGGGTATGATGGACTGCAAGAAGGCCCTGACTGCTACGGAAGGAAATATGGATGCGGCCGTTGACTGGCTGAGAGAGAAGGGCCTTGCCAGCGCCCAGAAAAAAGCCGGACGGATTGCGGCTGAGGGTATTGTAGCCACCTGTCTGATCAACGATGACAAGAAGGCGGTTGTGGTAGAAGTAAATGCAGAGACCGACTTTGTGGCAAAGAACGAGAAATTCCAGTCTTATGTGGCCGATGTGGCGGCTCAGGCTGTGAAGACGACAGCGGCAGATATCGATGGATTTATGGCAGAGACCTGGGAGAAAGATACTACCCTCACAGTAAAAGAGGCTCTGGCTTCCCAGATCGCAATTATCGGTGAGAACATGAATATCCGCCGTTTCCTGCAGATGGAAGAGGAGAACGGTTTTATCGCTTCCTACATCCATGCAGGCGGCAAGATTGGTGTTCTGGTAGATGTTGAGACAGATGTAATCAACGATGCAGTCCGCGAAATGGCTAAGAATGTGGCAATGCAGGCAGCAGCCCTGAAGCCTCTGTACACCAACCGCAGCGAAGTGGATCAGGAATACATTGCGAAAGAAAAAGAGATTCTGACTGTCCAGGCTAAGAATGAGAAGCCGGATGCTAACGATAAGATCATCGACGGTATGGTAATGGGCCGTATCAATAAAGAGCTGAAAGAGATCTGCCTTTTGGATCAGGTATACGTAAAGGCTGAGGACGGTAAGCAGACGGTAGGCAAGTACGTAGAGCAGGTGGCCAAGGAGAACAGCGCTAAGATTACTATCAAGGCGTTTGCGCGCTTTGAAACTGGAGAGGGCCTGGAGAAGAAAAATGAGGACTTTGCGGCTGAGGTGGCAAAGCAGATGGGCATGTAAGCGAAGTTTGCATTTGAAATAAATGCGTAAATAAACTTTACGGTGAACTTTTGAGAATGAGAACCCTTGTAAGTGGTGTGAAATGCCATTTACAGGGGTTTTTGCTATTTCCTATATTAAGACTTGAGAAGAGATTAGGGATAATGTAATTGATGGATTGGTTATTTAATGGTATACTATTAACATAGAATAATTTAAGAGGAACGGCCAAAAATGAAATTTGAGTGGGACGAAGAAAAAAATATTATTAATAAGGAAAAACATAA
>CAJUNN010000003.1 GCA_910587955.1 uncultured Lachnospiraceae bacterium | reverse complement strand
AGCTGTTTCCCCTGGTATTCCTTTACGCAAGGGGAGCTCTGAAAAATATTGACAATTCCCTTATTGAGGCGGCGGGAAACCTGGGCTGCTCCGGCGTGAAATGCTTTCTGAAGGTCGTTATTCCGCTGATTATGCCTACCCTTCTGGCAGCAGGTCTTCTGGTGTTTATGAGATCCTTTGCGGATTTCGGAACGCCTATGCTGATTGGTGAGGGATACCGGACCTTCCCGGTGGTGCTTTACAATGAATTTATCAACGAGGTAGGCGGAAACGACGGCTTTGCGGCGGCGATCGCAGTGATTGCCATTGTCATTACCACGGTGGTATTTTTGGTGCAGAAGTACATATCCAACCGGAAGTCCTTCTCTTTGAACGCCCTTCATCCCATGGAGGAACGGGAGGCTAAGGGAGCTACCCGGTGGCTGGTGCATCTCTTCTCCTACCTGGTAATCGGAGTTGCCGTTCTGCCCCAGTGCTACATTATTTATACCTCCTTTAAGAATACGGAGGGAAAGATTTTCGTAGACGGCTATTCCATGCAGAGCTATGCTACAGCCTTTGGGAAACTGGGAAAGAGTATCCAGAATACCATTATCATTCCCGTTCTGGCTTTGGTGGTGATTATTCTGCTGGCTATTCTGATTGCTTATCTGGTAGTCCGCAGAAGGAACGCCCTGACCAATGTGACGGATATCCTGTCTATGATTCCTTATATCGTGCCGGGAACCGTATTGGGAATTGCCCTTCTCATAGGCTTTAACAAGCCGCCTCTTCTTATCAGCGGAACCATGCTGATTATGGTAGTGGCCCTGGTGATAAGGAGGCTGCCCTACACCATCCGGTCTTCGGTGGCCATCCTGCAGCAGATTCCTATGAGTATTGAGGAGGCTGCCATCTCTCTGGGAGCGACGAAGATGAAGGCATTCTTCCGCATTACCGTTCCCATGATGCGGGCGGGAATTGTGTCCGGCGCCATTTTAAGCTGGGTGACCATGATCAGCGAATTGTCTACGGCTATCATCCTGTACACAGGACGCACGAAGACCCTGACCATTGCCATCTATACAGAGGTTATCCGCGGAAACTACGGGACGGCGGCCGCACTGTCCACCATCCTGACTATTCTGACGGTAGTATCTTTGCTGCTGTTTAATAAGCTGAACGGCGGAAATGATTTGAGTTTGTAGAAGAAAAGAAAAACCCCTTCGCCAGACAAAGGAGTATCTGGCGGAGGGGTTATTTTTCGAAATGCAAAAGGTTCATGTTCTGCTTCACCGTCCGGTGGGGCTTGGGGATCTCCTCGGCGGAAAGGTTTTGCACCCGGCTTTCTGTGCCGTCTTTTAAGGCTTCCTCATAGTACCAGCATTTAAATTCCAGAAGGGCCAGCATCTCCTGCATTTCTTCCAGCTGTTTCCGGACCGAGTCTCTGCGTGAGCGGAACAGGGCAAGCCGTTCCGGAAGAGAGGCGTCCCCTCTGCCGATCATTTCCGTAAAGGCCCGGATTTCTTTGATGGACAGGCCGGATTTTTTCAGGCATTCGATTACTTTCAGCCACTCAAAATCCTTATCTGTAAACATGCGGATTCCGCCCTTGGAGCGCTCCACGCAGGGGAGCAGTTTCTCCTTGTCGTAATAGCGCAGGGTGGAAGCGGGAATCCCCAGGACTTTTGCCATTTCACCTACCGTATAAAGCATGTTTGCACCTCGCAAATGGTTCAATATTTTGAAATTATATATTGATTTTAAATTAACTTTAAGATATTTTAGGAACTTAAATAAATTATAGCAAGTGTAATTATAAAAGTCAATGGAAGAAAAGGAGGAAAAGTCCCGGGAAAATGCCTTGTCTGCCCTTGTCAAACGCCCTGAAAAGTGATATAAAAAGAGCAGAGAGTACAAAAGGGGTGTATTACAATGCAAAAGATACTGGTGGTGGACGATGCGGCAATCAACCGGGATCTGCTGTATGAGATGCTCAAAAGCGACTACCAGGTGGAACTGGCGGAAGACGGAGGGGAGGCTCTGGCGAAACTGCAGAGGGAATGGAAGGAGATTGCAGCCGTCCTTTTGGATCTGCATATGCCCGGAATGGACGGCTTTCAGGTGATTCAGGATATACGCAGGAGAGGCTTAATCCGGAAGATTCCCGTGCTGGTAATCACCAGTGAGGATACGGCGGAGGCGGAGAGCAGATGCCTGGAGCTGGGGGTTTCTGATTTTATCCATAAGCCGTTTGAGCGCACGGTGATCAGAAGCCGGGTACGCAAAGCCATGGGGCTTTTTTCCCACAGGAACCGTCTGGAACAGACGGTGGAGAAACAGGCGGAGGCTCTTAAGAAGCAGGACCACATCATTCAGGTCCAGGAGGAGAAGCTGAAAGCGGAAAAGGCTTTTGAGCGTTTGATGCTGGAGTACCAGGCAGCGATTATGGAGGTAGAGACCAGGCTGAAGGTGCTGAACGCAGAGTTTTCCCAGGAGTACAACCGGAATCCCTTTGAATCTATTAAGAGCAGGCTGAAAACGCCGAAGAGTATCTATGAGAAGCTGGAGCGGAAAGGGTATCCGGTAACGGTGGAGAGCATCCGGGAGCATCTGCGGGATGTGGCGGGCCTCCGTGTGATCTGTTCCTTTCCCGATGATATTTACCGTTTGGCAGAGCTTTTAATTCAGCAGGACGATATCATTCTTTTGAGAAGTAAGGATTATATTAAGAATCCCAAGTCCAACGGCTACCGGAGCCTTCACCTGATCTTAAGCGTGCCGATTTTTCTCTCCAATGAGAAAAAATACATGAACGCGGAAGTACAGTTCCGCACCATTGCCATGGATTTCTGGGCCAGTGTGGATCACAAGCTGAAATATAAAAAGGATATAGATAATACGGAGGAAATCGTACGGCTTTTGAAGGCTTGTGCAGATTCCATTGAGGCACTGGACTATCAGATGCAGGAGATACGCAATAAGATAGACAGCGCGAAGGCATAGACATAGAAACGGGACGGCACAGGGATGCCGCGGAATACAGCGTTTGGCTGGTTCTGCGGCATCCTTTTTTGCAGTCAGCCGGATTGAAATCATGCGTTTGGCAGGTTTGCCGGGAAGAAAACTGCGGATACTAGAAGCATGGATTTGAGTATTCCAAGAATAAAAAAGGAGCAGTAAACGGAAATGACTTTGAATGAGGATAAGAATTTTTTTACAGAGGACAGGGCAGAAGTAGCTGGTGCAAAGGGCCATATTTACGATATGATTGTCATCGGGGGCGGCCCTGCCGGGTATACGGCGGCTCTCTACGCAGTCCGGGCGGGGCTGGACACGGTGGTTTTGGAAAAACTTTCGGCTGGAGGCCAGATGGCCCTTACCGGGCAGATTGACAATTACCCCGGTTTTGAGGAAGGGATTGACGGTTTTACCCTGGGTGAAAAAATGCGCAAGGGGGCCCAGCGGTTCGGAGCGGCAAGCCGTTTTACGGAAGTGCTGTCCGTGGCGCTTGCGGGGGAAATCAAACAGGTGACAGCCCGTGACGGGATATACTGCGCAAGGACGGTAGTTCTGGCTGCAGGCGCCAGTCCAAAAGAGCTGGGCGTGGAGGGAGAGAAGGAACTGGTGGGAAAGGGAATCCACTACTGCGCCGCCTGCGACGGCATGTTTTATAAAGGCAGAACGGCAGCGGTAATCGGAGGGGGAAATACAGCGGCGGCAGACGCATTGCTCTTGTCCCGTGTTTGCGAAAAGGTAATCCTGGTCCACCGCAGGGATACTTTGCGGGCGGAGAAAATTTACCGGGATCCCCTGCTGAAGACTTCAAATGTGGAATTTTGCTGGAACCAGGTTGTAACCGGAATCCTGCACGGGGACCGGGCAGAGGGGATCCGGGTGAAGCATGTGCTTACCGGAGAGGAGCGGGAGATTTCCTGCGACGGCATTTTTGTCAGTGTAGGCAGAAAACCGGCCACGGAGCTTGTAAAAGGGCAGCTGTCCCTTGACCCGTCTGGTTATGTGGAGGCGGATGAGACTACAAGGACCAGCCTGCCCGGCGTGTTTGCGGCCGGCGATGTGCGGACCAAAGCTCTGCGGCAGATCGTGACCGCCGTGGCGGACGGGGCGGCGGCCGTCCGCTTTGCGGAGGAGTATCTGGTGTGAATCTGGTTTTGAGAAAGGATCCTGATTTAGGAATGTCAAGAAAAAACACTTGACACTGCACTTGTTTGTGTATATAATAAGCAAGCAGGTGAGCAACATGGAAAAAATTCTGGAACAGACATTGCTCTATGATTTCTACGGAGAGCTTCTGACCGAGCATCAGAAGCAGATTTATGAAGATGTGGTTCTCAATGACTATTCCTTCAGTGAGGTGGCGTCGGAACAGGGAATCAGCCGCCAGGGCGTTCACGATCTGATCAAGCGCTGCAGCCGTATTCTCGGGGAATATGAGTCCAAGCTTCACTTGGTGGAACGGTTTCTGGCAGTTAAGGAAAAGGTAGAGCGCATGGAGGCGTCCCTTAAGGAGACGGAAAACCCCGACCGGGAGCAGCTTATCGGGCAGCTCCGGGATATTTTGGAGAATTTGTAGATGGCATTTGAGAGTTTATCCGATAAATTACAGAATGTATTTAAGAATCTGCGGGGCAAGGGAAGGCTTTCCGAGGCCGATGTAAAGGCTTCCTTGAAGGAAGTGAAGATGGCCCTTCTGGAAGCGGACGTAAGCTTTAAAGTGGTGAAGCAGTTTATCAAATCCGTGGAAGAGCGGGCGGTTGGAGCCGATGTGATGAACAGCCTGACCCCCGGCCAGATGGTCATCAAGATTGTCCATGAAGAGCTGATCAAGCTTATGGGAAGCGAGACCACAGATCTGAAGCTGAAGGGCGGCAATGAAGTCACCGTTCTTATGATGATGGGCCTTCAGGGTGCCGGCAAGACCACCACAGCGGCGAAGATTGCGGGTAAGCTCAAGGCAAAGGGGAGAAAGCCGCTGCTCGCGGCCTGCGATGTGTACCGCCCCGCTGCCATTAAGCAGCTGCAGGTAAACGGAGAGAAGCAGGGGGTAGAGGTTTTCACCATGGGGGAAAACCAGAAGCCTGTCAACATTGCCAAGGGAGCCTATGAGCATGCCAGGAAGAATGGCTGCAACGTTTTGATTCTGGATACGGCGGGCCGTCTCCATGTGGATGAAGACATGATGGCAGAGCTGCAGGAGATTAAGGAACATCTCTCCATCGATCAGGCTCTTCTCACGGTAGATGCTATGACCGGCCAGGACGCAGTCAATGTGGCCGGGGTCTTTGAGGAAAAGATTGGGATCGACGGTGTGATCCTCACCAAGCTGGACGGTGATACCAGGGGCGGTGCAGCGCTTTCCATTAAGGCCGTGACGGGCAAGCCCATCCTTTACGTAGGGATGGGGGAGAAGCTGTCGGATCTGGAGCAGTTTTATCCCGACCGCATGGCCTCCCGCATTCTGGGAATGGGCGATGTGCTGACCCTGATTGAGAAAGCCCAGGAGAGCGTGGACGAGGAAAAAGCCAAGGCCATGACCCAGAAGCTCAAGAAAGCCCAGTTTGGCTTTGACGACTATCTGGAGAGTATGAACCAGATGAAAAAAATGGGTGGGATGGCAAGCATTTTGTCCATGATGCCCGGACTGGGAAGCCAGATGAAAGATCTGGAGTCTGCCATCGACGAGAAAAAGATGGCGCAGATTGAGGCCATTATTCTTTCCATGACCCCCAGGGAGCGCACCAATCCCGAGATCTTAAATCTCTCCCGAAAGGGACGGATTGCCAGGGGAGCAGGGGTGGACATAGCAGAGGTCAACCGCCTGGTAAAGCAGTTTGAACAGATGCGCAAGATGATGAAGCAGATGCCCGGCATGATGGGCGGTAAATTCGGTAAAAGGGGACGTTTTCGGATGCCCTTTTAACAATAAAGAAGTAAAACAACGGAGGTGAAAAGCAATGGCAGTAAAGATTCGGTTGAGAAGAATGGGTCAGAAGAAAGCTCCTTTCTATAGAATTATCGTAGCAGATTCCAGATCCCCCAGAGATGGCAGATTCATCGAGGAAATTGGAACCTACGATCCCAGCACTGATCCGAGTACATTCAACGTAGACGTGGAAGCAGCTAAGAAGTGGCTGGCAAACGGTGCGCAGCCCACAGAAGTGGTAGGCAAAATCCTGAAAGCCGCCGGAGTTGAGAAGTAGGACAGCCGTTTTTCCTGGCAGCCTTATTCGGAGGTAGATAATGAAAGAATTGGTAGAAGTGATTGCAAAATCACTGGTAGAACATCCGGAAGAAGTTGCTGTGACAGAGACGGAGAACGAAAAGTCGATTCTCGTTGAACTTCGCGTGGCGCCGTCTGATATGGGAAAAGTGATCGGGAAACAGGGCCGTATCGCAAAAGCCATACGCTGTGTTGTAAAAGCGGCAGCATCAAAGGAAGAAAAGAAAGTTGTAGTAGAAATACTGCAATAGAAAGCAGGCGGGTGGAGACACCCGCTGTTTTTAAAAAGGGAGAATAAATGGAACCATATTTGAGAGTGGGTGTGATCGCTTCTACCCACGGCCTGAAGGGGGAAGTGAAGGTGTATCCCACCACAGACGATCCCCGGCGGTTTTCAGATTTGAAACGTGTGTATCTGGATGCGGGAAAGGAATATCTGCCTCTGGAAGTGACCGGAGTAAAATTTTTTAAAAAACAGGTGATTCTGAAATTCCGGGAATTTCAGGATATCAATGAAGTGGAAGTGTACCGGGGGCGGGATCTGCTGGTATCCAGGGAGGAAACTGTTGCTCTGGGAGAAAACGAAAATTTTATTGTGGATCTTATGGGCATGGAAGTGTGGACCGATGAGGAAGAGCGCCTGGGCCTTCTGACGGATGTTCTTAAGACGGGGGCCAATGATGTGTATGTCGTAGAGACGGAGGATAAAAAGGAAGTGCTTCTTCCGGCCATTCCCTCCTGCATCCTGGAAGTGGATACGGCGGCGGGCCGGATGACCGTGCACATACCGGAAGGACTGCTGGAATGATGAACTACCATGTTTTGACTTTATTTCCGGAGATGATTGAACAGGGCCTGCATACGAGCATCCTGGGAAGGGCCATGGAAACGGGAGCCCTTACCCTGGAGACGGTCAATATCCGGGACTACGCGGACAACAGGCACCATAAGGTAGACGACTATCCTTACGGCGGCGGCGCGGGGATGGTAATGCAGGCAGAGCCGGTGTACCGGGCCTGTCTGTCGGTGCAGGAGCGGATCGGACAGCGGACCGGACGAAGGGCCCGGGTGATTTATGTGACGCCCCAGGGCTCTGTTTTCTGCCAGAAAACAGCCCGGGAGCTGGCCCGGGAGGAGGACTTGATCTTTCTCTGCGGCCACTATGAGGGCATCGACGAGCGGGTACTGGAAGAAGTGGTGACGGATTACGTGTCCGTGGGAGATTATGTGCTCACCGGGGGAGAGCTGGCGGCCATGGTGATGATCGATGCCGTTTCACGTTTGGTTCCCGGTGTCCTGAACAATGAAGAGTCAGCCCAGTTTGAGAGCTTTGAGGACGGACTTCTGGAGTATCCCCAGTACAGCCGGCCAAAGAATTGGCGGGGAAAACAGGTTCCGCCGGTGCTTTTGTCCGGGGATCATCTGCGGGTGGAGGCGTGGCGCAGGGAACAATCTTTGCTTCGTACCAGGAAGCGGCGGCCGGATCTCTATGAAGCCTATGAAAGAGAAAGGAACACGCAGGAGAAGCCCGGCACTTCCGGGAAAAGAAAGATCGGGGCCGTGGTCTTTGAGTGGTCCGCCTGTGCGGGAGGTACGGACAGCGGAGAGGGGGAACCAAAGGCAGCGCCTTATTTGGAAGAAATCCTGAAGCTTTCCGGGGAACTGGGCCTTTGGCGCGGCCTGGCAGGGGACTGCCCGGCCGGGGGAAAGGACGGTTTTTTGCAGATTTTAGACAAAAAAGGGCTTTTTGAGCGGATACTCAAGGAGGATACCGGGGAGAGGGAACTTGGGGGAAATTTTTATAAGCAGCTTCTGGAGGAAGTGCATCTGCCGGGGAAAAAGGTCCTGGCCTTTGTGTCTTCCCCGGAAGGGATTCAAAAGGCCCGGGAGGCCGGAATGCGTGTCGTCTGGCTTTCCCCCCAAGGCGGTCCTTTGGAGAAATCCCAAATCTGTTTCCGGCAGATTGCAGATTTCCTGGAGGGCATGGCCCTTTTGCGGAATTTGTAAACCGCGGCGGTAAAATTATTTAGAAAACAACCAGGAGATATAGAAACGCTATGAAGAAGAACATTCATCTGTGTATTTTGGCAGTTCTGGCGGCAGTCCTGCTCGCCGGATGTAAAGAGAGCGGACCCGTGGCGGAGACGGCAGGCGGGGATGCCGGTTCCCAACAGGTAGATTTGCTGGTGTGGGGGGCTCAGGAAGACGAAGCCCTCTTAAATGAGATCTTTGAGAGCTTTGAGAGGGAGTATGCAGGGCAGGCGGATTTCCGTATTACGTTTGCGCCTCAGAGCGAGAGCAACTGTATGGACGCTTTGCTGGGTGACCTGGAGGAGGGGGCGGATGTCTTTGCTTTTGCGGACGATCAGCTCAATACCCTGGTGGCGGCAGGAGCCCTGGAGCCGGTGGAAGGGGCGGATGCCGTAAAGGCTGCCAATCTTGAGGAAGCCGTGGAAGCGGCCAGCATAGGAGAAACGCTGTATGCCTATCCGCTGACAGCAGACAATGGATATTTTCTCTATTATAATAAAGCCTATTTTACAGAGGAGGATATTACTTCCCTGGAGCGGATGCTGGAAGCTGCTGCCAGGCAGGAACGCAAGGTTGCTATGGACTGGTCTTCCGGCTGGTATGTATACTCTTTCTTTGGAAATACCGGGCTTACCGTGGGTCTTAACGATGACGGCATCACGAATTTCTGTACCTGGAACGGCACGGAAGGGCCTATCCGCGGGACGGACGTAGCTCAGTCTATGCTGAATCTGGCAGAGAGCCCCGGCTTTCTTAATACGGGAGACGAAGGGTTTCTGAGCGGGGTACGGGACGGTTCTGTGGCCGCGGGAGTCAGCGGTGTATGGAATGCCGTAGCTCTGGAAGAAATCTGGGGATCAGATTACGGAGCATCCAAGCTTCCCTCGTATACCTGCGCGGGACAGCAGATACAGATGGCTTCCTATTCCGGTTATAAGCTCATCGGGGTTAATGCGTATTCCGAATCCCGTGAATGGGCTTCCCGGCTGGCAGAGTGGATTTCCAATGAGGAGAATCAAAAGCTGCGCTTTGAACTCCGGGGGCAGGGACCGGCAAATAAGAATGCGGCAGCGTCCAAGGAAGTGCAGGACTCTCCCGCCATAGCAGCTCTTTTGGAGCAGTCGGAATTTTCCTGCACACAGCGTTTGGGAGGAAAGTTTTGGGATCCTGTGTCTGCTTTTGCAGGAAATATGGCCCTTGGAAATCCCTCCGGCCAGAATCTGCAAGAGCAGCTGGACCAGATGGTAGAAGAGATTACAGCCCCGTAGCCGGGGAGAGCGACAGAAATCATTCGGGAGGATTGTAAGAATGAAAAAACAAATGAGCCTCAAACGGCGTTTAATTCTTCCCATTGCACTTTTGGGAATTGTGGCTCTTATTTCCAATGTGCTGGCCGTTGTGAATATTCAGAATGTAAATTCCAATGCGGCGGACATTGCCGACAATTTTATGGACGGAAAGGGAAGGCTGGCAAAAATCTCCCAGTCGGCCATGAACATTCACAAGCTGGCCCTTTCCCACATTGTTGCCACAGACTACAATACGATGATTGCCGTTGTAAATGAGATAAAAGAAGAGGAAGCCCTTTTGGACGGGATGCTTGCGGAATATGAGAGCTATGTAACGAAGGAAGACCAGGCAGAGTATCAGAACCTCTTATCCGGCTATGAATCTTTCAAACACGCGCTGGTGAATCTGGTCTGCGCAAGCGCCGCTCATAAAACCCAGGATGCGTACATACTTGCCAATGGGGATGTGGCCTCTTATGCGGAAGCAATGGAAAACAGCATGGAAGCCTTGGATCTGTCTATCAGTGCCCGGACAGAACAGGCCAGGGGCCGGCTTTCCATGGTATACATCAGCTCTCTTGTCATCAGCGTTCTTTCCATTGCTGCCTGTACGGTTCTGGTGTTTGGGACCATATCCCTGATTCTAAAATATGTGGTTGTGCCTATTAAAAATATTTTAAACACAATCCGGGATAGTTCCGACCGTATCGACGATATGACCGGGGAAGTCCGGGAGCGGACGGGAACCTCCAAAGAAAGCATTTTCAATTTGTCGAATCTGGTAGAGAAGATATCCGGAACGATCCGGGAGGTGGCCAGCAATGCGGCTGTTATTACTGAGAACGCGGAGGCGGTAAAGCAGGATACCAGCAATACGGCGGAGGAATGTGCTGCGATTACGGCTTATACGGTGGCTATGAAGGCCAGGGCGGATGAACTGGAAAAATCCGCCCAGACCAGTGCGGAGGTTACAAGCGCCAAGGCGGCGGAAATTCTTCAGGATTTAAATGAGGCCATCCGGCAGAGCCAAAGTGTGGATCAGGTGAATGCCCTGACGGGCGAAATCTTAAAGATTTCCCAGTCTACCCGGCTGATAGCCTTAAATGCGACAGTGGAAGCGGCCAATGCAGGTGCTGCCGGAAAGGGATTCGCCGTGGTAGCCAGCGAGATACGCGAGCTTTCAAACTCCAGCAGCAGCGCCGCCAACCGGATTCAGGAGATCAATGATCTGGTTACGGAAGCAGTCCACAACCTTGCCCGGAATGCACAGAATCTGGTGGACTATATGAACAGTTCTATTCTGACGGAATTTCAGGAATTTGTGCAGTCCGGGAAACAATATCAGGAGGATGCCGCGTATATCCAGCAGTCTATGGACAATTTCAAAGAGCGGACCGATCACCTGCGGGGATCTATGGCCGGCATTGCGGAGTCCATCGAGGCAATTACCAGGGTGATTAACGAGGGTGCCTCCGGTATCTCGGGAGTCGCCGAGAGCACCAGGAGCCTGGTGGTGGATATGGAGGATATTACACAGCGCATGGGCGTGAACCAGGCCATTGTGGGAGAGCTCAAACAGGAGACGGTAGTTTTTAATAATCTTTGACGCGGATTGCTGTCTCTTCCTAAAATACTGCTTGCATTTTAGGAAGCCTTGTGGTAAAATGATATGCGTTGTGATATAAGGAGATGGTCCGCTGCCGCAGCGGGCGGGAGAGACACCTGCGGGTGTGAAGGAAACAGGAACGTGCCGGCCTCCGGTGCGGTTTTCGGAATCTTTCCGGCCTTGCAGTAAGAACATCCGGGAAAAAAGGAGGAGACAACAGACATGAACGAGATTATTAAGAGCATTGAAGACGCCCAGTTAAAGGCAGAAGCGCCCCAGTTCCGGGTAGGAGATACCGTGAAGGTATATGGCAAGATTAAGGAAGGAAACCGGGAGAGAATCCAGGTATTTGAAGGAATCGTGCTGAAAAAGCAGGGCGGCGGAGCCAGAGAGACCTTTACCGTGCGGAAAAATTCCAACGGTGTAGGTGTAGAGAAGACATGGCCCCTGCATTCTCCCAATGTAGAGAAGGTGGAAGTGGTTCGCCGCGGTAAAGTACGCCGCGCGAAACTGACCTACTTGAGAGGACGTGTGGGTAAGCGCGCGAAGGTAAAGGAATTAGTAAAATAAAGAGACCTGACAGAACTATCGGGTGGAGGGGGAGAATGAAAATTCTCCCTTTTTCTTACCGTCTCTTGACCTTGTTTACCCTTGTCAAAAGACGGTGTCATAGAAATTTGGAGAGAGATTATGAGTGGCTTGAGTTTTCGGCGGCGGAAAAAGAGAATCAATATGGCGGCGCTCCAGGGTGCGTTTATCTGGATTGGGGAAGTGATGCTTGCCTTCGGCCTGGCCTGTATTCTGGTTTACTTTTTCGGCCTGTCCCTGAGCAATGTAGGACAGTCCATGGAGCCGGGAATTTACAGCGGGGATAAAGTGCTGGTCAACCGGCTGGCTTACCGGGTGAAGGCACCAGGCTACGGCGATCTGATTGTATTTAAGCCTCACGGGAATGAGAATGCCCACTACCATATTAAACGGGTGGTAGGGCTCCCCGGAGACACCATAACCATAGAGAGCGGCCGGGTGTTTATTGACGGGGAGCTTCTGGAGGAAAAGGTGCTCACGGAAAAGATGGACAACGCCGGCGTGGCAGAGGGCGGCGTAACGCTGGGAGCAGATGAATTTTTTGTGCTTGGGGACAACCGCAACAACAGTGAGGACAGCCGCAGCGCCGATATCGGAAACGTGCGGCGGGAGGACATTCTGGGGGAGGCCTGGTTTCTGATTTCTCCCCGGGAACGGTTCGGATGGCTGCAGTAGGCAGGGGAGACAGACAATGAATGTACAATGGTATCCGGGCCATATGACCAAGGCCAAACGGATGATGCAGGAAAATATCAAACTGGTAGATCTGGTGATCGAGCTTGTGGATGCCCGCATTCCCCAGAGCAGCCGCAACCCGGATATCGATGAGCTGGGAAAGAACAAGGGGCGGGTTCTGCTGCTCAACAAGTGGGATCTGGCAGACGAGGGAAAGACCGAAGCCTGGAGCCGGTATTTTCAGAAACAGGGCTTCCATGTGGTAAAACTCAATTCCAGAACCGGGGCAGGGGTAAAATCTATCAACGGTGTGGTCCAGGAAGCCTGCCGGGAGAAGATCGAGCGGGATCGGAGGCGGGGGATCTTAAACCGCCCTGTGCGCGCTATGGTGGTGGGGATTCCCAATGTAGGAAAGTCCACCTTTATCAACAGCTTTGCCGGCAGGGCCTGTGCAAAGACAGGAAATAAACCCGGTGTGACCAAGGGGGCCCAGTGGGTCCGTCTGAATAAGCAGGTGGAGCTTCTGGATACGCCCGGGATTCTCTGGCCCAAGTTTGAGGATCCTCAGGTGGGGCTTCGTCTGGCTCTTATCGGGTCCGTAAAGGATGAGATTTTGAATGTGGAGGATCTGTCCCTGGAGCTTCTGCGCTTTTTGAAAAAGGAATATCCGGGCACTCTGGCAGAGCGGTATAAGGTGGAGGAAGACCAGGAGGAGGCGGAACTTCTCTACGGGATAGCCGGAAACCGCGGCTGTCTCTTAAAAGGAAACCAGCCGGACCCCAGGAAAGCCGCGGCCATTCTGCTGGAGGAGTTCCGCAGCGGGAAGCTGGGAAGAATGACACTTGAAATTCCCGTGGCAGAGGATTAAGATAGAGAGAAAGAAACGTTGAAGGAGCGGGTATGGGCAGAAAGAGAAGCAAAGAGCAGGAGATTGCGGAGGATGACTTCCTGGAAGGCGTGGAAGAGGAGCAGCCGAAAAGTCCTCTGAGAGAGGCCCTGGGCATGGTAGTTTACATGGGCATTGTCCTGGGAGTGACCTTTTTGATTATTACTTATGTGGGCCAGAGAACCCATGTGAGCGGAGATTCCATGAAAAACACGCTGAATGACGGAGATCATCTGATTGTGGATAAGATTACCTACCGGATGCGTGAGCCGGTCCGCTATGATATCATTGTGTTTCCTTTCCGCTATAAGGAGAATACCTTCTATATCAAGCGTATCATCGGACTTCCCGGTGAGACAGTCCAGATAGCAGGCGGTGAGATCTACATTGACGGGGAAATTTTAAAGGAATCCTACGGCCGGGAGGTGATAAAGGATCCGGGGATAGCGGAAAGTCCCATAGAGCTCGGAGAAGATGAGTACTTTGTCTTGGGCGATAACCGCAATGAGAGCTCGGACAGCCGGGATCCCAGCGTAGGGAAGATCCGTAGGGAAGAGATCGTGGGCCGGGCATGGCTGCGCATCTGGCCTCTGAATAAATTCGGGATACTGAAGCACCAATGAGAACAGCCGCCATAGAGGAAGCGGGGAAGAGCAGTGACAAAAACACAGATCCTTAAGGAACAGCGGGAAAAGAGAAAATTACAAAGGCTTGAGGCGGAGCGGGAGCGCCTGGAGGCCATGAGGGCCTATGAGCGGCAGTACGGGGAACGGGGACGCCTCTGCGGCATCGATGAGGCGGGCCGGGGACCTCTGGCAGGTCCTGTGGTGGCCGGAGCTGTGATTCTCCCCGGGGATTGCGAGATCCTTTATCTCAATGATTCCAAAAAGCTTACGGAGAAGCGCCGGGAACTGCTCTATGACGAAATCATGGAGAAAGCCGTGGCTGTGGGAGTCGGAGTGGTGGGGCCAGAGCGCATTGATGGCATCAATATCCTGCAGGCCACCTATGAGGCCATGCGGATGGCCGTTGCCAATCTGAGCGTGAGCCCGGATCTGCTCTTGAATGACGCGGTCACCATTCCCCTGGTGGAGATTCCCCAGGTTCCCATTGTGAAGGGGGATGCCAAGAGCGTGTCCATTGCGGCGGCCAGCGTCATTGCCAAGGTTACCAGGGACCGGATGATGGCAGAATATGATAAAATCTTTCCCGGATACGGTTTTGCTTCCAACAAGGGGTATGGCTCTGCCGCGCATATTGCGGCTTTGAAGGAGAATGGACCCTGCGCCATCCACAGGCGGAGTTTTATCCGGAATTTTACGGCGGAGGAGTAACCGGATGAACCGGAGAAAGACAGGAGCAGCGTATGAGGAGAAAGCCGCGGCCCATCTGAGCGGGCTTGGCTATGAAATTTTGGAGCGGAATTACCGGTGCAGGCAGGGAGAAATTGACCTGATTGCAAAGGATGGCGGGACATTGGTGTTTCTGGAAGTAAAATACCGCCGGACGGCATCCTGCGGGGAACCGGCGGAGGCGGTGCATGCCGCTAAGCAGAGAACTATCTGCCGGGTGGCCGATTACTACCGGATGCGGCATCAGATTCCTGAAAACCAGCCCTGCCGGTTTGATGTGGTGGCGGTTCTGGGAGAAGAAATTTTTCTGTACCGGAATGCTTTTCCCTATCAATAGCGTTTTGGCCCGGAAGACAGGTTCCAGGAGGAATTTTACAGGGAGGTTATTATGGAATTTATCAAAAAAGCAGGAAGAGAGACAACAAGGGTGATGGAGCGCGGGGGCGTTCCTTTTCTGATCTTTCCCAAGCTGGAGGAGACCGGGCTTGTGACCCATTGCTTTTCTATGCGTCCCGGAGGCATCAGCCGGGGCATTTATGCTTCTATGAATTTAAGTTTCAGCCGGGGAGACGATGAGGCGTGTGTGCGGGAAAATTATGAGCGGCTGGGAAAAGCAGCCGGTTTTTCCTGTGCGGATCTGGTGTGCTCTGATCAGACCCACACTGCAAATGTGCGGGCGGTGACAGAAGCGGATCGGGGAAAGGGATTTACAAGATCCAAAGATTACACGGATGTGGACGGCCTGGTGACCAATGTGCCCGGCCTGGTGCTTGCCACTTTTTACGCGGACTGTGTGCCGCTTTTTCTGGTAGATCCCGTCCGCCGGGCCATCGGGCTTTCCCATTCCGGATGGAAGGGAACGGTGGGAAAGATTGGAAGGCATACCCTGGAAGTGATGGAGCAGGAGTATGGGACAAAGCCGGAAGATGTTCTGGCGGCCATCGGCCCCTCTATCTGCCAGGACTGCTATGAGGTCAGCGAGGATGTAATTGAAAAGTTCCGGGGGACTTTTGAACCGTCGGACTGGAAGGAGCTCTTTTACAAAAAGGAAAACGGAAAATACCAGTTGGATCTCTGGCGCGCCAACCAGCTGATTTTTGAGGAAGCAGGGGTGCCCGGGGAGCATATTGCGGTCACGGATGTCTGCACCTGCTGCAATCCCGAGCTTTTGTTCAGCCACCGGGCTTCCCATGGAAAGAGGGGAAATCTGGGAGCCTTTTTGATGCTGCGGTCTTCTCATTAGGAATACGGCCAGAGAAGCCCTAGTATTTTCCCTAGGCTTCCGGCGGCTGATACAGCCGGTTTTCTTTCCGCCACTGGGTGGGCGGAATCCCAAACACATTTTTGAAGGCTCTGGAGAAATGGAGCTGATTGGGGTAGCCCACCAGCTTTCCGATTTCGCCCACCGGCGTCTCCGAGAATTTCAAAAGCTCCGCAGCCCGGTTCATCCGGTAGTAGATGAGGAACTGCTGGGGCGTCCGGTTTAATTCTTCCCGAAAGATTTTTCCCAGATAGCTGCGGTTTAAGCTGCAGAAGAGGGCGATATCCTCTACGGTGATGGAGTGGCTGTAATTCTGCTCGATAAAGGAGATGGCTTCCCGGATATAGAAATCCCGCAGGCGGCCTTCGGAAAACTCCTTGTGGCTGAAGGAGGAGCGGATCATCAGATCCAGGAACAGATACAGATGTCCTATTTGATACAGGGAGGAGAGATCCTTCCCGTGTACGATAGCAAGCATTTCATCGGCCATTTGCTGCCGCAGTTCCGGATTGCTGCTGCGGTAGATGGGGGAGGTGAAGGTGAGTCCGGCTGTTTCCAGAAATTCTTTCACCCGGAGACCGTCAAATTCCACCCAGGCATATTCCCAGGGTGTTTCTTTGTCTGCAATATAGGTGCAGATTTGCTGGGGAGAGATCAGGAAGCCCTGCTGGGGTTTCAATTTATAAAGATGAGTGTTGCCCCGTTCGTCTGTGCTGTAAAAAACGCCCCTGCCGCTTAGAATGTAGTGAAAGAGATAGTGGTTGCGGGAGGCAGGGCCGTAGGAGTGGGCGGGGGCGCACTGCTCCCAGCCGTATTGGAAGAGGGTCAGATCCATGTAGCGCTCGTTGGGAAAGATGTTGAAGAGGAAGTTGCTCATAGGTTGGACTCCTTTCTGGGGTTGCGGCTCGCTGGGCTCGCCGGATAGACGCATAAAATACCGACTGTTCAGACAAGACTGACAGCCGGTATTTTTGTGTGCCTGCCAGGCTCTGCCCTGTTCGTATATACCAAAATTTTACCACACCATACATTTTTTGTATAGATCTAGCATAATGGTATAGAAAGATAAAAGCTATGCTATTTACCAGGATTCCGTGGAAATGTTATAATTTCTACGATATTCAGGGTGTATTTTTCTAATATGCCCAAACCTGTTTTAACGCCTGGCCAGGGTGGAATTGTTTTATTCACTATTTTTGTACGGGACGGCTGGATTTTTTACCGGTAAAAATTCGCTTTCCAGTGCGAATATATCCATATGAAGGAGGGAAATTTGTGAAGAACCAAAAGAAATTACTGGCAGCGTTTCTGGTCGTGGTACTGACCCTTGGGATGACTGCCTGCGGGAAGGCCTCTGACGGCAAAACCCATCTTACGTTTCAGATCTGGGATGTAGCCCAGAGGGATGGTATGCAGGCTGTATGCAATGCCTATACCGCAAAACACCCGGATGTGGTGATTGAGGTCCAGGTTACAAGCTGGGGCGAGTACTGGACCAAGCTGGAGGCGGCAGCCATCAGCAATCAGATGCCGGATATTTTCTGGATGCACACCAATGAAATACTGAAATATGCAGACTACGGCAAGATTGCGGATTTGACCGATCTCTATGACGGAGAGGATCCCAACTATTTCAAGGATCATTTTTCCGAGATTTCTCTGGCGAATATCCAGGGAAGCGACGGAAGGTACTACGGTATTCCCAAAGACAAGGATACGGTCTGTCTGGTTTACAACAAGGAAATGTTCGACGCAGCAAAGGTAGATTATCCCGACGAGACCTGGACCTGGGATGATTTGACAGAGGCTTCCCAGAAGATTTACGATGCCACCGGGAAATACGGATATATGGCTTACGGGGATGATCAGCTGGGATACTGGAATTTTGTGTACCAGAACGGAGGCTACATACTGACAGAAGACAAGCAGAAGGGCGGTTTCGACAATCCGGCTACCCGGGAAGCTATGGAGTTCTACATCAATCTGCAGAAGGAAGAATGGTGCCCGGATCAGAATTATTTTGCAGAGACTTCTCCCGGAACAGCCTTTTTCTCTGAGCAGGGAGCCATGTTCCTGGAAGGCAACTGGAACCTGCTGTCCGAGATGCAGAACTATCCGGAGATGCAGGGCAAATGGGACGTAGCAGTGCTGCCTATGTGTCCCAATCCCGCCAGCGGCGACGGAAGAGCTACCATTTCCAACGGCCTTTGCTATGCAACGGGTGCCAAGGGAAAGAATCTGGAAATTGTGAAAGATGTTCTGAAATTTTTAGGCTCTGAGGAGGGACAGCGCATCCAGGGCGAGTCCGGTGCGGCGATTCCGGCTTACGAAGGCCTGGAAGATACCTGGATCGGTGTATTTGATCAGTTTGAAGGCAAGCCGGATGTACAGAAATGTGTAGACATGTTTGATTACGGCATTCAGAGCGTAAACAACGCGTACCGTTCCGTGTGGAAGACGAAGGTTACGGATGAGCTTTTGCGGATTTATTCCGGCAAGGTGACTCTGGACGAGGGCCTTGACAATATCCAGAACAGCATTAACACGGCTTCGGAAGAGTAGAGGGGAGGTTTTTCAATGGCAAACAACAGCAAAGCAGGCAAATTTGCTAAGTCGGAGAGCATGTGGGGCTATATTATGGTTGCTCCGACCATCATCGGCCTGCTGGTATTGAATCTGTATCCGTTTATCGATACGTTAAAACTGAGTTTCACGAAGACAAAGCCCTTTGGCCTGTATGAGTTTAACGGTATTACCAACTACCTCAGCATGTTTACCAACGGGGATTTCTGGAAGGCAAACTTAAACACCATTTACTTCTGCCTTCTGACAGTACCCCTGGGCATTTTCCTGGCCCTGGTTGTGGCGGTAATGCTCAATACAAAGATCAAAGGAAGAACGGCCTTCCGCGCTATCTTCTTCCTGCCTATGGTAGTGGCTCCTGCAGCCGTGGCCATGGTGTGGAAGTGGATGTTCAACACGGAGTACGGCATCATCAACACGTTGCTTGGGCACAATGTGAACTGGGTGACGAATCCCAACGTGGTTATGGTGACCTGTGCCATTGTGGCTATCTGGAGTGCTATCGGCTATGACGCGGTGCTCCTCCTGTCGGGCCTGCAGAATATCTCCAAGTCCTACTACGAGGCTGCCAGCCTGGACGGAGCTACCAAGATACAGCAGTTTTTCCACATTACGCTGCCCATGGTTTCTCCCACCCTGTTTGTGGTTATGATTATGCGCCTGATGTCTTCCTTGAAGGTGTATGACCTGATTTACATGATTGTGGAGGAATCCAACCCGGCACTGACAAGTGCCCAGTCTCTGATGTTCCTGTTCTACCGGGAGTCCTTTGTGGCCGGAAATAAAGGCTACGGCTCTGCTGTGGTAATCTGGACCGTGATGCTCATCGGAATCGTGACGGCCTTCCAGTTCTGGGGACAGAAGAAATGGGTGAACTACGAAGTATAGGAGGTGGAGAAGGATGAAATCGAACTCATTGGAGAGAAATCAAAAGCTCAGGACAGCAGGAACTTACCTGTTTTTCATCATCGGGTCCATCATCATGATCTTCCCCTTTGTATGGATGTTCCTGACAAGCTTTAAGACGGTTGCGGAGAGTATGCAGATTCCGCCGGACATTTTTCCGGCCCAGTGGATCGTTGACAATTTCAAGGATGCGATGGCCAGTCTTCCCTTCGGAGCGCTGTACAAGAATACCATCCTGCTGATTTTCTGGCGTGTGGTATGTGCGGTGGGATTCAGCTCTATGGCCGGCTACGCGTTTGCAAAACTGAATTTTAAAGGAAAGAATCTTCTGTTTTCCCTGGTGCTTGTACAGATGATGCTTCCTTCCCAGATTTTCATTACACCCCAGTATCAGATGCTGGCGAAGATGGGCCTGACCAACACGATTTTCGCACTGGTATTCCCCGGCTTGGTGAGTGCATTCGGAACCTTTTTCCTGCGCCAGGCATACATGGGGATCCCGGATGAGATCTCCGAGGCAGCCTATCTGGACGGATGCAATCAATGGCAGACCTTCATCAAAGTTATGGTGCCTTTGACCACCTCTTCCATGGCGGCGCTGGCGGTATTTACCGCAGTATTTGCCTACGGCGACCTGATGTGGCCCTTGATTGCAAACACAGACTTAAAGATGATGACTTTATCTTCCGGACTTGCAACCCTGCGCGGACAGTTCAGCACAAACTTCCCGGTGATGATGGCCGGTTCCTTGATGGCCATGATTCCCATGGTAGTATTGTACCTGTTCTTCCAGAAACAGTTTATCGAAGGCGTTGCCATGACCGGCGGAAAATAAATTACATGCGTTGGAGGACGAGAGAATGTCAGTCAGATACATAGATAGCAAAAAAACCTTTCTGCTGCAGACGAGGAACAGCGCCTACCAGATGAAAATCAGCGAGTACGGCTATCTGTTGCACCTGTATTATGGGGAGCGGCTGGAGGATGAGGACTTGGGTTATCTCATTCAGATGCAGGACCGCGGGTTTTCCCCAAATCCCAATGAGGCGGGAAATGACAGGACTTTTTCACTGGATGTCCTTCCGCAAGAGTTTTCAAGCGACGGGAGCTGTGATTACCGGCTTAGCAGTATTGAAGTAAAGAACGGGGACGGAAGCTACGCTTTCGTGGGAAAGGTAGTACGGCATGAAATCTATGCAGGGAAATATACTCTGGCCGGCCTTCCCTCTCTGCGTCCGTCCGGACAGGACACGGTGGATACCCTGGAAATCTGGCTTCAGGACGAGGCGACGCAACTTACGGCTGTGCTCAGTTACTGTGTGTTTGAAGAGAAAGATGTGATTACCCGGACGGTGCGGGTTGTGAACCAGAGCCCGGAGACCATTTATCTGAACCGGCTCATGTCCATGACAATGGATTTTATGGATTCGGATTATGATTTTATCCACCTGGACGGACGGCATACCATGGAACGGGAGTTTCACCGGGACCCGCTGCACTACGGCATTCAGACCATCGGCAGCTTCCGCGGAGCTTCCAGCCACCAGCACAATCCTTTTGCGGTGCTGTGTGAACACCAGGCCAATGAGGACTACGGACGGTGCTACGGCTTCTCCTTTGTGTACAGCGGAAACTTTGTCTGCAAGGTGGAGAAAGATCAGTACGATCAGATGCGCATTATTATGGGAATCCATCCCAAACATTTTTCTTATCAATTAAAACCGGGAGAGAGCTTTGCGGCCCCGGAGGTGGTGCTGGCTTATTCTGGGAAAGGCCTGACTCATCTGACTCACCTGTACCACAATATTTACCGGAACAATCTGTGCCAGAGTCCTTATGTGAAAGAGGCGCGCCCCATTCTGATCAACAGCTGGGAAGCGGCATACTTTGACTTCGACGAGAAAAAGATTCTGGATATTGCAAGGGAAGCCGTGGACATGGGAGTGGAGATGCTGGTGCTGGATGACGGCTGGTTCGGAAACAGGAATGATGACAGCGCGGCCCTGGGGGACTGGGATGTGAATACCGAAAAACTTCCCAGAGGGTTAACGGGCTTGTCGGAAGAGATCCATGCCATGGGCCTGAAATTCGGCCTTTGGATCGAACCGGAAATGGTTTCGGAGAACAGCGAGCTGTACCGGCGCCATCCGGACTGGTGCCTGCAGATGCCGAGACGCCAGCCGTCCAGAGGAAGATACCAGCTGGTGCTGGATCTGTCCCGGAGCGATGTGCGGGATTACATTGTAACATCAATCAATGAAGTGCTGGACAGCACGAAAATCGAATATGTGAAGTGGGATATGAACCGGTTTATCACGGATGCCTGGTCCATCATAGCCGAGAAAGAAAAACAGGGGGAGATTTACCATAGATACATTCTCGGACTGTACGACATAATGGACCGCATTATCCTGACCCATCCGGAAATCCTCTTCTGCGGGTGCAGCGGCGGGGGCGGCCGCTTTGACCCGGGAATGCTCTATTATCAGCCCCAGATTTGGTGCAGCGACAACACGGATGCTGTGTGCCGGCTGAAGATTCAGTACGGAACCACCTTTGTGTATCCGGTGTCCGCGCTGGAATCCCACGTATCCGTCTGCCCCAATCATCAGACGGGGAGAACGGTTCCGATTAAGACACGCGGGATTGCCGCTATGGACGGGATTCTGGGCTATGAGCTGGATTCCACCTGTCTGACAAAAGCGGAAAAAGAGATCTGCCGGGAGCAGATTGGGCGTTACCGGAAATATTATGCGCTGATTACGGAGGGCGACTATTACCGCCTGACCAATCCGTATGAGTTTGCGGAGTATGTGGCCTGGGAGCATGTGTCTCAAGATAAAAAAGAGGCGCTGCTTTCCCTGGTGCTCACAGAGCGGGAATCCAACGATGCCCAGCGGTATGTGAAAGCGAAAGGCTTGATTCCCCAGATGCACTACCGGGTGGAGGGGATGGAAGGAACCTTTTCGGGACAGCTTCTAATGAGCGCCGGTCTTCCCGTACCCAGCAGCCTTTTGCAGTATGAAGCGGTTCAGTATGAGATACGAGCGGTTTAACGGAACTGGAATCAGTCAGAACCGGAAGGAGCCCGGAAGGGAAATGCAGACGCAAGCGGCTGCAGAGCCCTTCCAGATAAAGCGGCTCCGAAGGATTCTGACGGAACTGGAATCAAAGTGAAACTGGAATAGGAGGTTAACATGAGAGATGTAGTTCTGGAATGGTGTATTCCTTATGTAATGCCCGGCGGCAAACGCCTTTTGAAGGCCGTACTTCTGGCTTCCATGGCGGTGCTTTGCGTGGATACAATTCTTTATCCGATCCTGTTTCTGCCGGTACTTGCGTTTCTGGTGGTGGGAATCCTGCTGCTTCGGAGCTGGAAATATGAATATGAATATGTGTACGTGAACGGGGATTTTCAGATTTCCAAGATTATCCGCAAGGAAAAGCGCAAGGATGTTTATCATTTCGATCGCAAGGAAATTGAGTATGTGGCAGAAGGGAAGCGGCGGCTGACGGGATGCAGATCTCATGATTTCACCTCCGGTTGGGAGAAAGCGAGGGTGTACACCATTAAGCTGGGAAGCGACCTGGTGTATCTGGAACCCAACGACGAATTTCTGGAGGAGATGCGGCTGCACCGGAAATTAGAAGAAATTTAGAGAAACAAGTGGCATGATAATAGTGAAAAAATTACCTGGGAGGGAAAACTGATGGCAAGTTTATCTTTAAAGAATATCTGTAAAAAATATCCGAATGGATACGAGGCGGTAAAGGATTTCAACCTGGAAATTGCGGATAAGGAATTTATCATTTTTGTCGGACCGTCCGGCTGCGGAAAGTCCACCACTCTGCGGATGGTTGCAGGACTGGAGAGCATTTCTTCCGGCGAGTTTAAAATTGACGGACAGCTGATGAACGACGTGGAGCCCAAAGACCGGGATATCGCCATGGTATTCCAAAGCTATGCGCTGTACCCCCATATGACGGTTTATGACAACATGGCTTTCGGACTGAAGCTTAAAAAAGTTCCCAAGGATGAGATTGACAAAAAAGTGCGGGAAGCAGCGAAGATTCTGGATCTGGAGAAGCTGCTGGATCGGAAGCCCAGGGCACTTTCCGGCGGACAGAGACAGCGTGTGGCCATGGGCCGTGCTATTGTGCGCAGTCCCAAGGTATTCCTCATGGATGAGCCGCTCTCCAATCTGGACGCCAAGCTCCGGGTACAGATGCGTACGGAGATTTCCAAGCTGCATCAGAGACTGGGCGCGACCATTATCTATGTAACCCATGACCAGACCGAAGCCATGACCCTTGGAACAAGAATCGTAGTCATGAAGGACGGCGTGGTCCAGCAGATTGACAGTCCCCAGACACTCTACAACCATCCGGGCAATCTGTTTGTGGCAAGCTTTATTGGCTCCCCGCAGATGAATTTCCTGAATGCAGTCTGCGAGGTGGAAGGAAACAACGCGTATCTGAAGGTTGCTGATTACCGGATTCTTCTCTCCGAAGAGAGGGCAAAGAAACTGATTGACGGCGGCTATGCAGGCAAAGAAGTGGTTATGGGCATCCGTCCGGAGGACGTGAGCGACGAGGCTACCACACGTGCGGTGAACATGGCTAAGGTAAAGGGCACCGTGAATGTCTATGAGCTTTTGGGAGCGGAAGTGTATCTGTACTTTGATCTGTGCGGAACCCAGATGACGGCCCGCGTAAGCTCCGCAACCACTGCCAAAGAGGGCGACCAGGTAGAATTTGTTCTCAATACGGATAAAATCCATGTGTTTGACAAAGAGACGGAGCGTACCATTACCAATTAGGAGAGGTTATGGACAAAAGGACGGAATTTGAAAGCCGGATGGCCCGGCATCTGGATGAACTGAAATGGCTGTACTGCGAGCTTTACCCGGAGGACGGATTCTCCTACCTCCGGGGCCGCCTGAAAGCCAGGTACCAGGAGCGGCGCACCTCCTTAAAAAGTCTGGATCTTGCCCGGGAAGCGGATCCGGACTGGTACAAGCGCAACGATATGGTAGGTATGATGATGTACACGGATGCCTTTGCAGGAAATCTGGAGGGTGTGCAAAAGCATCTGGATTACCTGGAGGAGTGCGGAGTCAATTACCTGCATCTGATGCCCCTTCTGGATTCCCCGGAGGGAAAGAGCGACGGCGGCTATGCAGTGGCGGATTTTACCAAAGTGCGGGAGGACTTGG
This sequence comes from uncultured Lachnospiraceae bacterium, assembly GCA_910587955.1. GTDB lineage: Bacteria > Bacillota > Clostridia > Lachnospirales > Lachnospiraceae > Laedolimicola. Next base: position 111,973 of record CAJUNN010000003.1, on the reverse strand, counting down.
GAACCATGGAAGACCTGTCCCGGCTTGCAGATACCTGCCACAAGAAAGGGATCAGCATCTGCCTGGATTTTGTCATGAACCATACCTCCGAGGAGCACTCCTGGGCCAGGCGGGCACGGGCAGGAGAGCAGGAGTTTGAGGATCGCTATTTCTTTTTTGACAGCTTTGAGATTCCCGGGAAGTATGAAAAGACTTGTCCGCAGGTATTTCCCACCACGGCGCCGGGAAACTTTACCTGGCTGGAAGACCGGAAGAAATACGTGATGACCACCTTTTATCCCTATCAGTGGGATTTGAATTACCGGAATCCTATGGTGTTTCACGATATGGTAGATAATCTCCTGAACCTGACCAATCAGGGCGTGGATATTATCCGCATTGACGCGGTGCCCTATATCTGGAAGGAGCTGGGTACTTCCTGCCGGAACCTGCCCCAGGTGCACAGCATTGTGCGCATGATGCGCATGATCTGCGAGATTGTCTGCCCGGGCGTGCTGCTTCTGGGGGAAGTGGTGATGGAGCCTGCCAAAGTGGCGCCTTATTTCGGAACGGTGGAAAAGCCGGAGTGCCATATGCTCTACAATGTCACCACCATGGCGACTACCTGGCACACTATAGCCACCGGGGATGCCTCCCTTCTGAAACGGCAGATGGATATTGTCAACAGCCTGCCCAAAGACTATGTGTTTTTGAATTATCTCCGCTGCCATGATGATATTGGCTGGGGGCTGGATTATGACTGGCTGGAACCAAGAGGGTTCCGGGAAGTTCCCCACAAGAAATATCTCAATGATTTTCTTACGGGCTGTTATCCCGGTTCCTTTGCAAAGGGAGAGCTGTATAACGCGGATCCCGCATCCGGGGACGCCAGGCTCTGCGGCACCACGGCTTCCCTCTGCGGCCTGGAGAAAGCCTTCGAGGAGGGCGATGTGCAGGCAGAAGAGCAGGCGGTGCGCTGCATCCAGATGCTCCATGGCTATATGCTGGTCCAGTCCGGCATTCCGGTTATTTACAGCGGAGACGAGATCGGACAGTTTAATGACAACCGTTATCGGGAGGATTCCAGGAAAGCGGAGGATTCCCGTTATCTTCACCGGGGCAGCTTCCGGTGGGACTTGGAAAAATTGAGGAAGAAAGAGGGAAGTTTCCAGCAGAAGATTTTTGACGCTGTCCGGAAGATGGAAAAGATTCGGGCGGAGCATCCCGTGTTTTTAAGCCAGGCAGCCGTCTGGACGGCGGAAACGTATGAGAACGCCGTTCTCTGCGTGAACCGGGCTTACGGAGACGAGAAGCTGACTGCACTTTTCAATTTCGGCAGAAATGAGCATACCGCCTGGATTTCAGAAGAAGGCCAGTACCGGGATCTGATCACCGGGGAGGTTATGGGAGCGGAAAGTGTACGGCTTCCGGGGTATGGAATGCGGTGGCTTTTGCGGCAGGAAAATATTTCCGAATAAATTTTAAATTTCAGGGCAAATTGATATCAGTGATAAAATCACAGGAGGGATTCTTATGAATAAAGCACTTGATATCATTGCCCTTACAATTACCATCGTTGGCGCTGTGAATTGGGGTCTCATTGGATTTTTCCAGTTTAATCTGGTAGAAGCAATTTTCGGCGCGGGATGGCTGGCGCGGATTATTTATGCCGCGGTAGGTTTGTGCGGATTGTATCTTTTAACTTTTTATGCAAAAACCGGAGAAAACTTAAGATAAATGAAAGAGGTACAGACCGCCCCGTTTCCCGGATGGAATTTTGGGAGACACGGGGCGGTTTGCGTACCTTTTATTTTTACCTTTTTGATGAAACGGTTGCGCGCACGCCGGTGTCCGTATTTTCCAGACTCAGGTTAAGGCCGTGCTTTTTGAAGATCTTTTCCGCCAGGTACAATCCCATGCCCAGATGCTTTTCCGAGGCGGAAGAACGGCTTTTATCGGTGCTGTAAAACAGATCGAAGGCGCGAAGGAGCTGTTCCTCTGTGAGAGGAAAGCCTGTATTTTCAATGCTGCAGGACTCTGCTTCCATAAGAATGCGGATATTCCCCTGGGGGACGTTAGAGACGACTGCATTGGAGAGCAGGTTCCATATGCCTATAGAGAGGTAATTCCGATCTCCTTTTATCACAAAATCCTGTCCCTCCCGGATTTCTGTGAGAATGCCTTTTTCCGCTGCCAGAGGCTCCAGCCGGGAGAGCTGTTCCTGAATCAGCTCCAGCATGGAGAGGGATTCCGTGTGCAGGGTGAATTTTTCCGACTCCATTTTCGATACCAGAAGCATTTCTTCCACCAGGCGGTCCATTTCTTCCGTCTGTCCCACAATCTGTTCCAGATAGTAGTCCCGTTTTTCTTCCCGGCAGCGTTCCTGGAGGTTTTCTGCAAAATTGCGGATAATTCCCAGGGGCGTTTTCAGCTCATGAGCCATGGCATTGATGAAATCTTTCCTGGTTTCCTCCAGGGCTTCCTGCTGATCGTACAGCTTGTTGGCAGAGTAAATGATTTTGAGCATACAGGCAAGCATGATCGCAAAGCAGGGCAGATAGATATATTTCAGATAGTCCATGGAGGCAAGCCAGGGGGAACTCTCCATGCGAAGCTCAAGGAAGCATCCGGGAATTTCGCGGGAGGAGAGGCGCGCAGTCAGGCGGTCCTTGTGATACCGGGAAGCGTATATAAGTGAAGAAACGTTGTTTTCCCATTCCGTAAGGTCGATGGATTCAGGAAAATCCCGGAGATAGGAACTTTCATTCCATGCTTTCCAGTCCTCATAGCTAAGATTCACATAGGGAAAGCTTGTGCTCGCGGATTGGATAGAGGGGGAATGGGAAGTTTCCGCCTCCGCCACGGTGCGGCTCCAGATCTGACGGCTGTTTACCATGGACCAGATCACAAGGCTTTCTACGGGCAGATGGGAGGAATTTCCCAATATTTCTGTGGAAGAGGCCGACTCGTAGAAGGTGTTGGATGCTGCCTCACCGTTCAGATCCTGTTCTTTCTTCCAGGTTTGTTCGTGTATGAGAATCTCATAGATCTGATCGCTTTCCCGGGCGCAGATTTTGTATCTGGGCGGGCTCTGTTTCTCATCCTGCTGATAATTCTCGGCCATACAGCGGGCCAGGGTTTCTATGTCTTCCCGGGGCAGCAGATCCTCCAGCAAAGCGGCGGTACGGCCGATGACATTGGTGCTTTTGGCCAGCAGCCGGCCGGCCTCGTCGTAGACGGCGGCAGAGAGCTTCATATGCGCCTCTCCGGGCTTAAGACAGCTGTTGACAGCTGACTGATACCAGGTGCGTTTTGCCGCTTCGTCCAGGGTTGAGGAGGACTCCGCCTCGTGTTTTTGAATGTCTTTTTGCAGGTTGGAGAGGGTTTTTATCAGCGTATTCTCATAATCTTCCGCAAACTTTAATTTCATCAGATAGGTTGCCAGGAACATGGTTGTCAGATACAGCGCTGCAAAGCCCAGGATAATAGGCTTTAACAGCCGTTTTTTCTTTTTTTTCATGCTTCTACCTCCATTCGGTATCCAGATTTCCGAACGGTTGTGATGGTACAGCCGGAGTTTTCCAGGATTTTGCGCAGCTTTTTGATGTGATTGTCTACCACCCGCTCGTTTCCGTCGAAGTCGTAGCCCCAGAAGCGGATCAAAAGCTGATCCCTGTTGTAAATTCTTCCCGGATTTTCCAGGAAGAACAGAAGCATTGCATATTCCTTGGGCGGCAGCTCCAGAAGCCGATCCTGATTCCAGACCTTATGCCTGTTTTGGTCTACCGTGAGGCGTCCGGCTTTTAGGAGGGTGCCGTTTCCCCGTATCCGGTTTAGGAGGGCCATAGCCTTGGCGTACAGAACCGGCAGGGAAAAGGGTTTGGTTACGTAGTCGTCTCCTCCCAGGGCGTAGCCGTTTAATTTATCCTCCTCCAGAACCCGGGCGGTGATAAAAATAATGGGCACATCGCTGTTCTCCCGGATTTTTCTGCACAGGGTAAAGCCGTTTTTCCCGGGCAGCATCACGTCCAGAAGAATGAGATGAAAGTGTTCCTGTTCCAAAAGCTCCAGGGCCGTCTGTCCCTCTTCTGCAATTTTTACATTCCAGCCCTTGCCGGTAAAATAGTCGGCTGTCCCTTCCGCCATCAGGCAGTCATCCTCTACAATTAGAAGCCGGTATCCCAGTTTGTTTTCCAAAACCGTTCCATCCTTTCCGTTGCTAAACTTAGTCTGCCATGGGAATGTGTTTTTTTTGTATCCTTTTATACGAATTTCCGGTTGGGATGATTGAAAAATACAGAAACATCAAGTATCATGGTAAAAGACTGGCCTTAGGCATACCGGTCTAAAATCCCTGCTACGGCGCCCAGATATGCGCTTCCGAACAGATTCAGATGATTGAAAAGGTGGTATAAGTTGTACAGATCCCGCCTGTCCCGGTATCCGCTGTCAAAGGAGTTTACTTCTTTGTATGCCTCGTAGAAGGCAGGAGGATTGCAGCCAAACAGTTCTGTCATTGCCAGTTCTGCTTCAAAATGGCCGACATATGCCGCCGGATCAAAGATCCATGCCTTTCCGTCAGGGCCGCAGCCTGCGTTGCCGCTCCACAGATCCCCGTGTATAAGGGAAGGACGCCTGGGCTCTTCCAGCCAGGATTCGAGATGGTCGAGAAGGCGCGTGCACTGCCTGCGCTTGCGGGAATCGAGATAATGTCCGGCCATGTGTATCTGGGGGGAGAGCCGGCAGTCCCGGAAGAAGGAAATCCAGCTTTCCTTCGGGGTATTTTTCTGGGGGGACGCGCCGATGTAATTGTCGGATTCAAAACCGAAGGGCAGTCCGTCATGGGAGCCGGAAAGGCCTTTGGTGCCGGCCAGGTGAAGGGCGGCCAGCTCCTTTCCGAATATTTCCCAGTATCCGCGGATTCTGGGGGCGGCGTCCAGGAATTCCATCAGGAGAAACGCGTGGTTCTGGGCCGGATCGGTTCCGGCAGCCAGAACTTTGGGTACGCCCACAGCATCTGCCAGGCGCAGTGCTTCCAGTCCTTTGGCTTCGGCCTCAAAAAAGGAAAGATTCTCCGGGCGGCTGCATTTCAGAAACAGGGATGATCCGTCAGAGAGCTGCAGGCGGAAGGACTGATTGATGTCGCCGCCGTATACGGAGTGCCTGCCGGCAATGTGTACATGGGAGCCGAAAATTTCGGTGACTGCTTCGTCCAAAGAATGTGTGCGGATAAGCTTCATGGGGATTCCTCCTTCTATACCTCTGCAATGCTATCTTTTCGTGAAAGAGAAAGGAAAAATGAGATAAGCAATGAATTACTCGGAAACGATTATTTTTGTTATGGAAATTACGGGTACGGTAGCCTTTGCCTCTTCCGGCGCTATGCTGGCTGTCCGCAAGGAAATGGATCTTTTCGGCGTATGCGTGCTGGGAGTCACCGCATCCGTGGGAGGCGGCTTGATGCGGGACTTGATTCTGGGGATTACGCCGCCCAATATGTTTCGCAAGCCGGTTTATACCCTGGTGGCCGTAGGCGTGTCGGTTCTCCTGTTTCTGCTTTTATATGTCCGCCGCAGCTTCCGGGAGAGCAGGGCAGCAACGGCTTATGACAGGGTAATGGCCCTTTTTGACGCGGCAGGGCTTGGCATCTTTACGGTATCCGGGATCCATACGGCCAGAAGCCTGGGCTTTGATCAAACCTTCCTTCTGGTGTTTCTGGGGGTGATTACCGGAGTGGGAGGCGGGCTTCTCAGGGATGTGATAGCCCAGGAGAAGCCCTACATTCTCACCAAGCATGTGTATGCCTGCGCCTCCATTGCAGGCGCCCTTGTCTGCGTATGGGTTTACCCGGCTCTGGGAAGCCCCGCCGCTATGGCAGCCGGAGCCCTGGCCGTGTTTCTGGTGCGCCTGCTGGCTATGCGGTACCGGTGGAATCTGCCGCGGATCCGTTAAATGCAGGGATCCCCTGGAGCAGTACCATAGGCCGTGCTTCCTCCTTTAAGGTGCCGATGCAGGGAATCTCCCCTTCCACATTGTCCAGGAGCCAGTCCATGGTAATAATGGCCTCGGGAGAGAGGCTTTGGCCTTCCTTATTCTTCTGGGTGCCGTCCTGGGCATAGATGGGGCCGGAAAAGGGATTGTAGCCTGCGGCAATCTCCCGTTTGATCAGCTCCACGAGCCAGCCGGCCCCGGAGGGAAGGTTTTTGGAGCAGATCACGTCGATCATGCCCGAGGAGATGCCCCACCAGTAATTGATGGTCTTTTCATCCTTTTTCTTCCAGGCGCCGTCCAGGATTTCCCGGACAATACGTTCGTAAAATTTCCCCCAGTGCCAGATAGAGGAGGCTATGTGGATTCCCTCACCGCTTCGGATATCGTAGAGCCCGAACCTGCGGGAAGCCCGTTCGGGAGCGATAAAGTCCCGGCCGGACACGTAGGAAATGTCCGGATCCCGGAAGGCTTCTTCCGGGTTCGTACCCTGTTTGGAGGACCACTCCAGGTGCACCTTGGCCTGGGGATTGGTCATCTTTACGCCCAGGGCGAAGGCATTGATATTGGCAATGGTGCCGAAGATGGGGTAGTCGGCCAGGTATCCGATCCTTAGGGTGTCGGTTAAAATGCCGGCAATAGCCCCGATGAGGAATTTGCCCTCATAAAGCCTTCCGTAATAGGTCCGCAAGTGTCCGCTGTAGGTGTGCAGGGAACAGTTTAAAATCTTGGTATCCGGGTACAAAAGGGCAGCCTTGATGCTGGCCCCCAGAAGCTTCGGGGTAGTGGTGAAAATCACCTGGCTTCCATGGGCGACGGCTTCCTGGATGGCAGAGAGCCCTTGTTCCTCCGTATTGATGTTTTCCAGGGAGACGGTTTCAATCTCGTCGTCAAACACTTCATTGAGGTGCTGGCGCCCCAGCTCGTGACCGTATGTCCAGCTGGAGGCGCTGGCTGTCTTGTCGTGGAGAAAGGCAATCTTAAGGGGAGCGGAAGGAACGGGGAGAAGGCTTCTTAAGACCGGCTTGCCGGTCTTTGCGCCGGGCTGCATACTCAGCTCCACCGGGTGTTTGGCAGGGTAAATCTGGAATTCTTTCCAGAGCTTTTCCATTTCCGTGCGGATCTGGCTGTAGGATTTCTCCCAGAATCCCTCGTAGCCGTATACGTCCAGGTATAGGAGAAAGGCGTCGCCGGGGGTCAGGGAGAGCCTGCGCCCGCCTTTTTCTTCAAAAACGTCAGTGAAATGAATGTAGGAGGAGTGGAAATCCAGCTTTTCGTCGTCTGTCCACACCTGCGCCGGGTCCTTTCCCAGAAGCTTGAACAGACGTTTAAAGCTGCCTTCCTCGCTGAACCAGAGGTAGTTAACGGCGGTTTTCTGGTAAAAATCCAGGAATTCATAATAGACGCGCACCTCCTTGGAGTCGCTGCGCTCCGGCAGAATCCGCGTGACCCGCCCGGTGATGCTAACGGCTCCCGAATATTTCAATACGCTGACCCTCTTATTTCCCTCAATGACGTAAAAGCGGTTCATAAACTCGCAGGCCGTAATGGGATCCCGGATGCCCTCGTCTAAGTGGGCCCGGTAGAGGGCAATCCACTTGGAGGCAAATTCCGAGGTTTCCGGCAGAAGAGGCAGGAAATTGTTGGAGAAAGCCGTGGTGCGTCCGGCAGTCTTTGTTCCGGCGATAAGCTCCAGAGGGATTTCCACCAGCCCCAGGCTGACCTCAGAGGCTGTTTTTGTAAAAGAAAGTATTTCGTCCAAAACCTGCAGGTAGGGATAGTTTCCTTTCATCAGAGCGGTACGGTAGGCTTTTTGCGCCAGTTTTCTGGCTTTGCTGTAAGCTTCCATAAGAACCTCCTTGTGGGTTATTTTTGATCCGGAATTTCAAATACCGTCCGTTCGTAGGCGTTGATGACGGTAGTATTTTGGTAAGTGCATACCCGGGGAATGCGGTAGCCGTAAGACATATGGATGTGGCCGTGTACAAAATAGGCGGGAGCGTAGCGGTCCATGAGCCGCAAGAAGCCTTGGAATCCCCGGTGAGGCAGGTTTTCTTCGTCGTTCAGGCCCAAGGCCGGAGCGTGGGTCAGAAGAATATCAAAGCCTTTGTGGCGGCGGAGCTGATACCAGAGCTTCCGGATGCGGAAGTTCATCTGGGCTTCCGTGTATTGGTGGGGGCCTTCCTTATACCGCATGGATCCCCCCAGTCCCAGAATGCGGATTCCCTTGTGCTCGTAGATTTGATCCTCGACGCAGATACAGCCGTAAGGGGGGGAGCTTTGGTAGACGGCGTCGTGATTGCCGTGGACGTACAGCACCGGACCCTGGAAAAAGGTGGCCAGAAAGGAGAGGTACAGGGGGCTTAAATCCCCACAGGAGAGGATCAGATCGATCTCTTTTAACTTTTCTTTGCTGAAATCATCCCAGAGATACCGGGATTCCACATCGGAAATAGCCAGGATTTTCATAGCTTTCATCTGCCTTTCCCTAAATATGCAAAAGGAGCGGGGCTGCTGTCTTTCGTTACAACAGACCCACCCCTATTGTTAAGTCTTTCCCGTTAGATGGAATGTTTTGCAATCATTTTGCGGATTTTCTTTGTGGGATCGTTGATGCGTCCCACCGGTGTGTCGTGATTCAGGGTGTCGATGATGGTAGCCATAAATTTGGTCATATCGGCCTCCAGATAATAAGGCTTCTCAAGAAGTTCCGCCGGACGGTAGTTCAGGTTTGTGGTTACTACCCGGGTGATATAGCCTTTCTCATAGTATTCGTCAAACATGGCAAGACCGTCGGTAAACAGGCCGAAGGTGCAGCAGATATAGACATTCTTTGCGCCCCGCTCTTTCATCTGTTTTGCCACGTCCAGCATGCTCCCGCCGGAGGAAATCATATCGTCGATGATGATCACGTCCTTGCCCTCCAGGGAATCCCCCAGAAATTCGTGGGCTACGATGGGATTCTTTCCGTTTACCACCGTGGAATAGTCCCGGCGCTTGTAGAACATGCCTAAGTCAATGCCCAGGACATTGGAGAAATACACGGCCCGCTCCATGGCTCCCTCGTCGGGAGAGATGATCATCAAATGTTCGTTGTCCACTTTTAAATCCGGCTCTGCCCGCAAAAGGGCTTTGATAAACTGGTAGGGAGGCTGGAAATTGTCAAAACCGCTTAAGGGAATGGCGTTCTGCACCCTGGGATCGTGGGCATCAAAGGTGATAATATTGGATACGCCCATATTCTGCAGCTCCTGAAGGGCGATGGCGCAGTCTAGGGATTCCCGGTTGGTCCGGCGGTGCTGTCTCCCTTCATAAAGGAAGGGAATCACCACGTTAATCCGGTGAGCCTTGCCGGTGGCCGCTGAGATCATGCGCTTTAAATCCTGAAAATGATCGTCCGGGGACATGTGGTTTAAATGGCCGCAGACGGTATAGGTGAGGCTGTAGTTGCAGACATCTACCATAATAAAAAGATCGCTTCCGCGGACGGATTCCTCATAGCGTCCCTTGGCTTCCCCCGTTCCGAAGCGGGGGCAGGAACATTTGACCAGATAGGAATCCTGGGCGTATTCCTGGAAATGGATGTTGTCCCGGTGCTGGGTGTTGGCTTTCCTGCGGAAGTTCACCAGATATTGATCTACTTTTGCTGCAAAGTCCAGGCAACTGTCCAGGGCCGCGATTTTCAGGCGTGCCACAGGTAAAATGTTGTCGAACTGATTGATTCCTGACATGTAATTATCCTCCAAGTGTAAGGGCATTTTCGGGAAAAATGCCGTATACTAAATTTATACCATTTTACAGGGTGGAACGTCAAGAGATTGCTTTTTATTTTTGGATCGGTTATGCTGTTTCTAAGAAGGAGCTGGAACATTTATGAATCAGAAGGAACATACCATTGCCCGGGTACTGCCGGGCAGCATTGCAGAGGAATTGGAATTGGAAGCGGGAGACGTGCTGCTGAGCGTAGGCGGACAGCGCGTGCAGGATATTTTTGACTACCGCTATCTTACGAACGAGGAATATCTGGAGATTTGCGTCCGCAAGGCGGACGGGGAAGAGTGGGAACTGGAGATTGAGAAGGAGTTTGAAGAAGATCTGGGGATTGAGTTTGAAAACGGCCTCATGGACGATTACCGGTCCTGCAGGAACAAGTGTGTCTTCTGCTTTATCGATCAGCTTCCCAAAGGAATGCGGGATACCCTGTATTTTAAGGACGACGACTCCCGGCTCTCCTTTCTCCAGGGGAATTATGTAACCCTTACCAATATGAGCGGGGAAGATGTGGATCGGATCATCCGTTACCGTCTGGAGCCTGTAAACATCTCCTTCCAGACGACCAATCCCGGACTTCGCTGCCGGATGCTGAACAACCGGTTTGCGGGAGAGGCCCTTGAGAAAGCAAAACGGCTCTTTAAGGCCGGCATCACCATGAACGGGCAGATTGTACTCTGCAAGGGGTTAAATGACGGAGAGGAGCTGGAGAGAACCATCCGGGATCTGGCCGGTTTTCTTCCTTATCTGCAAAGTGTTTCCGTAGTTCCCGTGGGGCTCACATGCCACCGGGAGGGGCTGTATTCCTTAGAACCCTTTACCAGGGAGGATGCGATCCGGGTGCTTGATCAGATTCACGGCTGGCAGGAACGGCTTTACCGGCAGCACGGGACCCATTTTATCCATGCCGGGGACGAGTGGTATCTTCTGGCGGGGCACAGGATCCCGGGGGAGGAGACGTATGACGGGTATCTCCAGCTGGAAAACGGCGTAGGCATGGTGCGCCTTTTGAAGGAAGAGCTGTCAAAGGCTTTGGCGCAGCGTCCGGGGGACGGCCGGAAGCGGGAAGTTTCCATTGCCACCGGAAAACTGGCGGCTCCCATTCTGGAAGAGGAGTTAAAGGGCATGAAGGAGAAATATCTGGGCGTCAGGATCCGCATTTATCCCATAGAGAACCGCTTTTTCGGAGAGTCCATTACTGTGGCGGGACTTCTGACCGGACAAGATTTAAAAAGCGCACTTTGCGGGAAAATTTTGGGGGAAGAGCTTCTTCTCACGGAACATATGTTTAAACGGGGGGAAGATGTTTTTTTGGATGATATGACGCTGGAAGAGCTTTCCAGGGCTTTACAAGTGCCCGTAACTATTGTAAAATCAGACGGAAAAGCCCTTTTGGAGGCAGTGCTTGGAGAGCGGGGGCAGTCAGAAAGAGGAGAAATGATATGAGCAAACCGATAGTAGCCATTGTGGGGCGTCCCAATGTGGGAAAATCCACCCTGTTCAACGGCTTGGCGGGAGAAAATATTTCGATTGTAAAAGATACGCCGGGTGTGACCAGAGACCGGATTTATGCAGACGTTACCTGGCTGGATTACCATTTTACATTGATTGACACAGGGGGCATCGAACCGGACAGCAGCGACGTGATCCTGGCACAGATGCGGGAGCAGGCCCGGATCGCCATTGATACGGCGGATGTGATTGTGTTTTTGACGGATGTGCGCCAGGGGCTGGTGGATGCGGATTCCAAGGTGGCGGATATGCTGCGCCGTTCCAGAAAGCCGGTGCTTCTGGTTGTGAACAAGGTGGACAGCTTTGAGAAATTTATGCCCGACGTGTATGAGTTTTACAATCTGGGAATCGGGGATCCCATTCCCGTTTCCGCAGCCTCCCGTCTCGGCATCGGGGATATGCTGGATGAGGTGGTGAAGCATTTCCCCCGGCGGGACGCCGAGGAGGAAGAGGACGAGCGGCCCAAGATAGCCATTGTGGGGAAACCGAATGTAGGAAAGTCTTCCATTATCAACAGGCTCATAGGGGAAAACCGGGTGATTGTGTCCGACATTGCGGGGACTACCCGGGATGCCATCGACACCAATGTGCGCCACGACGGGAAAGAGTATGTGTTTATTGATACGGCTGGCTTGCGCAGAAAGAGCCGGATCAAGGAGGAACTGGAGCGTTACAGCATTATCCGCACGGTAACGGCCGTAGAGCGGGCCGATGTGGTAGTACTGGTGATTGACGCCCTGGAGGGCGTGACCGAGCAGGACGCCAAGATTGCGGGAATCGCCCACGAGCGCGGCAAGGGCATGATCATTGCCGTAAATAAGTGGGATGCCATTGAAAAGAACGACAAGACCATCTATGAATACACCAGCCGGATCCGCACTACCCTTTCTTATATGCCCTACGCGGAGCTGATGTTTATCTCGGCCGTGACGGGACAGCGGCTTCCCAAGCTGTTTGACCGCATTGATATGGTGATTCAGAACCAGAACCTGCGGGTATCCACCGGCGTTCTCAATGAGATTATGACGGAGGCCGTGGCCTTGCAGCAGCCGCCCTCAGATAAGGGCAAGCGGCTGAAGCTTTACTATATTACCCAGGTGGCCGTGAAACCGCCTACGTTTGTGATTTTTGTCAATGATAAGGAACTGATGCACTTTTCTTATACCCGGTATCTGGAAAATAAGATCCGGGAGGCCTTCGGCTTTAAGGGTACATCGCTGAAATTTCTGATTCGGGAGAGAGGGGAGAAGAGTTAGGATTATGGTACGCGCAGCCTGTATTCTGATTGGATATGTGTTTGGTTTGTTTCAGACCAGCTATCTTTATGGAAGGATGAACGGAATCGATATCCGGGATCATGGAAGCGGCAATGCAGGGACTACCAATGCCCTGCGGACACTGGGGAAAAAAGCAGGGGCAGTAACCTTTCTGGGGGATTGCTTTAAGTGCGTGTTCGCCGTGTGGCTGGTGCGGGCGCTCTTTGCCGGGCGTGCCGGGTTCCCGGAAGAACAGATGGGCGTACTGCTGGGCATGTATGCGTCTCTGGGTGTGATTCTGGGACACAATTTCCCTTTTTACCTGGGATTTAAGGGCGGCAAGGGGATTGCGGCTACCGCAGGCCTTTTTTTCAGCCTGGATCCCCTGCTGACGGTGATTGCGGCTTTCACCTTTGCCGGAGCGGTGGCAGTTACCCGGTATGTATCCCTGGGCTCTGTTCTGGTGGTGATTGAATTGATGGCCGGGGTTCTCATTTACGGGGTACAGGGCCGCTGGGGCCTTTCCCAGGGACACCTTCTGGAATTGTACGGGATTACAGCCTTTCTTACCGTGATGGCCCTCTGGCGCCACCGGGAGAATATCCGCAGGCTTCTGGCCGGGACGGAGCGCAAGATCGGGGAGAAGGCAGAGTAACTATAAAAACAGCAGGAGCCCTGACAGGGCGGATGCGGAACTTAAAAAACAGCAGAAGCCCAGGCCGTGCCAAGAACCGTTTACGGACGCAGAAAGCGTTCGGAAACAGTTCTAAGGAGGGGCGCGGACAGGGCGGATGCGGAACTTAAAAAAGGAGAATCCAAAGCCATGGCAAATGTAAGCGTAATCGGAGCGGGAAGCTGGGGGACGGCCCTGTCCCTTCTGCTTTCCGGAAACGGACACAAGGTGACCCTCTGGTCGATTATGGAGCAGGAGGTAAAGATGCTGAACGAAAAGCGGGAGCATCTGGATAAGCTTCCGGGGGTAAAGCTTCCGGAGGAGATGAAGATTACCACAGATCTGGAAGAAAGCATCCGGGGGGCGGAACTTCTGGTGCTGGCCGTTCCCTCGCCTTTTACCAGAAGCACGGCTCACGCTATGGCTCCTTATGTAGAAAAGGGCCAGATCATTGTTAACGTGGCCAAAGGTATTGAGGAAGGGACCTTAATGACCCTGACGGATATTATTGAGGAGGAGATCCCTGCCTGCCGGGCAGCCGTGCTTTCCGGTCCCAGCCATGCGGAGGAGGTGGGACGCGGCCTTCCCACCACAGTGGTGGCCGGCGCCCATGACCGGAAGACGGCGGAGTTTATCCAGAATATTTTTATGAATCAGGTATTCCGGGTTTATACCAGTCCCGATATGTTGGGGATTGAACTGGGCGGAGCCCTGAAAAACGTGATTGCCCTGGCGGCCGGAATTGCCGACGGCCTGGGCTACGGAGATAATACCAAGGCAGCTCTCATTACCCGGGGAATTGCGGAGATGAGCCGCCTGGGCCTGGCCATGGGCGGGCGCATGGAGACTTTCACCGGACTTTCCGGCATCGGGGATCTGATTGTTACCTGTGCGTCGGTACACAGCCGCAACCGGAAGGCCGGTTATCTCATGGGACAGGGAAAGACCATGAGAGAGGCCATGGATGAAGTTAAGATGGTGGTGGAGGGCGTATATTCCGCCAAGGCTGCCGTGGCGCTTGCGGAAAAATACCATGTGGAGATACCCATCATCCAGCAGGTCAATGCCGTTCTTTTTGAGGATAAGCCGGCCCGGGAGGCCGTAAACGACCTGATGCTGCGGGATAAAAAGATTGAAAACCCCCTGCTGCCCTGGGGATAAAAGGAAATCGCGGGAGGTGAGTGCCGGATGGCCTGCGGAAATTATAAGGAATACTGCGAGTCGGAGCTGTACCGGCCGCAGTATCTGGAATCGGTGCTTAGCGATGCCGAAAAAGCGGAACGAGAGGAAACACGTGCCCTCAGCAGGTACGCTTTGATTGCGGCCCTGGTCTTTACGGCATGCGTAACGGCCGGAACTTTGCTTGGGCAGCTGAGTGAGATTTATGTGGATTATGCTGCCAGAAAGCAGGCATTTGCTTATGAGGCGGATTTGGAAGAGCATGGGACAGGGGAGGAATTTCCCCTGCAGGGCCTGCTCCTTACGGTGGGAGAGGCCCGCACCTTAATGGGGCCGGGAATCCCGATGCAGGATTTGAAAGAGGAGCTGATGCTTCCCGAGGGAAAGAAGCTGGTGGCCGTGAAGATTACGGGAGAATGCAAAGACCCCTTAGCAGGACAGATGAAACTTAAGGAGCTCTACATACAGTGCGGGGAGGATTATTACTGCCAGCTGGATTACCAGGGGCTGGAGATTTATGAGGAGGCTTTCGGGACGCCTGCCCTGACGGAGGATTCTTTTGAGGACGGAGAGCCCGGAAAAGTAGAAAGATGGGCTTCTTTTGTGGTGGATGAAGAAGTAGAAGGCTTTACTTTGTGCCTGGAGGAGCGGAGCGGAAGATACCTGGAGCGGATTCAGGCCATTCATCAGGTGCCTGTCCGTTTGGAGGGAACCGGATGATGGGGAATCGGATGAAAAGGCTTCTGATCCTGAATTTTGCATTTTTTACAGTCATGTACCTGGCATATCTTTTTAAAACCGCGTCTGAAGAGGACTGGTTTGCCAGCCGCTCTGCCAGCAGATATCTGCAGGTGGAATACTTGGGAAGCGAACACATGGGCGGGTTTGGAGAGACAGACTGGGGTGCAGAGCTTGAGGCAGTCCCGGGATACGGCTGGTACTGTCTTAAGTTCCGGGTGGAAAATAAGGGGAGCCAGGCGTACCGTGAAATTCCGGAGTCCGCCGTTTCCTTTCCGGGAACCCAGGTGCGCTCCTGGACTTATGCGGGAAAGGATTTGGAGGACGAGGAGAGCTTTTACGGACTGGCGGCCCCGTATCTTCCCGGAGAGACAGGCGTGGAAGTGCAGATTTACGTACAGGTTTTGGGCAGTGAGAAAGAAATCCTGGCGGAGTACCGCCCGGCTGTATGGGAAGAAGCAGTGGAACTGGAGATTTCGCTGGACAGAAAGTAAAAGTCCAAGGAGTTGCAAGACAGGAGTAAAAATCAGATGCGTTGTTTACATTGCGGTAAAAATTTTGACGAAGAAAGGTATTATGGAATCTGCCCCAAATGCGGTGCCTTTCACAGCAAGGCCACACCTCAGGAGCAGCATCAGCAGTATCACGACCAGTACGACGGAGGATACCGGCACAAGGAAGAGCTGCCTGCACAAGGTCCTTTCCAGCCGGGCTTCGGAGCGGATCCGGGATCTGTTAAGATCCGGGAGCGCAAAGAGAAGAGCGGAAATGTATTCCTGGCGCTTTCTATCGTGATCTTTGTCCTGGTTCTGATTGCCGGTACGTTTTTTTCCATTGCATATGGGGAAAGACAGAAAGAGGAGTTTAGGCAGGCGATCCTGGAGTCGGAGGTAAGCCGGGAGGAACATGATCCGGAGGAACGCTTTCAATTCCAGGACATAACCCTGGCTGTAACAGAGGCCCGGACCCTGGCCCATGAGGCGGATCTTCCATTTCTTCCCCCGGATAAAAAGCTGGTGGCAGTGAAAATAGAGGGGGAGAGCGACGGAGAGTGGAAGGACGGAAATAAGCTGTCCGGCGTCTATATCCGCTGCGGGGATTTCTTCTATGAGCAGATCTCCGGTTATGAATTTGAAGATTACGCAGAGACTTACGGGACCCCGGTTTTTGATTCCTATGCCCTGTGCAAGGACAGCCGGGCCGAGGGGTGGCTGGCCTTTCTGGTGGATGAGGACGCCCGGGAGTTCGCCCTGTGTCTGGAGGACCGGGTAGATAAAGATCTTGCCTTTCTTGAAACCATACACTCCGTGCCGCTTCGTTTAGAGGAGGAGGGGACCGATGAATAAAACTATGAAGACAGCGAAAATAGTAATCGGGATCTTTTTTCTGGTATTTTCCGGCCTGTATTTGATAGGAGTTCTGTCCTATGCGGCCTATGCCAAGTCGGAGGCCACTTATTATTCATCCAGTGACTGCCTGCGCATGGAGTTTGAGGAGAGCAGGTACATAGGGGAAAGGGCTGTGACTGAGTGGGGGAGCGAGAACACGGCGGAACCCGGTTACGGAATTTACAGGATGGTTTTCCGGGTGGAAAACCAGGGCTGTTCCGCTTTTTACGGAACTCCTGCCGGAAGAATCCATCTGGACGGGGAAAACTGGGATGACCGGGGAGCTATCATGTATCACGATCCCAGCTACCAAGCGCTCTTTGCAAATGCAGCCCGGCCCTTTCTTCCGGGAAAATCCCAAGTCCGTGTCATTGTTTATGTGGAGGTAAAGGACGGAGTGGACACTTTGACTGCTTCTTTCTGGACGGTGGGAGACGGGGACAAGAACGAAATAAAAATTTTGTTGACGGATTGACAAACGCTTCCGAATGATATACAATTTGTAAGGTGATGCAATGCTTTAATGCGTTACAGTGTTGTGGCGGAAAAGTGAAACGCATCCAAATTGTAAGGAGGAAGATAAGTATGAAAAAGTTATTGGCACTGAGCCTGGCGCTGGCTGTGACTGCATCTCTGGCAGCCTGCGGCGGCAAACAGGAAGAAGCACCGGCCCCGGCGCCGGCTGAGACACAGGAAGTAGTTCCCCAGGAAGATGCAGAGGAGCCTGCTTCTTCAGAGGGAAGCGTTTACACCGTAGGAATCTGCCAGCTGGCACCCCATGTGGCGCTGGACGCGGCTACAGAGGGCTTTATGGACGCTCTGAAAGAGGAGCTGGGAGATCAGGTGGAGTTTGATCTCCAGAACGCATCCGGTGATACGCCCACCTGCGCAACCATTATCAATCAGTTTGTATCCGACGGTGTAGATTTGATTCTGGCCAATGCCACCCCTGCCCTGCAGGCGGCGCAGGCAGCCACAGATACCATTCCCGTTCTGGGGACTTCTGTAACCGAGTACGGCGTGGCCCTGGAAATTGCGGACTTTAACGGAACGGTAGGCGGAAATATTTCCGGTACCTCTGATCTGGCTCCTCTGGATCAGCAGGCCCAGATGATTAAGGATCTGTTTCCGGATGCGAAAAATGTAGGCCTCATCTATTGCTCGGCAGAGGCAAATTCCCAGTATCAGGTGGATACGGTCCAGAGCTTCCTGGAGGAGATGGGATATACCTGTACCCAGTATTCTTTCGCGGATTCCAATGATATTTCTTCCGTCGCACAGAAAGCGGCGGATGAGAGCGATGTTCTCTATGTGCCCACGGATAATACAGCAGCCAACAATGCGGAGGTTATCAAGAATATCTGCGTTCCGGCCGGTATTCCCGTGATTGCAGGAGAGGAAGGCATCTGTGCCGGCTGCGGCGTTGCCACCCTGTCCATCAGCTACTACGATCTGGGTGTTGCTACCGGAAAGATGGCGGCGAAGATCCTGAAAGGTGAGGCTGATATTTCTGAGATGCCCATCGAGTATGCGCCCCAGTTCACCAAGAAGTACAATGCGGAGATATGCGAAGCGCTCAGCATTGAGATCCCGTCCGACTATGTGGCAATCGAGGCACCTGCAGAGTAACCGGGAGTTTTCTATGTAAGGCAGTCAAAAAGCGGCAAAAAAAGGACTTTCCTTTTGGGCCGCTTTTTGTTATAATATTGAAAGTTGTGTGCAGTTTTGGCTGAACTGGAAAAGAGCAGATTTCCGGATACATGTTCATGGGGCCGGAAAGAAATCTTAAGAACTGTAATAGGAGGAATGGTTGTGGAAATAGTAAAGCTTTTCAATGCTCTGCCCGGAGCCTGTGCCCAGGGATTGATCTGGGGAATTATGGCTATCGGTGTTTACATTACCTACAAGGTTCTGGATTTGGCGGACCTGACGGTGGACGGAACCATGGCGACCGGCGGAGCGGTTTGTATTATGATGATGTTGAATGGATATCCGGTGGGGCTCTCCCTGCTGGCGGCTTTTGGTGCCGGAATGCTGGCCGGACTGGTGACGGGGCTCTTACATACAGTAATGGGAATTCCGGCCATTTTATCAGGGATTTTAACCCAGCTGGGACTTTATTCCATCAATCTGCGGATTCTGGGGGGGAAGGCGAACCAGGCCATCAGTGTAGATAAATACGATCTTTTGGTCTCCCTGCGCTGGGTGAAAGGAGTTCCCTTCTATAAAAATACCATTTTTGTCACAGCTCTCTTTGTGATTAGCATCATTGCCGTTCTTTACTGGTTTTTCGGGACGGAGCTTGGCTGTTCCATCCGGGCTACAGGGTGCAATGCCAATATGTCCCGGGCCCAGGGAATCAATACGGATGTAAATAAGATTCTGGGGCTTATGCTTTCCAACGGCATTGTGGCTCTGGCAAGCGGGCTCTATACCCAGTACCAGGGGTTTGCGGACATCAACGCGGGCCGGGGAGCCATTGTGATTGGACTGGCTGCCGTGATTATCGGCCAGGTGGTGTTCGGAAAAATCAGGGGAAACTTCGCCTTTAAGCTTCTCTCGGTAGCTTTCGGGGCCATTATCTACTACCTGGTTCTCCAGGTGGTTCTCTGGCTGGGTCTGAACTCCAACGACTTGAAACTGCTCTCAGCCATTGTAGTGGCGGTATTCCTGGCGATTCCCTACTTGAAAGGGAAATATTTTGCCAGGCCTGTGAAAAGGGGAGGTGCGTCCCATGCTTAAGATTGAACATATCTGGAAAACCTTTAACGTAGGCACGGTGAATGAAAAGACTGCCCTGAAGGGCTTGTCTCTCACCTTAAATGAGGGAGATTTTGTGACGGTCATCGGAGGAAACGGGGCCGGTAAATCTACCATGCTCAATGCGGTGGCGGGCGTGTGGCCGGTAGACGAGGGAAAAATTTTTATTGATTATGTGGATGTGACAAGGCTGCCGGAGCATAAGCGGGCGCTTTACCTGGGCCGTGTATTCCAGGATCCTATGACAGGGACGGCGGCCAATATGCAGATTGAGGAAAATCTGGCCCTGGCGGCCAGGCGTGGGTCATTTCGTTTCCTGAAAGCCGGGATTACCCAGAAAGAGCGGGAGATGTACCGGGAAAAGTTAAAAGTCCTGGATCTGGGTCTGGAGGAGCGGATGACCAGCAAGGTGGGGCTTTTGTCCGGAGGACAGCGCCAGGCGCTGACGCTGCTGATGGCTACCTTGAAGAAACCTAAGCTGCTTTTGCTGGATGAACATACGGCCGCGCTGGATCCCAAGACGGCTTCCAAAGTCCTGGACGCTACGGAGCGTATTGTAGGCCGGGATCATCTGACCACTCTGATGATTACTCATAATATGAAGGATGCCATTGTCCACGGAAACCGTCTGATTATGATGTATGAGGGAAATATCATTTACGATGTGTCCGGGGAGGAGAAGAAGAAGCTGAAGGTAGCGGATCTGCTGGCTAAGTTCGAACAGGCCAGCGGCGGGGAGTTTGCCAACGACCGGATGATACTTGCCTGATCTGATTGACAAGGCCGGAAGAACTTGCTAAAATCAGGAGAACGGGTAGTAAAGACAAAGAAGGGTGAAAAGACATGAGAAGAGTAGTTTTTTCGATTTTGGTAGATAATACTTCCGGCGTGCTGAGCCGCATTGCAGGTTTGTTCAGCCGCAGAGGCTATAACATTGACAGCCTGACGGTGGGTGTGACAGCAGATCCCCGTTTTTCCCGGGCTACGGTGGTAGCTAAGGGGGACCGGATTATTCTGGAGCAGATTGAGAAGCAGCTGAATAAGCTGGTGGACGTGGTGGATATCAAACGCCTGGAGCCGGAGACCTCCATCTGCCGGGAGCTGATCATGATTAAGCTGAAGGTGAATGAGGAGAACCGCCAGTCTATTATTTCCGTGGCTAATATTTTCCGTGCCAAGATCGTGGACGTGTCCAGGGAATCTATGCTGATTGAGCTGACGGGCAACCAGTCCAAGACGGAAGCGTTTATTGATCTTTTGAGTGATTATGAGATTCTGGAGCTTGCCAGAACCGGTATCACGGGCCTTTCAAGGGGAACTTTTGATGTGAAGCTCTACAACGAAGACGGAGAGCTTGTGGACTACGATTCCTGTGAAGACGACGAGGATGAGGAGTAACTTAAGAAGCGTATAGTCCGCAGGAAGGAAAGGCGCTGCCAAATGCGTTTCCCTCCTGCTCACAGCTATAAAAACGGAATGGAGGAAGGAAAAAATGGCAAAAATTTATTATCAGGAAGACTGTAATCTCTCTCTTCTGGAGGGCAAGACCATTGCGGTCATCGGTTACGGCAGCCAGGGCCATGCCCATGCGCTCAACGCCAAGGAGTCCGGCTGCAATGTGATCATCGGGCTTTATGAGGGAAGCAAGTCCTGGGCCAGGGCAGAAGCTCAGGGATTTGAAGTGTATACAGCGGCGGAGGCGGCTAAGAAGGCAGACATTATCATGATTCTTATCAACGATGAACTGCAGGCTTCCATGTACAAGAAAGATATTGAGCCGAACCTGGAGGAGGGCAATATGCTTATGTTTGCCCACGGCTTTAACATTCATTTCAGCCAGATTGTTCCGCCGAAGAATGTGGATGTTACCATGATTGCTCCCAAAGGGCCGGGACATACGGTCCGCAGTGAATACCAGGCGGGCAAGGGCGTTCCCTGTCTGGTGGCTGTACACCAGGATGCTACGGGAAAGGCCTTAGAGAAAGCCCTGGCTTATGCCCTGGCTATCGGCGGCGCAAGGGCAGGCGTTTTGGAGACTACCTTCCGTACAGAGACCGAGACGGATCTTTTCGGAGAGCAGGCTGTTCTCTGCGGCGGTGTATGCGCTCTGATGCAGGCAGGCTATGAAACCCTCACCGAGGCGGGCTACGATCCCAGAAACGCATATTTTGAGTGTATTCATGAGATGAAGCTGATTGTAGATCTGATTTACCAGTCTGGTTTCGAGGGGATGCGTTATTCCATCTCCAACACGGCTGAGTACGGGGATTATGTGACCGGTCCCAAGCTGATTACGGAGGAGACCAAGAAGACCATGAAGAAGATCCTGAAGGATATCCAGGACGGCTCCTTTGCCAAGGAGTTCCTGCTGGATATGTCCTCAGCAGGCGGACAGGCTCACTTTAAGGCTATGCGGAAGCTGGCAGCGGAGCATCCCTCCGAGCAGATCGGCAAGGAGATCCGCAAGTTGTACAGCTGGAACGGCGAGGATAAGCTGCTGGATAACTAAACGGGAATGAATAAAGAAAATAAGGGGGTATTTCAAAAGAAAGCTTTTGAGATGCCTCCTTTTGTGATGGGAGAAGGCGTATGACAGAGGGATGGAGTAAAAAGGTATTTTTAAAACTGAACCCTCCTGCACCGGAGGACGCGGTTCCCCTGCAGGAGCGGATTCTGCGGGGGCTTGGTGAGAAAGAGGCGGTCCGGATCCGCCCGGCGGTTCTGGGAGAGGCAAGGGAGATTCTAAAGAAGAGCGGCTGGGCGGCTACGGCGGTCATGGTATTTGACGGAAGAGGCTGGGAGCTTCTGCGCCTGGAGGCCGGAGATACCGTCAGGGAACATTTCGGCCTTTGCGTGGATTTGGGCAGCACCACCATACTGATGGAACTGGTGGATATGAATACCGGAGAGGTCCGGGGCAGGGAAAATATGTTCAATCCGCAGATTGCCTTTGGGGAAGATATTCTTACACGGATTTTTTATACGAAAGATGAGCCGGAACACAGGCGCGTGCTTCAAAAGGCCGTGGCGGAAGGGTTTGGGGAACTAATGGCTCGTCTGAGTGAAAAGACAGGAGCAGATGCCTTTTCCTGCGCGGCTATGACAGTGTCGGGAAACACGACCATGATTCATTTCCTTTTGGGACTGGACGCTTTCGGTGTGTTCCAGGCTCCTTATGCAGTGGAGACTTTGGCCCCGGATGTGTGCCGGGGGGAAGAGCTGGGGCTTCCTTTTGCTGGGGTTGTCTATTGTTATCCGGCTCTTGCAAACTATCTGGGCGGGGACATTGTCAGCGGCATGATTGCTACGGGGATTCCCCAGCGGGAGGAGATCTGCGTTTTTCTGGATGTGGGAACCAACGGAGAACTGGTTGTGGGAAACAAGGATTTCCTGCTGGCGGGAGCTGGAGCTGCCGGTCCCGCCCTGGAGGGAGGCGTGGTACGCACGGGAATGCGGGCTTCCCGGGGAGCCGTGGACCGGGTGTTTACCGAGGGAGGATGTCTCCGGGTGCATGTGATTGGAGAGGGCAGAGCAGAGGGAATCTGTGGATCCGGGATTGTAGATTTGATCTCGGAGCTGTTTTTGAACGGCTGGATTGATATCCGGGGACGGATTGGGGAGGAAGCGCTCCCGGCTTTGAAGACGCCGGAGGGACCGGCGGTGGAGTATGCGCCCGGCCTGTATTTTTATCAGAGCGATATTGATGAATTTGTGAAAACGAAAGCCGCAGCCATGACCATGGTGGAATATATGATGGGCCTGATTGGGCTTTCCATGGAGGATGTAGGGCGCTTTTACGTAGCAGGGGCTTTTGGAACCCACATTGACAAGGAGGCCGGCGTTACCATCGGCATGTACCCGGATATCGAACGGGAAAAAATCATTTCCCCGGGAAATACCTCCCTTGCAGGAGCCAGGAAAATGCTGCTTGACCGTTCCAACCGGGAGAAGGCCGCGGAAATTCTGGAACGGATGGAATATGTGCAATTTGGGGCCGTGGAAGATTTTATCCACCGGATGACAGCAGCCAGGGCCATTCCTCATACGGATTTGCAGCGTTTTCCGTCGGTGGCAGAGCGCTTGAAGGAGAGAATGTAAAAGGCGGGTGTGCTCTTGTCAAGAGATGGAAACTGTGGTATCTTATATACAGGTTAAGAGAAATGCAGTTTTAGGAGGATAGGTATGGAAAAGATACTGATTATTGATGACAGTCCCGTACAAGCCAGCCTTTTGGCGTCTATTTTAAAAGATGAGTACGATATTACCGTTGCCAATACGGCCCAGGCTGGGCTTGACTGTGTAAGATCCGAGGCTTATTCCCTGATTCTTTCGGATGTGGTAATGCCGGATATGGATGGATTTATGCTGCTGAAGACACTTCAGGAGGAGCTTGTTACCCGGCATATTCCGGTGATCTTGATCACCAGCCTTTCGGATATCCAGAATGAGGAGCGCGGACTGACTCTGGGAGCGGTGGACTATATCGCCAAGCCCTTCCATGCGCCCATTGTAAAGGCCAGAGTACATACCCACATCAAACTGTACCAGTATCGTGCGAAGATTGAACAAGAGGCTCTTTACGATGAACTGACCGGGGCGGCGAACAGAAGGTATTACGATCAGCAGAGCGTCAGCAAGTGGCAGGAGGCCATCCGCCTGAAGGTTCCTTTTTCTGTCTGTATGTTTGACATTGACAAGTTTAAGCTGTATAACGACCATTACGGGCATCCTGCCGGAGATAAAGTGATAGCGGCTGTTGCCCAGACGGCATCCGGCTTTCTCCGGCGCAACACAGATTTCTTTGCCCGGTACGGAGGGGAAGAATTTGTGGCTGTTATTTTGGGAGGTACGGCTGCGGAAGTGTTTGAACATTTGAAGAAGGTGCGCAAAGCCGTTGAGGATTTACATATTGAGCACAAGAATTGGGATTTCCGTTATGTGACCGTGAGCATCGGGGGCGTTACGGTAATCCCCAAGTTAGGCGATGAATACAGGACTTATCTGCAGTTGGCGGACACCATGCTGTATGATGCCAAGCGTTTCGGCAGGAATCAGGTGGTATGGTCCAATGAGAGAATGGTTCAGTGGAGGGAGAAATAGTATGGGATTGTTTGGGTTTCTGGGAAAAAAGGAAAAGGCGGAGCCGGTAAAGGAAAAGGAAAAAAAGCCGCAGCCGGAGGAAGTGGAACAGTATTCCGGTATGCGGGTGGAGGTAATGACTGCGGAGGAACGTCTGCTTTTCGTGGCCAAATTGCAGGAGATCCGGGGTACTACGGCCCGGCTTTACCAGTATTCCGATGGGGATGTCTTTCAGAAAGAGGAAACCATAAATGTAAAAATCCGGGGTTACAGCGATCAGGATGCAAAGGCAGTTTACCTGGAGGGGGCAGTTACACCGGAAGAGAATCTGATTTGGCGGGTGGAGGATCTGACGTTTGTGAAAATCGGAAATGACAGAGCTTTTTTCCGTCTGGATACGGATTTGGAGGCCAGCATTACACCTGTTGGGAAAATTAGTTTTGCGGAGGAGCCGGCCAGGCTTTTAAACATCAGTGTAGGCGGCGCCTGTGTGGGCACGGAGTATGCCTGCCATATCGGCGATAAATTTCTCCTGAAAGTGCAGCTGATGCCGGAACGGGAGCTTTCCCTTCTGCTCTGCCAGATTCTGCGGGTTACGGACAAGGAAGAGTCCGGATTTGTGTACGGCTGCCAGTTCATTGAGCTGAACGAAGCGGAGCGGGAGAAGATTATGCAGAGTATTTTTGATATCCAGCGCAAAAAAAGAGCCTCCAGGGACCGTGGGAAAAGGTGAGCAGGCTTATGAAGAAATTCTGGGGATGCTTATTTCTGGCGTTGGCGGTTCCCTGCATGTTAAATAGTGTTATCCTGATTGCCCTGCTGTCCGGTGCTCTGGCGGACGCCGGATATCCCGGGGCAGTCCGTGTTTTGCTTTTGTCTGTACCAGCGGCCGGGGGTTTTCTTGTATATCTCTGGCTGCTGTTTATGCCCGTCTTTGATAAAGAAAAGACGGGCTTTCGTGTACGTATGATGCTGGGCGGAAGAAGGCTTATCTACTGCGGCTTTTACGGCATGGCGGTACAGGTTCCCGTTTTTGTGAATCTTTTTATCCGGGGGACGGTATTGGAGGCTTTGAGTCCGGGGCTTCGGATTGCCGGAGCGGTTCTGTCTGCCTGCGGAATTTTTTCCCTGATGGCGGCCGGAACCCTGCGGATCTTTTTTACTTCCAGGCGGCTGAGTATTGGAAGAAGGCTTTTGATGCTCTTGACCATGTGGATTCCCCTGGTCAATTTGGCAGTTCTTCTCTATGCCTGTCGTCTGGTCTATGAGGAGTATGACTTTGAGCGGGAGAAGGTGCTGCAAAGCAGGCTGCGGGCGGACACACAGATTTGTAAGACCCGGTATCCGCTTTTGATGGTGCACGGCATCGGTTTCCGGGATCTGCGCTATTTCAATTACTGGGGCAGGATTCCCCGGGAACTGATGCGCAACGGAGCCGTCATTTACTACGGAAATCAAGAGGCATTTGGAACCATTGCCTGCAACGGGGAAGATATCCGCGTCCGGATACGGAAGATACTGGAGGAAACGGGAGCCGGAAAGGTCAACATCATTGCCCATTCCAAGGGCGGCTTGGATGCCCGTTATGCCATTACGCACCTTCACATGGCTCCCTATGTGGCTTCCCTGACCACGATGAGCACGCCTCACCGGGGCTGCCGTTTTGTAGACTATGCCTGCCGGCTTCCGGACGGGCTTTACCGTTTTGTGGCCGGGTGCTTTGACCGGACTTTTTTGAGATTCGGGGATCGGAACCCGGACTTTTATACAGCCACCCGTCAGTTTTCCACGGCAGAGAGCGCCCGGTTTAATAAAGAGACCCCGGACGATCCCCAGGTATACTATCAGAGCTATGCTTCCCGGATGAAATATCCCTGGAGCCACCTGCTGCTTGCCTTTCCCTGGTGCCTGATCCGTCTCCTAGAAGGGGAGAACGACGGCCTTGTCAGCACGGATTCCGCCAAGTGGGGGGAATTCCGGGGTGTTTTCCGAAACAAATGGATGCGTGGTATTTCCCATGGGGATATGATTGATTTGAAGCGCCAGGATTACAAGGGATTTGATGTGGCAGAAGCCTACGTGCAGATTGCTGCGGAGCTTAAGGAGAAAGGGTTTTGAGACAGGGGCTTATCAGTTCCCGGCAGAGTTCGGGATATTCCCGTCCGGGGGAAAAGACAAAGCCGATGTCCCTGGGAGCAATGGGAAGGGGAGAGGGAAGCTCTACGAGGCTTTGGGATTTTAATTCGGTTTCTACAAACTCCCGGATCACACAGGCGATCCCCAGACCGATTTTAGCAAAATCAATGAGGAGATCCATAGAGGTAGCTTCCAGAATATGCTTCGGAACCAGATTTTCTTTCCGGAAGCAGCTGTCCAGATACCGGCGCGTGAGATTATCCTTGTCCAGCATCATCAAAGTTCCGCGGGTGAGGAAAGAGCCGGCTGCTTCATCCGGGAGCCGTGAAAGATTTTCCAGATATCCTTTGGAGGCCACAAAGGTATCCTGAATCTGGCGCACCGGGTGAAATTCCAGATCTTTAAACTTCTGGGGCTTTCCGATCAGTCCCAAGTCCAGATCCCCTTCTTCCAGCATCTTCAGGGTGTGGCCGGTGGACTGGCAGGCGATGGTGATGCGGACATGGGGGCGGCGCTTGATAAAATCTTTCAGATAGGGTAGAAGGACATACTTGCACAGCGTAGAGCTGACGCCGATGCGCAGATGTCCCACGCCCAGCTCCCGGCGCAGCTTAAGCTGGCTTTCCGCCTGTTCCAGGGATTGGAAAGCCGATTTTACGTGGGAGAATAGCACTTCTCCCTCCTGGGTGAGCTGCACGCCGCGGGAATTCCGCAGGAAAAGATCCGTTTTTAGAGCTTGCTCCAGTTTCCGTATGGACTGGCTGACGGCAGGCTGGCTTAGATAAAGGCTTTCGGCAGCTTTGGAAATATTTCCCGCCAGGGCGACGGCGTAAAAAATGCGGTACAGGGAAAGGTTCTGGTTCACAGGTCGGCTCCTTTCTGGCGATGTGCCCGGCAGGGCAGTTTCGGTTTCTGTAATATAAATATAACTTATAATAAATATTTATATTATATATTTCAATTATATCTGGAAGTGTGTTAGAATACAAGAAAATAAAAAGCAAATTTAGAACTGGAATCAGCAGAAGCCCGGAGAGCCCCCAGAAGGAATTACAGACGCAGAATGCGGCTGGAAATCCTTCTAAGGAAGGGGGGCTGGAAGGGCGGATGCGGAACTAAAATCAAAACAGCAGAAGCCCGTATAAACAATAGGAGGAGAAACAAGATGGGAATGACAATGACGCAAAAGATTCTGGCAGCTCATGCAGGCCTTCCGGAGGTAAAAGCCGGACAGCTCATTGAAGCGGACCTGGATCTGGTGCTGGGAAATGATATCACCACCCCGGTGGCCATCCGGGAGATGGAAAAATTAAAGGCGCAGGAAGTATTCCACAAAGACAAGATTGCCCTGGTTATGGACCATTTTATCCCCAACAAGGACATAAAGTCGGCAGAAAACTGCAAATGTGTACGGGAATTCGCCTGCAGGCATGAAGTGACCAATTATTTTGACGTGGGAGAGATGGGGATTGAACACGCATTGCTGCCGGAGAAGGGGCTGACTGTAGCGGGAGACTGCATCATAGGCGCTGATTCCCACACCTGTACCTACGGCGCCCTGGGCGCGTTTTCCACGGGAGTAGGCAGCACGGATATGGCAGCCGGAATGGCTACGGGAAAGGCCTGGTTTAAGGTGCCTTCCGCCATCAAATTCCACCTGACGGGAAAGCCCTCCAAATGGGTCAGCGGCAAGGATGTGATCCTTCATATTATCGGAATGATAGGCGTCGACGGCGCCCTCTACAAATCCATGGAGTTTGTGGGGGAAGGTGTGGGGAATTTGTCCATGGACGACCGGTTTACCATTGCCAATATGGCCATTGAGGCAGGAGGCAAGAACGGGATCTTTCCGGCAGACGATCTGGCCGTGGCTTATATGAAGGAACATTCCCAAAGGCCGTACCGGATCTATGAGGCGGATGCGGATGCAGAGTATGACGAGACGTACACCATTGATTTGAGCACCCTGAAATCTACGGTGGCCTTCCCCCACCTGCCGGAAAATACCAGGACAGTGGATGAAGTGAAAGAAGAGATTGCCATTGACCAGGTAGTGATCGGATCCTGCACCAACGGAAGGATGGACGATCTGCGGACGGCGGCGGCTATTCTGAAAGGAAGAAAGGTAAAAAAGGGACTTCGCTGTATCGTAATTCCCGGAACCCAGAAGATTTATATGGATGCCATGGAGGAGGGCCTGCTGAAAATCTTTATCGAGGCCGGGGCGGCGGTCAGTACGCCCACCTGCGGTCCCTGTCTGGGAGGCTATATGGGAATCCTGGCGGCAGGCGAGCGCTGTGTTTCCACCACCAACCGGAACTTTGTGGGCCGTATGGGCCATGTGGACTCTGAGGTCTATCTGGCAAGCCCGGCCGTAGCGACGGCAAGTGCAGTAACCGGAAAAATCTCTGCTCCGGCGGAGCTGGGATTATAAAAGAGAAGGCAGATGCGGAACTAAAAACAGCAGAAGCCCGGCCAGTGCCAGAAGAATATACAGGCGCAGAATGCGGCTGGAAATCCTTCTAAGGAAGGGGGGCAGGAAGGGCGAATGCGGAACTAAAAATAGGAGAAACCCAATGCAGGCAAAAGGAAGCGTTTTTAAATATGGAGACAATGTAGACACGGATGTCATCATCCCCGCCCGGTATCTGGCCATCGCGGATCCCAAGGAGCTGGCAGAACACTGCATGGAGGATATTGACAAAGAGTTTGTGAAAAAAGTGCAGCCCGGCGACATTATGGTGGCCAATAAGAATTTCGGCTGCGGTTCCTCCCGGGAACATGCGCCGCTGGTGATCAAAGTATC
This sequence comes from uncultured Lachnospiraceae bacterium, assembly GCA_910587955.1. Taxonomy (GTDB): domain Bacteria; phylum Bacillota; class Clostridia; order Lachnospirales; family Lachnospiraceae; genus Laedolimicola. The sequence goes on along the minus strand of CAJUNN010000003.1, from coordinate 82,708 downwards.
CGGTATATCCTGTGTGATTGCGGAGACCTTCGCCCGGATTTTTTACCGCAATGCTATCAACATCGGCCTTCCCATTATTGAGTGTCCGGAGGCGGCAAAAGATATCCGGGAGGGCGACCAGGTGGAGGTGGATTTTGACAGCGGAAGGATCTACAACCGGACAACCGGAAAGGAGTATCAGGGCCAGGCGTTCCCGGAATTTATGCAGAAGATTATCAAGGCTGAGGGGTTGATAAACTATATCAACGAGAAATAGATGTTTCGCTTGCGGAAAATACCGTTCTTTTATAGGGCGGTGTTTTCTGTTTTTTTCGTTCTTTTTTCTTTCTGTTGTGTTAAAATAAATTAGTTCTAAGGAAGGCAAATCCGCTTTCCCATTCCCTTGATAGAAAAAAATAAGCAGCAGATTTCTGCGGTCACACTTCTCGGATCTTGCCAGAAAGATGCAAAAGCCGTATAATGAAAGGAGATTTTTAGGAAAAAGAAACAACACAGACCATACCGCTTCGGATGGAGGTGCGGAATATGCTGCTGGAAGAATACGAGGAGAAGGCAAAACGGGAATATCTTTGAAAAGAGGCCGTAGAGAATTGCGGAAAAGAAAGGGCTTGTCGTAAGCGATTAGTCCTTGGAAAATAAGCTCATTACACAAAGGAGGAACAACATGAACGAATGCTATGGATGCAACACCTGTAAAAGCGCGGACAAGCCCCTGGAGGAATTTATTGCAGGGCTGCCTCTGGAAACGTCCCACCACCGGGTGGACGGACAGAAGACGAAATGTGGTTTCGGCTTAAAGGGCGTGTGCTGCCGTCTCTGCTCCAACGGTCCCTGCCGGATTACCCCGTCGGCTCCAAGAGGAATCTGCGGTGCTACGGCGGATGTGATTGTTACCCGCAATCTTCTGCGGGCGGTAGCCAGCGGAAGCGGATGCTACATTCACGTGGTAGAAAATACGGCTCTGAATCTGAAACATACGGCTCTTTCCCAAGGGGCTATCAAGGGTGAGAACGCCCTGCGCCTGCTGGTGCGGGAATTTGGCCTTGAGGAGACGGATGATTTACATAAAATGGCCCTGGAAGTGGCGGAGAAGGTGCTTGCCGATCTGTACAAGCCCGATTATGAGGAGATGGAGCTGATCGAAAAGCTGGCCTATGCCCCCCGCTATCGGAAATGGAAGGAGCTGGGCATCCTGCCCGGGGGCGCCAAGTCCGAGGTTTTCGCCGGCGTGGTGAAGTGCTCCACCAATTTAAATTCCGATCCGGTGAATATGCTCATGACCTGCTTAAGGCTTGGCATTTCCACAGGACTGTACGGGCTGACTTTAACCAATCTCTTAAATGACGTAATGCTGGGCGAGCCTCAGATCCGCATGGCCCCTGTGGGACTGCATGTGATCGATCCGGATTATATCAACATTATGATTACCGGCCATCAGCATTCCATCTTTGTGGATCTCCAGGAGCGTCTGGCCTCCCCGGAAGCGCTGGAGAAGGCAAAGGCTGCCGGCGCCAAGGGATTTAAGCTGGTAGGATGTACCTGCGTGGGCCAGGATCTGCAGCTGCGGGGCGTCCACTATACGGACATTTTTGACGGGCATGCAGGCAATAATTACACCAGCGAGGCAGTGCTGGCTACGGGAGCTATCGATGCGGTTCTCTCCGAGTTTAACTGCACCCTTCCTGGGATTGAGCCTATCTGCGATGCCTTGAAAATCAAGCAGATCTGCCTGGACGATGTGGCGAAAAAAGCCAATGCGGAGCTGATGCAGTTCTCCTTTGGTAGCAGGGAAGAGATTAGCAGCCGGGTGATGGATGCGGTGGTGGAAGCCTACAAGGAACGCCGGGGCCAGGTGGAGCTGCGTCTGCTTGCGGAGCACGGAAATAAGAATACCCTCACCGGAGTCAGCGAGGGCTCTCTTTACGAATTCCTGGGTAAATCCTGGAAGCCCCTTTTGGATCTCATTGTGTCCGGGAAAATCAAGGGTGTAGCCGGCGTGGTAGGCTGTTCCAACCTGACGGCCCTGGGGCATGACGTGTGCACGGTAGAATTGACGAAAGAACTGATTAAGAGGGATATTATCGTACTTTCCGCAGGCTGCTCTTCCGGAGGAATCGAGAACTGCGGCTTGATGACGCCGGAAGCAGCGGAGCTTGCCGGAGAAGGGCTGAAAGAAGTTTGCAAAAGCCTGGGGATCCCCCCGGTACTGAATTTCGGTCCCTGCCTGGCCATCGGCCGTCTGGAGATGGTGGCCACGGCCCTGGCGAAAGAATTGAACATCGATCTTCCCCAGCTTCCCCTGGTGCTGTCCGCGCCCCAGTGGCTGGAGGAACAGGCTTTGGCGGACGGTATGTTCGGCGCAGCCCTGGGATTGCCGCTGCATCTGGGACAGCAGCCCTTTATTGCGGGCAGCGATCTGACTGTAAAAGTTCTCACCGAAGATTTAAAGGATATTACCGGCGGACAGGTGATTGTGGAGCTGGATCCCGTAAAAGCGGCAGATATCCTGGAACAGATCATTGCGGATAAGCGTAAAGGCCTGCAGATCTAGAAAGGGGGGACCATATGAAACGAATTCTAATTGATGCTTCCAAATGTGACGGATGCAAAAGCTGCGCCCTGGCCTGTATGGACAGCCACAGAACGGACGGAAAGGCGGGGGTGGAGACGCTGGATTTTGGAGATCCCTCCAACGAGTCCCGCAATGAGATTGTAAATGACGGGAAGGGAGGGTATCTGCCCATGTTCTGCCGGCACTGCAGTTCCCCCAAGTGCATGGAGAGCTGTATGAGCGGCGCCTTGTACCGGGACGAAGCAAGCGGCCATGTACTTTATGACGAGAAGCGCTGCGGGGCCTGTTTTATGTGCGTGATGAACTGCCCCTACGGGATTCCGAAGCCTGATGTAACCAGGAAGAAAATCGTCAAATGCGACTTCTGCATGGATCGGGAGGGAGGCCCGGCCTGTGTGGCAGCCTGTCCCAAGAAAGCCATTTACGTGGAGGAGGTGTAGGCATGGTGAGACCTTATGTGATAATCGGTACCGGGGCTGCCGGCATGGCGGCGGCAGAGCGTCTTCGTCTCTTAAAGCCGGATATACCCATCCAGATGATGTCCATAGATGAATATTCCCATTCCCGCTGCATGCTGCACAAATACCTGGGCGGAGAGCGGGACGAAAAGGGATTGTCTTTTGTAGCGGAAGACTTTTTTGAAAAGAAACGGATCATGTGGGGCCAAGGCCAGACAGCCAAGGCCATTGATCCCAAAGAGCGCCGCGTAATCATGGAACAGGGATACCAGCCCTATGAGAAGCTGCTGATTGCCACGGGATCCGTCTATGGGATTCCGCCCATTCCGGGCTTCCGCACGGCGGCCAATGTATTTGGATTCCGGGATTTAAGCGATGCGGTGAAAATGAACGAGGCCATTGGAGAGCTTCATGCAAAGCATGTCTTTATCGTAGGCAGCGGCCTGGTGGGACTGGATGTAGCCTGCGCCCTTCTGGAACGGGGCATCCGGGTGACCATAGCGGAGATGGCGGATCGGGTGATGCCTCTGCAGACAGACGCAGTTTCCGCAAAAGCATACCAGGATCTTTTTGAGAAGGCGGGGGCGCAGTTCCGGCTGGGAATCGGTGCAAGCGGTTCCGTGGTGGACGATGCGAACCGGATTACGGCGGTAGAACTGTCAAACGGCGAAAAGATCCCCTGCGATTTCGTGGTCTGCGCGGCGGGCGTACGGCCCAACACGGCTTTTCTGGATGGCAGCGGCTTAGCGGTAGAGCGGGGGATTGTGGTAGACGAGTATCTGCAGACCTCCGATCCCCATATCTATGCGGCCGGGGATGTGACGGCACTTTCGGGCATCTGGCCCAATGCCATGGATCAGGGGCGGATCGCTGCGGCCAATATGTGCGGACAGAGACAGAAGTACACGGATACATTCTGCATCAAAAATACCGTCAATTTCTTCGGTCTGGCCATGCTCTCCGTGGGGGAGGTGGAGCCCAAAGAGGACAGCCTTATATTTACCCGGGAATGCCGCAATGCTTACCAAAAAGTAATTGTAAGGGACGGGCGTGTCAAGGGCGTCCAGATCCAAGGGGATATTTCCCACAGCGGATTCTGGCAGTACCTGATTAAAAACCAGATCGATATTTCCGGCAAATTGTCGGAGAAATCCGTTTTTGAACTGGGCTACGGTGATTTCTACGGAATGGATGAGTTGGGTGAATATCGGTATGTTTAAAGACTGTAGTTTGACAATTTGATTTTTTTATAAGAAATGATTTACCTTTTGGGGCAAGTGTGCTAGACTAGGAGATGTGTTCTTAATTCTACATAGGAGGGAAAAAAATGTTAGAAAAAATGTTTAAACTGAAGGAGAACAAAACCACAGTGAAAACAGAGGTTCTGGCGGGTGTTACCACGTTTATGACCATGGCGTACATCCTGGCAGTCAATCCCAGTATCTTAAGTGCCACCGGCATGGATCAGGGAGCGGTTTTCACGGCTACGGTTCTTGCTTCTTTCCTGGGCACCGTGTGCATGGCCCTATTTGCAAACTACCCCTTTGCGCTGGCTCCCGGTATGGGACTGAATGCCTATTTTGCATACACCGTAGTACTGGGAAGGGGTTATCCCTGGCAGGCGGCCCTGGCGGCCGTATTTGTGGAAGGTGTGGTTTTCATTCTCTTGTCACTGTTCAGTGTACGGGAGGCCATCTTCAATTCCATTCCGGCCAATTTGAAAAAAGCGGTATCTGTGGGAATCGGACTATTTATTGCGTTTATCGGCCTGCAGAATGCTAAGATTGTGGTAGGCGGCGCTACCCTGGTGGAGCTGTTTTCTCTGGAAGCTATAGAAGGAGCTACCATGAACGACGTGGGAATCACCGTAGTGCTTGCCATTATCGGCGTGCTTATTACGTCTGTTCTGGTTATCAAGCAGGTGAAGGGAAATATTCTCTGGGGTATCCTGATTACCTGGGTGCTGGGGATCCTCTGTCAGTTTGCGGGTCTTTACGTTCCCAATCCGGATCTGGGCTTTTACGGACTGCTTCCCGATTTTTCTGCAGGGCTCTCTGTTCCCAGTCTTGCTCCCATTTTCGCAAAGCTGAATTTTACGGCTATTCCGCTGGCGGAGTTTGTGGTGATCATCTTTGCATTCCTGTTTGTGGATATGTTTGATACCTTGGGAACCCTTATCGGCGTGGCGTCCAAAGCGGACATGCTGGACAAGAACGGCAAGCTTCCCAATATCAAGGGTGCCTTGATGGCGGATGCGGTGGCAACTACCGCCGGTGCGGTTCTGGGTACGTCTACGACGACTACGTTTGTAGAGAGCGCTTCCGGTGTTTCCGAGGGCGGCAGGACCGGTCTGACGGCTATGACGACGGCTGCTTTGTTTGCCCTGTCCCTGTTTTTGTCCCCCATCTTCCTTGCCATTCCGTCCTTTGCCACGGCTCCGGCCCTGATTGTGGTAGGATTCTACATGGTAAACCAGGTGGGAAATATTGATTTTACGGATTTCGCAGAGGGAATCCCGGCCTTTATCTGTATCGCAGCTATGCCGTTTTTCTACAGCATTTCCGAAGGTATTTCCATGGGAGTCATTTCCTATGTGGTTCTCAACCTGGTTTCCGGAAAGGCGAAGGATAAGAAGATCAGCGTAGTCATGTATATACTGGCTTTGCTGTTCCTGGTTAAGTATTTCCTGATTTAGGAAGGGGTTTGTATTACAGGGCTGTTGCGCAATAAGACGGCAGGCATTTCCTGTATTTATATATAGGAAAGGCCAAAGGGCTTATTCTGCGGCAGCCCTTTTTTGTAAAGGAGAGAAGAAGCGAAATGTTGAAAGAATTTAAAGAGTTTGCCCTAAAAGGCAATATGATCGATCTGGCAGTGGGCGTGATCATCGGCGGCGGCTTTAATACTCTGGTCAGCGCCCTGGTAAACGACATTGTGATGCCCGTTATCAGCATTTTTACGGGAAGGCTGGATTTCAGCAATATGTTTATCGCCCTGGACGGAAATTCCTATACGACCCTGGAGGCGGCCAAGGAGGCTACGGCCACGGTGGCTTACGGAAGCTTTATCACGGGCCTTATCAACTTCCTGATCACGGCTTTTGTAGTCTTTCTGGTGGTGAAACAGATGAATAAGCTGCACCGGAAACAGGCGCCGGCAGCCCCTGCTGAGCCTTCCACCAAGGTATGTCCCCACTGTATGTCCGAGATTCACATAAAAGCGGATAAGTGTCCGTTCTGTACGTCGGATGTAGATTAAAGGCGGAGGACAGATATGCTGGTGAAAATTTACACGGACGGGGCAGCCCGGGGCAATCCCGACGGCCCCGGCGGGTACGGGACTATTTTGACTTATGAAGATGCCAAAGGAACGCTTCACGTAAGAGAGTACAGCCAGGGATATGTGAGGACCACCAACAACCGGATGGAGCTGATGGCAGTGATTGCTGGGCTGGAAGCCCTGAACCGCCCCTGCCGGGTGGAAGTGTATTCCGATTCCCAGTATGTGACGAACGCTTTTAACCGTCACTGGATTGATAGCTGGGTAAAAAGAGGCTGGAAGAGAAGTTCCGGCCAGGTGAAAAATACGGATCTCTGGCAGCGGCTTTTGAAGGCGAAGGAGCCTCATGAAGTGCAGTTTATCTGGGTCAAGGGGCATGCGGGCCATGAGCAGAATGAGCGCTGCGATTTTTTGGCCACGTCGGCTGCGGACGGAGGGAACCTGATAGTGGACGAGGGACTGGAACTATGACGTACGAAACGATTGTCTTTGATTTGGACGGGACGCTGACGGATCCGGCCGTGGGAATCACCGGCGGGGTCCGGTATGCTTTGGGGAAATTCGGGATAGCGGAAGAGGACTGGGAGAAGCTGTGTGCCTTTATCGGACCGCCGCTAAAGGAGTCCTTTCAGAAATTTTACGGATTTACGCCGAAAGAGATTGAAGAAGCCACTGGGTTTTACCGGGAATATTACGGAAGACAGGGAAAATTTGAAAACCGGGTTTACGACGGGATTCCGCAAATGCTGAGCCGGCTGCACTCTGCCGGAAAACGTCTTTGTCTGGCTACTTATAAGGGAGAGGGAACGGCCAGGGAAATTTTGGATTACTTCGGCCTGACTTCCTGCTTCTGCAAAATTGCGGGGCAGCGCATGGGCAGTGAGGAGCTTCAGAAATCCCAGATGATTGAAGGAATTTTGGAGGAGCTGGAGACTTCGCATAAAGAAAGGGCCGTGATGGTAGGGGATCGGAGACATGATGCGGATGCCGCCCGGGAGAGCGGGATTCACAGCATCGGTGTTCTCTACGGTTACGGCAGCAAAGAGGAATTGTCCGGGGCCGGGGCAGAGATTCTGGCGGCCGATGTGAAGGAATTGGAAAGGCTTCTGCTTGGGTGAAATCTTATCTGAAAAGGTACAGATTTCCCGGCCGTGTTTTTCCAATAGAAACAGTTGTCAAATCCTGGCGGATTGTGGTATAATAAAACCCATGATTTGCGTTTCGCCTTCTGCGGGAAAAGGGAGGCGGAATTTTAACAAAAAGGAGAGAGAATATGAATGACAACAGTTTCAAACCTTTTGTTCCGGCGGAGAAGAATCTGCCGGAATTTACGGCCACGTCCATAATACTGGGCATTCTCCTGGCAGTACTGTTCGGAGGGGCCAACGCCTATCTGGGCCTGCGGGTGGGAATGACCGTTTCGGCTTCCATTCCGGCAGCCGTAATTTCCATGGGTGTGATCCGCGTGATTCTGCGCAGGGATTCCGTTTTGGAAAACAATATGGTGCAGACCATCGGCTCTGCGGGAGAGTCTGTGGCTGCGGGAGCCATCTTTACCATGCCGGCGTTGTTTTTGTGGGCTTCCGAGTGGGGGACGGAATCGCCCTCTCTGGTAGAGATTGCGCTGATTGCAGGCATCGGCGGCGCCCTGGGCGTTTTGTTTATGGTGCCTCTTCGCAAGGCCCTGATTGTACAGGAACACGGGGTGCTTCCTTATCCGGAGGGACAAGCCTGTGCGGAGGTGCTTCTGGCAGGTGAAGAGGGAGGCGCAAAGGCCGGCATTGTCTTCAAAGGCCTTGGCATTGCGGCCCTTTACAAGTTTGTGGCGGACGGCTTGAAGATGTTCCCCAGCGAGGTGCACTATGAGATTCCGGCCTATCCCGGATCTGGTGTTGGAATGGATGTACTTCCGGCGCTTCTTGGTGTAGGCTATATCTGCGGTACTAAGATTTCTTCTTATTTGTTTGCCGGCGGTATTACGGGCTGGTTTGTGCTGATGCCTTTGATTGTATTGTTTGGGGGCAGCTCTGTTTTGTTCCCGGCGGAAGTGACGGTTGCGGAGCTGTATGCAGAAGGCGGTTCTTTTGCTATCTGGACGAATTACATTAAGTATATTGGTGCAGGTGCAGTGGCGGCCGGCGGCGTGATCAGCCTGATTAAGTCTTTGCCTTTGATTCTCCGTACCTTCCGGGAGGCCATGAAGGGCTATGGTAAAGGCGGCGCGGGAACGGGAGAGCGTACAGATAGGGACCTTTCCATGAAGGTGATTCTTATTTCCGTAGCAGTACTGGCTGTTTTGCTGTGGCTGATTCCGGTCGTTCCGGTGAATTTGTTTTGTGCAGTTTTGATTGTTATTTTCGGCTTTTTCTTTGCTACCGTTTCTTCCCGTATGGTAGGCTTGATTGGAAGCAGCAATAACCCGGTATCTGGTATGGCTATTGCAACGCTTCTGGTGACCACAATGATTTTGAAGGCGACCGGACAGGTGGGGCAGGCAGGTATGACGGCTGCGATTGCCATCGGATCTGTTATTTGTATCGTAGCAGCCATTGCCGGCGATACTTCACAGGATTTAAAGACGGGTTACATTGTAGGCGCGACGCCTTATAAGCAGCAGATTGGCGAGCTGATTGGTGTTGTAGCATCTTCTATTGCCATTGGAGCGATTTTGTATCTGCTGAGCGCTGCATGGGGCTATGGCTCTCAGGAGCTTCCGGCGCCTCAGGCAACTTTGATGAAGATGATTGTGGAAGGTGTTATGGGCGGAAATCTTCCCTGGAACCTGGTGTTTGCGGGAGCATTTATCGGAATTGTGGTAGAGGTTCTTGGAATTCCGGTGCTGCCTTTTGCGGTGGGACTTTACCTTCCCATTCACTTGAGCACTCCGATGATGCTGGGGGGTGTTGTCCGCTGGATCTTTGAGAAAAAGAAAAATATGAGTGAGAAGGCCAAGAAGGATATGATTGAGAATGGAGTCCTCTACTGCTCCGGCTTAATTGCAGGTGAGGGATTGGTAGGTATCCTTCTGGCAGTGTTTGCAATTATTCCCATGGCTGGCGGCACTCTGGGGGATTTCCTGGGAACGCTGGTATCCGGGACGCCTATCAACAGCAACCTGGGCGGTCTTATCTTCTTTGCTCTGTTGACGGCGACCATGTGGATGGTTGTAAAAAGAAAAGAGAAATAGATGAGCAAAAAGCAGAAAAAGAATTATCTGGACTATGTTCCGGTGTGCGCGCCGGAACACAGCTGGGATTTGAACGAGAGAAATCTGGTGGTGATCCGGGTGGAAAATAAGGGCTTTTACAACCGCCTGGCCCAGAGGTTCTTTCATCGTCCAAAGGTCAGCCATATCAGCCTGGACGAGTACGGCAGTTTTGTCTGGCAGCAGATGGACGGGAAGCGCACCATTTTTGAGATCAGCCATCTGGTCCGGGAGCGCTACGGGGACAAGGCGGAGCCTCTGATCCCCCGGCTTGCGAAATATTTCCGGATTCTCTATCAGAATCATTTTATCGGATACAGCACCCCCCTTGAGGGAGGCGGTTCCATAAAAGAAACTAAGTCTTAGATATAAAAACCCGCTGTCCGGCCAGGCTTCTGGCTTTTGGTCAGCGGGTTTTTGCTTCACATCTCTTTCTGGTATCTGCCCAGATAGTACCATTCCAGACAATAGCGCAGCGCATAAGCTCCGATCAAGCTTAAGGTAATCCACAGAGGTCCGTCAGCGAAAAATACCATGCAGGCGATGGCGAAGATCACCCATTGGATGATATCGGCGCTTTTGGCCTTGGCCCGGTTGCGGATAAGGGTGTTGCGTTCATCCTGGTATTCAATTTTTTCCTGATGAACCAGCTCTGGAAATTCCTTTTCGTAGGAGAGCCGGTAGAGGCGGTTGATGCAAAGAGAAAAAAGAGCCGCACCCAGTCCGATACAGACGCCTCCCACACGCCGGAAACTTCCCGGGCCGGAGGAGGTTCCGATAAATTCCAGAACCAGTGCCAGAAGAATTCCAAGAATACAAGGCCACTTTTTTTGTTTCATTCTGTTTCCTCCTCATAAATAAAAATGTCTTCGATGGTCATTTGAAAGTAACGGGCGATTTTGAAAGCAAGGAGAATGGAAGGGTTGTATCTTCCGTTTTCCAGAGAGCCGATGGTCTGCCTGGACACTTCCAGGGAGGCGGCAAGCTCCTCCTGGGTAACGCCCCTGGCTTTTCGGATTTCTTCCAGACGGTTTTTCAAATTTTGTTTCCTCCCTCCCTATGGAAAGTTTGCTTTGCATCTTGAATGTATCACAGAGAGGGGAAAATGTCAAGTATACTTTCCATAAAAAAATTCCGGTATCTCTTGCATTTCCCTTTTGTATTCACTATAATAAAGCAATACGCGTTGGAAAGGAGCATTCTCCATGAAGCAGCCTCTGGTGATTCTCACCGGCCCCACAGCCGTGGGAAAGACAAAGCTCTCCATTGCCCTGGCAAAGGCCGTGGGCGGGGAGATTATATCGGCGGATTCTATGCAGGTGTACCGGCGGATGGACATCGGCTCGGCCAAGATCCGAAGGGAAGAAATGGAAGGGGTTCCCCATCACCTGATTGATGTGCTGGATCCCAAAGAGGAGTTTCATGTAGTGCGCTTTCAGGCTTTGGCCAGGGAGGCCCTTGAAGGGATTTATGAAAGGGGACGGATTCCCATTGTGGCGGGAGGAACGGGATTTTACATCCAGGCCCTCCTTTACGACATTGACTTTACGGAAAATGAGGAAAACCCCGACGTGCGCAGGGAATTGGAGCGCCTGGCAGTGGATCAGGGAGCCGAAGTCCTTCATGGGATGCTTGAGGAGGCGGATCCGGAGGCGGCCCGGCAGATTCATGCCAACAATGTGAAGCGGGTCATCCGGGCCCTGGAGTTTTACCGCCTGACGGGAAAGAAAATTTCCGAACACAACGAGGAACAGCGAAAGAGAGAGACGCCCTATGAGGCGGCTTATTTTGTGCTCAACGACGTGAGAAGCAGGCTTTATGAACGAATTGACCGGCGGGTGGACGCCATGCTGGAGGAAGGGCTTCTGGAGGAGGTGAAGGCCCTTAGGGCAGAGGGCTGTACCCGGGAGATGGTATCTATGCAGGGGCTTGGCTATAAGGAGCTTTTGGCCTATCTGGAGGGGGCATATTCCCTGGAGGAAGCAGTCCGCATTTTAAAGCGGGATACCCGGCATTTTGCCAAGCGGCAGCTTACCTGGTTCAAAAGGGAGCGGGATGTGATTTGGGTGGACAAGGCCGCTTTTTCCTATGATGAGGAGGCTCTTCTGGCTTTTATGATAACCATATTAAGAGAAAAAGGAATTCTAACAGAGGAAGATTGAAAGAATGGAACAAAGAGATGCGGTTACGGAAACATTATACAAAGAAATGGGGATTTCCCCCCGGGTTTGGGCCTTCGGAAGGCAGATAGAAGAAGAGCTGAAGGAGCGTTTTGCGGCTATCGATGAGACGGTGGAATACAACCAGCTCAAGGTGGTGCATGCCATGCAGGAAAGCCGGGTAGAGGCTGCCTGCTTTGCGGCTACCAGCGGTTACGGCTACAACGATCTGGGCCGGGAAAAGCTGGAAGCTGTTTATGCGGCGGCTTTTCACGCGGAGGCGGCCCTGGTAAGGCCCCAGATTACCTGCGGGACTCATGCCCTTGCCGTAGCGCTTTCGGGGAACCTGCGCCCGGGGGACGAGCTGCTCTCCCCGGTAGGGAAGCCCTACGACACCCTGGAGGAGGTCATCGGCATCCGGCCCTCCAACGGCTCCCTTGCGGAGTACGGCGTCACTTACCGGCAGGCAGACCTTCTGCCGGACGGGAGCTTTGATTATCCTGCCATTGAGAAAGCCTTGAATGAGCGCACCCGTATGGTGACCATCCAGCGCTCCAAAGGATATCAGACCCGGCCGACCCTTTCGGTAAAACGGATTGGAGAGCTGATTGCGTTTATCAAAAAGCAAAAGCCCGATGTAATCTGTATGGTTGACAACTGCTACGGGGAATTTGTGGAGCGCCTGGAGCCCACGGACGTGGGAGCGGATCTCTGTGTGGGCTCCTTAATCAAAAATCCAGGCGGAGGACTGGCCCCTGTGGGCGGTTATATTGTAGGAAAAGAGAAGTATGTGGAAAACGCCGCTTACCGCCTTACCTCTCCCGGTCTGGGAAAAGAGGTGGGCGCCTCCCTGGGGGTGATGACCAGCTTTTACCAGGGCCTTTTCCTGGCGCCGTCTGTGACGGGAGGGGCTTTAAAAGGGGCCGTTTTTGCAGCTAATATTTACGAAAGACTGGGTTTTTCCGTGATTCCGGACGGACGGGAGAGCCGCCACGATATTATCCAGGCAGTGACTTTTGGGAAACCGGAGGGTGTCATTGCATTCTGTCAGGGTATCCAGGCGGCGGCTCCCGTGGACAGCTATGTGACACCGGAACCATGGGCCATGCCGGGCTATGACAGCGACGTGATTATGGCTGCGGGAGCCTTTGTGCAGGGCTCTTCCATCGAACTTTCCGCAGACGGACCCATGAAGCCTCCCTATGCCGTATATTTTCAGGGGGGCTTAACCTGGCAGCACGCTAAGTTCGGCATTCTCATGTCCCTGCAGAAGCTTTTGGAAGCAGGGCTGGTGACCTTATGAAACGGGTATTGATTGTGGGTGCTGGGGCTTCGGGACTGATGGCGGCCATAAGCGCCGCCCGGGCAGGCGCGGCGGTGACGGTGCTGGAGCACAACCGGCAAGCGGGAAAGAAACTTCTGGCCACGGGAAACGGGCGATGCAATCTGACCAATGCGGATCAGGATCTCACTCATTACCGGGGCACGGATCCGGGATTTGCCGGGAAGGTCCTGGGAAAGTTCGGGGTTCACGATACCCTGCGGCTGTTTACGGAACTGGGGATTTTCACCAGAAACAGGAACGGCTGGCTGTATCCTTACAGCGATCAGGCTTCGGCAGTGGCGGACGTTCTGCGCATGGAGGCGGAACACCGGAGGGTAAAGCTGGCGCTGAATACGCAGATTCAGGATATTTCCCGGGAAGAGCATGTCTTCCGTGCCAGGACGGAGGGCTGGACCTATGAGGGAGAGGCTTTGATTTTGGCTGCAGGTTCCTGTGCGGCGCCTAAGACCGGATCAGACGGCAGCGGTTACGGGTATGCCAGGGCCTTCGGCCACCGGGTGATTGCGCCCCTGCCGGCCCTGGTCCAGCTGCGCTCAAAAGACAGCCGGCTGGGAAAGCTTTCTGGTCTGCGCATGGAGGCCGCAATATGCCTGCTCATAGACGGAAAAGAGGCAATCCGGGACCGCGGCGAAGTACAGTTTACTTCTTACGGCCTCTCCGGCATTCCCGTTTTCCAGGTGAGCCGCTTTGGGGTAAGGGCACTGAACGAAAAAAGGCAGGTGCAGGTCTGCCTGAATCTTATGCCGGTCTTTCAGGAAGCAGAGCTGGAAGCCTTTTTTGAGCGCCGGATCCGGGACGGGGCCTACAAACGGGCAGATGAGATGCTGGCAGGGCTTTTTCCGGGAAAGATGGGCGTCTGTCTTCTTAAGACTGCGGGAATTTCCGGGGAGAAGCCGGCAGGGAGGTTGACCAAAGAAGAGAAGAAAGCCCTTGTTTGCACCTGCCGGAACTTCCGGCTGGAGATCTGCGGCTATAACGGCTTTGACCAGGCGCAGGTCTGCAGCGGAGGCGTGGATACGGCCCAGGTAAACCCGGAGACGATGGAATCCGGCTTGGTTCCGGGCCTTTATTTTGCGGGGGAGATTCTGGACATTGACGGAGCCTGCGGAGGCTATAACCTTCAGTGGGCCTGGAGCAGCGGCTGGCTGGCCGGCCGCTTTGCGGCAAAGGAGCAGGAACTATGATTCGTGTGCAGCAGTTAAAACTGCCGGTGGGGCATACCAGGGAAGAACTGGAGCAGGCCCTTTTCCGGGAGCTGGGCATACCGGGAAAGAACGTGCGCAGCTGGTCTATCCAGAAGCAGTCCCTGGACGCCAGAAAACGTCCCATTTCTTATGTATATACCCTTGATGCGGAGGTCTCCGGGGAGGAACAGGTTTTAAAAAAACGAAACAGGGGAAAACTATCCCGGGAAGAGAAGAAGAATTACCGTTTTCCCGGGCCGGGCAATGTTCCTCTAAAACATCCGCCGGTGATTGCAGGCAGCGGTCCGGCGGGGCTTTTTTGCGGTCTTATGCTGGCCAGGGCCGGCTACCGTCCCATCCTTTTGGAGCGGGGAGAGACGGCAAAGCGGCGGAAAGAGACGGTGGAACATTTCTGGAAGACAGGTGAATTAGAAAAAAATTCCAATGTCCAGTTCGGGGAGGGCGGTGCGGGAACGTTTTCCGACGGCAAGCTGAATACGCTGGTAAAGGATCCGGCGGGAAGAAACCGGCTGGTGCTGGAAACCTTTGTGGAGGCCGGAGCTCCGGAAGAAATCCTTTATCAAAACAAACCCCATTTGGGAACGGATCTGCTGATCGAAATTGTGGAGAACATCCGCAGGGAAATCCTGTCCCTGGGCGGACAGGTCTGGTTCCAGAGCTGCATGACGGAGATTCTGGTGGAGCACGGCCGGGTGAGAGGCGTGCAGGTCTGCCAAAAGGAGGAAAACAAAGAGCGGGAAATTTTTCTGGAGACGGAAGCCCTGGTTCTGGCTGTGGGACACAGCGCCCGGGACACCTTTGCTATGCTGGAACGGCTGAAGGTTCCCATGGAGCCCAAAGCCTTTGCCGTGGGGGTCCGCATAGAACATCCCCAGAGGA
The DNA here is from genome assembly GCA_910587955.1 of uncultured Lachnospiraceae bacterium. GTDB lineage: Bacteria > Bacillota > Clostridia > Lachnospirales > Lachnospiraceae > Laedolimicola. The sequence continues at coordinate 67,606 of CAJUNN010000003.1, read as the reverse complement.
TGATTAATCGGAGCCAATATGGGACAGACTATCCCCGAGAGCTTCCCGCGGCTGCTTATAAGCTGACCCGGAAAGTCTCTTTGGACCGGGGCGTTTACTCTTTCTGTATGTGTCCCGGGGGTTATGTGGTGAACGCTTCCTCAGAGGAAGGGCGGCTTGCGGTCAACGGCATGAGTTATCAGGCACGGGACGGTCACAATGCCAACAGCGCTATGATTGTTACCGTGCGGCCGGAGGATTTCGGCGGCGGGGGAGTCCTATCCGGCGTGTCTTTCCAGAGAAGCCTGGAGAAGGCAGCTTTCAGGGCCGGCGGCGGGTGCATTCCCGTACAGCTTCTGTCGGATTTCTGCCAGGGAGTGAACAGCCGGATTCTGGGAGAGGTGGAGCCCTGCATGAAGGGAGCCTGGAGCTTCGGGGATGTGCGGGGAATTTTCCCGGAACATCTGGCAGAAGCCCTGAAGGAAGGAATTCTGGGATGCGGGAAGATCCTGCCCGGCTTTGACCGGGGAGATGCCGTTCTCTCAGGGGTGGAGAGCCGGACTTCTTCTCCGGTGCGCATCCTGCGGAACGCAGAAATGGAGAGCAGCATCAGCGGCTTATATCCCTGCGGGGAGGGCGCCGGCTATGCGGGAGGAATCACTTCGGCAGCCATGGACGGCGTCCGGGCAGCCGAGGCTCTGGCCGGGAAATACCGTCCCTGTTAGAGACGCTCTTTTTGTCGGATGCTGTACGGTATTTGGGGATTTTCGCATAAAAACTTAAGATTTCCTCTATATACAAGAGATTTTGTTTGTGGTATGATATATTTTGACATGGTTTACTGGATTTTCCATTATGTAAACTGAGAAAACGGCCGGAAAACGCCGTCGGAAATGCGGAAGATGGAGGAATTTATGAAATCGAAAAATGGCTGGATACTCACGGTCATGCTGTTGTCCGGGATTGTTCTGGGCGGCTGCATCGGTATGCTGACATCGGGTGTGTCGGGCCTTGGGTGGCTGGGATACGGACAGAGCTTCGGGCTTCAGAGCCCCATTGTTCTGGATCTGGGCCTTTTGGTTCTGACTTTTGGCCTGACCATTCATATTTCGATCGCAAGCATCATCGGTGTGGTGCTGGCGATTCTAATTTACCGGAAGATGTAAAAAGAGAATAAGCGGCGTCTGGCGTTTCGGAGAACTGCCTGGAGAGCGGAAGAGGAGAAACGGATGAAGACGACCATGAAAGATTTGCATGAGACGGAGCGGCCCTATGAGAAATGCCTTTTGAAAGGGGCGGGGGCCCTTACGGATGCGGAACTTCTGGCAGCGGTTTTGCGCACCGGAAGTAAAGGAGAGACGGCGGTTGGCCTGGCCGGCCGGATTTTGAAGATTCCCGGCTATGAGGGGCTTTCCGGGTTTGGAAAAATCCCCCTGGAGCGTTTCCGGGAGATGCGGGGAATCGGGAAGGTGAAAGCCGTGCAGCTTAAGTGCCTGGCGGAGCTGGCTGTGCGCATGTCCAAAGCCGCGGCCCGGGAGCGGCTCTGCTTTGATACGCCGGCTACCATCGCGGATTACTATATGGAGGAGCTGCGCCGGGAGGAGCAGGAGGAGCTGATAGCGCTTTTTCTGGATACCAGGAACCGGCTTTTAAAGGAAAGCCTTATATTCCGGGGGACGGTGAATGCCTCACCGGCTTCGCCCAGGGAGATTTTTGTGGAGGCTCTTTCCGTACACGCAGTGCGCCTGGTGCTGGTACACAATCATCCCAGCGGAGATCCGGCGCCCAGCCGGGAGGATCTGCAGATGACCGAGCGGATCCGCAGCGCAGGGGAGCTCTTGGGGATTCGCCTTTTGGATCACATTATTATCGGGGACAACCGGTACAGCAGTCTGCGGGAGCGGGGAATCCTGCCCGCCCGGACGGATACATAAGAAATGATGCTTCTTGGACGATACATGTCCGAGGTGGTATGTTTCAAAATGAGGAACAGAAGAAGGAGAGGGAGTCAGAATGTCTGCACAGAGTTTTGGATGTGACTTTGGAACGAGCCGTATTAAAATTTACAGCAAAGAGAGCGATACCATTTATTGCGAGAAAAATATGGTTGCCATCGAAGAAAAGAAGGGGATGATTGCCTACGGGGATGAGGCTTTTGATATGCACGAGAAAGCCCCCTCCAACATTGAGGTGCTCTATCCCATGTCCTACGGAACGGTGGCGAGCATTACCTATATGCAGGAGTTTCTGCGTTCCTTTCTGGAGAGCCATACCAAGGGGAATTTAAAGGGCTCGGAGTTTGTGGTGGCCCTGCCTACGGATGTACAGGACCGGGTGTTTACCACGCTGATCCAGGGAACGGGACTGAAATCGAAAAATATCCAGCTTATTGACAAGCCGGTTGCGGCCGGCCTGGGCCTGGGCCTTGATGTGACCCAGGCCCAGGGCGTGATGCTGGTGGACGTGGGAGCCGATACCACGGAGATCTCCATTCTCTCCCTGGGGGGAATGGTGACAAGCAAGCTGATTAAGAACGGCGGAAATAAGATTGACGAGGCCATCGGAAGCGCCATCCGCCGGGAATTCGGATATTTTATCGGAAATAAGACAGCGGAGATTTTGAAGAACGAGCTGGGCTATATGCCGGGGGATACTGCGTCCAAGCGTGAGATCTGCGGCCGCAATATGGCTCTGGGCCTTCCGGCCCTTCTGGATATCACCGCAGACTTTGTGGCGTCGGCCATCGAAGAGCAGTTAAAAGCCATTGTGGATGCCATTAAGATGATTCTGGAGCGGACACCGCCGGAGCTGGGCGTGGATATTATCCGCAACGGAATCTTCCTCACCGGAGGCATGGCAAATCTAAAGGGACTGGACGGCATGATTGCCCAGGCGACCAATATCCGGGTGAATATGGTAGAGGCTCCCGAAGAGTGCGTAGCGCGGGGACTGGCCCGCGTCATCAACGAGAAGGAGTTCCGCGGCCTGACATTTGCCACAAAGGAGCAGATCTACAATTAGTTCAGGTGGATTATGAAGAAAAGAAAATTTTTTTCCGTACCGACAAAATACATATTGGGGATTCTGTCGGTTCTGTGCATTGGCATGATGTTTGCCTCGTATACCACAGGCTTTGCGGGTGAGCCTTTAAGCCGCCTGTCGGGTTATGTCTTTGTGCCTTTTGAAAAGGGAATTAACAGCATCGGAGGATGGATCCGGGAAAAGAGCGAAAGCCTGGAGGATCTGACAGCGGCCCAGGAGCAGAATAAAGAGCTTCAGGCCCAGATTGACGAACTGATCCTGGAGAACAACCGCCTGATGCAGAACCAGTACCGCCTGGAGGAACTGGAGGAGATGTACGAGCTGGATCAGAATTACGCCCAGTTCAACAAAGTAGCCGCCAATATCATCGCCAAGGATTCGGGAAACTGGTTTCACAGCTTTGTGATTGACAAGGGGCGCAGCGACGGGATTGAGGTAGATATGAATGTGATTGCGGGCAGCGGCCTGGTGGGCATTGTCACCAAGACCGGCGATAACTGGGCCCAGGTGCGCTCTATCATCGATGATATGAACAGTGTGAGCGCCCAGGTACTGTCTACCTCGGATCTTTGTTTTGTCAAAGGCGATCTGCAGCTTATGAGCGAGGGACTTATCCGGGTGGAACAGCTCAAAGATCCGGAGAACCGTGTGGCTATGGGGGAAAAAATTGTCACCTCCCATGTAAGCGACCGGTATCACGAAGGAATTTTGATTGGATACCTGGGAGAAATGACCCTGGATTCCAACAACCTGACCAAATCAGGAACCATGACGCCGGCTGTGGACTTCGAGCATCTGCGCACGGTGCTGGTGATCACAGATTTGAAACAGGCGGCGGATGAATAAAGGAAAAGGAGAGAGGGATGAAGCGCGCATTTGCCATAGGGATTTTGCTTATCGTTTGTTTTATTCTGCAGTGTACGGTGTTTCAGGTTCTTTCCCTGGCCTCTGTCTCCCCCAATCTGCTGCTGGTGATTACTTCCTCTCTGGGCTTTATGCGGGGGGAGCGGGAAGGGCTTCTGGTAGGCTTTTTTTCCGGGCTTCTGACCGATATCTTTTTTGGAAACCTGTTTGGGGTTTACGCTCTTTTATATATGTTTCTGGGATATGGGAGCGGCCTGTTCCACAGGGTGTTCTACGACGAGGATATTAAGCTGCCTATGATCTGGATTGCTTTGAGCGAGCTGATTTATGGGTTAAGCGTCTACTTTTTTATGTTTCTTATGAGAAGCAAGTTTGAATTTCCCTTTTATTTTACCCATATTATTCTGCCGGAGCTGATTTACACAGTGGTGCTGACCATTGTAATTTACCGTCCCATCCGGAGCTTCAACCGTTTTCTGGAGCGTTTAAGCGGGGAACTGCCTTTTGAATACCAGGCACCGGGCGCCGGGGCGGGAAAAGAAGGCGAATAAGATTTAAGGAGTTTTTGGATTGTTCAGAGAGATAAGAGATGCTTTGTGGAATATTTTCAAATCCAGGATTTTTTTCCTGGGTGTGGTGTTTGTAGTCCTGTTCGGGATCCTTTTGCAGCGGGTATTTTACCTGCAGATTGTGAGAGGGAGCGAATACCAGGAGAACTTTTCCCTTCTGACCAAGCGGGAGGTGGCCCTGAAAAGCACCAGGGGCAATATCTATGACCGCAACGGGGAAGTCCTGGCCTACAGTGAGCTTTCCTATTCCGTGACCATTGAGGACAATGGTTCTTATCCCAATAAGAAGACCAAGAACGCAAAGCTTAACGATACCATTTACCGGCTGATCTGCCTGATTGAGAGAAACGGCGACAGTGTGGTCAACAATATGGGGATTCTCTATGAAAACGGTAAGTACGAGTTTTCCCTGGAGGGGACGGCCCTCTTGCGCTTTAAGGCGGATGTGTACGGCCATGCCCGGATTGACGAGCTGAAGGTTGCAGAAGAGCTGGCAGACGCGGACAAGATTATGGAACATCTCTGCCGGGAAAAGGGGTATGACATCCGGGAGAGCTATACCGAGAAAGAGATAGAGGATTACGGCCTGTCCGTATCCGGTTATACACCCCAGGAGCGGCTGAAAATTGCAACCATCCGCTTTGCCATGAATTCCAACAGCTACCGGCGGTATATGGCCACAACAGTGGCTACCGGCGTGTCGGAGGAAACCGTGGCCGCTGTTTTAGAGAATCAGAGCGCCCTGCAGGGAGCTGATATTGAGCAGAGCAGCCGCCGGGTCTATGTAGACAGCAAGTATTTTGCTTCTATTATCGGATATATCGGAAAAGCCTCCCAGGAGGAGCTTGACAGCCTTCAGGAAAAAAATCCCGACTATGAGCTGAATGATATTGTGGGAAAAGCCGGTATTGAACAGCATATGGAGCTTGAGCTTCAGGGAACCAAAGGGCATGAAGAGCTCTTTGTGGACAGTGTAGGCCGGGTGGTGGAGGTAGCGGAGCGCAAAGATCCCGTTCCGGGCAACAACCTCTACCTGACCATTGACAAAGAGCTGCAGATTGTGGCTTATCATGTGATGGAGCAGAAGCTGGCAGGGATCCTGCTTTCCAAAATCCAAAATGTAAAAGAATATGTTCCCGGGCCGAAATCAGGTGCCGAGGATATTATCATACCCATCTACGATGTATACTATGCGCTGATCAACAACAGCGTGATCGATTCTACGCACTTTTCGGAGGAGGACGCCACAGAGCTGGAGAAGAGCGTTTATGAGCGCTTTCAGTCCAAGCGGGAGAGTGCGGTGGCAGCTCTTCTGGAACAGCTGAATTCTCCCAGTCCCACGGCATATAAAGACCTGTCCAGGGAAATGATGAATTATATGGGGTACATTGTCTCGGATGTACTCATGGGAGAGAACCAGGTACTTCAGAGCAGCGCTGTGGATACTTCGGACGAGACGTATATTGCCTGGACTACGGATGAGGTAATAAGCCTCCGGGAATACCTTCAGCATGCCATTTCCATGAACTGGATTGACGTGACCAAGATTTCCGGGGAAAATCCCTATCTGGACTCCCAGGAGATTTACCAGTCGGTGCTGGAGTACATCCGGGAGGCGCTGATGGATGATCCGGAATTCGGGAAAATGCTGTACAAGTATATGATTCTGGATGATGTGGTTACCGGAAGGGAAATTTGTCTTTTATTATATGAACAGAATGTGCTAGAATATGAGGAAGAGACTGCCGGGAAGTTAAATTCCGGCCAGCTTTCCGCCTATGAATTTCTAAGGGAAAAGATCCAGAATCTGCAGATTACGCCGGCCCAGCTTGCCCTGGATCCGTGTAGCGCCAGCATTATCATTGTGGATGTAAACAGCGGCGATACCTTAGCTGCCGTTACTTATCCCGGCTACGACAACAACCGCCTGACCAATGTGATGGATGCCGGGTATTACAACAAGCTTCAAAAAGATTTGTCTCTGCCCTTTATTAACCGGGTAACCCAGGAGAACCTGGCTCCCGGTTCTACCTTCAAACCTCTGGTGGCCGTTGCGGCCCTGGAAGAGGGCGCGGTTGCTGTGGATGAGACGATTTACGGAAGCGGGATTTTTAAGGAGCTGGATCCCCAGGCGCCTACCTGCTGGATTTTCAACCAGTATGGAGGCCATCACGGGGACGAGAATGTCAGCACCGCCATCCGGGATTCCTGCAACTACTTTTTCTATGAGGTGGCCTACCGCATGTCCGGGGGAAGGGAAGCACCGGAGAATTATTCTACGGACAGAGGATTGTCCGTGATCGGCAAATATGCCAGGATGTTCGGGCTTGGAGAGGCTTCCGGCCTGGAGATTCCTGAGTATGATCCCCAGATTTCCAATATGGACCCGGTCCGTACTGCCATCGGACAGGCCACCAACAGCTATTCCCCCTCACATCTGGCCCGCTATGCGGCTACAGTAGCCAACCGGGGGAACTGCTATTACCTGACGCTTTTGGACAAGCTGGAGAAGACAGACGGGACCTTGATTGAGGATTACGCCCCAAGGCTCTACAACCGGGTGGAGGCAAAAGACAGCACCTGGGATGCGGTCCAGGAGGGTATGCGGATGGTAGGGGAAAATACGACGGCTTTAAGCGAGATAGGCATCCCTGTGGCAGGCAAGACGGGAACGGCCCAGCAGAGCTTAAGCCATCCTAACCACGGCGTTTTTATCAGCTACGCGCCCTATGAGAATCCGCAGATTGCGGTGGCAGCCAGGATTGCCAACGGTTATACGCCTGCCTATGTGGTAGAGATGGTGGCGGATATCTATAAGTACTATTTCAACCTTGCAGAGAAGGATACCATTGTGACGGGGACCGCCAGCGGTTCTACGGGCCAGAATATTGCAGATTAGGAGAAAAATCATGGAAAAGCAGCCGGTGATAATCAAAAATAATAAATACGGACTGATTGTGATTCTGGACGGTGATCTGGAATTCGAGGCTTTGCAGGAAAAGGTTGCGGAGAAGTTCCGGGCGTCTGCGAAATTTTTCGGGGAAACCCAGATTGCCCTGTGCTTTCAGGGAAGAAAGCTCTCACAGGAGGAAGAAATGGCGCTTGTGGAAACCATTACAGGAAACTGCAGGCTTCAGGTGATCAGTATTGTGGATGAGGATGAGACCACGGAGCAGGCTATGAAAAAGGCGGTGGAGACCCAGGCGGAGCGGGAAGGACTGATGGATCTGCAGGACGGGCGTTTCTACAAGGGCACTCTGCGATCCGGACAAGTCCTGGAATCCGAGACCAGCATCATCATTCTGGGAGATGTGAATCCCGGCGCCCGGGTGATTTCCAAGGGCAATGTCGTGGTGCTGGGCGCCATGAAGGGAAACGCCTTTGTGGGTGCAGCCGGTAATGAATCGGCCTTTGTGGCTGCCCTGTCTATGGACCCCATGCAGATCCGCATCGGGGATGTGATTGCCCGCAGCTCCGACAAAGGCCAGGCAAAGAAGAAAAAGACGGAGGATGTGCCGAAGATTGCCTATGTGGAAGATGGAAATATTTATATAGAACCCATCACAAAAGATGTTTTAAACGATATTAATTTGTAGAAAAAGAGTTTGGAGGAAAATGGTATGAGTGAAGTAATTGTAATTACATCCGGAAAAGGCGGTGTGGGAAAGACCACATCTACGGCGAATATCGGTACGGGACTTGCAAAGCTTGGCAAGAGCGTTGTAATGATCGATACAGATATCGGCCTTCGGAACCTGGATGTAGTGATGGGATTGGAAAACCGCATTGTATACAATCTGGTGGACGTGGTGGAGGGAAACTGCAGGATGAAGCAGGCTCTGATCAAGGACAAGCGTTATCCGAACCTGTCTTTGCTGCCCTCGGCCCAGACGAGAGATAAGACGGCTGTGAACCCGGAGCAGATGGTGAAGCTGATTGACGAGCTGCGGACAGAGTTTGATTACATACTGCTGGATTGTCCTGCGGGCATCGAGCAGGGATTTAAAAATGCCATTGCAGCGGCAGACCGGGCGCTGATAGTCACCACCCCGGAAGTTTCCGCGATCCGGGATGCGGACCGTATCATCGGGCTTCTGGAAGCCAATGAGATTCACAAGATCGATCTCATTGTGAACCGCCTGCGGATGGATATGGTAAAGCGGGGAGATATGATGTCCATTGAAGATGTCATCGATATCCTGGCCATCGATCTCATCGGCGCCGTTCCGGATGATGAGAATATTGTCATTGCCACCAACCAGGGCGAGCCTCTGGCAGGAGATTCCTCTCTGGCAGGCACAGCCTACATGAATATCTGCAAACGGATTCTGGGGGAGGAAGTGCCTTTGATGAATCTGGAGGTTAACAACGGATTTTTTGCAAAAATTGCAAAATTGTTCAAATAATCGAAGGGAGAAAATGGAATGGCTTTGATGGATTTCTTTCGGAAAAAGAGTTCGGGAGACGTGGCGAAGGACCGCCTGAAGCTTTTGCTGATCTCGGACCGGGCAAATTGTTCCCCGGAGATTATGGAACTTATCAAAAACGATATTATCAAAGTAATCTCCAAGTATATGGAGATTGACTGTGAGGGTCTGGATATACAGATTACCCAGACTGAGTCGGAGGGAGAGAACGGCCGCGTGCCGGCGCTGTGCGCCAACATTCCCATCAAGGATATGAAACACGGATTGGAGAGATAGTTACGGCGAATATGTTCAAACAGTACCAGCTGCGGGATTACAGATTCCGGCTTGTTTTCTATGTATATGCCATCAGCATCATCGGGACTCTGGTGATTGGAAGCGCACAGAAGTCCCTGCAGAGCCAGCAGATCATCGGAATGGTTCTGGGAACGGCTGCCATGGCTGTCATTTCCGTGCTGGATTATACATGGATTCTGAAATTTTACTGGCTCATATATGCGTTTAACCTGGTATTGCTTCTGCTGGTGAAGATTCCGTTTACCAACATTGCACCTTTGGGGAAAGAGGTGAACGGCTCCGTGCGGTGGCTCAATGTGGCGGGCTTTCAATTCCAGCCCTCGGAGCTGGCCAAACTGCTGCTGATTCTCTTCTTCGCCAAATTCCTGGAAAAGTACAGAGAATCTTTGAATACTTGGAAAATGCTGGCGGTTCTGGGGGTGTTGTTTTTCTTTCCCGCAGTAATCATCAAAGAGCAGCCGGATTTGTCTACCACCATCTCACTGATGGGAATTTTTCTGGTATTGCTGTACATCGGAGGTTTAAGCTATAAAATTATCGGCGGAGCCGTTGCCGTGGGCCTGCCGTCTGTCATTGTCTTCATTAGCCTGATTTTGCAGCCGGATCAGAAAATTCTGGATGATTATGCCTTCCGGCGCATTATGGCTTGGCTGGATCCGGCCAAATATGCGGACGATGCCTACCAGCAGCAGAATTCCATTATGGCCATCGGTTCCGGCCAGCTGGTGGGACAGGGCCTCAACAACAATTCCGTGTATTCCGTGAAAAACGGAGGCTTTATTGCAGAGACGGAGACGGATTTTATCTTTGCCGTGGCGGGAGAGGAATTGGGATTTGTGGGATGTGCAACAATTATTTTACTATTGGCTCTGATTGTGTTAGAATGTATTTGGATAGGAAAGCGCTCCAGGGATTTTTCCGGAACCCTGATCTGCTGTGGGGTAGCAGGTTATATCGGGTTTCAGAGCTTTATTAATATCTGCGTGGCCACCGGCATTATGCCGAACACGGGGATTCCGCTGCCTTTTGTCAGCTACGGAATGACTTCTCTGGTAACGCTCTTTATGGCAGTAGGATTTGTGTTAAATGTCGGCTTGCAGCCGAAAAAATATTAATTTGGGGGTGTTCGCATGAACATAGGTTTGATTGCACACGATGCAAAGAAGAAATTGATGCAGAATTTCTGCATAGCGTACAGGGGGATTTTATGCAAGCATAACTTGTATGCTACCGGTACCACCGGGAGACTGATTGTGGAGGTGACAAATCTGTCGGTACACAAGTACCTGGCCGGCCATCTGGGGGGAGAACAGCAGCTGGCAGCGCAGATTGAGCACAATCAGATTGACTTGATGATTTTCCTCAGGGATCCGTCCAGTCCCAAGCAGCATGAGCCGGATGTAAACAATGTGGTTCGTCTCTGCGATACGTATAACATTCCCCTGGCTACCAATCTGGCCACGGCGGAACTTCTGATCAAGTCCCTGGACCGGGGGGATATGGAGTGGAGAGAGCTGTACAACTGACGAAATAGTGGTTGTCTTTTTGGAAGGAATATACTATAATAACAAGCATAGAAGGTTAGAGCGACCCGCAAACGATATGGGAGCCGAAGGAGGACGCAGCAATGATACAGTTGATTATAGGAAATAAGGGAGACGGCAAGACCAAGCATTTACTGGATCGGGTGAACAGCCAGATTAAAACGGCATCCGGAAACATCGTATATCTGGATAAGAGTACCAAGCATATGCACGAGCTGAATAACAAAGTCCGCCTGATTAACATGAAAGACTATCCGCTGAAGAACAGTGATGAGTTTATTGGTTTTATCTGCGGAATCATTTCCCAGGATTACGATTTGGAGCAGATTTATCTGGACAGCTTTTTGAAAATTGCACATCTGGAGGGCGAGGACATTACAGACGCGCTGACGCAGCTCAGCCAGATCAGTACACAGTTTAAAGTTGATATCTGTATCAGCGCTTCCGTAGAGGAAAAAGATTTACCGGATTTTGCAAAAGAGCAAGTGATTATTTCTTGTTAGTACATACAGAGGATGCTCCTGAAGCAGGGGTATCCTCAATTTTTGATGGCGGCGGATTCCCAGAAGGAATGTTCCGGTGCCTACGGTTTTGGAGGATAGACGTTCGTGGCAGCACCCGGAAAGAAGAATGGCAGCAATATCATAGATTATGAAAAGCGGAAGAAGGGAAAGCGTCCCTTTAATATCGGGCTTTTGTTTTTTGGCTTTATTGCGGTTTATCTGGTTGTGTGTGTCTACCTGTTTTTTACATCCGAACATATCTCCGGCTATGAGGTTATGGCCGGCAATCTGGCGGTGGATCACCATTACACGGGAATTGCCCTTCGGACGGAACGGGTGTGTCATGCAGAAAAGGCCGGTTATGTGAGCTACTATGCCAGAGAAGGAGAGAAGGTTTCCGTAGCCTCTACGGTATATACGGTAGATGAGAGCGGCCGGATGGTTCAGGTGCTGAAGGAGAACGCAAAGGACATGCAGCTGGGAGATGAGGATTACACCCAGATCCGGAGTGAGATAGAAGCATTTCTGGGCTCTGCATCGGACATGAACTTTGACCAGGTTTATGCCTTTAAGACAGATGTAAACGCCAGCGTGCTGGATCTGATGAACCAGAATATGATCGAGCAGCTGGACACTGCCATGGAAGGCGGAGGGGCGGTCTTTACCCGCTATCAGGCGGAGGCTACGGGAATCGTGGAGTACTACATCGACGGATTTGAGGAGGCCACGCTGGAATCCGTAAGCGGCAGCTGGTTTGATCAGGAGAACTACGAGCGGACCAATTTGAGGGCCAGGGAACTAACGGCAGCCGGGGACCCGGTCTACAAGGTAATTACGGATGAAAAATGGCATCTGGTCTTTCCCCTGGACAAAGAGACGGAAACTTATCTATTGGATGAGATCAGCCAGAACCGGACTACGGCCGAGGACGGAAATGTGACCCAGTATGATACATACATTGAGATCCGTTTTGATAAGGATAAAGAGACCATATGGCCTACCGTAAAGGTGGAATACCGGGAGGGACAGGCGTTCGGCGTGCTGGAATTTGTCAATTCCATGGTGCGCTACGCAGGGGAGCGGTATCTGGATTTTGAGATACTCCGGAATGAGACCTCTGGTCTCAAAATTCCCAAGACTGCGGTGACAGAGAAAGAATTTTATGCCATAGACGCCGCTTACCTCACCACTTCCGGTTCGGAGGAGAACAAGGGGTTTATGAAGCAGACCGTGTCCGTGGACGGGAATACGGCTGCGGAGTTTGTGAACTGCACCATTTACTATCAGGACGAAGAGCATGTCTATGTAGATCCGGAGGAGGAAGATTTCAGTACCTCAAAAAAGAAGCTGGAATCCGGGGATCTTCTGATCAAGACGGATTCTTCCGAGTATTACCAGGTGGGAGAGACGGCCAAACTGAAAGGTGTCTACAATATTAACAAAGGATATACGGTGTTCCGGCAGATTCAGATTCTCAACGAGAATGAGGAGTACTGTATCGTAAAAGAGGGAACCAGCTACGGCCTGTCCGTGTACGATCACATTGTGCTGAATGCGGATACGGTGCAGGAAAATGAAGTGATCTATTAAAGGAATGGAGTGAACAAATTGGTAACAGAGAATCTGGCGAAAGTGGAGAGAAGGGTACAGGCGGCCTGTGCCAGGGCCGGGCGTTCCCGGGATGAGGTGACGCTGATAGCAGTGAGCAAGACAAAGCCGGTGTCCCTGATAGAAGAACTGCTCCCGGGCGGGACCAGGGATTTCGGTGAAAATAAAGTCCAGGAGCTGTGTGAAAAATGCGAACAGCTGCCGGGGGATATACGGTGGCATCTCATCGGGCATCTGCAGAGAAATAAGGTGAAATACGTGGTGGATAAAGCCTGCCTGATTCATTCGGTAGATTCCCTGCGGCTGGCCCAGGCTGTCAGCCAGGAGGGCGTGAAAAAGCAGGTGACGGTTCCCATACTCATAGAAGTCAATATGGCAGGGGAGGAGAGCAAGTTCGGCGTAAAACCTCAGGAGGCGGAGAGCCTGATTCGAGAGATCGCCAGGCTGCCTGCTGTCTCTGTCCAAGGGCTGATGACGATTGCGCCTTTTGTGTCGGATCCGGAGGAGAATCGCATACATTTTGCCAATATGAAGAAATTATGTGTTGACATAAAAGGGAAAAACATTGATAATGTGAATATGAATGTCCTGTCCATGGGTATGACGGGAGATTATGAAGTTGCCATTGAAGAGGGTGCCACGATGATCCGCGTAGGAACGGGAATCTTCGGGGAACGGAAGTTTGGAGAAAGATTGGAGACCATGCAATGAGTGTAATCGATAAGTTCCTGGACGTCATGAAGCTCGGAGGAGACGACGACTACGACGATTATGACGACTATGACGAATTCGAGGATGATTACGAGGACGACCGCTCTGAGAAACGGGGATTATTTAAGCGCCGGAAAGAGGACGATTACGATGATTATGAGGAGGAAGAACCTCCGGTAAAGTCAAAATCCCAGAAAGTGACTCCCATCCGTCAGTCTGGCAGAAAGCAGGGAAGTGGTATGGAAGTATGTGTGATTAAACCTACAAGTTTTGATGATTCCCGTGAGATTACGGAGACGCTTTTAAGCAACCGCACGGTGGTGCTGAATTTTGAGGGTCTGGATGTGGATGTGGCCCAGCGGATTATTGATTTCGTGTCAGGTTCCTGTTTTGCCATCGGCGGCAATCTGCAGAAGGTGTCCGGGTTTATTTTCCTGGTGACACCAAGGAGTGTGGAGATCTCTGGGGACCTGCAGGAGATTTTGAGCGGTTCTATTGATATTCCCTCTGTGTACAGCAAGGGCTGAGGTTATGACGAAGGAAGAACAACAGGTAGAGAAGCGGCTTCTGGATTTGGCGGAAACCGCTTACCGGCGGGGAATCGCAGTCTATTCCGATTTTCTGAATTTAAATGAACTGCATATTTACCAGGGCATCCGGATGAAGCTTTCCTATGTGGAGACGGAGAGCTTCGGAGGATATGAGTTGGCAGAGCGTCAGATGGCGGCATTTTATCCTGATGCTCTTTTTTGTCTGGAATATCCCCTTGCATGCCTGCGGATTTCTCCCCTGCAGGAGAAATTTGCGGAAAAGCTCACCCACCGGGACTTCCTGGGGGCGGTGCTGAACTTAGGACTTGACCGTTCCCGGGTGGGAGATATTTTGGCGGAAGAACAAGGGGCAGCGCTTTTTTGCCATAAAAGCGTGGCAGGCTTTATCTGTGAGAATCTGACCCGGATCCGGCATACCAGCGTGTATGCGCAGCCTTTGGAGCAGACAGAATTCCACTATGAGCCCAAATACGAAGAGCGGACGGGGACCGTGGCCTCCGTGCGCCTGGACAGTCTCTTATCTTTGGCATTCGGTGCTTCCAGAAGCAGCCTGACGGCCCTGATTGAGGGCGGCAGGGTCTTTGTGAACGGAAAACTCACTGCTTCCAACGGCTATGTGCCCAGGGAAGGAGATTTGATATCCGTCCGGGGCATGGGCCGTTTTTGCTTTTACGGCAGCGGAGGGCAGTCGAAGAAGGGCCGCAGTTATGTAACGGTGCGGAAATATAGTTAGGAGGGACGGGAAGCCATGGCTGGTGAAACGTATCGTTCCCTGCCGGTGAAAAGAGACGGGGAATTTTGTTATTCGATTGTACTGGGACAGGATTTTGGGAAATTATCTGCCGAGGCGCAGACCCTGGGAATAGAAAACCGCAAGATCTGTATTGTCACCGACGGCCGGGTAGGTCCTCTCTACGGGGAGGAAGTACGCCGGGAGCTCTTAAAGGTTTGTAAAGACGTCTTCGTCTATACCGTTGAGGCCGGGGAGGAGCATAAGACCCTGGACACGGTCCGGGGGCTTTATGAGTACCTGATTGTGAATCATTTTGACCGGAAGGATTTGCTGGCGGCCCTGGGGGGCGGTGTAGTGGGGGATCTGACCGGTTTTGCGGCGGCTACTTATCTGCGGGGAATTGGTTTTATCCAGATTCCCACCACTCTTTTGTCCCAGGTGGACAGCAGCATCGGCGGAAAGACCGGTGTGGATTTCGACCATTACAAAAATATGGTGGGGGCTTTCCATATGCCCCGGCTGGTTTACATGAATGTGTCCGTCTTAAAGACACTGTCTGAACGCCAGTTCGCATCCGGCATGGCGGAGATATTGAAGCATGGACTGATCAAGGACGATGCGTATTACAGGTGGATGCTGGAGCATGAACAGGAGATCCGGGACCGGGATTATAAGGTTCTTCTTCCCCTGATTGAAAAGAGCTGCCGGATCAAACGGGCCGTGGTAGAACAGGATCCCACGGAGCAGGGAGAGCGTGCCCTTTTGAACTTCGGACACACCATTGGACATGCGGTAGAGAAGCTGAAGAATTTCCGGCTTCTCCACGGGGAGTGTGTAGCCGTGGGAGCGGTGGCAGCGGCGGTCCTTTCCGTGAACCGGGGACTTATGAAAGCAGAGGATCTGGGGCGTATCCGGCAGGGATGCCGGGCGTTCGGCCTTCCCGTTTCCGTAGAAGGCCTTTCGGCGCCGGAGATTATGGAGGCAACCCGTTCGGACAAGAAGATGGAGGCGGGAAGCATTCGGTTCGTGCTGCTGCGCCGGATTGGCGAGGCGTTTACGGACAGAAGCGTGACAGAAGAGGAACTGCTTGCGGCCATCCGGGCGGTTCTGGAGGGAGCAGAAGTATGACGAAACGGGTTCGGTACGATTTGCTGGGAGCCGGAGCGGCCGTTCTTTTGACGGTTCTGGATCAGTGGACGAAATACCTGGCGGTGAATCATTTGAAGGACCAGGCGCCTTTGGTACTTTGGGAAGGGGTGTTTGAACTGAATTATCTGGAGAACCGGGGAGCGGCTTTTGGGATGCTTCAGGGCCAGAAAGGCATTTTCTTGGTTTCCACGGTTCTGGTGCTGGCGCTTATTGCTTTGTATTACCACCGGGCGCCTTTGGGAAAGCGCTTTGTACCTGTGCGGGTCATCGGTGTCCTCCTTCTTTCCGGAGCACTGGGAAATATGATTGACCGGGTGCTCCAGTCTTATGTGGTGGATTTTCTGTATGTTAAGCTTATCGATTTTCCCGTGTTTAACGTGGCGGACTGTTATGTCACTGTGGGAGCTGTTCTCATGGCAGTGCTGTTTTTGTTTTATTATAAGGACGAAGAGCTGGGATTTTTAAATCCCTTTGGAAAAGGTGAGAGCCATGGAAACGATCCGCAGGTTTGAGGTTACGGAGGATGGGGCTGGTGTGCGCATGGACAAATATTTGTCCGGGCTTGTGCCGGAGTTTTCCCGTTCCTATCTCCAGCGTCTGATACAGGAGGAGCGGGTGCGCGTGGACGGACGGCCGGTCCGGGGCAAGGAGAAGGCAGTGCCGGGGACAGTCATTGAGCTGGATGTCCCAGAGGCCGTAGAGCCAAGGATAGAGCCGGAGGATCTGCCCCTTAAGATTCTCTACGAAGACAAGGACGTGATTTTGGTAAATAAGCCGAAAGGCATGGTGGTTCATCCGGCGGCGGGGCACACATCCGGGACCCTGGTGAACGCCCTGCTTTTTCACTGCAAAGGTGAGCTGTCCGGCATCAACGGAGTCCTGCGTCCCGGAATCGTTCACCGGATTGACCGGGATACTACCGGTGTTCTCATTGCCTGCAAGAACGATCGGGCCCATAACTGCCTGGCAGAACAGCTGAAAGAGCATACGGTTACACGCCGGTACCGGGCGCTGGTCTGCGGAAATATAAAGGAGGATGAGGGGACGGTGGACGCCCCCATCGGCCGCCACCCCACGGATCGCAAGAAGATGGCTGTGGTGCGTTCTGGGGGAAGGGAGGCAGTCACCCATTACCGGGTGCTGGAGCGTTTCGGAAATTACACCTATATAGAGTGCCGTCTGGAGACGGGACGGACTCACCAGATCCGGGTTCATATGGCAGGTATGGGCCATCCGCTTCTGGGCGACCAGGTGTACGGACGGGTGAAAGCACCCTTCCGGCTGGAGGGGCAGACGCTTCACGCTATGATCCTGGGCTTTATGCACCCTTCTTCGGGGGAATATATGGAGTTTGAAGCGCCTTTGCCGGAGTATTTTGCCGCTCTTCTGGAGACGCTGCAAAGATAAAAATTTTGCTTGCCTTTTTTCGCTTCCTGTGCTACAATATAACACGTTGCAGGTGGTATTGCCTGTGAATTGCCGGCGTGTCGGAATGGCAGACGAGGCAGACTCAAAATCTGTTGTGGGCAACCACGTGCGGGTTCAAGTCCCGCTGCCGGCAGGAATAAAAATTGCTGAAATGCTTGATTTTACTAGTGTTTCAGTATTTTTTTTTACTCAATTACTTTGATTGCCTTATATTTTTGACTTAAAAATCAAATACCTGGCGAAACAGAATTTAGAATTGTAATCGAAGGCAACAGTATGGGGACTACTTTTAAAAATGGGCAAGTAATTTTTGGCAAGAAATTAGACAACTGCGATCACAATGATTATGGTATATTTTGTATAATGGAAGATGAAATAACCAAAGTTGTATTCAAAAAGAAAATCTTGTTGGAAAATCGGTCATATTGTTTACGTTCGCTTAATCCAAATTATAAAGATATAGGAGATTCGATGAAGAAAAAGTTTGTCGCTGTGTTGCCCAAGAACTTTTTCTTTAAACAATTTAATAATGTGATAACACTCACTATCATTTACATTATTTGAATAAAGAGTGCGAACAAGCATATCGGCAATATGGTTTTCTTTGCATTACTGTTCCATGGTTTTACCAACAATATTATTTTCATTTATTTGAAACTTGGATTAAAAAACATTAATATATTAGATGGGAGACATACCAATGAACAACAAACCATTATATGAAAAAATTGGTATTTTTATTGGAATTATTGCAGGGATATGTACAATATTAGGAATAAGTGTATTTGGTGGCAAAGAGTTATTTAAAGATACCAAAACAGCAGACACAACTGTAATTTTAGAAAATAATGAAATTAATACTGATAATCAGTCACCAGTTGTGATAGGAAACAATAATACATTTAATTATGAAAATACTGATTCAGATAATGAGTCGAATGAATCATCCGAATCTAAAGAAGATAAGTTTTCTGTAAAAGCCGATTACGAGACGAGTGTAGTTCAAATTTCTCCATCAGGTATTGACGTATTAGTAAAAGCAAAAACTTTATTTTCAGCAGATCATGTTACAATTTCAGCTAAATCAGACGAATTTGAAGCAGAACCCATAAACATGCATGGAAACACCTATAATTGGTATTTTCTTGCAAATTTTTATATAAAAGGATCTTATACTGTTACGGTTACTGCATATTCTTCTGATGGTAAAAGTACATCTGATACATTTACATATGTATACTAAATATATCTTTCTCCTACAAGGATTTATCTGGTTCTTTTGCAACTTTATTGACTTTAGCTTCGGCTGCTTTTTCTGCCTTTAATTGTTCTTTGTAGGCAATCTTCAGTTCTTCCTTTGCGGCTTTTAAATCAGCCTCAAGTTTTAATATTTTTCGTGGACTTTTAAAGCTTTTCCAATATTTTAGCAACGCCACAGCCGCATGCGGAAAAAGAGAGGATCAGGAGTCCTTCCTTTCCATACGCTCCAGGGTTCGTGGAAAGTTCTTGGTGATAGGGGGGAGCAATACCTCCCGCTCTTCCCGAAGGATTCGGGAAGGAACGGGGTTTGGCAATGTCCGAAAGTCCGGCGGAATACTTCCAAAACAGGAACTTTTGGAAGAAAAAGAAGTTTTATGAATAAAATTTCCACTTTCTGCATATAGTTCTAGTATTCGGAATGATCGCGGAAATAAAATATGCAGGAGGACAAGATCATGGCAAGGCCAAGAACAAAAATCAGAAAATCCTATGAAACACTTCTGGAGGAGAACGCAGAAAAGCTTCGGAAACATAAGGAAGCCCTTCAGATATTGGAGAAGGAGCGGGAAGAACTTTTGAAAGCCAAACGGGACGAGGAGATGCAGGAACTGTACGCTTACATGCAGCAGAACCGGCTTTCTGCGTCGGAGATTCTGGAGTATCTCCAGGGAATGCAGGTGCAGGAGGAGGCGTCATAGATCGGAGGCTGCAGGATGAAGTGCGGCCGGGAAGGAAATTCCCGGAACGCACTTTTTTAATGTGCTTGCACTTCCAAAGAGAGAAGGGTATGATAATTAAGAAAGAAAATTTTCAAAGGGAGGACAAGGGGAATGGATCAGGCAGAATTTGAGGCTGTTTACAGAGAAATTTTTCCTTTTTGGAAGGAGCTGTCCCAGGCGGACCGGGACCATATTTGCCGGAATTCCCACAAGGTAGTTTATGCGGCAGGCAGGAACGTCCACGACGGCGGTGAGTGTTCCGGCGTAGTCCTGGTCCGGTCGGGGAGTCTCAGGCTTTTTATAATGTCAGAAGAGGGGAAAGAGATTACCTTGTACCGTCTGCATGGAGGCGATATGTGTATGCTCTCTGCATCCTGCGTGCTGGACGCCGTCACCTTTGATGTATTTCTGGACGCGGAGGAGGAGAGCGAATGCTGTGTGATTGCAGGCCCTGTTTTTGCCGCTGTCTCGGAGCGTAATCCCGGCATGAAAATATTTGCCCTGGAAACGGCTGTCAGCCGTTTTTCGGATGTCATGTGGGTTATGCAGCAGATTCTTTTTTTAAGCATTGATAAACGTCTTGCGATTTTCCTTTCGGATGAGTCCGCAAGGACGGGTTCGGATACCATAGCACTGACTCACGGGCAGATTGCCCGTTATATGGGATCTGCCCGTGAAGTAGTTTCAAGAATGCTGAAATATTTTGCCGGCGAAGGGCTTGTGGAGGTTTCCCGGAAAGGCGTGAAAATCCTTGATAAGAAACGCCTCCGCAGATTAGCCCTCTAATAAGGAAAGAATCTGTGCCTTCGGCTTTGCTCCGGCTGACTGATGGACTACGGCGCCGTCCTTCATGACAACCAGCGTGGGAATGCTGAACACTCCGAAGGTTTGAGCAAGCTCCGGCTCTTCGTCTACGTTGATTTTGCCCACAAGATACTGGGGATTTTCCTCTGCAATTTCGTCCACCAGGGGAGACACCATGCGGCAGGGACCGCACCAGTCGGCATAGAAATCCAGAAGAACGGTCTTGCCGCTTGTTTTCACAGAATCGAAATTAGTTTTATTTACGCGAAGTACTGACATAGTTGTTACCTTCCTTTCTTTTTGCTGTGTCTATCATATCGTGTGTTTTGTTTTATTTCTGTGACGAAGTCACATTTTTTGCCCGGCAGATGAGCTGTGTCATAGTTCCCATGGGACAGTACACGCACCAGGAACGGGGTTTATACAAAAGCATCGTGATAAATCCCAGCACGGTGGAGGTGAGCATCACGCTGTAAAAGCCGAAGGCAAATTGTGCGGTGCCGTCGTAGAACAGGGTGCCGTGATAGGCCCAGTGCCATGGAAGCTTTAAGGTCCACAGAAGCGTTACCGCAGTGCTCAGATCCCGGGAGCCTGCGAATACCAGGTAGGTGTTCCACAGCATCAGAAAAAACATTACAAAGAAGAAGATGAGAAATCCGTAACGGAAACAGCCGGACTTCATCCATTTGGGAATGTCTTTTCTGCGGGAAAGACCGAATCTGCCGCCTGCCAGGGAAAAAAGCTGTCCTCTGCCGCAGTATTTGTTGCAGTAGGCTTTATTTCCTTTTAGGAGGGCGATGAGAAGGGGAATAAAGAAGCAGAGAAGCCCAAGCCACGCAAAAAGGATATTGAAAAAGCCTAAAATCAAATAGGTAAGGGAAAAGATCCACAGGTAATCGTACCATTTCTTTTTTTCTTTCATTGTCCGGCCGCCTCCAGTGTGATAGCGCTTGCGGGACATTCTTTTGCACATTTTCCGCATCCCACGCACAAGTCTTCGTTAATTTCGGCGTAGATTCCTCTGGGAACTGCGATCGCATTTTTGGGACAAACTTTGATGCAGCATCCGCAGGCAACACATTCCCGGATATGGACGGCCGCTTTTCTTTTTGCCATAATAAAATCTCCTTCTGTTTTGAAATCAGCATACAGAAAGAGATTTTCTTTTTCCGTGACAAAGTCACAGAAGCCAGTTGTAAATTCTGTTTAAAAGGCCTCCCGGTATTCGCTGGGGGTCATCTTCACATACTGCTTAAAGCTACGGCTGTAGTTGAGGGTATTCTTAAAGCCTACCTCCAGGGCGACGGCATGAATGGGGAGCTTGGAGTAGGTCAGGTATTCTTTGGATTTGTTGACCCGGTATTCCGTCAGGTACTGGTGCAGAGTCATACCCGTGTGTTCCTTAAAAATTTTGCAGAAATAGTATTTGGAGAAGCTTACCTTGGCGCAGATCTTGTCGATGGTCAGCTCTTCTTTGTAATGCTCATCAATGTATTTAAGAGCCGTGTTTACCACCGTCTGCTGGACGGGGGTGAGGAGGCGGGCTTCGTTGATATTCCGTGTCACCTGGATCAGTTCATGGATGATCTGGTGGAGCAGATAGCAGGCCTGCATCTGGACATAAATATCTTCCTTATAGTGCATCAGGCAGAGATCGGTGAAATAGCCCCGGATATTGTGCAGGGGCAGGATAGGAATGATGCCCTGGGTGTCCCGGATCATGTTGTAGTAGAGTTTGGCATGGCTTCCGCAGAAAACCACGTAAAAATATTTCCAGCCGGCGGTAGCTTTTGAAAAAGAGAGTTTTGTGTTACAATTAGAAATGATAATAGTTTCGGGATTGATGTAGCGCACATCTTTGTATTTGGTATACTGGGCAACCCCTTCCAGCACATAGAAAATGACGAAATCCGTATAGTTGGATTCAAAACTTAAGTGGCGCTCATTGGTGAAGCCGCACCGGACCAGCTGGAAAGGAAGGGATACGTATTTGTTTGGCAGTGGATTTGTTTTATGTATATAATTTGGCGGAAATTCTTTTTGTGGCAATTTCATAGTCCGTACCTCGCTGATAATGGAACGTTTTGTGCGTTTTTATAAAAAAGAGCTCCACACACAAGTAATATAACATAGTTTTAACAAAAAAACAATAAATGATACCGAAAACACAATATTTGATATTGAAAATTGGGGCGATTTGGGGTTATGTAGAGGCATGAGATTAATGCAAGGAAGGAGTAGGGTAAGGTGAATGAGCAAAATTACATTCTTGAGCTGAAAGATGTAGTCAAAACCTTCGGCGGCGTAACGGCTCTGGCAGGCGTCCAGTTCCAGCTGAAGAAAGGCGAAATCCATGCGCTCATGGGTGAAAATGGTGCAGGTAAGTCCACGTTTATCAAAGTTATCACCGGTGTTCACCAGCCGGACAGCGGAATTATGCTCCTGGAGGGAGAGCGGATCAGCCCCAGGAACACCATGGATTCTGCCAAACTTGGAATCGCGGCCATCTACCAGCACGTAACCGCATTTCCGGACCTGTCCGTAACGGAAAATATTTTTATGGGGCAGGAGATTAAGAATAAGCTGGGCATGTACGACTGGCGCCAGATGAACAAGCGGGCCAAGGAACTGATCGAGCCCCTGAGCAAAGAGATCGATGTGACAAAGCCTATGGGGTCTTTAAGCGTGGCTGCACAGCAGCTGGTGGAGATTGCCAAAGCGCTCTCCCGGGATGCACGGATTCTGATTATGGATGAGCCCACAGCTTCCCTGACGGCCAATGAGTGCGAGGAGCTGTACAGCATTGCGGAGAGGCTCCGCAACGAGGGAGTTTCCATTATCCTGATTTCCCACCGGTTTGAGGATATGTACCGGCTGGCCACCCGCGTAACCGTGTTCCGTGACGCCCAGTACATCGGCTGCTGGGATGTGGATAAGATTTCCAACCAGAAGCTTATCGGGGCGATGGTAGGCCGGGAGCTGGATCAGATGTACCCGGAGAAGACGGCAAAGATCGGCGAGACCGTGCTGAAAGTGGAAAATATTTCCAAAGAAGGTTACTTTAAAAATATTTCCTTTGAGGTAAAGAAGGGTGAAATCCTGGCTCTTACCGGCCTGGTAGGCGCAGGACGTACAGAAGTCTGCCAGACGATTTTCGGGATTATGAACCCGGACAGCGGAAGGATCTCCCTGGAGGGACAGGAGATTCAGGTGAAGAGCCCGGTGGAAGCCTTTAAGCAGGGCATCGGCCTTTTGCCGGAGAACCGGCAGACCCAGGGACTTATCAACGAGCTTCCCATTTACCAGAACGTATCCTCTGCGGATATGAATCACTTTGCCAAGGCCTATATGCTGGACGAGAAAGCGGAGATTCAGAATGCTATTGAGCTGTGCCAGAAGATATCCCTGAAGGCCAAGGATATCAGCGCGCCGCCGTCCTCCCTTTCCGGCGGCAACCAGCAGAAGGTAGTATTTGCCAAGCTTTTGAGCCGGCCTTTGAAGGTGCTGATTCTGGATGAGCCTACCAAAGGTATCGACGTAGGCGCCAAATATTCCATCTATGAGATTATGAACGAGCTTGCCTCCAGCGGATACGCCATCATTATGGTTTCCTCCGAGATGCCGGAGGTGCTGGGCATGGCGGACCGGATTGTGGTTATGAAATCCGGCCATGTAACAGGCGAGTTTAACAGCGGCGAGGTATCCCAGGAAATGATTATGGCAGCTTCCCTGGGCGAGCAGAGAAAGGAGGCCAGGGCATGAAAAAGATAATGGGATACCGGAATATCGGTCTTGTGTTTGGTCTGATTGGCCTTTTGGTGCTGGCGGCCATCATTACGCCGTCCATGTTTTCTGTAAACGCCGTGATTTCCATGCTGCGGAACAACGCGGTGTATGTGTTCCTGGCAGTGGGAATGATGGTGGTGCTTGTGACAGGCGGTATTGATCTGTCAATCGGCGCGACACTGGCTTTGGCTGGCGTGGTATGTACCTCCTTAATGAGCAGCCACGGGGAGATTCCCACGGTTGTATGGGTGCTGCTAAGCCTGGTAATTGGCATTCTTTGCGGAGCCTTTAATGGTTTCGTAGTTGGATATTTAAAGGTTGTTCCCATGATTGCGACACTGGGCACCATGTATATTTACCGGGGCCTTGCATTTCTCCTAAGCGGCGGAAACTGGTGGTTCCCCCACCAGATTTCACAAAGCTATCAGGCATGGGCGTCTAAGAGAATTCTGGGGATTCCTGCAATTCTCTGGATTTCGGCCATTGTGTTTATCATTGCGGCGTGGTTTTTAAATTACCGGACCAGCGGCCGCCGGATCTACGCCATCGGAACCAATGTGGAGTCCGCAAAGGTAGCCGGCATCAAAGAGGCGCGGGTGCGTTTTCTGGCATTTGTCATAAGCGGCGCTTTGGCCGGACTGGCCGGAATGCTCTTCACGTCGAATTATGCAAGCTGTACGTATAGTATCGGCGACGGCTATGAGCTGCAGGCGGTTGCCATCTGCATCTTAGGCGGCGTGAGCATTACCGGAGGCCGGGGAACCGTGGACGGCGTGCTGATTGGCTGGCTGATGATGAGCGTGATTACCCAGTTTATCAGCCTTCTCCCCGGCTTGTCCGTATGGCAGAAGGCCCTGCAGGGAGCAATCATTATCATTGCCGTATTTATCAACATTGCCATGGCGCGTTCTTCTGAGAAGCGTTTCCTGAAAGAAAGGGGGGCACTGCTCTGATGGCTGGTGAAAACAAGGCGGCGGTCAGGGATCTGACGGTCAAAGAAAAATTTAAGCTGAGCAAGTTTCTTGTAAAATGGGAAATGATGCTGATTTACATACTGATTTTAATCAATCTGATTCTGGCGGCTGCCAGGCCGGGATTGTATTTTAACATCGGCACCATCCAGTCCATTATCCAATCAGGTCTGGATCTTTCCCCCATGGTGATGGGCATGGTGTTTGTGCTGATGCTGGGAGATATCGACGTGTCCATCGCGTCCATTATGGTACTTTCGGGCATGTCCACGGGACTTTTGTATCAGAACGGAGCGCCTGCAGCGGCTGCGGTGCTGGCAGGCATTCTCACCGGCGCTGTCTGTGGAGCCTTTAACGGAGTCCTGGTGGGCTATGTGAAGATGCCCGCGGTTATTGTGACCATTTCCACCTCCATGCTGTTCCGGGGAATTGTGGAGATTATCCTGGATGTAAATTCCTTAAAGCAGTTTCCGGCATTCTACAATGCCATCGGCTGGAGAAACTGGGGGATTCTCCCCATCAGCCTGGTGCTGTATGTGATTATCACGATAATCTTTTTCTTCATTCTGCACAAGTCCACCTTCGGGCGGCAGCTGTACATTGTGGGAAACAATCCCATCACAGCCGCCTATTCCGGTATCCGGGTAGAGCGGGTGAAGCTTATCGTCTTTATCCTTATGGGCGTGATGGCAGGCATTGGTTCCATCTTCTTCGTAGGACGAATGGGCGGCGGACTTTCTTCCTCCATGGGTACGGGCTATGAGATGGATGTTATCGCCATCTGCGTGCTGGGCGGCGTGTCCACCAACGGAGGCAAGGGCAAGGTGTACGGACCTTTTATCTCTACCTTTATTATGGCATTCCTCTTGTATACCTTAGGTCTGATCGGTGTGGACGCCAATACCCGGAAGATTGTAACGGGCATCGTGCTTTTGATTGCGGTGCTGATTCCCAGCGTAAACCGCCAGCTGATTGCGGATATCCGCTTAAAGGTTCTCTACAAGAACAACAAAAACATTGAGGCCCTGAATGTGAAGACGGCGGCAGAGGTGAAGGACCTGAAGGCTGAGATTGCCAAGCTTAAGAAGGAGGGAGGCTCCTCCGATAAGATTCGCAAGATGGAGGAGAAAGTTGTTTCCCTTCGGAATACCTGCAAGGAGAAGACGGCTCAGATGAAGGCAGAGCTGGCGGAAGACGCCCGCAGGAATAAGGAGCGTTTCTCCTAACCCAACCATACTATATGCAGGGTTTAGAGCGCCCTGTCTATATAGACAAAATTTTAAAGGAGGATTTTATTTATGATGAAGAAATTCTTAGCTCTGATGCTCAGCGTGAGCATGCTTGCAGGACTTGCTGCCTGCGGCTCCAAAGAAACAGAAGCTCCGGCTGAGGCTCCGGCACAGACGGAAGCTCCGGCTGAGACGGGCGGCGACGCAGAGCCCGCCGCACCCAGCGACGGTTCCGGAAAGCACATTTTTATGTTCAAGTCTACCGGAAACAGCTTCGGTGATTTGATGTACGAAGGCTACAGCGAGTACATGAATGCACTTGGCTATGAGACCGAGTATGACAGCCCCGCGGAGACTACCGTAGCGGCTCAGGTTCAGATGCTGGATGAGCTGATTACCCAGGGTGTTGCTTCCATCACCATTTCTACCAACGGCGATACAGGATATGACGAGGTATTTGAGAAAGCGAAAGCTGCCGGAATTCCCATCATCTCCATCGATTCCGAGGCAAGTGTAAACTACCGTCTGGCTCACATCAACCAGGCAGAAGTTCAGGATATCGGATCTTATCTGGTACAGGCAGCCGTTCTGATTACCCTTGGCATCGACTATCCGGAAGGAAAAGAGATGGAAGATGTTCTGGCAGAAGAGCTTCCCAACTACTCCGGTGACGAGATCGTTCTCGGCGTTCTTTCCGCAGGCGTAGATACCCCGGTGCAGAACAGCTGGATCGCGGCGATGGAAGTAGAGCTGGCAAAGGATATGTACAAAGGAAAAGTAAGCCCGAACCTGGATAAGAAGTACGGCAATGATGATTTCCAGGAGTCTACTACCCAGGCAAACGCTTTCGTAGCAGAGAATAAGGTTGACTGCATCATTTCCCCGACCACCGTTGGTATCGCAGCGGCAGGCCAGGTGCTCAAGGAAGCAGGCAGCGAGATTAAGCTGACCGGTCTTGGACTTCCCTCCGAGATGCAGGGCTTCATGCCTCTGAAGGCGGATGACGATGCGTTTGCATCCGTATGCCCCTACATGATGCTGTGGGATGTAATTCATCTTGGCGCTGTAGCAGGTGCTGCCGTTGACGCAGCTGTTACCAACGGCTGGACCGGAGCAGAGGGTGAGACCTTCACCATGGCTGCATTCCGCGACTATGCGGAGGAAGAGTACACGGTATACACCCAGAACGACGGAACCTTCGTTCTGGCAGGAACACCGTACATCTTCTACAAGGGCAACATGGCTGAGTGGATTAACGTTCTGTAAAAGACAGATGACATAAGGGGACTGCGTCTGCAGTCCCCTTTTTCCCATGAGATAGGAGAAGAAAAATGATCAAAGGCTTTAAAATGAAACTCTACCCCGGCATGGAGGCAGAGTACGAGAAGCGGCACAACGAACTGTGGCCGGAAATGAAAGACATGATTCACGAACACGGCGGAAAAAATTATTCCATTTTTCTGGATAAGGAGACCTTGATTTTGTTCGGGTATATTGAAATCGAGGACGAAGAGCTTTGGTCCAAGGGGGCGGATACGGCCATCAACCGGAAGTGGTGGGATTTTATGGCGGATATTATGGAGACCAACCCGGACAACAGCCCGGTGAGCAAAGATTTAACGCCTTTGTTCCATCTGGACTGAGAAAAACATAGGGCAGGTAGGATGTGATGAATATAAGACTGAAGGAGATCCTGATCGGAATTTCCCAGGAAGAACAGGCGATATTGAACGGAGACGCCCAGGTACGCCGGGAACTCTACAGTGCGGGAGGGGATTTCGTGGCGGACAGCGGGAAGCTTCTGCGGCAGGGGAGGCTCATTGGGGTGCGCCGCCATACCCGTTTTGTATATTTCCCCAGGCACAGGCACAATTATGTGGAGATTGTGTATATGTACCAGGGAAGCACCACCCATATTCTGGATGGGAAGGAGCGGGTAACCCTGTCCCAGGGGGATCTCCTGTTTTTGAACCAGAATGTGGTTCATGAGATTCTCCCCGCAGGAGAGGGGGACATTGCCATCAATTTTATGGTGCTTCCGGAATTTTTCGACACGGCGTTCCGCATGATGGAGGGGGAAAGCCTGCTGCGGGATTTCCTGGTGGACATTCTTACCCGGAAGAGCAGCCGCTCCATTTACCTCTGTTTCCAGGTACAGGATATCCTTCCGGTGCGCCATCTTTTGGAAAACATGATCTGGTCCCTGGTATACGGGGAAGAGTACCAGGGAAATATCAATGAGATTACCATGGGGCTTTTGTTCCTCCACCTGGTCCATGGGAACAGCCGGATCCGTTATGGGAATCAGAACCAGTTCGATCAGGAACGGGTGGTGCGCACTTTATCCTACATCGAGGCCCATTACCGCACGGCGACTCTGGAGGATCTCTGCCGGGAGACCCATCAGAGCTTGTCCCAGATGAGCAAATTTGTCAAAAAACATACGGGATACACCTTTAAGGAGCTTTTGCAGACCAAGCGCCTGAACCAGGCGGCATATCTGCTGGCTGCCACGGAGCTGCCCATCCTGGATGTGATCACCGCCGTGGGGTATGAAAACACCAGCTATTTTTACCGGGTGTTCCAGAAACGTTTCCGGATGACGCCCGGGGAATACAGAAAACAAAAGGGGTTGGAAAATAAGGACAATGTTTTGGAAAAATAGCGTCCTTTTCTTTTCTGATTTTCTTTGTTATAATGGGAAAATAAAGATATTGGAGAAGGGGTGAAGACAATGAGTACCTATTATCTTGCAGTTGACATCGGGGCTTCCAGCGGCCGTCATATTCTGGGGCATCTGGAAGACGGTAAGATGGTGCTGGAGGAGATCTATCGCTTTGACAACGGCATGTCTCCCAAGGACGGACATCTGTGCTGGGACGCAGACGGGCTTTTCGGGGAGATAAAAGCGGGCCTTAAGCGCTGCGCCGAATTGGGAAAGATTCCGGTGAGCATGGGGGTGGATACCTGGGGCGTGGATTACGTTCTGCTGGACAAAAACGGACAGAGGCTGGGAGATGCCGTGGGCTACCGGGACAAGCGGACGGAGGGCATGGATCAGAAGGTCTACGAGGTGATTCCCGAGGAGGAGCTGTATGCCAGGACCGGAATCCAGAAACAAATCTTTAATACAGTCTATCAGCTGATGGCGGTGAAGGAGCAGCAGCCGGAGCTGATGGAGCAGGCGGAGCAGCTTTTGTTTCTGCCGGATTACTTTCACTATCTGCTGACGGGTGAGGCGAAGACGGAGTACACGGAGGCTACCACCGGACAGCTGGTAGATCCGGTGACCAAGGACTGGGACTACGAGATGCTTGGGAAGCTGGGATTTAAAAAAGACATCTTCGGGCCTATCAGCCTGCCGGGGACGGTGGTGGGACCCTTTCGGAAAGAAGTGGCCGAAGAGGTAGGCTTCTCCTGTACGGTCATGCAGCCGGCCACCCATGATACGGCGTGTGCGGTTCTGGCGGTACCTTCTACGGAGGAGGACGTAATCTATATCAGCTCCGGCACCTGGTCGCTGATGGGAACCGAAATTTTGCGGGCGGACTGCAGGGCCGAGAGCCGGAAGGCGAACTTTACCAATGAGGGGGGCGTAAATTACCGGTTCCGTTTCCTGAAAAATATTATGGGTCTCTGGATGATCCAGTCGGTCCGCAAGGAGCTTCCCCAGAAGTACAGCTATGCAGAGCTTTGCCGGATGGCGGAAGAGGTTTCGGATTTTCCGGCCGTCATTGATGTGAACGACGCCGGTTTCCTGGCTCCCGGCAGCATGATCCAGGCCATTCAGGATTACTGCAGGGCCCATGGACAGGCCGTGCCCGAGACTCCCGGTGAGATTGCCACGGTGATCTATCAGAATCTGGGGCGCAGCTACGGGGAGACCGTGCGGGAGATTGAGGAGCTGACCGGGAAAACCTATGATAAAATCCACGTGGTGGGTGGGGGCTCCAACGCAGATTACCTGAATGAGCTGACGGCCCGCTATACGAAGAAGGAAGTCTTAGCCGGGCCCGGGGAGGCTACTGCCATCGGAAATGTGGCGGTCCAGATGATTGCGGCAGGAGAGCTCAAGGACATCTGGGATGCCAGAAGCACCATTCGCAATTCGTTTGAAATCCGCAGCTTTCAGGCATAGCGGATAAAAAATATATCAAAACAGGAGGAACATACTATGAGCTGGAAAGAGAGATACGAATCTGCAAAAGAGATTTATGCCAAAGCGGGCGTGGATACGGATGCGGTGCTGGAGCGTCTGAAAACCATTCCCATTTCCATGCACTGCTGGCAGGGAGACGACGTGATCGGTTTTGACCATGACGGCCCCCTAACCGGCGGTATCCAGACTACGGGAAATTACCCCGGAAAGGCCAGGACCCCGGAAGAGCTGATGGCAGATATTGAGAAGGCCTTAAGCCTCATTCCCGGAACCCATAAGATCAACCTGCACGCCTGCTACGCCATCTTTGAGGAGGGCGAGTACGCAGACAGAGATAAGATCGAGCCCAAGCATTTTCAGAAATGGGTGGAGTTCGGCAAGAAGAATGGAGTTGCCTTTGACTTCAATCCTACCTGCTTCTCCCACCCCATGGCAGCGGACAGCCTGACCCTTTCAAGTCCCGACGAGAAGGTGCGGAAATTCTGGGTGGATCACTGCATCGCCAGCATTAAGATTTCCGAGTACCTGGCCACCGAGCAGGGATGTCCCTGCGCCATGAATATCTGGATTCCCGACGGTATGAAGGATGTGCCCGCAGACCGCTTAGGCCCCAGAGCCAGATTCAAACAGTCCCTGGATGAAATACTGGCCGTTCCCTATGACAAGGAGAAGGTGTTTGTCTGCCTGGAGTCCAAGGTATTCGGCATCGGCATGGAGTCCTACACCGTAGGCTCCAGCGAGTTTACCATCAATTATGCGGCCAGAAACGGAATCATCAGCCTGATGGACAGCGGACATTATCACCCCACCGAAGTGATTTCCGATAAGATTTCTGCTATGCTGCTCTTTGACGACAAGATTGCCCTCCATGTGAGCAGAGGCGTGCGCTGGGACAGCGATCATGTGATCCGCCTGGACGATGAGCTCAAAGAGATTGCCAAAGAGATTGTACGGAACGATGCCATTGACCGGGTTCTTCTGGCTCTGGATTACTTTGACGCCAGCATCAACCGGATCGCTGCCTGGGTGATCGGAATGCGCAATATGCAGAAAGCCCTGCTGTGCGCCATGCTCGCCCCCAACAAGAAGCTGAAGGAGCTTCAGGATCAGGGGAAATTCACGGAGCTGATGATGCGCCAGGAAGAATTGAAGACGTATCCGGTAGGCGACGTGTGGAACTATTTCTGTGAGGTAAACGGTGTTCCCGCACAGGAAGACTGGTTTGCGGAAGTTGAAAAATACGAGGCGGAAGTGCTTTCCAAGAGACAATAAAGGGAGATAGGCAAAAGAACAATGGCGAATTTAGAGAAATTAGTGGAAATGTCAAACAGACACGGAAAAAATCCGGATCTGGTGCTTGCGGGGGGCGGCAATACCTCCTATAAGGAAAACGGTGTTTTGTATGTAAAATGCTCCGGCACAAGCCTGGGAACCATTGCGGCGGACGGGTTTGTAGCCATGGACATCAGTAAGCTGGAGGCCCTGATGAAGAAGGAGTACCCGGCAGAGGATGCGGCAAGAGAGGCAGCCTTCCTGGCGGATGTGATGGATGCCCGCTGCGACGAAGATTTAAGCAAGCGTCCCAGCGTGGAGGCGCTTCTGCACGGGCTCTTTCCCCAGCCGTATGTGCTGCATATCCATCCGGCCCTGGTCAACGGCCTTACCTGCGGCCGGGGTGCAGAAGGATTGGCAAGAAAAATCCTGGGAGAAGAGATGATCTGGATTCCCATCTGCCGTCCGGGCTATACCTTGGGAAAGCTCTGCCGGGAGGCTATGGATACCTACCGGGAAGCCCTGGGAAAAGATGTACAGGTGGTTCTTCTCCAGAACCATGGGATTTTCATTGCCGGGGAGACTACGGAAGAGATTGACGCCATTCTGGCAGATGTGATCGGCAGGCTGGAGGCCCATGTCCGGACAGCGGGCAAGGAAGAGATTACGGCGAAGCTTTCCGCACTCACCGGATTAAAGGCAGAGTATCTTCCCATCCGGGAAGCCGAGTACTTTGTGAGCAGCCATGAGCGGGCGCAGGCGCTTCTAAAGCCTTTTACGCCGGATCACATTGTGTACTGCGGCGCCTTCCCTCTCTTTGCAAAGAGTGTGGAAGATTTGGAGCCCGCCCTGGAAGCCTTTAAAAAGGAGCATGAGGGCCTGCCCAAGATTGTCCTGGTTCAGGGGGAGGGAGCTTTTGCCATATGCGCCGGCGAAAAGGAGATTCAGAATGCGAAGCTTCTGCTGGCAGATGCCATGAAGGTAGCATACTATGCAGAAAAGTTTGGAGGCGTCCTGCCTATGACGGAGGAGCTGACCTACTTTATCACCCACTGGGAGGCAGAGTCCTACCGGAAGAAACAGGTGTAAAAACGAAGCAAGATAAAACCGGATGCTGCAATCTCTGCGGTGTCCGGTTTTTTAGAAGGAGCATTGGCTATGATAGAAAAACTCAAAGATCCCAGCCGGGCAGGTGAGCTTTTCAAAGGCTGGCAGGAGACTATGATCTGGTCCTGTCTTCAAAACGTGATGGGAGAGATTTACGGGGATCACCCGGAGCATCCAAGCTGTGCGGCAGCAGTTCTCGGGGACTTTTCTTTTTTTGCAGGGGAGCCCAGGGAAGACTTGATCCGCTGCAGCCTTCAAGGCCCGGTCATGGAGTTTCGGATTTTGGTTCCGCAGAATAAGGCGTGGGCGGGAATGATTGAGCAGTGCTGCGGGGAAAAAGCGGAGCAAGTTACCCGCTATGCCTTTCGAAAGGATCCGGGTACATTTGAGAGGAAAAATCTGGAGATTCTGGCAAAAGCTCTGCCGCCGGAGTATTCCCTGCAGATGCTGGATGAGGAGCTGTATGACTGGTGCCGGTGCCGGGAGTGGTGCCGGGACTGGGTATCCCAGTATGCGGATTACAAAGCTTTTAAAAAGCATGGGCTGGGAGTCGTAATTACAAAGGACGGGGTTCCGGTTTCGGGAGCCTCCTCCTATTCCTCCTACCGGGGCGGGATTGAAATTGAGATTGATACAAAAGAAGAATACCGCCGCAGGGGGCTGGCCCGGATCTGCGGGGCAAGATTGATTTTGGAATGTCTGGACCGGGGACTTTATCCCAGCTGGGATGCCCAGAATCCTGGGTCTGCGGCTCTGGCAAAGCAGCTGGGCTATCGTATGGAGGGGACCTATACGGCCTATGAGGCCGGCGGCTTATAACGGCGGCTTATAACGGAAACGGTACTTGCCACCTGCTTCCATTTCATGTATGATAGTAAGAAGCAGTGCCGGTTTCCCATGGCGCTTGCGAGAAAGAGAGGGAGTATATGAATTTTCATCCGAATGGTACACTTTTATTTGTTCTGGCGGGAGCGGTGATTGTATTTGTAATTGCACAGTCCATGTTTTTTCTGATCCGGGCTTTCCGCAGGGGAAAGGAGCTTGGCATGGATATGGGACAGCTTCGAAAGACCGTGCTGTCCACGGCAGTTTTTACCATTGCCCCCGCCGTATCCATTCTTCTGGGCGTGATCACCCTGTCAAAATTTCTGGGTCTTCCCCTTCCCTGGCTGCGCTTAAGTGTTATCGGCGCCATCACCTATGAGCTGCCGGCGGCCACCTCCACGGCTAATGCCCTTGGCATTTCCCTTTCGGAGACAGTGACGGATCCGGCCGTGTACACGGCTATTGCCTGGGTGATGACTCTGGGAATTTTTCCCGGCCTTATCTGGGTGCCGCTTTTTATCCGGAAGATTCAGGGCGGACTGATGAAGATTAAAAATAAAGACGGAAAATGGGGGGATATCTTAATGACGGCCATGTTCCTGGGGATGATTTCCGCTTTCCTGGGTATGGTATTTGCAGACATCCGCGCAGGACTTAGAGGCTGGATCCCCATTTTCGTCCTGCTGTTTTCTGCCCTTCTCATGGGAATCTGCGGAATTCTTATTAAGAAGTGCGGGGTAAAATGGCTGGAGAATTACGCCCTGCCTGTCAGCATGCTGGGCGCCATGGTGTTTGCGGCAGTAATTACGCCGGTGATAGGAGGATGAGCGGAATGAAAAAGAAAAGCTATGAGGATATGACGCATATTTACGGAAGAATTTGGATCTTAAGCGCCCTGGGAATGATTTTTGC
Organism: uncultured Lachnospiraceae bacterium; assembly: GCA_910587955.1. Taxonomy (GTDB): domain Bacteria; phylum Bacillota; class Clostridia; order Lachnospirales; family Lachnospiraceae; genus Laedolimicola. Next base: position 33,157 of record CAJUNN010000003.1, on the reverse strand, counting down.
TTATCCCATTATTACCTGCGTTTATTTTGATGCCTGGCCCGGCTTTAAGCCAGTACTCCAAGGGCTTTTGGGAGTGGCTCCCATTTTCTGGACTGTGGGGATTATCGAGGTCATCACGTTTATTCCCATGCTTGGAACGGCCGGTTCTTACCTGGCTTTTGTAACGGGAAATCTCACAAATCTGAAGGTGCCGGCGGCTCTGACTGCCATGGAGAATGCCAGGGTAAAGCCGGGAAGCGACGAAGGAGAAGTGATTTCTACCATTGCGGTGGCGACGTCCTCCATGGTGACGGTGGTGATTATTGCCCTGGGTGTGGCTATGCTGGTGCCCCTGACGCCGGTTCTGGACAATCCGGCGGTGAAGCCCGCCTTTGACAATATCCTGCCTGCCTTATTCGGGGGGCTGGCAGTGGTGTACGTGAGCAAAAACTGGAAAATTTCCGTTGCGCCTCTGGTGTTTATGATTGTGCTGTTTCTTCTGGTTCCCTCTCTGGCAGGTTCCGTGGGCGTGCTGGTTCCGGTGGGAGCCCTGATCGCCATCGGAGCGGCAAGGATTTTATATAAGAAGCATATGCTTTAGAAAGCAGGTGGAAGAGATGTTGTGGTATGTGTGCGGTGCAGCCGGAGCGGCAGTTATTCTTTTCCTGGCAGTGCTTGTGATACGGGCGGCGGCGTTTGTGCCGAAGCCGGAGCTTACGCCTTCGGACCGGGAAATTTCCCTGGACGAAGAAAAGATTGTAAAGGATATGCAGGAGATGATCCGCTGCAGGACGGTATCCTACAATGACGAGACCCTGATGGATCAGGAGGAGTTTGAGAGATTCCGAAATCTTCTTCCCGGTCTTTATCCTGGAATCCACCGGGTCTGCCAGCGGAAATTTCTGGGGGTTAACGGTATTTTGTACTGCTGGAAAGGCCGTAAAGAGGGGGACCCGGTGGTGCTTATGTCCCACTATGATGTGGTTCCGGCGGAAGAGTCCCAGTGGGAGAAGCCGGCTTTTGCGGGAATCTGTGAGGACGGCGTCCTCTGGGGAAGGGGAACTCTGGACACCAAAGGGACGCTCTGCGGAATCCTGGAGGCGGCGGAACATCTGATTCAGGAGGGCTTTGTGCCGGAGCGGGATATTTATTTTGCTTTTTCCGGCCAGGAGGAGATTAACGGTTCCACCTGCCCGGCCATGGTGGACTGGTTTGCAAAGCAGGGCATCCGTCCGGCAATGGTTCTGGATGAGGGCGGCGCCGTGGTGGAGAACGTGTTTCCGGGAGTGGAGCGGGAGTGCGCCCTTATCGGAATTGCGGAGAAGGGCCTGACGAATATAGAGTTTCACGCCAAAAGCGGCGGAGGCCACGCTTCCATGCCTCCTGTTCACACCATTGTGGGAGAGCTTGCCCAGGCGGTGGTGGACGTGGAGAACCATCCGTTTCCCCGGCAGCTGACCAAGCCGGTGCGGGAGATGCTGGATGTGCTGGGACGCCATTCTACCTTTGCCTATAAGCTCTTGTTTGCAAACCTCTGGTGTTTTGAGGGATTGTTTGACAAAGTGTGCCAAAAGTCCGGCGGGGAGCTGAACGCCATGCTGCGGACGACCTGCGCTATGACGAAGATGGAAGGCGGGAAAGCCTTTAACGTGATTCCGCCCAAGGCATCTGTGGGAATGAACCTGCGTCTGATTGGGAAGGATACAGTAGAGACCGCAAGGGACTACCTGGAACGGGTGATTCACAATCCCCGCATTGAAGTGACGGTGTTTGAAGGGAGAAATCCTTCCGCTGATTCCGACACTTCCTGCAGGGAGTGGGACCTTTTGTGCCAGACGGTTGCGGATACCTGGCGGGAAGCTCTGGTGGCGCCGTATCTGATGATGGCCTGCAGCGATTCCTGGCATTACTGCCGGATTACGGACCGGGTGTATAAATTTTCGGCCATGAAGCTGTCCAAGGAAGAACGGGCCATGATTCACGGAAACAACGAGCGTGTGCCAGTGAAAACCCTGGTGAAGACGGCGGAGTTTTATGTGAGATTGATGGAGAGATGTTAAGATGACCTGTAAAGAAGCCGAGCAGATGGTGATGCCCTATATCAACGATGAGCTGACGGACAAGGAACTCAGCTCTTTTCTGGAGCATATCGGCACCTGCGCCTCCTGTTATGAGGAGTTGGAGATTTACTATACCCTCTATGCAGGCCTGGCCCAGCTGGACGGGGACGGAACGGGGATGCAGGATATGCACAATCTTCTTCCCGATGCCCTGCACGCTTCCCAGATGCACATCCGGGGAAAGAAAATCCTGAACATTTATTATGTGCTGTCCCAGACCCTGGCTATGCTGGCGCTGACTGCAGTTATGATTATGGAGATATTAAAAATATGAGTGAGAAACTATTGCTGGTGGACGGTCACAGCATCATCAACCGTGCTTTTTACGGCGTTACGGATCTGACCAATTCGGAAGGCCTTCACACCAACGCCGTGTTTGGGTTTCTAAATACCCTCTTTAAAGTGCTGGATGAAGAAAAGCCGGATTACGTGATGGTGGCTTTCGATGTGAAAGCTCCCACTTTCCGCCATGCCATGTATGAGGCGTATAAAGGAACCAGAAAGCCTATGCCGGAAGAACTGCATGAGCAGGTTCCGGTGCTGAAAGAGGTTCTGCATGCCATGGGGATTTCCACCATGGAGAAGGCGGGGCTGGAGGCAGACGATCTGCTGGGGACGGCTGCGAAGCACGGCGAGGCGAAGGGCATGGCGGTTACGGTGCTTTCCGGAGACCGGGATCTTTTGCAGCTTGCCACAAAACAGATTAAGATCCGCCTGCCAAAGACCAAGGGCGGCATTACGGAGACGGAGAACTACCATACCCAGGATGTCATTGACCACTACCAGGTGACGCCTCTGCAAATCATTGAGCTGAAAGCACTGATGGGGGATTCTTCGGATAATATTCCCGGCGTTCCCGGCATTGGGGAGAAGACGGCGACCAGCCTGGTTGTCAAGTACGGCAGCATTGAGAATGCCTACGCCCATGTGGAAGAGATTACACCAAACCGGGCCAGGGAGGCTTTGAAAAACCATTATGATATGGCGCAGATGAGCAAAGCCCTGGCAACGATTAACATAGACTGCGGCTATGACTATGACTGGGAAGGGTCGCGTCTGGGAAATATTTATACGGAAGAGGCTTACAAGCTTCTAAAGCGCCTGGAATTTAAACAGATGCTCTCCCGGTTTGATCTGGAAGCGCCTGCCAATGAGAAGCTGGAAAAGCTCTTTGTTAAGACGGCGGATCTGGGGGAGGCGGAAAATCTCTTCCAGAAGGCAGAAAACGCCGGACGCCTGGCTTTTGCCCTGATCCGGGAGGAGGGGAGGGTTCTGGCCCTGTCTATGACCTTGTCGGAGCAGGAAGTTTTTGTTCTGCCGGTGCAGGGATTACTCACGGAGAGCTGGCTTCTGGGGCGCCTTTCTAAGGCCCTCACCCGGGCGGAGGAGATTGACTGCCTGGGGCTTAAGGGAGAGCTTCTTTTTCTGAAGACAGAAAACTGGAAGGCTTATGCGGACGCGGAGATCGCGGCTTATCTTCTGAACCCTCTAAAGGACAGCTACTCCTGTGAGGATCTGGCAGGAGAGTATCTGGGCCTTTCCATACCGTCCAAGGCAGAGCTTTTCGGAAAAGAGAAGCTTTCAAAAGTCCTGGAAGAAAGGGCGGAGGAATTCCGCATTTTTGCAGGCTACGGAAGCTATGTCCTGTATGCGGTGATGCCGGTATTAAAGAAGCGTCTATTGGAGACCGGGATGGAGGAATTGTACCGGACGGTGGAGATGCCTCTGGTATTTACTCTTTCCGATATGGAACGGGCCGGAATCCGGGCAGAAGCTCCGGCTCTCAAGGCTTACGGGGAGGAGCTGGCAGTCCGGATCGGAGAGCTGGAAGAAGAGATCTGCCGGCAGGCCGGAGAGCAGTTTAATATCAATTCGCCCAAGCAGCTGGGTGTGATTCTCTTTGATAAAATGGGCATGAAGGGCGGGAAAAAGACCAAGACGGGATATTCCACCTCCGCAGAGGTGCTGGAGAAGCTGGCCCCGGAGCACCCCATAGTCTCGAATATCCTGGAGTACCGGCAGCTTGCCAAATTAAAATCCACCTATGCGGACGGCTTGGCGGGATATATCGGGGAGGACGGACGGATTCACACCACCTTCCAGCAGACCATCACGGCTACCGGGCGTTTGAGCAGTATAGAGCCCAATCTCCAGAATATCCCCATCCGCATGGAGCTTGGACGGCGGATCCGCAAGATTTTTGTGCCGGAGGAGGGCTATACCCTGCTGGATGCAGACTATTCCCAGATTGAACTGCGGGTTCTGGCTCATATGTCCGGGGACGAAAACCTTATTAAGGCTTACCGGGAAGCCCAGGATATCCACCGTCTGACGGCTTCCCAGGTCTTTCACGTACCCTTTGAGGAGGTGACCTCCCTCCAGAGGAGAAATGCCAAGGCAGTCAATTTCGGCATTGTGTACGGTATTAGTTCCTTCGGGCTTTCCCAGGATCTGAGCATTACAAGGAAGGAAGCCCAGGACTACATTCAGAGGTATTTTGAGACGTATCCCAAGATCAAGGAATTTCTGGACGGCTGTGTGGCTGAGGCCAAAGAGAAGGGGTATGTGACCACTCTGTTCGGGCGCAGGCGCCCCGTGCCGGAATTGAAATCATCCAACTTTATGCAGCGCTCCTTCGGAGAGCGGGTGGCGATGAACGCCCCCATACAGGGAACGGCTGCGGATATTATTAAGATTGCCATGGTGCGGGTGGCAGAAAACCTCAAAAAAGAAGGCCTTCGATCCCGGCTGCTTTTGCAGGTACACGATGAGCTTTTGATTGAAACCCATAAGGAGGAGACGGAACAGGTGCGGGAGATTCTGGCCCGGGAGATGCGCGGCGCGGCGGATCTTAAGGTTCCTCTGGAGATCGATATGAAAGAGGGGCAGAACTGGTATGAGGCGCATTAGATGAAAGTAATCGGAATTACAGGAGGCGTAGGAGCCGGAAAAAGCAGGATTCTTCATTTCCTGGAGGAAGCTTTCCATGCCAGGGTGTTTGAGGCAGATCGGGCCGGACATCAGGTGATGGAGCCCGGAACCGAGGCTTTCCGGGAGATCCGGAGGGTATTTGGAGAAGGAATCCTGGGAGATGACGGTGGAATTGACCGGAGGGCACTGGGTGAGATTGTATTTTCGTCTCAGGAAAAGCGGGCATGTCTGAACGGTATCATTCATCCGGCAGTGAAGAAAATGGCAGTGGAAGAAATTGTCCGGGCACGGGAAGAAGGAGAAACCTCCCTTTTTGTGATTGAGGCGGCTCTGCTGATAGAAGACCGGTATGAGGAAATCTGTGAGGAGCTATGGTATATCTATGCGGACCGGGAGGTAAGGAGAGAGCGCCTCCGCGCGTCCCGGGGCTATTCGGACGAAAAGATTACGGCAGTCTTTGAAAGCCAGCTTTCGGACGAGAGATTCCGGGAGCACTGCCGGGCAGTCATTGACAACAGTGGGCCCATAGAGATTGCTTACAGGCAGATCCGGGATCTTCTCGGGGAAGCCTTTCCTACGACAGATTGACAAATCTGCAAAAATAACATATCTTTAGAGAAAAATGCGAGGAGGGCACGAAAATGCACCTAAGAAAAAATGTATGCTTGAGTTTCTTGGCAGCTGCAATGCTTCTTTTGTCCGGCTGTTCTCTGGGAAAAAAGACCGTATTGACTTATGACGGCACTTTTGAACTGGAATTGGGAAAAACAAAGGTAGGGGCCGCCATGGAAGCGGGATTCACGGATGAGCTTTCCCACAGCGGAAAATCCCAGATTGGCAGCAGCTCCTGGGAGAATTTTTATGCGATGAAAGACGGCGCGACCTATGGGACCATGTATGCTGCCAATAAGGGTTCCAAGGAGATTGATTTTGAAGAGGGAAAAGTATTCCGGGTTGTCATCGACTACCGGGATCCGGATTATGACACCGGAGAGATACTGATCAACGGCGTAAACTATGAGGGCTATACCAGAGAGCAGATTAAGGAGGCCATGAGCGGGGCAAAGATGACCCTGGACGTCGATACTTACCTGGATTTTGAGGACGGCAAATTTGAATATACCTTTCAGTTTGACGAAGATTCAGAGGCTGTGAGCAGCATCAGCATTGATGACGGAACGGATTGGGAGCTGGTCATAAAGTAGGACGTGGAAAGAGAGAGAAGAAAGCTATGAGAATGTGCAGTATCGCCAGCGGGAGCAGCGGCAACTGTATTTACATAGGTTCCGAAAGGAGCCATATCCTGATTGACGCCGGGATCAGCGGGAAACGGGTGGAAGAGGGGCTTCGAAGCCTGCAGCTGTCCGGTCAGGACGTAAACGGGATTCTGATTACCCACGAGCACTCGGATCACATCAAAGGGCTGGGGGTGCTTTCCCGGAAATTCGGGATTCCCATCTATGCCACCCCGGGAACGGCTGCTGCTATCCGGGAGTCCGAAAGCCTTGGGAAAATCGACGGCAGCCTTTTTGTGGAAATTAAGGCTGACACTTCTTTTGCCGTGGGAGATCTAAAGATAGAGCCTTTCCGTATATCCCACGATGCGGCAGAGCCGGTGGCCTACCGGGTAGCCTGCGGGGACAAAACTATGGCAGTGGCAACGGACCTGGGCGTGTACAGCGATTATACGGTGGACAAGCTTCAGGAGCTGGATGTATTATTGCTGGAGGCCAATCACGATATCCATATGCTGGAGGTAGGGGGATACCCTTATTACCTGAAACGGCGCATAGCCGGGGAGCGGGGCCATCTCTCCAACGAGTCTGCCGGGAAGCTTCTCTGCCGGGTGCTTCACGATAAGATGAAGGCCATTCTCCTGGGGCATCTCAGCAAGGAAAATAACTATGCGGAATTGGCCTATGAGACGGTAAAGCTGGAAGTACAGCTGGGGGATACCCCCTACGGGCCGGAGGACTTTTGCATTTCCGTGGCAAAACGGGATGAGCTGACAGCCTGTGTAGAGATCTAAACAGCAGAGGACAGGGAGGGCCTCTGCGGAACTGGAATCAAAACAGCAGAGGCCCGGACAGGGGTTCTGCGGAACTGGAATGGAGAACACAATGAAAAAAACAATTATTACTGTGGTAGGCAAGGACACCGTAGGCATCATTGCCAAGGTATGCACATATCTGGCCCAGAACGGCGTCAACATCCTGGACATTTCCCAGACCATCGTACAGGGATTCTTTAATATGATGATGATCGTGGATACGGGAAACGTAAAGTCTTTTGAGAACCTTTCAAAAGAACTGGAGCAGATCGGGGAGGAGATCGGCGTGGTGATCAAGTGCCAGCACGAAGAAATCTTTGACCGGATGCACCGGCTGTAGGGAGGCAGAATATGATTAATCTGTACGAGGTCCGGGAGACCAACCAGATGATTGAGCAGGACAACCTGGACGTGCGCACCATCACCCTGGGAATCAGCCTGATGGACTGCATCGATTCCGATTTGAAACGGCTCAATGAAAAAATATATGAGAAAATCACCAGGGCGGCCAAAGATCTGGTGGCTGTGGGAAAAGAGATTGAGCGGGATTACGGCATTCCCATCGTAAATAAACGGATTTCCGTGACGCCCATAGCCATCATCGGCGAGTCTGCCTGTGAAAGCCCAAAGGATTATGTGACCTTGGCCCGGACCCTGGACCGGGCTGCCAAACAGGTGGGGGTTAATTTTATCGGCGGATATTCGGCTCTGGTATCCAAGGGTATGACCAAGGGGGAGGAAGCCCTGATCCGTTCCATCCCGGAAGCCCTGGCAGAGACAGACCGGGTGTGCAGCTCCGTCAATGTAGGCTCTACACGGACCGGAATCAATATGGATGCCGTCCGCCTGATGGGTGAGATCATTCGGAAGACGGCGGAGTATACAAAGGAACAGGATTCCCTGGGCTGTGCCAAACTGGTGGTATTCTGCAACGCCCCGGACGACAACCCCTTTATGGCGGGGGCCTTCCACGGGGTTACGGAGGCGGACGCCGTTATCAATGTGGGCGTCAGCGGTCCCGGGGTAGTAAAGCATGCCCTGTCCAAAGTCCGGGGAGAGAGCTTTGAAGTGCTCTGTGAGACCATCAAAAAGACGGCATTCAAAGTGACCCGTGTGGGCCAGCTGGTGGCGCAGGAGGCTTCCCGGAGGCTGGGAATTCCCTTCGGCATTCTGGATCTCTCCCTGGCGCCCACCCCGGCCATCGGGGACAGCGTGGCGGAGATTCTGGAGGAGATCGGCCTGGAGCGCTGCGGAGCGCCGGGAACCACGGCGGCCCTGGCCCTCTTAAACGATCAGGTGAAAAAAGGGGGTGTAATGGCTTCCTCCTATGTGGGCGGTTTAAGCGGCGCGTTTATCCCGGTCAGCGAGGATCAAGGTATGATTGATGCCGTGCAGGCGGGAGCTTTAACCCTGGAGAAGCTGGAGGCTATGACCTGCGTGTGTTCCGTGGGACTGGATATGATTGCCGTGCCGGGGGACACGAAAGCGTCTACCTTGTCAGGGATTATTGCGGATGAGATGGCTATCGGCATGGTGAACCAGAAGACTACGGCTGTGCGCCTGATTCCGGTGATCGGAAAAGGAGTGGGCGAGATGGTAGAGTTCGGCGGGCTTTTGGGCTACGCGCCCATCATGCCGGTGAACCGGTTCTCCTGCGAGGCTTTCGTGGGCCGCGCCGGGAGGATTCCGGCGCCTATTCACTCCTTTAAAAATTGACGGGAGAGAGAAGATGAAACAGTATAAACATCTGGTATTTGATATAGACGGAACCATTCTGGATACGGCGGACGTCAATATGGTTTCCCTGCAGAGGGCCCTGCTGGAACTGCGGGGGGAGAAGAAAGAGCTGGAAGATCTGGCGTTTTCCTTCGGCATTCCCGGAACCAGCACCATGGCAATCCTGGGCTTTCCCGATCCCCAGGCAGCTTTGAATGTGTGGATCCGGCATTATGTGGAATGCGGGGAAGAGCTGGGTATCCGGCTGTTTCCGGGCATGGGTGAAGTGCTGGAGGCTTTGCAGAAGACAGACGCTTTTCTGGGAATTATCACGTCCAAGCAAAAAGACGAATACGACCGGGATTTTGAAAAGCGGGATTTAAAGAAATATTTTCACTGTGCCGTTACCAGCAGTGACACCGAGAGAGGGAAGCCCTATCCGGATCCCATGCTGGAATACATGAAACGCACGGGAGCCCGGCCGGAGGAAACTCTTTACATTGGAGACAGTGTCTACGATATGGACAGTGCCCGGGCCGCAGGCGTGGATCACGCCCTGGCATTGTGGGGCTGTCTCAACCCGGAAGGGATTGCGTCTACCTGGCGTCTTGAGCGGGTGGAGGAAATTCTGAAATTTGTATAAAAAGTCAGAGCAGGATCGGGGAACGGGTGCATTCGTGGATGAACGGTCCCTGACAGCGGCATACCCGGACGGCTTCGCAGATATGGGCGGCGAAGCCGTCCTTTTCAAACAGAAAGCGCTGGACAGGAGAAAGGACGCTCCCGGCATCAGCAGGCTTGGCCAGAAGAGGGGCACATCCTTGCTGCTTGATGGCGGCCAGAAGGGGCGAAGCGCTTTTGCGAAAGCCCAGGATGCGCAGGTAAACCGGAAAATCAGCCTCCTTCAGGCGCAGAAAGTCTTCCTGGTACAAATCCAGAAGGATGTGGCAGAGGGCCCGGGTGATGTGGGTGTGGGTAAGTTGTTTGGTCTTTAAAAGATCCGCAAAGGCGGTAAAACCCGTAAACTGGAATTTTAAGTTGTCTATCCGGGCGGCCAGATCCTCCGAAATATCCTGGAAAGCGGCCAGACGCTCTTGGGACAGGGAGAGAAGCCGGTAAAAAAGCATTGGGGAAAAATCTTCCGGGGAGAAAAGCCTTCCCTCACGGGCACAGTCTTTTAGAATCTTCCAGGAAGCAGCCGGGAGCTGTCCTGCCGTCCGATCCGTGAGCCCTTCCCGGAGAATGGAGCTGCGGATAGCGGAGGCGGAGGCAAATTCCGCATGAAGGCTTGTGTCATGGTAGCCGGAGGAGATCCGGCGCAGTGTGACGGGCCGGATGGGGCTTTTCCTGCGGATCAGGGCCCGGCAGTATTCGATGCCCAGAATGTTGTTGGGGGATTGGAGAAGTTCGGATTCATAGCGGCAGTCCGCATCCGCTCTCGTACAGGGGAGGATGCCGGAGGTGTAATTCAGGTACTCTTCCGCAGCGCGGCTGCGGGCGGCGGGAAAAGAAAAGCCCTGTTTCGCGTAGGAGCGGAGAAGCTGGCGGTAGCCCTCCGGTTCCTCTTCAAAGAGCCGGGCGTAGGAAAGAAGAGGCTTAAGGTCCCCGCACTCGCTGCCGAAACACAGGAAATCCACACATCCCAGGCTTTCCAGAAGGGACACGGCGCCTCTGGCGAAGGTCTCGGCACTTCCGGCCGCATAGAAAACGGGAAGCTCCAGCACTAGGTCGGCTCCGCCCCGGAGGGCCATTTCCGCCCGGGCATATTTATCTGCCAGGGCGGGAAAACCCCGCTGGACAAAGGGGCCGCTTATGACGGCCACCGCATAGTCTGCACCGGTACACGCTTTGGCCCGGGAGAGCTGGTAGGCATGTCCTTTGTGGAAGGGATTGTATTCGGCAATGATTCCAACTGTTTTCATGAAAGACCTCTTTCGCAAATCCGCTGCCAAAGAGCTGTTTTAGCGGCGCGGTTTATTTTGCTTATCTTAGCATATTTGGAGATCGCCGTAAAGGAGGGAATGCTTTGAAACGGGGAATTACATGTACGGTACAAAAAGAAGACGCAGGCCGCCTTCTCAAACATTTCCTGAAAACCCCCATGGGACTTTCGGAAAAGGAAATCCGCCGGGCCAAGTTCCGGGAGGACGGGCTCCGGGTGAACGGGCAGAGAAGGAAGACCAATGCCCTGCTCCGGGAAGGGGATCGGATAGAAGTGCTGCTGGAGACCGGGGAGGAAACCTCGTCCCGGCTTTCCGCTTCCCGGTTCCCCTTGGAGATTCTCTATGAGGATGCGGATCTTCTGGCCGTAAACAAACCTTCCGGCCTGAAAACCCATCCGAACGGCAGGGACGGCGAGGATACCCTGGCAAACCGCCTGGCCGCCTATCTGCGGGAAAAGGGAGAGGACAGTGTCATACGGATTGCGGGGCGGCTGGACCGGGATACATCCGGGGCAGTGCTGGCGGTAAAGAACCGGGCTGCCGGAGCCAGGCTTGCCCGGCAGCGGGAGAGAGGGGATTTTTTTAAAACCTACCTGGCAGTCGTAAAAGGTGTGCCAAGAGAGCCTTGTGCATGGATTCGGACATCTATCGGGGCGGATCCGGAACGCAGGGGGCGGATGAAGATCTCGGAGAATGGAAAAACGGCTGCCACCTGGTACGAGGTGGTGGATGGCTGCAAAGAGTACGCCCTGCTCCGCCTGCGCATTGAGACAGGGCGCACCCATCAGATCCGGGTCCATTTGGCGTCGATCGGATGCCCGCTTCTGGGAGATTCGCTTTACGGAGGGGAGGAGGCGGGGTGGGCGGACGGTGTCAGGCCCATCATAGGCCGTACCGCCCTTCACGCAGCCAGGCTTTCTTTTTCGCAGCCCTTCACAGGGGAGAGGATTGAGGTTGAGGCTCCCCTTCCCGCCGATATGGGGAAATTTCTTTTGCAAGATGGCATATCTTTGTGATAGAATGATACTATTATGGGAAAATCACTATATATTGCAGAGAAACCCAGTGTCGCGCAGGAATTTGCCAAGGCGCTGAAACTGAATACAGCCCGTAGGGACGGATACTTGGAGGGAGAAGACAGCATTGTCACCTGGTGCGTGGGACATTTGGTGACGATGAGCTATCCCGAGGTTTACGACGAAAAATATAAGAAGTGGAGTTTAAGCACCCTGCCGTTTCTGCCGGAGAAATTCCGGTATGAGGTGATTCCTTCCGTGAGCAAGCAGTACCAGACGGTGCGGGGGCTTTTGACCCGGCCGGATGTGGATGTGATTTACGTCTGCACCGACTCCGGGCGGGAGGGAGAGTATATCTACCGGCTGGTGGAGCAGATGGCGGGGGTGAAGGGCAAGGAACGCCGCCGGGTCTGGATCGATTCCCAGACGGAGGAAGAGATCCTCAGAGGCATCCGGGAGGCAAAAGATTTGGCGGAGTATGACAATCTCTCCAGCGCCGCCTATCTGCGGGCCAAGGAAGATTATCTGATGGGAATTAACTTTTCCCGTCTTCTCACTTTGAAATACGGAACTGCTATTTCAAATTATCTGCATACAAAATATACGGTAATCTCGGTGGGCCGGGTAATGACTTGTGTGCTGGGTATGGTGGTACGCAGGGAACGGGAGATCCGGGAGTTTGTGAAAACGCCTTTTTACCGGGTGCTGGCAGATTTTGTGCCGGGAGGCCGGGCCTTTGAAGGAGAGTGGAAGGCCGCAGAGGGTTCCGTCTGGTACCAGTCCCCGAAGCTGTACAAAGAAAACGGCTTTAAAAGCCGGGAGGACGCCCAGAGCCTCATTTCCCTTTTGGAGCGGGAGAAACCCATAGAAGCGCGGGTGTTTTCCAAAGAACAGAAGAAGGAGAAGAAAAATCCGCCTCTGCTGTTTAACCTGGCGGAACTGCAGAATGAGTGTTCCCGCCAGTTTAAGATAAGTCCTGACGAGACCCTGCGGATTGTGCAGGAATTATATGAGAAAAAGCTGGTGACGTATCCCAGGACGGATGCCAGGGTCCTCTCTACAGCGGTGGCCAAGGAGATCTGGAAAAATATTTCCGGCCTGCGGGGGTATGCTCCGGTAACTGCTTTTGCCCAGGAACTGGTGCAGAGGAAGGCCTGGCAGGGCATAGAGAAGACCCGCTACGTAAACGACAAGCAGATTACAGATCACTATGCCATTGTTCCCACAGGACAGGGGCTGGGGGCTTTGGGAAGTCTTTCAAAGCTTTCGGGCCAGGTCTACGAGCTCATTGTCCGCCGGTTTTTGGGAATTTTTTACCCGGCGGCGGAATATACGAAGATTCAGCTGGTGACGGAGGTGCAGAAGGAGAAATTTTTTACCGGCTTCCGGGTGCTGGTTTCGCCGGGGTATCTGAAAGTGGCTCCGGCCGGAGGCGAGAACCGCAAAGGGTCCGGCCAGAAGGAGGAGGAAACGGAGGATATCCGCTGCGATCAGAATCTTCTGGAGTTCCTGCGGCAGTTAAAAAAGGGCGATCTTCTTGAAACCAAGGGGTTTTCCATCAAGGAGGGGGAGACTTCCCCGCCCAAGCGCTATAACTCCGGTTCTATGATTCTAGCTATGGAAAATGCCGGGCAGCTGATTGAGGATGAGGAGCTCCGCTCCCAGATAAAGGGAAGCGGCATCGGCACCAGCGCCACCCGGGCGGAGATTTTGAAAAAACTGGTGAACAACCAGTATATTTCCCTGAATAAGAAGACTCAGGTGATCACGCCCACCCTGCTGGGAGAGATGATCTACGATGTGGTCCGGGCTTCCATCTACAGCCTGTTAAACCCGGAGCTGACGGCCAGCTGGGAGAAAGGGCTGACCCAGATGGCGGAGGGCCGCATTACGGAAGATTTTTATATGCAGAAGCTGGAAAAGTTTATTACCGATAAGACCAGGGCAGTACTGGGAGCCAATTACCAGCAGGCTTTAAGGCCCTGCTTTGACGCATCGGCAAAATTTTATGAAAAAAAGAAAAAAGGAGCAAAAACGTCATGAGAGAACTGGAAGTAACGTCCCTGTATACCCTGGAGGAGACCCTGGCGGCTCCCCTCTTGTCTGCCGTCACCTATCCCTGGGAAGCACTGCCGAAAATCGGGGCGTTTATCCTGGAGCTGGGTGCGTCCTTAAGTGAGGAAGAGTATGAGAAGCAGGGAGAAAACGTGTGGATTGCCAGAACGGCCAGAGTGGCGCCCACGGCCTCCGTTACCGGTCCGGCCATCATTGGGAAAAACGCGGAAGTGCGGCACTGTGCCTTTATTCGGGGAAATGCCCTGGTAGGGGAGGGAGCCGTGGTGGGAAATTCTACGGAGCTGAAAAACGTCATTCTCTTTAACAAGGTGCAGGTTCCCCACTATAATTATGTGGGAGACTCCATTCTGGGATACAAAGCCCACATGGGTGCGGGTTCCATTACCTCCAATGTTAAATCTGACAAGCTTCTGGTGAAGGTGCACACGGCGGCGGGAGACATAGAGACAGGAATCAAGAAATTCGGGGCCATGATCGGAGATGAGGTGGAGGTCGGCTGCGGTTCTGTCCTGAATCCCGGCACCGTGATTGGGAAAAATACGAATATTTATCCCCTGTCTTCCGTGCGGGGCGTGGTGGCAGCGGATTCTATTTATAAAAAGCAGGGAGAGGTAGCAGCAAAGCAATGAAGATGCCTGTGAAGAAGATGCTGAGCGGAAGCACGCTCAAATGGATTGCCATTCTCACCATGCTCATTGACCACATAGGAGCCTGCATTCTGGAGGTTTTTGTCCTGGATTATTACGGCATATCTCCGCTGGGGGGATATGTGTCCGGGGAAAGATTTTCTTTCTGGTACGAGGCGGACATGGCATTGCGCCTGACCGGACGCATTGCCTTTCCGGTGTTCTGCTTTCTCTTGGTGGAGGGAGCTTTGCACACCCGGAATATGGGCCGGTACGCGGGACGTCTGGCAGTGTTTGCCTTGGTTTCGGAGATTCCTTTTGATTTGGCGTTTCATGACAAAATCTTTTATCCGGGCGGCCAGAATGTGTTTCTGACCCTGCTTCTGGGACTCTTGGCCATTTGGATTCTAAAGAGCTCCAAGGGAGAGCTTTGGCGGACGCCTGCAGCCGTTCTTGCGCCTGCCCTGGCTGCGGAATATCTGCATACGGATTACGGGGCTTTGGGAGTTCTGGTGATCCTGCTGATGTATATCCTCAGAAATGTACCCTGGCTTAGATTTCTGGCCTGCTACGGAGCCCTGGTCTTTTTATCCCCCCTGGAGTGGCCCTGCATTCTCTCCTTCGTTCTCATAGCCCTTTACAGCGGGGAACGGGGCCGGCAGCCCCGGTATTTTTTCTACGTTTTTTATCCCGCCCACCTGGTACTGCTGTGGACGATTGGGCGTTTTGTGCTTCCAAGCCTCTTGCATTAAGCGTGCTGAGTGGTATAATAAGGAAAAGGAAGGTTTGACAAAAGGCAGGCTTTTCTATAAAGAGAATACAAAACAGAAAGGATGGATTTTCTATGCAGTATGAATTGAAAGGCGGGAATTTTCCGGTGGTTGTCTGCCAGTTGGAGAACCGGGAGAAAATGATTACCGAAAAGGGCTCCATGGTCTGGATGAGCCCCAATATGGAGATGGAAACTTCCGGCGGAGGCGGCCTGGGCAAAATGTTTTCCAAGGCCATTTCCGGTGAGAGCATGTTCCAGAATATCTATACGGCCAATGGTCCCGGCATGATCGCTTTCGGATCCAGTTTCCCCGGAAAGATCATGGTCTTGGAGATCGCTGCGGGGAAGGAATACATCATGCAGAAGACAGCCTTTCTGGCTTCGGAGGCTGGTGTCGAGTTATCCGTCCATTTCAATAAAAAAGCGGGCGCCGGTTTCTTCGGCGGCGAGGGTTTTATTATGCAGAAGCTGTCCGGACACGGCATTGCCTTTGTTGAGGTAGACGGTGAAATGGTAGAGTATACCCTGCAGGCAGGAGAGAAAATGATTGTGGATACCGGCAATGTGCTGGGCTTTGAGAGCGGAGTATCCATTGACATCCAGCAGGTAAAGGGACTGAAAAATAAGTTTCTGGGCGGAGAAGGGTTTTTCAATACCGTTCTGACCGGACCGGGAAAAATCTGGCTCCAGACCATGCCTATTTCCGGCGTGGCCTCTGCCATTCAGCCCTTTATTGTAACGGGAGGAAATTGATTCTTCTTGCTGCTGCATCTGCCCCCTCTGAACACAGAGGGGGTATTTTTATACCCCGGTTATACAAGACATTTTAGAAAGTTGGAATGAATATTCCTATAAGAAACCGGAATTTCAGGAGCGGGAGGCCAGGGCAAGGAAAAGAAAAAGCGTTTTGAAGCAGCCGGAGAATTTCGCGGAGGCCTTGGTTTTTGTGACGTTTGCAGCTATGGGAGCAGGTATGCTGCCGCTTTTGCTGATGCCTATTCTGCTTGTGGGTGTCGTGTTCTTTGATTTTAACGCAGTCGCGATTGCCGTAAGGACGATGGTAGTGTGCATGGCGCTGGCGGGTCTATTTGCGAGCGTTCATTTACTGAACGGCTTAGCCAGGCAGAAGAGCGGGAAACCTGCAAGGCCTTTTATGGGGGGCCATTTCAAAGAAAAGAGGTCTATTTTAATAAAACCCCTTGGAGGGATTGTGCTGGCATTGCTCATCTGGGTGATAAATCCTGTTTTCGACATCTTTTATTACATAGGTGCCTTAGGGTGCATGGGTACTGCTTTTTGGGCTATCCTGGATATTATGAAGCAGCACAACTTGCTGGCTACGCGGAAACTGCCGTAGCTGAACCGCCGGGGAGGTGACGAAATTGGATAAAAGGACTTGGGATTTGAAAATTTTATGGGGAATCCTGGTATTCCTGGGGGGAATCCTGCTGGTAAGCTTTCCGGTCTGTTACGGGAAGGAGAGCGGGGATCCGCCCAGGGCGGAATACGAAAATCCCGATACAGGTTATGAGGTATTTCTGGAAGATGAGGCAGGGCTTCTTTTGGACGATGAGCGTTTGGAAGTGCTGGAAGTTATGAAGGAGATTACCAAGTACGGAAATGCAGCCTTTGTGACGGTATCGGAAAACAGCGGTTCTACGGAACGCTTTGCCAGAACCTATTATGGGGGGCGGTTCGGCACGGACAGCGGCACGGTTCTGGTGATCGATATGGATAAGAGAATGATCTGGATCCACAGCGACGGAGCCGTCTACGATGTAATCACTACGGCCTATGCCAATACGGTGACAGACAATGTATACCGCTATGCGTCATACGGAGATTACGGTGTATGCGCCAGGGAGGCCTTCCGGCAGATAAATACCCTTCTTAAGGGGCAGCGGATCGCCCAGCCCATGAAATATATCAGCAACGCCCTTCTGGCTATGATTCTGGCTCTTCTCGTCAATTTCGGACTGGTGATCGGCTTTACCAGGCTGAGAAAGCCGGGAATGAACGAAGTGCTTTCCAATATTCACAGAAATTTCCGCTATACCAAACCGAGCGCGGTCCATACCTGCCAGACGAAGATATACAGCCCCTCCAGCAGCGGAGGAGGAAGTAGCAGCGGAGGAGGAAGCAGCAGAGGCGGCGGAGGAGGCGGCGGACACCGGTTCTGAGAAAAGAATCACCATTTTAGAATAGAGGACGGAAACAGTTATGGCAGTTATCAGAAAAGAAACCAAGGCAGATTACGAAACCGTAGAGGCTCTGATTCGAAGGTCCTTCTACAACTTGTATATTCCCGGGTGCGTGGAACATTATCTAGTGCGCAGAATGCGGAACCACGAGGATTTTATCCGGGAACTGGATTTTGTCATAGAGCTGGAGGGGGAAATTATAGGAAATATTATGTATACCAAATCCCGGCTCACAGATGAAAGCGGCCGGGAGAAGGAGATTGTGACTTTCGGTCCGGTGTGCATTGCTCCGGAGTACCAGAGAAAGGGCTACGGAAAACAGCTGATCGGGCATTCGCTTGCCCGGGCGGAGGCTCTTGGCTATGAGGCAGTTGTGATTTTCGGAAGCCCGGTAAATTATGTGGGCAGCGGCTTCGTGAGCTGCAGGAAGCACAATATTTGTGCGGAAGACGGGAAATATCCTGCGGCCATGCTGGTGAAAGAATTGGTTCCCGGCGCACTGGACGGAAGAAAATGGATATACCGTGACAGCCCGGTGATGGCTGTCAGCGAGCAGGAAGCCCGGGAGTACGACGATAAGCTGGAAAAGCTGGAGAAGAAGCATTTGCCAAGCCAGGAAGAATTCTACATTATGAGCCGGTCTTTTCTGGAGTAGCTAGTGCTGCTTTTTCAGCAGCGGGTTCCACAGAAGGACAGCGGCTGCTCCAATGAGGAGCAGGGGCCAAAGGTTTCGAAAGGCAAAGCCCTGGTCAAGCATAAGGGAATATCCCCAGGAGGCAGGGAAAATTAGTCCTGCCTTCCTTAAGAAATCCGGGAGAAACTCTGAGGGAAACATAATCCCGGACAGCATAATAGAGGGGAGAAAGAAAAGCTGGGAGAACATGACCAGCTTCGCCTGGTTCTGGAGGGCAAGGCCCAATGCACAGCCGATGCTTAGGGATACGGCTGTATAAACGGCAAGGGCTGCAAAAAACAGAAACAGGTTTGCCGGCGGGACAGCATCAAAGAGAGCCGGGGCCAGCAAAAGGATAAGGACGCTGAGAAGCATCAAATGAAGAAAGGCGGAGAGGAACAGGGCGGCCAAAGGCAGATACAGGGGTACGCCGTTGGCCCGGAAGACCTTTTTCACGGAAGGACTGCAGGTTTCCGAAAGGGAGGGCGGCAGTCCGATGAGAGCGCCCATGGATACGCCCAGGATAATCATAGCCGGGATCAGAGTGTGCTTCATTTCCGGCATCACGGAGGTGAAGATGCCTCCCATAAGCAGGAAGAAGATCAGGGGAACCCCGTAACAGGTAATGAGCAGGGATTTACTTCTTATATCCAATTTCCATTGGAGTAACAGTCCGTATGTAAAAGCGTTCATGGAGTCTCCTTTCCTGACAGTTCCAGAAAATGCTGTTCCAGGGTACCCCGGTCTACGGTGAGATCCAGGATTTCCAGTCCTTTTTGTTTCAGGTCTTCCAAAAGAGCCGGAAGTTTTTCTTCGATATTTCCGGTTTCATAAGTTTCTTTTCCCCGGGCGGTGCGGATGTGAATCAGGTACTTTTTGCCCAGCCGGTCTGTCAGTTCCCGGACAGTGCCGCAGAAAGCCAGGTATCCGTCTTTTAAGACGCCGATCCGGTGGCAGAGGGCTTCCACTTCCGCCATATCATGGCTTGCCAGGATGATGGTTTTTCCCTGATCCCGGAGATTTTTTATCTGGGCGTGAAGGGAAATCCGTCCTTCCACGTCCAGCCCGGCGGTGGGCTCGTCCAGAAAGAGGATGTCCGGCTGCCTCACGAGAGCCAGGGCAAGATGAAGCCGCCGCTTCTGTCCGGTGGAAAGCTGCCCATACTGTTTTTTGCCCATTTCCGGGATTCCTAAGGATTCCAGCATGGAGGGGTCGGGATTTGTCCGGTTCCACTTGGCAAAGAGACGGACCGCCTCCATGGGACGGATATGGGCGGGCAGGGAAGAGGACTGGAGCTGGATGCCGGTTTTTCCGCGGATTGTGACGGAGCCGCTGTCATAGGCCCGCAGGCCTTCTATACATTCCAGAGTTGTGGTTTTTCCTGCACCGTTGACGCCCAGGAGGACAAAGATTTCTCCGGCTTCAATGCGGAAATCAAGACCTTTTAAAACAGTGCGGCTGCCGTACCGCTTCTTTAGGCCGCATACCTGAATGGCATAGTTCATAGGGAATCCTCCTCAAAAGGGTTTATGCCGAGCCTGGAAAAATAGACATCCAAGGCAGGTTCCATGTATTGGTTGACTAGAAGCTGATTCTTTTCCCATTCATTTTCTGCTCCTTTTAGTTTCCCGAATTCTACCAGCTTAGAGAGAAGAGAGACATCTCCTTTGGTAAATTCCTGAATCATACTCCAATATTCTTTGGTAAGCTGCTGGCATTCATCGCTTTCCGGCGGAAACTGGGCTTTTTGAAGCTCGAGAATTTTGCCGCAGAGGTCCTGGAACCGGCCGATAAATGAAAGCCCGCTTTCCTTGTCAAAATGGCTGCGGATATGGTTGATGGTTTCTTCGTCAAATCGTTTGATGAGAAAATAGAATTCGTTTTTCATTTGAAGGTTGACGATGATATCTGCGTATTTCTTAAAATCAACGGACTGCATGCGGAGCACCTCTCCTTTAAGATGCTCGATGGCTTGGAGGGATTCGGACAGCCCCTGGATTTTCCGGCGCAGATCTTCGGCCTGCTCTGTCAGGGCGTTTGCCACATCTTCGGGTGTATCCAGGGAAGTCAGGCGCTCCCGTATATCCTCCAGGGAAAATCCCAGGGATTTCAGAGATAAAATCTGATGAAGTTTAATCAGATCCTTATCCGTGTAGAGCCTGCGGCCGCCCTGGCTTTTAGCGGAAGGCTCAAACAGTCCTTCCCTGTGATAGTATTGCAGCGTCCTGACGGTAACGCCCATTTTCTTTGCTACTTCTCCCACAGTCATGTAGCCCTGGGGAATTGCCCGGTCATTTGTCATTGCGGATTCACCTCTTTTTTTCTGTTATGGACAGTATAGCTCATAACGCCGCGTCATAAGCAAGTACTTTTTTCCCATCTTTCAAAAATTTACGGGTACCCAGTGTGACAAGTCCTTCGGACTGTCCGTTAAGGGATAGAAAGCCGGACGCCCAAAGAGAGGAATCTCCCCCTCCAAACGGAGGCAGAGGTTCCGGGAAGCTAATCCCTAAGACGCACTAAAAAACTGCTCGGCAGAGGCCTCCCAGTTTAAGTGCTTTCTAAGGGATGGATCTCCCCTCCGCCTCTTAGACGCCTCCTAATTGTTTGGTGGGGGAGATTCCTCTATTTGGGCTGTATGCTGTAAAAATGCCAGCATTATCACATAACAGTGACCAGAGCTGAAAAATCCCCCCGGCAAACCATTCAGGGGTTGCCGGAGTCTCTACCCCGTTTGTTGCGGGCCTTTTTCTTCTCTGCCTGTGTCCGGTTTTCTATACTTGTCGGATTGCTAATGTCTAAGAAGGTATTAAAATCCGGCGTTTCCGGCCGATAATCATAAAAAGGGGGATTGTTTATGCCGAGAATTATCGATTACAGCTATCTTTTTCAAAGTCTGCCGGGAGCATCTAAGATGAATACCCTGGGCAGCTTTCAGCTATCCCAGATCAACAGCAGCTCCGTGCAGGCGCAGCTTCGGGCAGCGGGGATTGACACCAACAGCAATCAGTACAAGGCAGCGATGAAGGAGATGATGAAGAACGGAAACGGCGCCATGTTTACCAACGTGCAGGCCATTAAGAATTCCATGAAATGCTATGACAGGGACGGGGATTACATCGATCCCACTACAGGGCTTGCAGGTCTTCTGCTGACGGAGGAGAATGCGGCCAGCCAAAAGCGCATCATTTCCATTCCCGAGAGCAGCAAAGAGGAGATGTTTGAGCAGACGAAAAAGGAATTTCTGCGGGAAAACGGCGTCCTGAACGGGGATACTACCAGGCGATCGGACGTGTACACCAATTTGTACCGGAAGATGCCCAAAAATGACCGTCTGGCGGCAGGCTATACCATGCAGCAGTACGAACGGGCATATCGGCAGGCCTTTTTGGCCGCGGCGCGGGAGGCGGATCCGGGATGGAAAATCGGAAGGCCCGTGAAAGCCGGAGTGCTGGAGGCTGTTACCAGGGAGTCCGTGGAAGCCGCTTTGCGGATGCCGGTAGACAGGAGCGTGTAGTGGAAGCAGGAAACATGAAGCGGCTTGTGCGGACTTTGGTTTGTATCGTTTTGTGTATGCTTGTAGCAGGGTGCAGTTCCGGAAATCCTTCTCTGGAAAGCGGTCCCGTTTTCCAGAGCATAGGAGCGGTGGAAATTCCGCCTTCTGAAGAAGGCGTTCCTGCTCCGCCTGCAGAGTCGGAGATTGCAGAGGCAGATTGGAGCAGATATTTTGACGGCTTGAACGGGTCGGCTGTGGTGTACCATGCTGCCTGCGGACAATATCAGATTTACAATCTGGAATCTGCGCTAATTCCAAGATCCCCATGTTCTACCTTTAAAATCATTTCTTCTCTGACTGCTTTGGAGGAAGGTATAATACGCCCGGAAAATTCTCTCCGTGAGTGGAGCGGCGAAATTTTCTGGAAGGAGTCGTGGAACGGGGATATTGATTTTAGGGAGGCTTTCCGGGAGTCCTGTGTCTGGTATTTCCGGGAGATCATCAATGAAATCGGCCCGGAGAGGGTTAAGGAGCAGCTGGACAGGCTTCACTATGGAAACTGTGATATTTCCGACTGGGAAGGGCAGCTCAATACCAACAATAGCAACCCTGCCTTGACAGGTTTCTGGATAGAATCTTCCCTGTTGATTACCCCTAAAGAGCAGACAGAAGTGATGGAACGCATCTTTGGCGTCGGTTCTGTTTACTCCAGAGAGACCAGGGAAGAGCTGAAAAAGGTAATGCTTGTGGAAGGGCAGGGACCTGAGGATATTACTGTCTACGGAAAGACGGGAATGGGTATGGATCAGGGGATTGTGGTAGATGCCTGGTTTACCGGATTTGCAGAAAAAGACGGGGAAACGGTTTATTTTTGTGTACATCTGGGAAGGACCGACGGCAGGGAGGTATCCAGCCCTGCTGCCCGGGAGATTGCATTTCAAATTATACACGATTATTATGCGGGGCTGTAAGAAGAGCATTTTGAAAATGGACGAATGTAAGGAGGTTCCGGCGATGAAAAAATTGGGATTGGTGGGCGGAACCGGGCCCGAATCCACACTTGTTTACTATAGGGAGCTTAACCGGCGGGTGCATGAGAAAACCGGGGGAAAGGCGTTCCCGGAAATTTCCGTCGAGAGCGTGGATTTGTATAAGGCTCTTGGGTATGTGGAAAAGGAGCAGTACAAGGAACTGGAACGTTATCTTGGAAATACGCTCTGCAATCTGGTAAAGGGCGGTGCAGAGGTGGCAGCGCTGACAGCGGGAACCATGCACGTGATTTACGATGATTTGAAAGAAAACGTGCCAGTGCCCTTAGTCAGCATTCCGAAATCCGTCTGTGAGACCGCAGTTTTGCGCCGGTACACAAAGGTCGGTCTTCTGGGGACAATCTTTACTATGAAGCAAGACTTTTTCAAGAAACCGTTTTGGGAGAATGGGATTGATGTCTTCCTGCCGGAAGAGGAAGAGATGGCGCTTGTCAACGAACGGATTTCCGGGGAGCTGGAGTATGGCATCGTGAAAGAATCCACCAGGGCGGAGCTGGTGGATATCATTGCAGGGATGAAGGAGCGGCAGAATATTGAGGCAGTTATTTTGGGCTGTACGGAGCTTCCTCTAATATTAAATTCCAAGTGCTGTCCGGTGGACTGTCTGGACATTATGGATATTCATATAAACAGGCTGGCGGAACTGATAACGGACGAACCTTGGCGATAAATTCATAATCCGTTATGGGATCAAACGTTCTGTGCAGGGCATCTATCGGTTCTGTAGGTCTTTTTTCAAATTCAGTTTTTAGGATTCGAAAGTTCTATTCAATTTCCCAGCGCTGTCTGTTGAGCTTTATGCTCTCACTGATTCAAGTTGGAAAAACAGATACAAAAGACAGAAACAGCCGCGTGGAAAGAACAACAGCCGAAAAAGCGGTTTGAATTGTATCAGCGGGTGCAGGCGCTTATAAAAATAAATGGGAGGATCTTAAAAATGGATAGGGGATTTTATGATATTTCTTATGAGATTTTGTCGCATTATCTGAATTTTCCTGATATAGTTGATACTTATAAAAGCATCGGGGATGGGAATAGCTATTTGAAGTATTATCCACAAAATGATTTTGATTTCCAAAATAAGAGGAATGAGATTATTCATTACATTATAGAAATTCGCAGTAACAATTTTATTTATCAATGTCAAGAAAGTAATAAATTGTTTTTACCAGTTACACCGGGGTTTTCGAACAAAACTCTTTTTGAGGATAATCGGATAGAATTGCGTATTCAGTTAGAAAGAGAAATTTCGGTTTTGCTTTTGAAGGGTATTCATCAAGTGATAAAGCACCTGTATCCTGTGTTGGATAACGATATGTTATCTACGGAATTATTGCAGCAAGGCGCACAAACTTTGCAGAAATACGGACTTGTTCGAGGAGGGGAACGGGAATGGATAAACTAAAAATGCACACACCGAATCTGGCGGACGAGAATTTCAAAAAGCTGGCTGCAATGTTTCCCAATGCTGTGACTGAAACAATCACGGGATATAAAGAGAATGGAGAACCGATGACAGAGCGTGCCATTGATGCGGATGTTCTTAGGCAGGAAATTTCTGTACGGGTTGTGGAGGGTGCTCAGGAACGCTATCAGTTTACGTGGCCGGATAAGAAAAAATCGGTAGTCCTTGCCAATGCACCGATTGCAAAGACGTTCCGTCTTGACAGAGAAAAGTCGGTTGGCCGAGACGGTACAAAGGGTAGTATTGATTCAGAGAATATCTATATTGAGGGCGATAACCTTGAGGCATTGAAACTTTTGCAGGAAACTTATCTTGGAAAAGTAAAAATGATATATATTGATCCGCCTTACAACACAGGAAATGATTTCATTTATGAAGATGATTTTGCACAGGAAACTGGCGAATATCTGTATCATAGTGGCCAATTTGATGATGAGAGAAATAGGTTAGTTCAGAATGCAGAAAGTAATGGGCGGTTTCATACAGATTGGTTAAATATGTTGTATCCACGGCTGAAAATTGCCAAAGATTTTTTGGCAGATAATGGTGTGATTTTTATTTCGATTGATGATAATGAATTAGGAAATTTGGAGAAAGTTTGCAATGAAATCTTTGGCAAATGGAACAAAATGGCTTGTTTGGTTTGGCAAAAAAAGACTTCACCAGACGCAAGAATGGATATAAGTTCAGCTCATGATTATATCCTTGTGTATGCAAAACATAAACCGGAACAAGGATTTTTACTAAATTATTTACCTTATGATGAAGAACGTATATCAAACTATACGAATCCAGACAATGACCCTAGAGGAGTTTGGGCATCAGTAGATATAACTGGGCAGACAGGACGTGCCCCCAAAAGTCAATTCTATGAAATAACAACACCTTCGGGTGAAAAATATTTACCGCCTGAAGGTAGGTGCTGGGCCATGTCTAAAGCAACATTTGATGAACTTTATGCTGATAATAGATTATGGTTTGGAGAGAATGGCAGTAACCGTCCGCGCTTAAAAAAATTTCTGACAGAATCAAGCGGTCAAAGACCATGGACGTGGTGGGATAATAAATTTGCATCCTACAATCAAGCAAGTAATAAAGAATTGATGAAACTGTTTGATGGAAAATTGGTTTTCGACAATCCAAAGCCTGTAAAACTTGTCTCTCAAATAATTTCTTTAGTTACAAAAAAAGAAACTGGCGATATTATTTTAGATTTTTTCTCAGGTTCTGGAACTACTGCACATACGGTTATGCAGCTAAATGCAGCTGATGGTGGAAATCGCAGGAGCATTTCTGTCCAGATTCCGCAAAAACTAAAAGACACTGGTAATGATTTCAAAGCAAATAATGTTGCACTTGAATTAGGCTACAAAACCATCTGTGAAATTGGTGAGGAGCGTATCCGCCGTGCAGGCAAAAAAATAAAAGAAGAAACAGGAGCGGACATTGACTATGGTTTCCGCGTATTCCATGTAGACAGCAGCAACATGGAAGATGTTTATTATAGACCTTCCGATTATACCCAAGAACAACTGTCCTTATATGCCGATAACATTAAGCCGGACAGGACACCGGAAGACCTGCTTTTCCAGGTAATGCTTGATCTTGGCGTGCTGCTTTCAAGCAAAATTAAGGAAGAAGAAATCGCAGGGAAGAACGTATTTTCTGTTGAAAATGGCTATCTTATTGCATGCTTTGACAATAATGTAACAGAAGAAACGGTCACAGAGATTGCCAAAAGACATCCGTTCTATGCTGTATTTCGCGACAGTGGGCTGGCAAGCGACAGTGTTGCGGTTAATTTTGAGCAAATTTTTGAGACTTATAGTCCGAAGACGCAAAGGAAGGTGCTATAATGAGTGTAAAGAGGAAGGAGGACTTTCTTCAGAGCGCTGCGGATGTGTTAGAAAGAGCTCGGAAAAATGCAAAGGCGGCTATTGATCTGTCCATGGTTTACGCATATTTTGAAACAGGGCGATTGATTGTAGAAGAAGAACAGAGCGGGTTACAGAGAGCTGCCTATGGAAAATATTTGATTCCAGAACTTTCAAACTATTTGACAGAGCGTATGGGACGCGGGTATTCCGTCACAAATTTAAAACAAATGCGTAAATTTTACCAAGTTTATGCGGAGGATCAAATTGGTCAGACGCTTTCTGACCAATTACAAAATCTTCCTGCCGTGTCAACCGGGAGAAAATTTCCGTTGAGCTGGTCACATTATTTAAAACTGATGCGTATTGACAATGTGGACGAGCGACATTTTTACGAGATAGAAGCTGCACAGAATCATTGGGGCGTTGAAGAATTGAAAAGACAATTCGACAGTGCATTATATGAGCGCCTTGCTCTTAGCCGTGATAAAGATAAAGTGATGGAACTGTCTGAAAAGGGTCAGATTATTGAGAAGCCGCAGGATATGTTAAAAGATCCGTATATTCTTGAATTTACTGGTTTACAGGAACGGTCAGAATATTCAGAAACAGAGTTGGAAAGCAGGCTCCTGAATCACTTGCAGGAGTTTTTACTGGAATTGGGAAAGGGATTTGCTTTTATTGGCAGACAGGTTCGGTTTACTTTTGATGAACGGCACTTTCGTGTTGATCTGGTATTTTATAACCGTTTATTGCAATGCTTTGTGCTTTTTGATTTGAAAATGGGTGATTTGACGCATCAGGATCTGGGACAGATGCAGATGTATGTCAATTATTATGACCGATATGAAAAAACAATGGAAGAAAATCCTACAGTAGGTGTTTTGCTCTGTCAGGAGAAGAGTAATGCGCTTGTGGAGTTGACGCTGCCGGAGAATGCGAATATTTATGCGTCAAAATACGAATTGTATTTGCCGAACAAGAAAGTGCTGCAGGAAAAGTTGAAGCAGTGGACACAGGAGGAAAGCGGCAGTGAGTGATATGAAATTCAAATTCACCATACAGCCTTATCAGACAGAGGCGGTGGAAAGCGTAACCAATGTCTTCGCAGGTCAGCCATTCAATGATCGTTTTGCCTACCGCAGGGATATTCAGATAGAGAGGGACGTCACGAACTGGATGATGCCGGATGAAGAATTGTATATGGGTTTTGCCAATGCAAGAGTGCAGCTTGATATGAGCCAGCTTCTTGAAAATATCCGCAGAGTCCAGGCGCGCAATAATGTCAAGCTTGCGAACACCGTTGTTTCAAACGGACTTGGTGCCTGCTCTCTTGATGTGGAAATGGAGACAGGTACAGGTAAAACCTATGTTTATATCAAGACCATGTTTGAATTGAACAAGCAGTACGGTTGGAGTAAGTTTATCGTAGTTGTTCCGAGTATCGCGATTCGTGAGGGTGTTTACAAGAACTTTGAGATATTGCAGGAACATTTTATGGAACATTATGGAAAGAAAGCCCGTTTTTTTATATATGATTCAAAGAATCTGGCTCAGATAGACAACTTTAGTCAGAGTGCGGATATGAATGTCATGATTATCAATATTCAGGCATTTAATGCCCGTGGAAAAGATGCAAGACGTATCCGGACGGAATTGGACGATTTTGGGAGCAGAAAGCCGCTTGATGTGATTAAAGCCAATCGCCCTATTATAATTCTGGATGAACCGCAGAAAATGGGAGGTACTGCGACACAGGAGAGTCTGAAAGAATTTAATCCCCTGTTCTGTCTGAATTATTCTGCAACCCATAAACAACACCATACACTTGTTTACGTGTTGGATGCGCTGGATGCGTATAAGAAACGACTGGTTAAAAGGATAGAAGTGAAGGGCTTTGATATCAAGAACTTGCGTGGCACAGACAGATATCTCTTTCTTGAGGGAATTGTCATATCTCCGAAAAAACCGCCGATGGCCCGCATTGAATTTGAAATCGGATGCAATAAATCCATCAACCGTAAAACAAGGGTTGTGGGTGTAGATGATGACCTTTTTGCACTTTCCAGAAATATGGAGCAGTACAGAGGATTTCGTGTAAATGAGATTGATCCGATTCGAGGAACGGTGTCATTTATCAATGGTGAGGTTATTCATGCAGGTGAAGTGGCGGGTGATATTTCCGAGGCAGATTTAAGGCGGGTGCAGATCAGGGAGACCATCCGCTCTCATTTTGAAAAGGAAAAAGAATTGTTTTCGAAAGGCATTAAAGTGCTTTCTCTTTTTTTTATTGATGAGGTTGCAAAGTATCGCAAATATGATGAGGACGGAAATGAGATCAATTCGGAGTACGGAGTGATCTTTGAGCAGGAATATACAGAGATTCTGAATGAATATCTTACCTTTTTTAACACACCATATGAGCAGTATCTGCGTAATATTGAAGGACATCAAACTCATGCCGGATATTTCAGCATCGACAAGAAAGGACATAAGATTGACAGTTCTACCAAACGCGGAAGCGAAGAAAGCGATGATATATCCGCATATGATTTGATTCTCAAGGACAAGGAAAGGCTCTTGTCTTTCAGCAATCCTGTTCGTTTTATCTTCTCTCATTCTGCGCTCAGAGAGGGATGGGATAATCCGAATGTTTTTCAGATTTGTACCTTGAAGCAGGGAGGCAGTTCTTCGACACAGAAGCGTCAGGAGGTTGGCAGAGGGTTAAGGCTTTGTGTAAACCAAAATGGTGACCGTATGGATGCGGATGCTCTGGGCAGCCAGGTTCAGCAGATTAACCGGCTTACAGTTATTGCGTCGGATGGCTATAAAGACTTTGTTGCCGATTTGCAGCAGGGTATTCGGGATGATTTGTATGAACGTCCGACAAACGCTACCGCTGAATACTTTATTGGGAAAACACTGATTATCGGTGGAAATGATATTATGATTTCTGATAAGCAAGGCAGAGATATTTATCGTTATCTTGTGAAGAATGATTACATTGACGATGATGATCATGTGACGGATAGATATCGTACAGACATGGTGAGCGGTGCACTGGCAAGGCTGCCGGAAAGCTGTGAGAACATCTCCGAAGGTGTTCATGCACTTATTCAAAGTATTTTTGACGAGCATGTATTGGATGGCATGATTGGCAACGGCCGCGAAACCAAAATTCAGGAGAATGCTCTGAACGATAATTTCTATAAGAAAGAGTTTCAGACGCTCTGGAATTATATCAATCATAAGTATGCGTATACAGTAGAGTTTGACAGCGAAGAATTGATCAGAAAAGCAATCGGCCACATAGATGATAAGATGTTTGTTGCAAAATTGCAATATACCGTGACAACCGGTGAGCAAGGCATTGACTGGAACTTGGATAAACTGAAAAGCGGAGCAGGATTTGTGGCTGAGAAAA
Source organism: uncultured Lachnospiraceae bacterium (assembly GCA_910587955.1). Classification (GTDB taxonomy): domain Bacteria; phylum Bacillota; class Clostridia; order Lachnospirales; family Lachnospiraceae; genus Laedolimicola. The sequence goes on along the minus strand of CAJUNN010000003.1, from coordinate 3,746 downwards.
GTCAGACATTCACCTTGGAACGTACAGAAGGAAGCCTTGTAAAATATGACCTTGTGGGAAAAGTGGCTGAGGGAGCAAAACTAACAAGAAGATCAGCTGCGAGAATTCTTTCAGGCATAAAACCCGATACCTTTGCAATGTTCAAAAATAATCCGGAGGAATTTATTGCAAAGGCAATCCGCTTAATCAATGAGCAGAAAGCCACTATGATCGTGGAGCAGATTACATATAATAAAACAGAGGGCAGTTATGATGCAAATATTTTTACTGCAGAGAAAAATGCAGATTTTTCAAGGGCATACCGTGCAAAGAAGAATGTACAGGATTATGTGTTTGCAGACGGATATGCCAGGGATGGCCAAAGCATAGAACGCAAGTTTGCGGAAGATATGGATTTGGCAGATGAAGTGTGTGTCTATGCAAAACTGCCAAAAGGTTTTTCCATTCCTACGCCTGTTGGCAATTATTCGCCGGACTGGGCGATCGCTTTTCGTAAGGGAACAGTGAAACATATTTTCTTTATTGCAGAGACAAAAGGAACTATGGATACGTTGAATCTGAAGCCATTGGAAAAGGCGAAGATTGACTGTGCAAGAAAGCTGTTTAAAAAACTGTCAGGAGAAGATGTCGTTTATGATAGCGTAGATAGTTATCAGCATTTGTTAGACATCATGGAAAGTTTGTAAACGGAACAATTCAGCTGGTGTTTGAGTGAGCCGAGAAAGTTTGAAAAAAGGCTTGAAAAGGAAAATTCCTTGACAAATCCTACATTTTCCGTTAGACTAATAAAGGTTTCAGACTTATATAAATTCATAATTGGATGAATGTTTCTACCAACTACCGTAATAGTTGACTATAAGCCGCCGGAAAGGCGTTTTTATATCACGAAGCGGTAGTTTTTATTATTAGGAAACTGCAATAGGAGGTAGCGATCATGAAGAAAACAGACATCTGCATCATCGGGGCGGGTCCTGCGGGCATCTTTACGGCGCTGGAGCTGCTGCGGCAGAACAGCAAAAAAAGAATTGTCATTGTGGAAAAGGGAAAGCCGGTGGAGAAGCGGAAATGTCCCAAGGCAGAGACGAAGGAATGTATAAACTGCAGGCCTTACTGCAATATCACCACAGGGTTTTCCGGGGCAGGTGCCTTTTCCGACGGCAAGCTCTCCTTAAGCTATGAGGTAGGCGGCGATCTGCCAAGCCTTATCGGAGAGGAGTTTGCCCAGGAAATGATCCGCTATACGGACGGGATTTATCTGGAATTCGGTGCAGATACCAAAGTGGAGGGCGTAGGAAACGAGGCAGAGGTGCGGGATATCCGCAAGCGCGCCATTCAGGCAGGCTTAAAGCTGGTGGACTGTCCCATCCGGCATCTTGGCACGGAGAAAGCCCAGGAGATCTACTATGAGATTGAACAGTATCTTTTGAATCACGGGGTGGAGATTCTCTTTGGCTGGCACTGCAGGGATTTGATCGTAGAGCAGGGAGCATGCAAAGGAGCAGTCATTGAGACTTCGGCCAGACATGAGGAAGAGCAGACGGTTTATGCGGAACATGTGGTGGTTGCTGCCGGGCGCAAAGGGGCGGACTGGCTGGAAGGGCTCTGTGAGAGCCATGGCATTGAGCATCAGCCCGGAACCGTGGATATCGGCGTGCGGGTGGAGGTACGCAATGAGATTATGGAGGATGTGAACAATATCCTCTATGAATCCAAGCTTATCGGATATCCCCTGCCTTTCAAGAACAAAGTCCGCACCTTCTGCCAGAATCCGGGGGGCTTTGTGAGCCAGGAAAACTACGACGGCGATCTGGCTGTGGTCAACGGACACTCCTACAAGGATTTGAAGTCCGACAACACCAATCTGGCGATTTTGTGCTCCCACAATTTCACCCATCCCTTTAACCAGCCCATTGCCTATGCCAGGAAGGTAGGCGAACTCACCAATATGCTGGGGGACGGGAAGATTCTGGTACAGCGGTACGGGGATATATTGGGCGGGAAGCGGACCTGGCAGAAGGAACTGAGCCGCTCCAATGTGCGTCCCTCCCTGCCGGACGCTGTGGCGGGAGATATTACGGCGGCCATGCCTTACCGGGCTATGATCAATATCATTAACTTTATCCAGGCCGTGGATCACGTAGTTCCGGGTTTTGCGGGAAATGAAACCCTTCTCTACTCCCCGGAGCTGAAATTCTACAGCAACCGGATCCGGATGACGCCGGATTTCACAACAAATATCGGGGGACTTTACTGTCTGGGGGATGCCAGCGGATGGACCCGGGGGCTTATGATGGCGTCCATGATGGGCGTTCTGATGGGGCGGCGGCTGGCTTAAGCCTGCCGCCGGGCCGGAACGATTTCCAGCCAGTAACCGTCGGGATCTTCAATAAAGTAAATGCCCATTTGGGGATTTTCGTAGCAGATGCAGCCCATTTCCCCGTGCTTTTTCCGGGCGGCATCCATGTCGTCTGCGGTAAAGGCCAGGTGGATTTCATTGTCGCCCAGATTATAGCGATCCGCTTCCCAATCCCTGAGCCAGGTAAGCTCCAGCTCAAAGCCGGTCCTGCCGTCTGTAAGGTAGGAGAGGATAAAGCTGCCGTCCGGGGCTTCTTTTCGACGGGCCTCCTTTAGTCCCAGGGCTTCTTCGTAAAAACGGAGGGACTTCTCCAGATTGATAACGTTGTAATTGTAGTGTGCAAATTGAAAGTTCATTTTCCTTTCCTCCTTCGCAGTTATTGTTGAAAAGTTTCCCCCCGGCTGCCGATGGATACCAGGCATTCCCGGGCCGGGTGGCCGGGGTGCTGCTTAAGCCAGCGGCCGATGACGGAATAGTCTTCCCAGCAGTGCATGGGATAAATCCGGGTTCTGCCTTTTTCCCAGGCGGTCAGGGACAGAAAATAGTCAAATCCCAGGGAGTAATAAGCTTCCTGTCTGGGATCTAAGGGGATAAAGGCGGCATCCATCTCCATACCCCGCAGAGGCTCCAGGCAGTTCTGAAAATCAGACTGCATCTTTAGGTTAAAGCTTTCCGGTTCTCCCGGCCAGCGCCAGTCATTGAGATCCCCGGCATGGTAAATGGTTTTCCCTTCCGTCCGGATTAGGAAAGCGACGCCCTCGTCGGTGGACTTTAAGGTGTGGATTTCCAGTCCCTCAAAGGAAATGTCCGCATCCGGTTTCAGCCGCAGGGTTTTTGCAAGGCGTTCTTTGGGAATACGGTGCTCCCAGATATCGTCCGAGAGGACAAAGAACGTGCGGGTTTCGCGGCCCTCGGCCAGGCGGAAAATCTCCGGGTTGAAATGATCCGGATGACGGTGGCTGGCAAAGACAAAGAGCTTTTTCTCTGGGAAGGCTTCCGGCAGCGGGCCCTCATAATAGTCAAACAGCAGAAGCGACTGCTTAAGCTCTGCGAGAAAGCCGCTGTGCCCGATGTAGGTGATCTGCATGAAAGATACCTCCTTGGCCTGGAAGTTCAAAAGGATTTTCAGGCCGGTTTTTGCTTACTATAGCATTTGAGGCCGGTTTGCGCAAGGGTTAAAAAAATCTGAAAAACCACTAGACTATTTCCTGAAATTATGAGAAAATGTTATCAAATGTGACAATCTGGAAATTTGGATGTTTTCAGAGGCCACTAAGATTTTAACATAACTTGAAAGGAGTTTTAAAATGATTTATTCACATGAAGTTGAGAAAATGTGTCCGGTAGCACAGGGCGTAAATCATGGCGCTGCTCCGATTCCGGAAGAGGC
>CAJUNN010000002.1 GCA_910587955.1 uncultured Lachnospiraceae bacterium | reverse complement strand
TATTTGAGTATTGGGAATATACATTTAATGAGAAATTGCCGTTTAATCAGCAGAGGTTTTTAGATAGAAGTATTAATTCATAAAGGAGGAAGCTTTATGGATCATTTTGAATTAGTATCACAATATCAGCCCACAGGCGACCAGCCCCAGGCCATCGCCGAATTGGTCAAAGGCTTCAAAGAAGGCAACCAGTTCCAGACTCTTCTTGGTGTCACGGGTTCAGGTAAAACCTTTACGATGGCAAACGTCATCCAGCAATTAAATAAACCAACGCTTGTTATAGCGCATAACAAGACATTGGCTGCCCAATTATATGGCGAATTTAAAGAGTTTTTCCCGAATAATGCAGTAGAGTATTTTGTCTCCTACTACGACTACTACCAACCCGAAGCCTACGTCCCTTCCAGCGACACCTACATCGCCAAAGACTCCTCCATCAACGACGAAATAGACAAGCTGCGCCTGTCGGCCACGGCATCGCTGATTGAGCGGCGGGATGTGGTTATCGTGTCCTCCGTGTCCTGCATTTACGGCTTGGGCGAGCCGGAGAACTTTGAGAAAATGATGGTATCCCTGCGGCCGGGGATGCAAAAGGATCGGGACGAAGTACTGCGGCAGCTGGTGGATATCCAGTATGAACGGAATGATATGGACTTTAAACGGGGAACCTTCCGAGTAAGGGGAGATGTGCTGGAGATTATTCCGGCTATCCAGATGGATACGGCTATCCGGGTGGAATTTTTCGGAGATGAAATAGACCGGATTTCGGAGATTGATGTGCTGACCGGGGAGATCAAAAGCGTGCGGGAGCATGTGGCTATTTTTCCGGCCTCCCATTATGTGGTTCCGGCGGAACGCATCCGGGAGGCGGCCGGGGCTATTGAGGAGGAGCTGGAGGAACGCATCCGCTATTTCAAGGGAGAGGACAAGCTTTTGGAGGCCCAGCGGATTTCCGAGCGGACCAACTTTGACATCGAAATGCTTAAGGAGACGGGATTTTGCTCCGGTATAGAAAACTATTCCCGGCATCTGTCGGGCCTGAAGCCGGGAGAGCCCCCCAATACGCTGATGGACTATTTCCCGGAAGATTTTTTGCTTATTATTGACGAGTCTCATAAGACTGTGCCGCAGATCCGGGGGATGTATGCAGGGGATCAGTCCCGGAAGGCGACCCTGGTAGATTACGGATTCCGTCTTCCCTCGGCGAAAGACAACCGCCCCTTGAATTTTCAAGAATTTGAGGGTAAAATAAATCAGCTTTTGTTTGTATCAGCCACGCCGGGAGAGTACGAGGAAGAGCATGAGCTTCTACGGGCAGAGCAGATAATCCGGCCTACGGGTCTGTTGGATCCCAAGGTAGAAGTACGCCCGGTAGAGGGCCAGATCGACGATCTGATAGGTGAGGTAAACCGGGAAGTGGCAGCAGGCCATAAGATTTTGATTACCACCCTGACCAAGCGGATGGCGGAAGATCTGACGGATTATATGCGGGAGCTGGGAATACGCGTCAAATACCTTCATTCGGATATTGACACCCTGGAGCGTACCCAGATTATCCGGGATATGCGGCTGGATGTTTTTGACGTGCTGGTGGGAATCAACCTTTTGCGGGAGGGCCTGGATATTCCCGAGATTACCCTGGTGGCTATACTGGATGCAGACAAAGAGGGATTTCTGCGTTCCGGGACGTCTCTGATCCAGACCATCGGACGGGCGGCGCGGAATGCAGAAGGGCGCGTAATTATGTATGCGGACGTTATTACCGATTCCATGCAGATGGCCATCGGGGAGACGGAGCGGCGCCGGGAACTGCAGCAGAAATACAATGAGGAACACGGAATTACACCGCAGACCATCCGGAAATCCGTGCGGGATTTGATACGTATTTCCAAAGAGGTTGCCAAGGAAGAGCTGCAGTTTGAGAAAGATCCGGAGTCTATGAGCAGGCAGGAGCTGGAAAAACTGGTTGCCGATATAGATAAGAAGATGAAGAAAGCGGCGGCGGAGCTGGATTTTGAAACGGCAGCAGAGCTGCGGGATCGGATGATTGAATTGAAGAAGCAGCTGCATGACGCATCTACGGCAGGCGGAATACAGGAAAATCACAGAAAAAGGAATGCCCGCGGCGGCAGAAAGGGCTGAAAATACTTTCTGTAGGCGCAGGCGGGCACAATAGCAGCAGAAAAAGAGGAGCGGTATGAAAAATTACATTAAAATCAGAGGAGCCAATGAACACAATCTGAGGAATTTGGATATTGATATTCCAAGAGATGAATTTGTGGTTCTGACAGGCCTAAGCGGCTCCGGGAAATCCTCCCTGGCATTTGATACCATCTATGCGGAGGGACAGCGCCGGTATATGGAGTCCCTGTCTTCTTATGCCAGGCAGTTCCTGGGCCAGATGGAGAAGCCGGAGGTAGAAAGTATTGAAGGCCTGTCCCCTGCGATCTCCATAGACCAGAAGTCTACGAACCGGAATCCCCGTTCTACAGTGGGAACGGTTACGGAGATTTACGATTATTTCCGTCTGCTCTATGCGCGGATCGGGATTCCCCACTGCCCGCGCTGCGGCAAAGAGATTAGGAAACAGAGTGTGGATCAGATGGTGGATCAGCTGATGGCCCTGCCGGAGCGCACCCGGATCCAGCTTCTTGCGCCTGTAGTCAAAGGGCGCAAGGGCGAGCATGTGAAGGTTCTGGAGCAGGCGCGGAAAAGCGGCTTTGTCCGGGTGAAGATTGACGGAAATCTCTACGAATTGTCCGAGGAGATTAAGCTTGAGAAAAACATCAAGCATCTAATTGAGATTGTGGTGGATCGTCTGGTTATCAAAGAGGGAATCGAGCGCCGGCTGGCAGACTCCATCGAGACGGTTCTTAGTCTGGCGGAGGGGCTTCTGGTAGTAGAAGTTGTGGATGGGGAATTGATGACATTCAGTTCCAGCTATGCCTGCCCGGACTGCGGGATCAGCATGGAAGAAATTGAACCCCGCAGCTTTTCTTTCAACAATCCCTTCGGAGCCTGTCCCGATTGCTTCGGTCTGGGCTATAAGATGGAATTTGATGAGGATTTGATGATCCCGGATAAGTCCTTAAGCATTGCCGGGGGAGCTATCGCGGTGATGGGATGGCAGTCCTGCACGGATCCCTCCAGCTTTACCTACGGGATTTTGCAGGCTCTGTCCAAAGAGTACGGATTTGATTTAAACACATCCTATGAAGAACTGGAGCCGGAAGTCCGGCAGGTGCTGCTGCACGGAACCAACGGGCGGGAGATTAAGGTTCACTACAAAGGCCAGCGGGGGGAGGGCGTTTACGACATTGCCTTTGAGGGGCTGATTAAAAATGTAGAGCGGCGTTACCGGGAGACAGGTTCCGAGGTAATGCGGCAGGAATACGAGACCTTTATGCGCATTACTCCCTGCAAGAGCTGCAAAGGACAGCGTCTTAAGAAAACATCCCTGGCCGTTACCGTGGCGGATAAAAATATCTATGAAGTAACATCCCTTTCCATTTTGAAGCTTCATGAATTTTTAAAAGATCTGAATTTGACGGCTCAGCAGCAGCTGATCGGGGCACAGATTTTGAAGGAGATCCGGGCGCGCATAGGATTTCTCATTGATGTGGGCCTGGATTATCTGACCCTTGCCAGGTCTACCGGCAGCCTCTCCGGCGGGGAAGCCCAGCGTATCCGCCTGGCCACCCAGATCGGATCCGGCCTGGTAGGTGTGGCCTATATTCTGGATGAACCCAGCATCGGGCTTCACCAGAGGGACAATGATAAGCTGCTGGCCACTCTGAAGCGCCTGCGGGATTTGGGAAATACACTGGTGGTGGTGGAGCATGACGAGGATACCATGTTTGCGGCGGATTTTATTGTGGATATCGGCCCGGGAGCCGGGGAACACGGCGGGAAAGTGGTGGCTGCCGGAACGGCAGAGGAGATTATGGCCTGTCCGGAATCCGTTACAGGGGCGTATCTGAGCGGAAAGCTCTGTATTCCCGTTCCCGAAAGACGGAGGACGCCCTCCGGGTGGCTGACGGTCAAAGGGGCGGAGGAAAATAATCTCAAGAAAATAGATGTGGAGATCCCCTTGGGGGTTATGACTTGCGTGACGGGAGTGTCCGGTTCGGGAAAGAGTTCCCTGATCAATGAGATTCTGTACAAAACCCTGGCGAAGAAACTGAACCGCGCCAGGACGATTCCCGGAAAAAACCGGAGTATTCAGGGAACGGAGCAGCTGGATAAGGTAATAAGCATTGATCAGTCGCCTATCGGACGGACGCCCCGGTCCAATCCGGCCACCTATACAGGGGTTTTTGATCAGATACGGGATCTTTTTGCGTCCACTGCAGATGCCAAGAGCAGAGGCTATAAAAAAGGAAGGTTCAGCTTCAATGTGAAGGGAGGCCGCTGCGAGGCCTGTTCCGGGGACGGAATTATCAAGATAGAGATGCACTTCCTTCCGGATGTGTATGTGCCCTGTGAGGTCTGTCAGGGAAAGCGTTACAACCGGGAGACCCTGGAAGTTAAGTATAAGGGCAAGAACATTTATGATGTTCTGGATATGACGGTGGAGGAAGCCCTGCCTTTCTTTGAGAATGTGCCGTCCATACGGAGGAAAATCGAGACGCTCCATGATGTGGGTCTTTCCTACATCCGTCTGGGACAGCCTTCCACCACACTTTCCGGCGGAGAAGCCCAGCGGATTAAGCTGGCTACGGAGCTGAGCCGCCGGAGTACAGGAAAGACCATCTATATTCTGGATGAGCCTACTACGGGACTGCATTTTGCGGATGTGCATAAGCTGACGGAGATACTGCATCGTCTGGCGGAGGGCGGCAATACGGTGGTGGTCATTGAACATAATCTGGACGTGATTAAGACGGCAGATTACATTGTCGACATGGGGCCGGAAGGCGGAGACCGGGGCGGAACGGTGATTGCAAAGGGAACGCCGGAGGAGGTTGCGGAAAATCCTGTCTCTTATACAGGGCAGTATTTAAGAAAATATCTGGAGAGACAGAAAAAATAAAACGGGATCTGCAGGCCCTGGCGGACTGCAAAGCTGGAAAGGGGTTGTACTTTACCCCTTTTTTGCATATAATGTAACATAGCGGAACAAAATCAAGCAGTAGTAATGAGGAAACCATATGGGGCAGGATTTATACGAAATATTATGTGAGATCCATGGAGGAACGGAGCGGGTGCTGCGGGAAGAACCCATGAGCAGGCATACCACCTTCCGCATTGGAGGACCGGCCGGATATTTTTGCCTGCCGTCGGACGGGACGATGCTGGCAGCCGCGGTTGCAGCCTGCCGCAGGGCAGGAGAACCCTATTATATTCTTGGAAACGGCAGCAATGTTCTGGTCAGCGATCAGGGATACCGGGGCGTTGTCATTCAGATGTACCGCAATTTTGACGGAATCCGTATAGAAGGAAACCGTCTCTTGGTGCGGGCGGGAGAGCTTTTGATCCGGGCGTCCCATCAGGCCGGCAGGGCGGGACTGACAGGCATGGAGTTTGCCTCCGGGATTCCCGGAACCGTAGGCGGGGCTTTGGTAATGAATGCCGGGGCTTACGGCGGGGAAATGAAGGATATTGTCCGGGAGGCGCTGGTGATGAAACCGGAAGGGGAGCTTGTGCGGCTGTCCGGAGAAGAACTGGAACTTGGGTACCGGAGCAGCGTCATTGCAAGGAAAGGCTATGTAGTTCTGGAGGCAGTGCTGGAGCTTTCACCGGGAGAACCGGAGGCAATTCAGGCGAAGATGCAGGAGTTAAAGGAAGCCCGGACCGGAAAACAGCCTTTGGAATATCCAAGCGCGGGTAGCACGTTCAAACGGCCGCAGGGATATTTCGCCGGGAAACTGATTATGGATGCAGGGCTTCGCGGGTTCCGGGTAGGAGACGCGCAGGTATCGGAAAAGCATTGCGGTTTTGTAATTAACCGGGGAGATGCCACAGCGGCGGATGTGATGGCTTTGATTGCCCATGTCCGTTCGGAGGTAAAACGCCGGTTTGGGGTTGAGCTTGAGATGGAAGTGAAGACCCTCGGATTTTCGGATGAGGAAGGTAAGAGCGCTTTGGAGCATGTTGAAAAAGCGTAAGGTGGTTACAGATGAGATTTGTGATTGTAACGGGAATGTCAGGGGCAGGAAGAGGAACGTCCCTGCGGATGCTGGAAGATATGGGTTATTTTTGTGTGGACAATCTTCCGGTTTCCCTGATAGGAAAATTTTCTGAGCTGGTCTATTCAGGCACCAGCGAGATCAGTAAGGTAGCTCTTGGCATTGACATCCGCAACGGAAAGGCTCTGAGCGAGCTTCAGACAATTTTGGAGGAGCTGACCATTGCCGGGTATACCTTTGAAATCCTGTTTTTGGATGCACAGGACGGTGTGCTGATTAAGCGGTACAAGGAGACGAGAAGAAATCATCCTCTGGCCGGAGACGGCCGGATTGCGGAGGGAATTGACGAGGAGCGGAAACGCCTGGTTTTTTTGAAGAAGCAGGCGGACTATATTATCGATACCAGCAGCCTTTTGACCAGGGAGCTGAAGATAGAACTGGAAAAGATTTTTGTGCAGAACCGGGAGTTTAAAAATCTTGTGATTACAGTCCTCTCGTTTGGCTTTAAATTTGGCATCCCCAATGATTCGGATCTGGTATTCGACGTGCGTTTTCTTCCAAACCCGTATTACTATGAGGAGCTTCGGAAGCTGAATGGGAATGATAGGGAAGTGCAGGATTTTGTTATGGGATTTGAGGCTGCCCACCGTTTTTTGGATAAGCTGACAGACATGATAAGATTTCTGATCCCAAACTATGTGCAGGAGGGGAAGAACCAGCTGGTGATTGCCATCGGCTGTACGGGAGGCAAGCACCGCTCCGTGACCCTGGCCAATAAGCTGTACGGAAAGCTGAAAGAGCATACGGATTATGTGGTCCGTATTGAGCATCGGGATATAGAAAAAGATGCCATTGTAAAAGCCCGTTGAGAGAGAATAATAAGAGGTGGCTAATGTCTTTTTCCAGTGAAATCAAAGAGGAGCTGTCCCGCCAGATCCCTGCGGCCAGACATTGTAGGCTGGCCGAGGCGGCTGCGATTTTAGGCTTTGGCAGCCATGTGACGGAGGGAGCTGAAAGCCCTCACAGCGTGAAAATGCACACGGAAAATCTGGCAGTTGCAAGAAAATACTTTACATTATTAAGAAAAACATTTAATATAGACATGAACGTGTCGGTGAAACAGAATCAGAGCTTCCGGGGAAGCAAAAGCTATGATATAACTTCTTATGCGGATCTGTCCGCAGTGAAGCATACCCTGGTACAGAATCTTTGTTGTAAACGTGCCTATATCAGAGGAGCCTTTCTGGCCTCCGGTTCCATCAGCGATCCGGAGAAAGGTTATCACTTTGAGATTGTCTGTAATACGGAGACGGAAGCGGAGCGTCTGCAGCAGCTGATTGGGAGCTTTGCTATCGAGGCCCGGATTACGCAGCGCAAAAACCATTCTATTTTATATATTAAGGAAGGTTCCCAGATCGCGGATATATTGAATGTAATGGAAGCGCATGTGGCTTTGATGAACTTCGAGAATATACGCATTCTAAAGGAAATGAGAAATTCTGTGAACCGGCAGGTGAACTGTGAGACTGCCAACTTGAATAAGACCGTTTCTGCAGCGGTGAAGCAGATTGAAGATATTAGATACATTGAACGGACAATCGGCTTTGAACAGCTTCCGGAAAACCTGGCTGAGATTGCCGAGCTTCGGCTGGAGCAGCCGGGAACTACTTTAAAGGAGCTGGGAGCGATGCTTCATCCGCCCGTGGGGAAGTCGGGGGTAAACCACAGGCTGAGAAAGCTGAGTATGATTGCAGAGGAGCTAAGGGATAACAAGGAGGAGAAATTATTATGATTAAGCAGGAGATCACAATTCAGATTCCAGAAGGATTGGAAGCCCGGCCTGTGGCGCTGCTGGTACAGGTGGCCAGCCAATATGGCAGCGAGATCTATGTGGAGAGCGACAACAAGAAGGTAAATGCGAAAAGTATTATGGGAATGATGACCCTCAGCCTTTACTCGGGTGATACGGTTACGGTATCTGCAAGCGGTGCAGATGAGGAAGAGGCGATTGCAAATATAGAGAAATTCTTAAGCAGCAAATAGGGATTGGGAATCAGACAGCCTCCAGGCTTTCTTGGGGGCTGTCTTTTCATAAAAAGGAGGGGAATGGAGTGGAAGCGTACACAGGCTTTGCAAAGGTTTACGATCTGTTTATGGATAACATTCCCTATGAGGAATGGAGCCGCAGGATTGTGGGAATATTAAAACAGTACGGGATTTCGGACGGACTGGTTTTGGATCTGGGCTGCGGGACAGGCAGTATGACGGAGCTTTTAGCGAATGCAGGTTATGATATGATTGGCCTGGATGCTTCGGAGGAGATGCTGAATCTGGCAGTGCAGAAGCGGGCAGAGTCAGGCCTTGACATTCTCTATCTTCTGCAGGACATGCGGGAGCTGGAGCTGTACGGGACTGTCCGTGCTGTGGTGAGCGTCTGTGACTCCATCAATTACGTGACGGAAGAGGCGGACCTGCTTCAGGTTTTCCGGCTGGTAAATAATTATCTGGACCCAGGCGGAATCTTCCTTTTTGATTTGAACACCGTTTATAAATATGAAACTTTTTTGGGGGAAAATACCATTGCAGAGAACCGCAGGGAAGGCAGCTTTATCTGGGAGAATTATTTTGATGCCGGTGAAGGGCTGAATGAATATAGCCTGACCCTGTTTATCCGGGAGGAAGGCGGTCTGTACCGGAAGTATGAGGAGACCCATTACCAGAGAGCGTATTCCCTGGAGCGGGTACGGGAGCTTCTGGAAGAAGCAGGTCTGGAGGTGCTTGGCTTCTTTGACGCAGAGACGGGCCTTGCGCCGGAAAAGACGGCGGAGCGGATTTATGCGGCGGCAAGAGAGCAGGGAAAAAGAAGTGTCTGATAGGACGCAGGGAGGGAAGAGATGTCAGATTACATTGTCAGGGCTATGGCGGCGGACAGTCAGATAAGGGCCTTTGCCATAACTTCCAGGGAACTGGTGGAGCAGGCCAGGCAGATACACAACACAAGCCCGGTGGCTACAGCGGCTCTGGGACGGACCTTAAGCGCGGGAGCTATGATGGGAGCGTCCATGAAAGGAGAGAAGGATCTTCTAACCATTCAGATCCGGGGGGACGGGCCTCTGGGAGGGATTGTGGTAACGGCGGATTCCGGGGCCAATGTAAAGGGGTATGTCCATGAACCAGCAGTGCTGCTTCCGGCCAATGCCAAGGGAAAGCTGGATGTGGCGGGTGCTGTGGGAAAGGGAATGCTGCAGGTGATCAAAGATTTGGGAATGAAAGAGCCTTATGTAGGGCAGACCACTCTGCAGACCGGGGAGATTGCGGAGGATCTCACGTATTACTTTGCCACTTCCGAGCAGATTCCTTCCTCCGTAGGGCTTGGGGTTCTTTTAAACCGGGACAATGCGGTCCGGCAGGCAGGCGGTTTTCTCATTCAGCTTATGCCCTATACGGAAGAGAAAGTCATAGAGACATTGGAGTCCAGGCTTTCCGGCCTTCATTCCGTGACGGAGCTTCTGGATCGGGGCCTGTCACCGGAGGAACTTTTGGAAGAGCTTTTGGGAGATCTGGGTCTTGTTGTCAGTGATACCCTGCCCGCCGCTTTTTCCTGCAACTGTTCGAAAGAGCGGGTGGAGAAAGCGATTGTGAGTATTGGAAGCAAAGAGATACGGGAAATGGTGCAGGAGGGCGAGCCTGTGGAAGTGAAATGTCATTTCTGCAGCCGGGCGTATGTATTCAGCGTGGAGGAATTGAAAGAGATTCTGCGCCGAGCCAAAAGGTAAAGACTTAAACAGGGAGGCGGGTATGAAGCATGGATTTATAAAAACAGCAGCGGCGACGCCGAAACTCCGGGTGGCGGATCCGGAATACAACGGGACGGAAATCATTTGTATGATGGGAGAAGCAGCCGGAAAGGGTGCAAAACTGATTGTGTTTCCGGAGCTCTGTATTACAGGCTATACCTGCGGGGATCTCTTTTTGCAGGAGCCGCTTCTGCGGGGAGCCAGGGAAGCGCTGTTTGACATAGCGGATGCTTCGGCTAAGCTGGACGCCTTGATTTTTGTGGGTCTTCCCTGGGAAAAGGAAGGGAAGCTGTACAATGTGGCGGCAGCTCTGAGCCGGGGGAAAATTTTGGGAATGGTTCCTAAGAGCTGTCTTCCCAATTACGGAGAATTTTACGAGCTCCGCCATTTTGTCCCAGGGAACCGGGAGACGGATTTTGTCTGGCTGGAGCGGGAGAATGATTATATTCCGTTTGGAACCAATCAGATTTTCACCTGTGAAGAAATGCCGGGACTTGCGGTGGCTGCAGAGATTTGCGAAGATGTGTGGGTTCCCGAGCCGCCCAGTACGCGGCATGCCCTGGCAGGGGCGACGGTGATCGTAAACTGTTCGGCCAGCGATGAGACTACGGGAAAAGGAGAGTACCGGGAGGCCCTGATCAGCGGCCAGTCCGCCAGGCTGGTGTGCGGTTATGTCTACGCCAATGCAGGAGAGGGAGAGTCCACACAGGATCTGGTTTTCGGGGGCCACAGCCTGATTGCGGAGAACGGACGGATTCTGAGCCGTGCCGTCCGCTTTCAGAACGGGATTATCTATGGAGATCTGGATGCCGCCCGGCTTTTGGGGGAGCGCAGGAGAATGACCACTTTTTTTGCTAAAAGCGACGAGAAGTATTCGGAGGTGGGCTTTCATCTGAAAGCGGAAGAAACCAGACTGGAGCGCTGTATTTCCCCCAGGCCTTTTGTCCCGGAGGGAAATCTGGACCGGGAGAGGCGCTGTGAGGAAATCCTTTCCATCCAGGTTCAGGGGCTAAAAAAACGCCTGGAGCATACAGGCTGCCGGCAGGCGGTGGTGGGAATTTCCGGGGGGCTGGATTCCACGCTGGCTCTTCTGGTGACGTCCAAGGCTTTCGATGCCTTGTCTATTCCGAGAGAGCGGATTCTAAGTGTGACCATGCCCTGTTTTGGGACTACGGACCGCACTTACCGGAACGCCTGTGAGCTGACGGGAAAGCTGGGAGCTTCCCTGCGGGAGGTGGACATCCGGGAGGCTGTGAATGTCCATTTCCGGGATATCGGGCAGGATGCCGGAAACCATGACGTGGCTTACGAGAATGCTCAGGCCCGGGAGCGTACTCAGGTACTGATGGATCTGGCAAACCAGACGGGGGGAATGGTTATCGGAACCGGGGACATGTCGGAACTGGCTCTTGGCTGGGCCACCTACAACGGGGATCACATGTCCATGTACGGCGTCAACGCCGGTGTGCCGAAGACTCTGGTGCGTCATCTGGTGCGCTATTATGCGGATACCTGCGGGGACGGGGAACTTTCGGGAGTGCTCCTGGATGTGCTGGATACACCGGTGAGCCCGGAACTGCTGCCGCCGGAGGACGGGGTCATTTCCCAGAAAACGGAGGACCTGGTAGGACCCTACGAGCTGCACGACTTTTACCTTTATTATGTGCTGCGGTTCGGGTTTTCCCCGTCCAAGATTTACCGCCTGGCACGGCTGGCTTTTGGGGACAGCTACGGGGAAGACGTAATCCGCAAGTGGATGCAGGTATTCTACAAGCGCTTCTTTTCACAGCAATTTAAACGCTCCTGCCTGCCGGACGGGCCCAAAGTGGGTTCGGTGGGAGTATCGCCCAGGGGGGATCTGCGGATGCCCAGCGATGCGTCTGCGGCGGTGTGGCTGAAGGAACTGGAAGATTTATAAGGGGAGGGAATCTACATGTCATATAAAATCGTTACAGATTCGGCTACGGATCTGCCAAAAGAAATCATTGAAAAATATAAGCTTCACGTAATACCTACGCCTGTTACCATCAACGGCACGGACTACTTTGACGGCAAAACCATTCTTCCGGCAGATTTTTACCGGATTCAGGCGGAAGGTGCAGATATTAAGACTTATCACATCAATCAGTTTATGTTCCGCGAAAATTTTGAACCCTATGCCAAAGCCGGGGAAGAGGTGGTATATCTGTGTTTTTCCACCGGTATTGCAGGAACCTTTAATGCAGCAAATCTGGCCAGAGAGGAGCTTCTGGAGGAGTACCCGGATTTCCGAATTACTATTATTGACTCCAAATGTGCTTCCATGGGTTTCGGACTGGGTGTGATTAAGCTTCTTGAGATGCAGGAGAAAGGGGCGCCCAAAGACCTGATAGTGGAGGCTGCCCGGTTTTTCTTCGACCATATGGAGCATATTGTGACAGTGGATACTTTGGAATATCTGTACCGGGGCGGCCGTCTGAGCAGAACGTCGGCGGTTTTGGGCGGAGTTCTGGATCTGAAGCCGATTATTGAGGTAAATGACGACGGAGCCCTGGTGGCCATTGAGAAGGTGCGGGGAAGGATGAAGTCCCTGAAGCGCTGCGTGGAGATTGTGGGCGAGCGGGGCGTAAACCTGGAAAAACAGACCATCGGACTGGTGCACGGCAACGATCCGGAGACTTGTGAGAAGGTGAAGCAGATGCTTCTGGAGCGGTATCACTGCAGGGAGATTATTGAATCCCAGGTAGGCTGTGCCATCGGAGCCCATACGGGTCCCGGCATTATCGGAATCGTGTTCCTCAGCGGGGACGAGGAGCCGTATGCCTCCTATCTCCGGTAGAGAGCAGGATTGAAACGGCGGCGGACTGTTCTGCTTTTGCAGAGCAGAGGCCGCCGTTTTTCTTGGGGAAGAAAAGAAAATCTTAAGAATTCCTTCTGCGGGAAATCAAAATCTCTTGTTATAACAGAGAAGACAAGGTAGAATGGGAGAAGAGGTGATAAGAGATGAATACCATATTGGTGTGTGACGACGACAGGGAGATTGTGGATGCCATTGAAATTTACCTGACCCAGGAGGGATACCGGATTCTGAAGGCATACGACGGGATTCAGGCTGTAGACATGATGCAGAAAAAAGATATCCAGCTCTTAATTATTGACATTATGATGCCGCGGCTGGACGGGCTGCGGGCGACCTTGAAGATCCGGGAGAAAAGCAGTATCCCCATTATTATCTTGTCTGCCAAGTCCGAGGACGCAGATAAGATACTGGGGCTGAATATCGGTGCGGATGATTATGTGACAAAGCCTTTTAACCCACTGGAACTGGTGGCGCGGGTGAAATCCCAGCTCCGGCGTT
Source organism: uncultured Lachnospiraceae bacterium (assembly GCA_910587955.1). Classification (GTDB taxonomy): domain Bacteria; phylum Bacillota; class Clostridia; order Lachnospirales; family Lachnospiraceae; genus Laedolimicola. The sequence continues at coordinate 133,580 of CAJUNN010000002.1, read as the reverse complement.
ATACAAAGCTGGGCAATGTGGCAGAGGAGAACCAGAAAATCTATCAGACCGGCGGCCTGGTTATGAACGATGATCTGAAAGAAGTAACTGTGGACGGAGAACCTGTAAAGCTGACGCCCATTGAGTACAATATTTTGCTTTTGCTGGTGAAGAATCAGGGGAAAGTGTTTTCTATCAACCAGATTTATGAGAGCATCTGGAATGAAGACGCCATCGGTGCGGATAATACGGTTGCCGTCCATATCCGCCATATCCGCGAGAAAATTGAGATCAATGCCAAGGAGCCGCGCTATTTGAAGGTGGTCTGGGGAATCGGCTATAAAGTGGAGAAGCTATAGGGAATGAGAAGATGGGAATATTCCGGCGGATGGAAAGCTCTGGCCATCCTGCTGAATGAGGCATGTGCCGTGATTCTGGTGCTGTCTGTGGTAATTTGCACGCTTTATATGGGGAGCAGCGGATTCGGCTGGCCGAGAGAGGAGGGCGGCTTTGAAAATACGTCCGCTTATGAGAATGAGGTGATGGAGCAGATTCACCGCTGTATCCGGGCAGCCAGCAGGGAAAGTAAATTTGAAGAGAATGGGATCTATGATGCAGATCAGGTGATTGACGTTGAGGAATATGCCCGGGAGAACCGTGCCGTGCATTCGGATCCTTCCGGGGGAGGTCTGTGTTATAAGCTGACGGATCTCCTGAACTGGTCGCTGGACGGAATACAGACAATTTCGCTGACGAAGATTACCTATGAGGACGGAACCGCAGGTTATCTCTATGAGGAAGGGGATTATACCGTGCAGCTTGTGTATGAGCGGGGAGCGGCGGTTTCGTCTTCTTTTGTCTACCGGGATGAACAGGGGGTTCTGGAGGAGGAGCTTTTCTTTGATACGGATGCGCAGACCGCTCTGGGAGAGGAGGTTATTCCCCCAATATCCGGTTTTGAGCAGACGTCGCTGATCCTGTCTGTAGATCAGATTGCCGGGATTGAAGAGAAATATACCCCGGAAGCGTATGGGAGCATTATTGATTATGCGGAAGAACACCGCCTTTCACCGGAAGAGCTGGAAGCCCTCTATCAGGATTTGGAAAGTGCTCTTTCTGTGATTTACAATGATTTTTATTCATACAAAGAAAATCTGGAACTGTTTAGTCCCAGCATGACAAATATGCGCTATTTCATTGTTCCCAACAGTGTGGAACAGATTACGGAAAAAAATTTTGAGCAGGTGGCTTATACCAATATTAAAAAATTAGGAACGGAGGAGATACGGGACAGGGAGAGCCTGCTGGATTATATACGGACTGCCTATTCGGATTATCTTATTTTTGACAGCTCCAATATGGAGTTTGAAATAAGCAATATGCCCGTGACATTAAGCGATGTGAGCAGTTATCTGAAAGGCTATCCGCCGTCGGTGGACGGAGACTATACCTTGGTGATTGCGGTGGATTCCAAGTATATGGCAAGCGATAACCTGCGGGAGTTTAAGTGGCAGTATGATGAGATCCGTCCTGTCAGCCGGATGGCCGTGTACGGTTCTGTGCTGGGAGCCCTTCTCTATCTTCTAACCATGGTATATCTGACGGTGGCGGCAGGCAGGGGAACGGACGACAGGGACCGAAGTATCCGGCTGAACCGCTTTGATCGGCTGAAGACGGAGGCGGCCCTGGTGGTCTGCGGGGTTCCAAGTGTTTTGCTCGCCGTCTTTGGCTCAAGCTTTCTCAGTCCGTTTATGGGCCTGCGGGATTTAATCCAGTATGGTGGAGGACTGACATTCGCCATTAATCTTCTGTTCCTGACATGCTATCTAAGCATTGTGCGGAGACTGAAGAGCGGTATCCTCTGGAAAGGCAGCATACTCTTTATGGCGGCAGATGCGGTGCGCGCCATGATGCTGCGCAGGAAGATCAGTACAAGGGTGGTTGTTACCTATCTCCTTTTTCTGGCCGGAAATTTTGTCCTTCTGTGCTGCGGGGCCTTTGGATTTTTGCTGGCAGTGTCCCTGGATTTTGCAGTAGGTGCGGTGCTGGTTCAGAGGGCTGTACAGAGGCAGAGAGTTCTGGATGGGATTGAGAAGATTTCCCAGGGAGATTTGGCTTATCAGATTCCCCTGGAACAGCTGGGGGGTGACAACCGGCTTCTGGCGGAGGCGGTAAACCAAATGGGCGGCGGCCTGTCCATGGCCGTGGAGAAAAGCATCAAGGACGAGCGCCTGAAAACGGATTTGATTACCAATGTATCCCATGATATTAAGACGCCCCTCACATCCATTATCAACTATGTGGATCTTCTGAAAAGAGAAGAGATTCCCAATGAGCGGGTGCGCAATTACCTGGGGATTCTGGAGGATAAGGCCCAGCGCCTGAAACATCTGACGGATGATCTGGTGGAGGCGTCCAAGATCAGTTCCGGGAATGTGAAGCTGGAATTTATACGGATTAATTTCCAGGAGCTGATCAATCAGACCAACGGGGAATTCAGCGAAAAATTTGAGGAAAAGGGCCTTCAGCTTGTACTGAATATGCCCAAAGAGCCGGTGATTATTGAGGCGGACGGGCGCAGGCTGTGGAGAATCATTGAAAATCTCTACAACAACGCGGCCAAGTATGCCATGCCCAGAACACGGATTTATGTAGATTTGACGGTAGTTGGACATATGGTGCGTTTTCATATTAAGAATATTTCCGAGCAGCCTTTGAATATCGAGGCAGGGGAGCTGACGGAGCGTTTTATACGGGGAGACGTAGCCAGAAGCACGGAGGGAAGCGGTCTGGGCCTGTCCATTGCAAAGAACCTGACGGAGCTGCAGAAAGGCAGCTTTGACATTTATCTGGACGGAGATCTGTTCAAGGTGACGATTATTTTCCCGGAGGCGCCGCGCCTGGAGGAGTATGAGGAGCCGGAAGGGCTTCCCGGAGAGGAAGGCCGGGCAGCAGGGCTATTGACGGACCAGTATCTGGAATCAGGAGAGTGAAAGGAAAAGGCTTGCAAACTTCCCGGACGCTCTTTATAATGTACGTAAGAGGAGGAAGACTATGATTCAGTTATTTGAAGGCGGCGCTTATGTGCTGAACGGAAATGAGATTATCCCGGATACCCGGGATGCCCGGAGCGTGCTGGAAAGCCGTCTGGGAGAGGCCACGTCCAAAGAGGAAGCCAGAAGGCAGACGATTGCCTATGGAATTCTGGAGGCTCACAATACGTCAGACAGCATGGAAGAGCTGGAGATTAAATTTGACAAGTTAACATCCCACGATATTACTTTTGTAGGGATTATCCAGACGGCCCGGGCATCGGGATTGGAAAGATTCCCCATACCTTACGTCCTGACCAACTGCCACAACAGCCTTTGCGCGGTGGGCGGCACCATCAACGAGGATGATCATCTCTACGGACTGACCTGCGCCAAGAAGTACGGCGGCGTTTACGTTCCGCCCCATCAGGCGGTGATTCACCAGTATGCCAGGGAGATGCTGGCAGAGGGCGGCAAAATGATTCTGGGTTCCGACAGCCATACTCGTTACGGTGCCTTGGGAACCATGGCCATGGGAGAAGGCGGCCCGGAGCTGGTAAAGCAGCTGCTGAACAAGACTTATGATATCCATATGCCCGGCATTGTGGGCGTTTACCTGACCGGCGAGCCGGTGAAGGGAGTAGGCCCCCAGGATGTGGCGCTGGCCATTATCGGAGCCGTGTTTGAAAAGGGTTATGTAAACAATAAAGTCATGGAGTTTATCGGGGACGGCGTGGAAAACCTGAGTGCTGATTTCCGTATCGGCATTGATGTGATGACCACGGAGACCACCTGCCTGTCGTCCATCTGGAAGACGGATGACACGGTCCGGGAATTCTATGAGATTCACGGAAGAGAAGAAGCATACCGGGAATTAGCCCCGGGGCCTGTGGCTTATTACGACGGAATGATTTATGTGGATCTGAGCGCAATCCGTCCCATGATTGCCATGCCCTTCCATCCAAGCAATACGTATACCATTGAGGAAGTGAAGGAAAATCCGGGCGATATTCTCCGGGATGTGGAGAAGAAAGCTTTGGTGAGCCTGGGCGGAGCCGTGGATTTCTGCTTGACGGATAAGCTGCGGGACGGCAGGCTTTATGTAGATCAGGGGATCATTGCGGGCTGTGCCGGAGGCGGTTTTGAAAACATCTGTGCGGCGGCGGATATTCTGAAGGGAGCAAGCATCGGACCGGATGCGTTTACCCTGAGTGTCTATCCGGCCAGCATGCCTGTGTATATGGAACTGGTGAAGAACGGTGCGGCGGCCGCGCTTATGGAGACGGGCGCAGTCTTGAAGACGGCCTTCTGCGGTCCCTGCTTCGGAGCGGGGGACACGCCCTCCAACAATGGCTTTAGCATCCGCCATTCCACGCGGAACTTCCCAAACCGGGAAGGTTCCAAGCTCCAGAGCGGCCAGATTGCGTCTGTGGCCTTGATGGATGCCCGCTCCATTGCGGCTACGGCGGCCAGCAAGGGATATCTGACGGCGGCCACAGAGCTGGATGCAGAATACACGAATCCCCGGTATTTCTTTGACAGCAGGATCTATGCGAACCGTGTGTTCGACAGTAAGGGACAGGCGGATCCTTCTGTGGAAATCAAGTTCGGCCCCAATATCAAGGACTGGCCGGCCATGTCTCCGCTGCCGGAGCATTTGGTACTCAAAGTGGTCTCCGAGATTCACGATCCGGTGACGACTACCGATGAGCTGATCCCCTCGGGCGAGACTTCTTCGTACCGCTCCAATCCTCTGGGGCTTGCAGAGTTTACCCTGTCCCGGAAAGATCCGGCTTATGTGGGGCTGGCCAAGGAGGTACAGGCAGCCCAGAAAGCCATCGAGTCCGGGAACTGCCCTCTGGAAGCAGTACCGGAACTGAAGCCCGTTTTCCAGGCCCTGCATCAGTGGCGCCCGGAAGTGGGAAAGGGAAATGTGGGCGTGGGAAGCACGATTTTTGCCGTAAAGCCGGGAGATGGTTCTGCCAGGGAGCAGGCAGCTTCCTGCCAGAAGGTTCTGGGAGGCTGGGCGAATATTGCAAACGCGTATGCCACCAAGCGCTACCGCTCCAATCTGATTAACTGGGGGATGCTGCCTTTCCTGATGGATGAGGGAGAGCTTCCCTTCGCCAAAGGAGATTATCTGGCGGTTCCCGATATCCGGAAAGCGGTGCAGGAGAAGGCAGATGTCATCCGGGCGTATGTGAATGGGGAACAGGAGCGGGAGATTACCCTGCGCCTGGGCGATTTGACAGAGGATGAGCGGGAAATTATTTTGAAGGGCTGTCTCATCAACTATTACAGAGAGTAAAGAATGACATATAAAAAGGGCCGGCTGCAAGGAGAAATCCGCAGCCGGCCCTTTTGGCCTGTTACAGCTGTTCTTCCATCCAGCGGTCCATCCGATCGCCGATGATTTCAAATTGGGCAGGCCCGATGTCCAGAAGGAAGGTGTGGAATTCTTTCAGGTTGAAGGAGTCTCCCAGAGTTTCCCGGGCTTTCTCCCGAAGTTCCGTAAATTCCAGGTATCCCAGATAGTAGGAGAGATAGAGGGCAGGTTCCTCCACCATCATTTCAAAGACTTCGTTTGCGGCGTCCTCAGGAATGCCTAAAGTCTGGAAGAAGGAGACGGTGTCGTCCAGGGTCCATCCCTCATAGTTGATTCCGATATCGGCCAGACAGTAGAGGATGAAGGTGTAGGATTTATTCAGTTCGTTCAGCTCCCGGACCGTGTCGTCCGTTCCGGCCAGGCGGTAGGCATAGACCTCTGCATAGGTTCCCCATCCTTCCGAGTAACCCGAAAAGGAAAACAGCTTTCGGATGTCGGCGGGATTTTTTCCGTAAAAATAGGTAGTCTGGAACAGATGGCCGGGAAAACCCTCGTGGGCCAGCGTAGCGAAATCTTCTATGTTTTCCGTGAGATGGGTCCGGTTGATGTAGATGATATTGTTTTCCAGATCATCAATGGGCGGAAGGATGTAGTAAGCCGGATTGGTATATTCCTCCATAGATTCCGGTACGTAGTTGATTTCAAAGGGAAGCTGGCCGTTATCCGGGAAATCGGCGGCAATTTCGGTTTTCAGCTGGTTTAAAACCTGATAGGGATCGCTTAGATCTACCGGGCAATCCTCCATGCGGTCAAAGGCTGTGTCGTCTTCGAGAGAAAGTTCCATCAGGCGCCGCATATCGCTGTCGAACTGATTCATGAGAAGGTCTTCAATTTCCTCTACTGATTTTGAAGAACCCGTGGATTCCCGCACCAGGAGGGAATAGTACTCCCGTCCTTTGTCGTAAGCCTCCAGACCCCGGCCGTTAACGGAAGTACCCTTTAGATCTTCCAAAGCTTCAATCAAGGATGTGAAAGCGGGAAATACGCACTCCTGCATCAGGCGCGCATTGTCTTCCCGATAGGCGTCTTTTTGCGTTTCCTCCAGAAAGTCCGTCTCGTCCAGACGCAGGTTAAAACTGTCAATGAGATAGTGGTTTTCCGGATCCTCCATAAACTGCCGGCACTGGTCAATGACCTTGTCCACGGAAAAATCCGGCATAAAAAATCCGGCTTCGGACTGTTCCCGGGCATAAACCGCCAGATCTTCAAAGTAGGCGGGAAGAAGCTCCAGGATCTTCAGATAATCCTGCACATCCTTTTCACGGTAGAATTTGTACTCTGCCAGCAGGGTGGGAATGTAAGACTGCATTCCGGTGGTGGGAGTCAGGTAACTCTCGTAAAGACGGAAACCTTCCTGTTCCAGGGAGTCCTGGGCATAGGTGAGAAAGATATCGTAGGTGAGTTTTTGTTCTTCCGTCAGAAGATCATAGTCAAATTCTTTCAGATCCTTAATATAATCCCGGAGCAGATCGTAGGATTCCTGGTCTTCCTGAGCAGAAAAATCTCCCAGAGACACTTCGTAGTCTTCAATTCCGTAGTTTTCCGGGTGTGCCAGAGTGAAATGCAGATTGATAATGTTCATGGCTATCTCAGAGCGGAAAACTTCGTCCGCGAAGGCGTCGAAGCGCTGCTGTTCTTTCGTTTCTTTGGAAGACGCCCTGCCGGATCCCGGGAGCAGGCTGCATCCTGCCAGAGAGACGGTCAGCGTGAAGGACAGAAGCAGAGCTGTGAGCCGCCGGACGCTGTGTGGAACAACTTTTTTGAAATTCATGAAAAAACCCCCTTTTTAGAAAATAACAATAGAAACAGATACGATTGCTTCCGGGTCAGGCATTAAGCCTCCGGCACACGGGGCAGGGTAAAAATAAACTCTGTGCCCACCCCTTCGGTGGAGATGGCGTTAATATGCTCCCCGTGGGAAGTGATGATCTCCTTGACAATGGCCAGGCCCAGACCGGTTCCCCGCTTGTCCTTGCCCCGGGAGAGATCGGTTTTGTAAAAGCGCTCCCAGATTTTTGTGATGCTGTCCCTGGGAATGCCGGTCCCTTCATCCTTGACGGAAATAAAGACCTTTTCATGCCGGAGAGTGGTCTCAATGGTAATTTCCGATTCGTTGGGGCTGAATTTGATAGCGTTGTCCAGCAGATTGTAGAGGACCTGCTGGATTTTACTCACATCTGCCAGGACGAACTGTTCCCTGGAATCAAAGAGCAGCTCTATGGAGATATGGCGTTCCCGGCATCTTCCCTCAAAAGAGGAAACCGTATTCTTGATTACTTTATTGATATCAAATTCCGTAATGTCCAGACGATTCTTTTTGGTATCAAAAGAGTTCAGGGTCAGAAGCCCGCTGGTCAGCTTATTCAGGCGCTCTGTCTCCATTAGGACAATGTTTAAATATTTTTCCTGCATTTCGGGAGGAATGGTTTTATCCAGGATGGCTTCCAGATATCCCTTAATGGAGGTGAGAGGGGAGCGGAAATCGTGGGAGATATTGGCTACAAATTTCTTCTGGTATTCGTCCGTATCTGCCAGCTCATGGGCCATAAAATTCAGGGTTGCGGCCAGCTGTCCGATTTCGTCCTCCTCATAGACGGGAACCTCAAATTTGAAATTTCCAAGAGCGTACTGACGGGCGGCCTCGGTGATTTTCATCAAAGGATGATACACTGAGAAAGTAAAGACGGCCAGGATCAGAAGGGAGAGGATAAAAATAAACAGCAGGGTCAGGTAAGTGACGTTTAAGAGACGGTCCCGTTCCTGATTGAGCAGTGCCATGGAGGTGTGGATCAGAACATAACCGCGGATGCGGAAATTGTAAGTAATGGGAGCGGCCACAGACAAGGTCTCTTCCTCAAACATGCCGTAGAAATCCCCGATGGTGTAGTAATGGCTCCCCATGTCCGTGGGATCAAAAGAGTCAATGACCATGGCCGGTTTTTCCGAAAAATTTACATCCGAATCTACCAGGACGCTGCCGTCCGGGTTCAGCAGCCAGATGGAAGCATTCAGGTAGGTGTGAAGAGCCTGGAAATGAGAGTGGATGGTGCTTAAGGAGCCGGCGTCCGAGCTTCTGGAGTAATAGCTTCTCACAAAGCTGGTGGAAATGTAATTGGCCTCCCGGTACAGATCCTCCGCTTTTTTCTCGGTCAGGCGGTTTAAGATCAGCTGGGAGCTGAAGGTGGCGATGACGAAGAAGCTTAAGAAACCAAATATCAGGTACACCGCAATAAATTTTAAATAGAGGGAATGTTTCATAAAGCTTCTCCAGTCTGCATGCTACTGCTTCACTTCAAATTTATACCCGATGCCCCATACGGTAGACAGGCTCCAGGCGGGATGATCTTTGATTTTCTCCCGCAGACGCTTGATATGCACGTCCACAGTACGGGTATCTCCGATGTATTCATAGCCCCAGATGTGATCAAGAAGCTGCTCCCTGGTAAAAACCTGGTTGGGGGAAGAAGCCAGGAAATAGAGAAGCTCCAGCTCCTTGGGGGGCATATCCACAACCTCCCCCTGATAGACTACGGAGTAGTTGGTCTGGTTGATCACCAAATCCGGGTATTCCACAACCTTGGCGGAAGATTTGGGAGCGGCCGGCTTGGCAGGCTGGTAACGCCTCAGAACTGCCTTGACCCGGGCCACCAGTTCCTTGGAATCAAAAGGCTTGATAATATAGTCGTCGGCTCCCAGCTCTAGTCCCAGCACTTTGTCAAAGACTTCCCCTTTGGCGGAGAGCATAATAATAGGCGTGGAGGATTTGGCGCGGATTTCCCGGCATACCTGATAGCCGTCGATGCCCGGGAGCATCAGGTCCAGGAGGATAAGGCCCGGCTGGAAGGTGTCAAAGACAGCCAATGCTTCCTCCCCGTCATGGACCATCATGGTCTCGAAGCATTCCTTGGTGAGGTAAAGGGAAATCAGCTCCGCAATATTGGCGTCGTCATCTACGATTAATATTTTCTGTTTTGCTACCATCTGTTTTGTCTGTCCTTTCTGCGGGCAGCCGGCGGACCGGCGGCCGCTTTGGTGTCGATGGGCGCTGGGGGCTATTTGAATTCTGCAATGGTAACGCCGGAATCTCCCTCCCCGAACTCGCCCAGGCGGTAGGATTTTACATATTTACAGCGTCTTAAGTGATTCTGCACGGCTTTTCTGAGAGCGCCGGTTCCTTTGCCGTGTACGATGCGCACGGAAGGAAGATGGGCCAGATAGGCGTCGTCCAAATATTTATCCAGGTGGGAGAGCGCTTCGTCCACCGTCATGCCGATGAGGTTAATCTCCGTGCTGACGCTGGCGGACTTGCTCATTTTGATCTTGCCGGCTCCGCTTTTGTGAAGGGCTTGGGAGGCGGAAGACGCTTCTTCAATGAGTTCCAGATCCGAGACATTTACCTGGGAACGGAGGATTCCCATCTGGACAAACAGATTGCCTTTGGCATCCGGGAGGGTGCTTACCGTTCCCTCCAGATTCAGGCTTAAGACCCGGACGGAATCACCGATGCGCAGAGCCGACGGCTTCAAGGCCTTTTTGGGCTTTGCGCTCTTGGCGGAAGACAGATTTTCGTCTGTCTTTTTGATCTTTTCCCGGAGGCGGGAGCGCTCGGCTTCCATTTCACTGACGGAAATACCGGCTTTGCCGAACTTGTGGAACTCTTTCATGGTCTGATCGGCGTAATCCTTAGCCTCTTTGAGAATTTTGCGCGCCTGTTCGCCGGCCTCCCGGAGTATGCGTTCCTTCTGCGCTTCCAGTTTCTCCTGCTTGCGCTCCAAGGCGCCTCTTAATTTCTGGATTTCTTCTTTGTGGCGCCGGATCTCCTCCTGCTCCATCTGGGCGGTGCGGCGGCTGGTCTCCAGATCCGCCAAAAGCTCTTCGAAGCTTTCGCTCTGTTCGCTTAAATGCTGTCTGGCCTCCTCAATGAGGAAGTCCGGGAGTCCCAGCTTGGAGGAGATGGCGAAGGCGTTGCTCTTGCCCGGAATGCCGATGAGAAGCCGGTAAGTGGGGCTTAAGGTCTCCACGTCAAATTCGCAGCAGGCATTTTCCACCCGGTGGGAGGTGAGGGCAAAGACCTTCAGCTCGCTGTAGTGGGTGGTAGCCATGGTACGGATTCCCATCTTATGAAGATGGGAGAGGATGGAGATGGCAAGGGCAGCTCCCTCTGTGGGGTCTGTCCCGGCGCAGAGCTCGTCGAACAAAACGAGAGAGTGGAGAGATGCCTCGTTTAAAATGCGGATGATATTGGTCATATGGGAGGAGAAGGTACTTAGGGACTGCTCAATGCTCTGCTCGTCCCCGATATCCGCATAAACTTCGTCAAAAAGTGCCAGTTCGGAGTGCTCGAAAGCCGGAATGTGCAGGCCGGCCTGGCCCATAAGGGTTAAAAGCCCGGTAGTTTTCAAGGATACGGTTTTGCCTCCGGTATTCGGCCCGGTCACAATCAGAAGATCGTACTCCCGCCCAAGCCGGATGGTGACGGGAACCACTTTTGCCGGATCCAGCAGGGGATGGCGTCCGTCTTTGATGCGGATCTCCCCATTGGTGTTGAAAACAGGGCGCGTGGCTTTCATATCCCTGGCAAGGCCGCCTTTGGCAAAAATAAAGTCCAACTCCGTGAGTAGCTCATAGTCCTGGCAGAGAGATTCCGCATAACCCGCAGTTTCTTCGCTGAGCCGCTGAAGAACGTGCTCGATTTCTTCCTGCTCTTTCAGATAAAGTTCTTTGAGATCGTTGTTCAATTTAACTACAGCCATGGGCTCTACAAAAAGGGTGGAGCCGGTGGAGGACTGATCGTGGATCATGCCGGGTACCTGGCTTCGGTATTCCGCTTTGACGGGAATGCAGTAGCGGCCGTTTCTCTGGGTGATGACGGCATCCTGAAGATAGGTGCGGGCCGAGCCGTTCACCAGTCCGTTTAAGGCAGAGCGGATCCGATCGTTGGCTGTCTTTATCCCCCTGCGCACCTGGCGCAGGGCAGGACTGGCATCGTCGCTTATTTCCTCCTCCGAGAGAATGCAGCGGCGTATTTCCGAGGAAAGGGGCGTACAAGGTTCCAGAGCCGAAAACAAGGGATCCAGGCTGTCTTCCTGCTCCTGTTCCCCGTCGCAGCGGCGGGCATATTGTTTGGCCCGCCCGGCGGTTTCCAGAAGGCCGCAGACCTGCAGAAGCTCCGTGCTGTTTAGGGAGCTTCCGATCTCCAGGCGCTTTAGGGAGGCGCGGATATCCCGGGTCCCGGAGAAGGATAAGCTGCCCTGCCGGTAAAGACGGCTTAAGGCGTCTCCCGTCTCTTTCTGGGCGGTCCGGATCCCGGCCATATCCTGCATGGGGCGGAGGGACAGACAGCGTGCCTTTCCCCCGGGGCTGGAGGCATAATCCGCCAGTTTTTCTATAATTTTGTCATATTCCAGTGTTTTTAATGCTTTCTCGTTCATGCTATCTATTTTACTCCAATTCGGCCGGAAAAGAAAGAGGTTTTTCGTGAGCGGAAATTGTGGACAGGAAAGGGAAAATGTATTAGAATGAGAAATGAAAATTACCGGAGCGGTCAATAGATTCAGCAGTTGTGGAGGATCTTATGGCAGAAGAGAAACGTCAGGAAGAACAAGAATTTTCTTTTGTGAAAGAGAAGATCAAGCGCCAGCGTTTTTATCAGAACAGGGTGTTCCGAAGAGTGGTGCTTCAGATTGTCCTGGGAGCAGTCTGCGGAGCCGTCGCCTGCTTCACGTTTGTGGTGCTGCATCCCTGGATGGATGAGAAGTTCGGGGAAGAGGAAAAGAAGGAGATTGTCTTTCCCAGCGAGGACGAGGAGGAGAAAGAACCGGCTGAAGAGCCTGCGGAGCCTGCAGAGCCTGTTGTGATTACGGAGAAACAGGAGCTGGAGATAGAGGATTACCGGAAACTGTACGGGAAGCTCCGGGCGGTAGCCCTGGAGAGTGAAAGATGCCTGGTGACGGTGACGGCTGCCAGCAGCGATATGGATTGGTTCAACGAAACTTATGAGAGCCAAAAGCAGCTATCGGGCCTGCTGGTGGGAAATAACGGGGTGGAGCTTTTGATCCTTACGGTTTACTCGGAGGTGAGCTCCGCAAATGAGCTGCAGGTGATGTTTGCGGATAAAAGCGTACTCAATGCAGTTTTGAAGAATCACGATGTAGTGACGGATCTGGCTGTGCTCAGCGTAAATCTGGCGGATGTGCAGGAGAGCACTATGGAGAGTATCCGGATGGCGGAGCTTGGAAGCTCCAAGAGCCTGCGGGCCGGCGAACCTGTGATAGCCGTGGGAAGCCCGGCGGGGACGGCCGGTTCCGTGATATACGGGAACCTGACGGCGGGAGGATTCTCCATGAGCGTCATAGACGGGGAGTACGACCTGCTGATTACGGATATGAACCGGACGGGGGATGGAAGCGGAGTGCTGCTGAACCTGGACGGACAGGTGATAGGGCTCATTGAGCACCGCTATTTAAATCCCAACAATAAGAATGTTTTGACGGCCTACTCCATTTCAGATATGAAGGATGTGATTGAGCACCTCTCCAACAGCCAGGATCTGGTTTACATCGGGGTTATGGGAGAGAATGTGACGGAGGAGATCGCCCAGGCGGTAAATCTTCCCAAGGGCGTCTATATTACCGGGGTTGAGATGGATTCCCCGGCTATGAATGCAGGGCTCCAGCAGGGGGATGTGATTACTGTGATCAGCGGACAGGAAATTGAGTCTGTCTCCCAGATTCAGGAGATGCTTTTGAAATTTTCCAAAGAACAGGAAATCCAAGTAAATGTTATGCGCCAGGGGAAAGAGGGATATAAGGAAATTTCCTGCAAGGTGGTGCTGAACTGTCTGTGACAGGCGGGAGGAGAGTGTTATGAAATATATTGAAAGCTTCAAGGAGGGAAATAAAATCTCCGGTATTTACCTCTGCAAATACAAACAGTCGGCCGTGACAAAGAACGGCAAGGCTTATGAAAATGTGATTTTGCAGGATAAGACGGGGACGGTGGATTCGAAAATCTGGGATCCCAATTCCCAGGGCATTGCGGAATTTGAGGCCTTGGATTACGTGGACGTGACAGCGGAGGTGACCAGTTTCCAGGGAGCATTGCAGCTGAATATCAAGCGCCTCCGCAAAGCCGGGAGAGCCGAGTACAACCCGGCGGATTACCTTCCGGTCAGTGAGAGGGACATAGAAGAAATGTACCGGGAGCTGCTGGAATTTGCGGCCCAGGTACAAGAACCCCATCTGCGGGCTCTGCTTCATAATATGTTTGCGGAGGATGCGGAGTTTGCGGAGGCGTTCCGGCTTCACTCTGCGGCCAAGACGGTGCATCACAGTTTCGTGGGCGGCCTTCTAGAGCATACGCTGGGTGTGTGCAGACTGTGCGCTTACTATGCGGAAGCCTATCCTCTTTTGAACCGGGATCTGCTGTATACGGCTGCCATGTGCCATGACATCGGAAAGGTCTACGAGCTGTCAGACTTTCCGGAGAATGATTATACGGACGAGGGGCAGCTCTTGGGACATATCGCCATGGGCAGTGAGATGGTGGGCGAGCAGATCCGGCGGATTTCCGGTTTTCCAAGGAAACTGGCCAATGAACTGAAGCACTGCATTCTGGCTCACCACGGAGAATTGGAGTACGGCTCTCCCAAGAAACCGGCTCTGGCGGAGGCGGTGGCCCTGAATCTGGCGGACAATACGGATGCCAAGATGCAGACCATGAAGGAGATTTTTAAGGCGGCCGGAAACAATACGGACTGGCTGGGATATAACCGGCTGTTTGAATCCAATATCAGAAAGACGGGCGGCTGAGCATGTTTCAGAAAAATGATGTGGTTACAGTAAGAATTGAACATATGGGAAATAACGGAGAGGGTATTGCCAGAGCAGACGGCTATACCCTTTTTGTCAAGGATGGCCTGCCTGGGGATTTGGCAGAGGTGAAAATTGTGAAGGCGAAGAAACAGTACGGCTACGGCCGCCTGATGCGTATTCTGGAGCCTTCTGAAAACAGGGTAGAGCCCCGGTGCCCCCTTCATCAAAAATGCGGCGGCTGTCAGATTCAGGCTCTCTCTTATAAAGAGCAGCTCCGCTATAAGGAGGAAAAGGTCCGGGGACATTTGAAGCATATCGGAGGCTTTCCGGAGCCGCCGGTTCTTCCGGTGATAGGGATGGAGGAGCCCTTCCGCTACCGGAACAAGGCTCAGTTTCCCTTTGGGACGGACAAGGACGGCAGAATCGTCACTGGATTTTATGCAGGGCGGACCCACAGCATTGTGGCCAATACGGACTGTGTGCTGGGCGCACCGGAGAACAAAGAAATTCTGGAAATCATTCTGGCGTTTCTGGAGGAGCGCAAAATTTCGGTCTATGACGAGAAGACGGGGAAGGGGCTGCTGCGCCATGCTTTGATCCGCAAAGGGTTCCGGACAGGGGAGCTGATGGTCTGCCTTGTGGTAAACGGCAGAAGCTTTCCCGGTGCGGACGAGCTGGCAGACCGGCTCTTTGCAGTCCCCGGCATGACCAGCGTTACTTTAAATGTGAATGAGAAAAATACCAACGTGATTATGGGAACTGAGATTCTTCCGGTCCGGGGCAGGACGCACATTATGGATGCTATCGGTCCGATCCGCTACCGGATTTCTCCCTTATCTTTTTATCAGGTGAACCCGGTCCAGACGGAGAAGCTGTATCAGACAGCCCTTGACTATGCCGGGCTGACGGGAACAGAGACCGTGTGGGACCTGTACTGCGGAATCGGAACAATCTCCCTTTTCCTGGCTCAGAAGGCGGAAAAAGTCTATGGCGTGGAGGTGATTCCTGACGCGGTCCGAGACGCCCGCAGCAACGCCGAACTCAATGGGATCGCCAACGCGGAATTTTATGAGGGCAGGGCGGAGGAAGTTCTCCCTGAGATGTATGAAAAGAAGGGCATCCGGGCGGATGTGATTGTGGTGGACCCGCCCCGGAAGGGCTGTGATACGGCATGTCTGGAGACCATGCTCCTGATGAAGCCGGAGCGGATTGTCTATGTGAGCTGTGACTCCGCCACCCTGGCCCGGGATTTGAAGATCCTTTGCGCCGGAGGGTATAAGCTTGAGCAGGTGCAGCCGGTGGATATGTTTGGGCAGACGAGCGGGGTGGAGACGGTGGTACTTTTGTCTCACAAATCAACTTGGAAATCTACAATGCTGTTTTGACTAATCAAGGCAAAAGTCAAAAGGAGCGCATGGCGTTGCTTCGGTAATTAGCAGTACAGCAGTTGCGGACATTGGAAGTGATGAACTTAAAAAATATATCTGTGCAAATGAGATGATTAAATACTAAATACATGTCGTATAACCATATAGAAAAGAGAGATCCCAATGCTCATCAGCGCCAGCAGAAGAACCGACATCCCCTCCTGTTATTCCGAATGGTTTTACCACAGATTGAAAGAAGGGTATGTCTGTGTCAGAAATCCCATGAATCCCCATCAGATAAGCAAAATAAGCTTATCTCCAGAAATTGTGGACGGAATTGTCTTTTGGACAAAGAATCCCCTGCCTATGATGAACAGGCTGGGAGAACTTGAAAAGTATAACTACTATTTTCAGTTTACGTTAACTGCCTATGGGCCGGAGGTAGAGACAAAACTCCCGTCTAAAAACAAAGTTTTGATTCCAGCTTTTCAGAGGCTGTCAAAAGAGATTGGAAAAGAAAGGGTGGTCTGGCGGTACGACCCGATATTTTTCAGTGAGCGCTATACATTGGATTATCACTGCAGATATTTTGAAGTGCTGGCCTCCAGGCTTGCGCCGTATACAGAGAAATGTACCATTAGCTTTCTTGATTGGTATCGAAATATAGAGCATGATGTAAAGCCGCTGCAGATTCAAACCATGCCTAGCGAACGGCAGACGGAACTTGTGGAACGTTTGGCAGAAATTGCAGAAAGATACCGCATCAGCATAGATACGTGTGCAGAGGCAGGAGACTTCCGCAGGTTCAAAGTGTTCCCGGCTTGCTGTATTGACAAAGCCCGTCTTGAGAGAATCGGAAATTATCGGCTGGAGATAGGGAAAGACAAGAATCAGAGAGAATATTGCGGCTGTGCGGAGAGCATTGATATCGGTGCATATCAGACATGTAAAAATGGCTGTCTGTATTGCTATGCCAATTTCAATCATGGGGCTGCGGAGCGCAATTTTGAAAAGCACATTATAAAATCTCCGTTATTGCTTGGAGAAATAGAGGAAGCAGATAAGATTACAGAGCGGAATGCAAAATCTTTTGCCGACAGGCAGTTGGCTTTGTTTGATTAAAATATATTTAAAAAAGTATTTCACAAGGACAGAATCCTCCCCCAGGATTCTGTCCTTGCTATTTCCCATAAAACCCCAGCCCTAAATCTCCCTGGTAGACTTCCGTATCTTCAGCTCCACCGGCAGCAGGATCTGCATATTCTGGGCGGTGCTGGTTACAATCTGTTCGATGAGAATGCGGGCGGCCATCTCTCCCATGGCCACGGAGGGCAGGCGCACGGTGGTAAGGGGCGGGGTAAAGCTCTCCGCCAGGTCAATATCGTTAAAGCCTACTACGCCGATGTCGTCGGGACATTTGAGCCCTAAGTTGCTTAACTGGGCCAGGATGACGATAGCCAGGGAGTCGGATCCGGCAAAGATCACCTGAGTATCCGGGCGCCGGGTCAGAAGCTCCTGGGTCTGCCGGGCGCAGAGCTGATGATCCCAGTTGCAGTCGTAGATAAGCTCCAGATCGAAAGGAATGTTGTTTTTGCGCAGGGTCTCCCGGTACACCATCATGCGGGCGGAAGAATCGAAACCGCAGTAGTCGGCCGGACCGCCGATGTAGGCGATTTTGCGGTAGCCGCAGGAGATGAGGTGGTCCATCATCAGCTGGTTGGCGAAAATTTCATTGTAGCCCACATTACAGTAGCCGTTGATATAATTGTCCACGAAAACCAGTTTCTGGTTGATGCGGCTGATGAAATCCAGGCGTCCTTCCGGCAGATCGGTGATGATCAGGCCGTCCAGCTCGGAGAGCTGCTTTTCCAGGCCATCCTTCATCTCGTGGAACTGGGCGTAGCTGACAATTAAGGAGATGTAAGCGTTGTGCCCGGAACAGAAAGTTTGGATCCCGTTCAGGATATCGTTGAAATAAGGATCGGAATAACTGTAGGTCAGAGACATAATACAGCCGATGTGAATCTGGCTGCGCTTAGCGGCGTACTGGTAGTTCAGAGTGCGGACAGCCTGCATAACCCGTCGGCGGGTTTCCTCGCTGGCGTGGAAGGCCGGATCGTTGGAGAGAATACGTGAAACGGTAGTGATGGAAACATTTGCTTCTTTTGCAACTTCTCGAATTGTAGACATAAAGAACCTCCTTTGTTTAGTAAACATTATAATATAAAAATCCGTGGATGTAAAGTTCTTTTTCTGGGAAAATGAGAGACACTATTGGGTGTTTAGTAAACAAAAATCATAATTATATACAATAATTAACTAAAAATTGCAAATAAAATTAGAAAAAAGGACTTTTCAATTTGAGAAAACCGTGATATGATGTGAGTGTAAAGATAAACAAAACATAAATGTTTACTAAACGGAGGCGATGACATGAAGAAGTTTACATTCATTGGAGCCGGCTCCCTGGATTTCACAAAGGATCTGGTACGGGATATTCTGACCTTTGAGGCTTTCCGGGATGCCGAGCTTATGCTGATGGATATCAATCCGAAGCGTCTGGAGTATGCGGTGAAAGGCGTGCAGAAGATTGTGGATGCTGGGAATTATCCGGCGACGGTAAAGAGTACAATGGACCGGAGAGAGGCTCTGAAAGACGCGGACGGAGTGCTGATTACCATTTTGCAGGGAGGCGTGGAAGTGTGGCGCCACGATATTGAGATTCCCAAGAAATACGGTGTGAATATCTGCGTGGGTGATACCAGAGGACCTTCCGGGATTTTTCGGTTTCTGCGGACGGCTCCTGTACTGCTGGATATTATCCGGGACTGTGAGCAGGTCTGCCCCAATGCCGTTGTGCTGAATTATACAAATCCGATGGCAATGCTGGTAAGCTACCTGCAGTCCATGTCGGATATGAACATTACCGGACTGTGCCACAGTGTACAGGGAACGGCAGATATGCTGGCCGGCTGGCTGGGAGCCAGGGACAAAAAGTTCCAGTATACTTGTGCCGGCATCAACCATCAGGCTTTTTATCTGGAGCTTAAGGTGGACGGGAAGGATGCCTATCCGGAGCTTTATAAGGCCGTCCGGCGGGAAGAGGTGGCTGCGGAGGAGCCGGTGCGGATTGAAATGTTCCGCAAGCTGGGCTACTTTAATACGGAGTCTTCCGGGCACAATTCCGAGTATGTAGGCTGGTTCCGGAAACGGCCGGACCTGATTGAGAAATACTGTACCCATGGTACCGGCTGGAATCCCGGGGCGTATGCCTACATACTGGATGAGTACCTGGGCCGGGAGGATACCTGGGAGAAGGAATACCAGGAATGGCTGGACAGCGCAGAGGTGGATTTGAACCGGGGCGAGGAATATGCGTCTAATATTTTCAACGCGCTTTTTGGAGACCACACCCCGTATTTCTTCAACGGAAACCTGAAGAACCATAATTATATTACCAACATTAAGCAGGGCGTCTGCGTGGAGGTTCCGGTGGTAGCTACGGAGGAGGGTATCGCACCCATCAAACAGATTACCATGCCGGAGCATCTGGCAGTGCTTGTGAACAATTCGGCTCTCATTGAAGATTTGGCCGTACAGGCAGCGGTGAAAGGGGATCCGAACCTGGTTTTCCAGGCGGTGCTGTTTGACCCCCTGACCTGCGCCGTGTGCAGCATGGATGAGATCCAGCAGATGGTGCAGGAAATGCTGGACAAAAACGCGGAGTATCTCGGCTACTTTAAATCCTTAAAAATAGAAATGGAGGCAATACATGAAAAAGATCGTTAGTTTATTCTTATGCGTGTTACTGACAATTTCCCTTACAGCGTGCTCCGGTTCCGGGAAGGACGCAGAGCCCGGACAGGCGCAGCCTTCCGGCGACGGAGGCGGAAAGGAAATTACTTTGACCATGTGGACGCACCAGAATGAGCCCTGGAATGCGGCATACACGGATGCCATTGCAGCTTTTGAGGCGGCGAATGAAGGAATCCATATTCAGCTGGAGACTTTTCCCTATGATGAATTTGAGGCAAAGGTACAGACCTCTCTGATTGACGGAGAGGGCGGAGCCGACATTTATGAGATGTGGGGAGGATGGGCTTTGGACTTTACCCCTCACAATACCCTGATGGCTATGCCGGATGATTTTGCGGCGCAGGTTCAGGAAGAAACCTATGCGCCGACTTACGGTGCGCTGATGAATGACGGCAAGCTTTACGGCGTGCCCTTGGAGTTTAATATCGAAAACGGCGGCCTGGTAGTAAACCTTGGGCTTCTGGAAGCAAATAACCTGAAGGTTCCTGCTACCTGGGAGGAGCTGAAGAGTACGGCTGTTGCGGGTACCGCCCATGACGGAAACGTATTTCAGGTAAAGGGACTTGATTTTGTGAACTGGGATTCCGTACCTTATTATTTCCTGTCCCTGATTCTTCAGCAGGGCTCCAATTATCTGACAGAGGACGGAAAATTTGATGTGACCACTCAGGAGGCCAAGACTGCTTTTGACGAGCTGGCCGGCATGGTAACTGAGGACAAGGTGACGGATCTGGAAGGTCTTACCGGAGGCGGAGATCTAGAAGGTTATCAGCAGTGCTATGCAGGCCGGGTCATGATGGTGCCGAGAGGCCCGTGGGTGATTTCCGAGGGTGTGGAATCTTTCGGCATGGAGTTGGGAACGGACTTTGATTATGTGGAGATGCCTTGGTATACGGATGAACATAAATTTGCCTCCGAGACCGGCTGGTCCCTGGCAGTCAGCGCCAGCTGCAAGGAGCAGGAAGCGGCATTGAAATTTATCAAATATCTGTATGAAGACGATGTTATGCTGGAGCATAACATCCGTTGTACACAGATTCCTTCCAAGCGCAATCTGGCGGAAAGTGCAGAATATCAGGAGGCAATGCCTTATACGAAGGTGCTTGTGGAGATTCTGGACAATGCACAGTTTATCGGAACATTTAACACGGATCGTCTGAAAGAGACGGTAAATGATACGTTTGTGGGCTATTGCTCCGGCGACTACGCGTCTATTGACGAGGCCATGGAGGATCTGAATACCAAGCTGAATGCAATTCTGGAGTAGTGAAAAGGGCGGGGGACGAAAAAAACCGTCCCCTGCCCTCTGTTGAGGGCCGAATATGAAAAATAAAAAGTTTATTTGGGCGGTTATGCTGCCGGCGATGCTGCATATCCTGGTTTTCATTATAGTGCCGATTGGAATCGGACTGGTGGTATCCTTTTTTAACTTTAATCCTTTAAGCTCTGACAATACGTTTGTTGGGCTGGGAAATTTTAAAAAATTATTTATGGATGCGGACTTCCGGCTGGCTATGAAAAATACACTGATCTTTGTGTTTGCCACAGTTTTCCTGAACATTGCCCTGTCCCTTTTGGTGGCTCAGCTTATCAGCTACTTTAAGTCCAACAAGGTAAGAAGCTTTTTCCGCATGGTATTCTTCCTGCCCTGCATTGCGCCTATGGTAGCTACTTCTGTGGTGTTTGCCCGATCCATTCTTCCGACTACCACGGGATTTCTGAATATGATGCTGAACCGCATCGGGCTTCCGTCGGTAAATTGGCTGGGAGATCCCAAGGTGATTATGATATCCCTGATTGTTTACACCCTTTGGGTAGATGTGGGCTATAACATTGTCCTGTTTTCCGCGGGCATCGACGGGATTCCGGCCTATGTGTATGAGGCGGCGGATCTGGACGGCGCCAGTGAGTGGCGGAAGTTCCGCAAGGTGACGCTGCCGCTTCTGGGACGGAGCTTCCAGTTCGTGATTGTACAGACCCTGATCTCCCATTTCCAGATGTTTGCCCAGTTTTCTGTGCTGATCCTAAAAGACGGCCCGCAGAATTCCGGCCTGGTGCTGTCCCGGTACATTTACAAAACGGCCTTTGAATACAAAGACATGGGCTACGCATCGGCAGTTTCCTTGGTGCTGTTTATTATTATCATCATTCTGTCCTTTATTGAGCAGAAGAAGAACAGTGTAGACTGGGAATACTAGGAGGGCCGCATATGAGATTGTTCAAAGATAAGAAAAACCTGAAAATTCGAGTGATTGCCTTTATTTGTTTGTTTTTGGCGGCAATTATTTTCCTGGCGCCCTATTTCTGGATGCTTTCCAATTCCTTTAAGTCTACTAAGGAAATCCTTTTGGAGCCTACCAATATGCTGCCGAAACAGTTTACGGTTTCCGGTTATGTGAAGGTGCTGACCAAGTCCCCCTTCTTTTCCTGGATGCGTAATTCCCTGCTGGTGACGGTTGTAGATACGCTGGTGATCCTCTTTACCAGCTCTATCATCGGCTTTGTACTTTCCAAGTACAAGTTTAAGCTGAATAAGTTTATTTTCACCCTGATTTTGCTGACCATGATGATGCCTACGGCGGCTATGATGATACCGAACTTCCTGCTGATTTCCAAGCTGGGGTGGTACGACAAGATTATTTCCCTGATCTTTCCTACCTTTATCAACGCTTTCGGCATCTTCTTATGCAAGCAGTTTATCGATGATCTGCCCAAGGAACTCTTTGAGAGCGCCATGCTGGACAATGCGTCGGGCTTTAAAATTTATTACCGGATTGTGCTTCCGGGAATCCGTCCGGCTCTTGGAAGCCTGACTATCTTCACGTTTTTGGGGATCTGGAATGACTATCAGACGCCGCTGATTTATTTGAACAGTGCGAAGAATATGACTCTGCCTCTGGCAATGTCCTATTTCTCCACCCAGCATCTGTCGGATTTATCGGCAACTATGGCAGCGGCTTCGCTGATTATGATTCCGGCATCTGTGGTATTTATTATATTCCAGAAGCAGTTTATCAAGGGAATTTCCATGACAGGAATGAAATAAATAGACAGAGGATATCTGGGGAACTTGAATAGGAGGATGTATGGATGGCGACGGTAAAATTAAATAATATCAATAAAATATATGAAAACGGAGTCCAGGCGGTTTTTGATTTCAACCTGGAGATTCAGGACAAGGAGTTTATTGTATTCGTAGGTCCCAGCGGCTGCGGAAAGACCACGACTCTGCGGATGATTGCCGGTCTGGAGGAGATAAGCTCCGGTGAGCTGTGGATTGACAATGAGATGGTGAACCGGGTGGAGGCGAAGAACCGGAATATTGCCATGGTATTCCAGAACTATGCCTTGTATCCCCATATGAGCGTGTATCAGAATCTTTCGTTTTCTCTGGAAAACAAGAAAGTGGATAAGGCTGTAATTGACAAGAAGGTCCGCGAGGCGGCTTCGGTTCTGGGGATTGAACAGTATCTGGACCGGAAACCGAAGGCACTCTCCGGCGGGCAGAGGCAGCGGGTAGCTCTGGGACGGGCCATTGTCCGGGATGCCAAGGTGTTTCTTATGGACGAACCGCTCTCCAATCTGGACGCCAAGCTGCGGGTGCAGATGCGCACGGAGCTGATACGTCTGCACAAGCGCATTGGGGCTACTACCATCTATGTGACCCATGATCAGACAGAGGCCATGACTATGGCGGACCGCATTGTGGTGATGAACAACGGGTATGTGCAGCAGGTGGGGAGCCCGGAGGAAATCTATGAGAATCCGGCCAATCTCTTTGTGGCGGGATTTCTGGGAAGTCCTCAGATTAATTTCTTTGGAGGCCGATATAAGAAGGGCGCATTCGTGATGGAGAACGGGACCAACGTATCCCTTTCGAAGGAGCAGCAGGCGCTTCTAAAAGGGAAAGAGGACCAGGAGCTGGTGATGGGCGTGCGGCCGGAAGATATCTATCTGGTGCAGGATCAGGCGGCAGGGGAAGAGGTCTTCGGATATCAGGTGGAAGTCAAAGAGATGCTGGGCCACGAATATGTGCTGTACGGAAATATCGGGGGAGCAGACTGTACCATGCGTACCTCCCTGAATGCCGTGGGGCGGGGCGATGAGGAGCTTCAGATCCGTTTTGATAAGAGCAAGTGCCATATCTTTGATAAAAGTACGGAGGAGAGGATTTTCTGATGGAATTAAAAAAATTTCATCCGGTGAGCGAGGCGGTAGTCCCGGTTACGGATTGCCCCCGGCCGCGCTTTCCGGTGATTGATTTTCATACCCACTGCGGAAAGATGCTTCTGGGAGAGAACTATGCCTCGTCCTATGATACGGAAGATTATGTCCGCAGGCTTTTGGAGTACGGTGTTGTAAAGGCGGTAAACCTGGACGGTTTCTACGGAAACGATCTGGATGAGATGAACCGGAAGATTGCCGGGTTTGAGCAGATGTTCGTGAATTTTATGTGGGTAGATATGGAGCGTTTCGGTGAGCCCGATTTTCCGGACAGAGCCAGGCGGCAGATTCGGGAGTGTTATCGGAATGGCTGCTGCGGAATTAAGATGTGGAAGGATCTGACCTTATATAGGAAGGATTCCAGTGGGAAACCTATCCGCACGGACGATCCCAGACTGAATGTGATCTATGAGACGGCGGCGGAACTGGGGATTCCTGTGCTGATGCACATAGGGGATCCGGTGGCCTTTTTTAAGCCGAAGGATGAGAGAAACGAGCGCTACGAAGAGCTTTCGGCCAATCCGGACTGGGAGTTTTCCGACCGCAGCCGGTTCCTAAGCTTTGAAGAGCTGATGGAAATGCAGGAAAATACCGTGCGCAGACATCCCGGCACCACGTTTGTCATTGCCCATGTGGGAAGCTATGCGGAAAACCTGGGATGGGTGGGGGAACAACTCTCCAAATATCCCAACCTATATGTGGATATTGCGGCGCGGCTTGCGGAGCTGGGGCGGGTACCCTACAGCGCCAGGCGGTTTTTTGCCGCATACCAGGATCGGATCTTGTTCGGCACGGATTCCACACCGGTGACGCTTGGGGCTCACCCCACCTATTACCGGTGCCTGGAAACGGAGGATGAGTATTTTTCCTACGAGCCGGAGGGAGAGATTCCCGGCCAGGGACGCTGGGCCATCTACGGCCTCTTTCTGGAGGATGAAGTGCTGAAAAAGGTGTATTATAAGAATGCCTGCCGCCTTCTGCACTTGGATGCAGAGGCCTTTGAGGAGGAATTCTATGAGTAATTATCTGAGTGTGGACTGCGGCGGGACGAAGACTGCCTTCCTGCTTTGCGGGGACAGGGGAGAACGGAAAGCCTTCTGCGTGCTGGGGCCTGCCAACTATATGGTCAACGGAGTGGAAAACGTTCTGGCTGTTTTGAGGGACGGCGTAGAGCAGGTATGCGCCCGGGCGGAAATAGGGCGGGAGGAAATACGCTCAGCCTTCGCGGCTATAGCCGGCTTCGGGGATGTGCCGGATGATGTGCCCATGCTGATCCGCCGGGCGGAGGAACTTTTCCCGGAAATGAACCTTAAACTGGGCAACGATACGGACAATGCCCTGGCAGGTTCCCTGCTCGGGGGCCAGGGGATTCATGTCATAGCGGGAACCGGCTCCATCGGTCTGGGCTGCGATCGGAACCGGAAACGGGTGCGCAGCGGCGGCTGGCACCATCTCTTTGGAGGAGATGAGGGGAGCGCCTACTGGATTGGCTGCCGCCTGATTCAGCATTTTACCAAACAGGCAGACGGACGGGAAGCGAAGAGCGCACTTTATTCCTATTTAATAGATGCTTACGGTCTGAATAGTGCGGAGGCAATTCTTGAGCTGGTCATTGATAAATGGGAGGGGAGAAGGGAAGAGATTGCTTCCCTGTCCGTTCACGCTTTTGAGCTGGCGCGAAGAGGGGATGCCTGTGCGCGGCAAATCTTTGCGGAGGCGGCCGGTGAGCTGGCGCTGATTGTGCGCAGCATTTATACACAGGGGACGTTCGATGCGCCTCTGCGGATTTCCTATTCGGGAGGAGTGTTCCGGGCTATGGACTATCTCCGGCCGGCCTTTGACGAAGCCCTTTCGGATATTTCCCATACGATTGTGGAACCGCAGCTTCCTCCGGCAGCAGGGGGAATTCTGCTGGCGCTGGAAGCTGCGGGAGAAGAGCTTGACGGGGAGCGGCTTTCCAATCTCCGGCAGGCGGACGTATAGACGGAATGCGTATGAATCGGAAATGGAAAGATAAGTTTATCGGCAGCCGGGATTTTTACCGCCATATGCTGGGGATTGCAGTGCCCATTATGGTGCAGAACGGCATCACCAACTTTGTGGGCCTTCTGGACAATATTATGGTGGGACGGCTGGGGACGGAGCCCATGTCGGGTGTCTCCATTGTGAACCAGCTGATGTTTGTATACAATCTGTGCATTTTCGGCGGCCTGGCTGGGGCCGGTATTTTTACGGCCCAGTATTTCGGCCAGAAGGACCAAGAGGGAATCCGGCATACCTTCCGTTACAAAATCTGGCTGGGAACGGCGGTGACTCTGACTGCCGTTCTTCTTTTTCTGGTTTGGGGCGGAGATCTCATCAAACTATATCTGAACGAAAACGGCGGCGGGGGCAGTCTGCAGCTGACATGGGACTGCGGCATCCGTTATCTGGGCCTGGTTCTTCTGGGCATGCCGCCTTTTATGCTGCTGCAGGTATATGCAAGCACCCTGCGGGAATGCGGGGAGACGGTGGTGCCCATGCGGGCGGGCGTGACGGCGGTTTTGGTGAACCTGCTCCTGAATTATTTCCTTATTTACGGGCGGTTCGGCTTTCCGCGCCTGGGCGTTCAGGGAGCGGCCGCTGCTACGGTGCTGTCCCGCTATGTGGAGCTTTTGGCAGTTGCCCTCTGGACGCACCGGCACGGGGAGCAAAATCCCTACATTGTGGGGATTTACCGGACGCTGAAAGTCCCCAGGGCTCTGGTGAAAAAATATTTTGTGAAAGGGATTCCCCTTCTGATTAACGAGGGGCTGTGGTCCTCCGGCATGGCCGTGCTGACCCGGTGTTACTCCCTGCGGGGGCTTAGCGTGGTGGCCGGCCTGAACATAGCCAACACCATTCACGAACTCTTTAATGTATCCTTCCAGGCTATGGGGGAGTCGGTGGCAATCATTGTAGGACAGCTCCTGGGAGCCGGAAAAATAAAAGAGGCCCGGGATACAGACAATAAAATGATCGCGTTTTCCCTGCTGTCCAGCTTCTGCATTGCGCTGGTGATGCTGATGATTTCGCCGCTGTTTCCCAGAATTTATAACACGGAAGCCGGCGTGAAGGCCATAGCAGCCGGATTTATTGCCGTACAGGCAGTGTTCCTTCCCCAGAATGCTTTTCTCAATACAACTTATTTCACCCTGCGGGCAGGCGGAAAGACAGGCATTACATTTATCTATGACTGCGTGTGCATCTGGGGAATCAGCGTTCCCCTGGCTTTTGTCCTGAGCCGTTACACGGGGCTGCACGCCTGCCTGATTTATGCTCTGGTGCAGGTGGGAGAGTGGGTGAAATGCCTGCTTGGCTTTGTGATGGTGAAAAAGGGAGTCTGGCTGCGTAATATTGTCTCGGATTGAAAAGAAATTTTAAAAAAAACCCTTGCATTTCCCTGCAAGTTCCTGTATAATTGCAACTGTTGTGACATTGATAGCGTTGAAGCGTGAGGTTGCTGCCGGAAGCGGCAGGTTTTCCGTGGAGCGAATGTCAAGTTATGAAACTGGCGACAAGTCACTGTACAAGTAAACAGTCCACACCGGGGCAGAATACAGGAATGCAGGGAAATCCGGCATCGAAGCCCGGCAGAAGCGTGGAAACGACGTGTGAGAAGAATGTTTTAAAAACAGGATACACACGGAAGAGTGTACAGTCACCGCTTGTCGTACTGGTCCCAAAAGTACGAAAAGGAGGCGACTTTTTTTATGGCAAGTCAGGTAATGAGAATCACATTGAAGGCGTATGACCATCAGCTGGTGGACGCATCCGCAAAGAAAATCATCGAAACTGTAAAGAAGAACGGAGCGCAGGTGAGCGGACCGGTTCCCCTTCCCACGAAAAAAGAGGTGGTAACCATTCTGCGTGCGGTACACAAGTACAAAGACTCCAGAGAGCAGTTCGAGCAGAGAACCCATAAGCGGCTGATCGACATCATTACACCGACCCAGAAGACGGTGGATGCCCTCTCCAGACTGGAGATGCCGGCAGGTGTGTACATCGACATCAAAATGAAAACAAAATAATCCTCAGCTAGAATGAACGTTTCTCCTGTCTGCCTGTTTTCCGGCACAGCAGGATACCTGAAAGGTACGGAAGCGTTCCGCTGTAGAGAAAAAGGAGGAAAAGAAATGAAGAAAGCTATTTTAGCAACAAAAGTTGGAATGACACAGATTTTCAACGAAGACGGAGTTCTGACTCCCGTTACGGTGCTCCAGGCCGGCCCCTGTGTGGTGACCCAGGTGAAAACCGTAGAGAACGACGGCTACAGTGCCGTTCAGGTAGGCTTCGTTGACAAGAGAGAGAAGCTGGTGAACAAGCCGTTAAAGGGCCACTTCGAGAAAGCCGGCGTTTCCTATAAGAGATATGTGCGGGAGCTGAAACTGGAAGACGCAGAGAACTATGCTCCGGCACAGGAGATCAAAGCGGATATCTTCGCGGCAGGCGATCACATTGACGCAACTGCAATCTCCAAAGGTAAGGGCTTCCAGGGCGCCATCAAGAGACACGGACAGTCCAGAGGACCCATGGCTCACGGTTCCAAGTTCCACCGCCACGCAGGTTCCAACGGCGCATGTTCCGACCCCAGCAAGGTATTTAAGGGAAAGAAGATGCCCGGACAGATGGGTCACAAGAAAATTACCGTTCAGAACCTTGAGATCGTGCGGGTAGATGCAGAGAAGAATCTGCTGCTGGTGAAAGGCTCAGTGCCGGGACCCAGGAAATCTTTAGTGACAATTAAAGAAACAGTAAAGGTTAGCAAATAATCTTTAGCGGAAAGGAGGAATTACAGATGGCAACAGTATCTGTTTACAATATGGAAGGAAAAGAAGTTGGCACAATGGAATTAAACGATGCTGTATTCGGTGTGGAAGTGAATGAACACCTGGTACACATGGCCGTTGTGGCACAGCTTGCAAATAAGCGTCAGGGAACCCAGAAGGCCAAGACCCGTTCCGAAGTTTCCGGCGGAGGAAAGAAGCCCTGGAGACAGAAGGGAACCGGCCATGCGAGACAGGGTTCAACAAGAGCGCCCCAGTGGACGGGCGGCGGAGTGGTATTTGCTCCCACACCGCGGGATTACACCATCCGCTTGAACAAGAAGGAGAAGAGACTGGCACTGAAGTCCGCTCTGACTTCCAGAGTTTTGGAGAACAAGCTGATTGTGGTAGACGAACTCAAATTCGACGAGATTAAGACAAAGAATTTCCAGAATACCATGAAGAACCTGAAGGTTGAGAAAGCGCTGGTGGTTCTGAACGAGAACGATGCAAACGTAGTTCTGTCCGCAAGAAACATTCCTGCGGTAAAGACGGCTCTCACAAACACCATCAACGTATTTGACATTCTGAAATACAACACGGTAATCGTAACCAAAGACGCCGTGGCAACAATCGAGGAGGTGTACGCATAATGGCAGATTTGAAATATTATGATGTCATCCTGAAACCGATCATCACCGAGAAGAGCATGGCGGCTATGGGCGAAAAGAAATACACGTTTCTGGTTCATACGGATGCAACCAAGTCTCAGGTAAAGGAAGCTGTTGAGAAAATGTTTGCAGGAACCAAGGTGAAAAGCGTCAACACCATGAATCTGGACGGCAAGAAGAAGAGACGCGGCATGGTAACCGGCAAGACGGCGCAGACCAAGAAAGCCATCGTCCAGCTGACCGCAGAGAGCGCAGATATCGAGATTTTCGAGGGGTTATAAGATTAGGCCAAACAGAGCCGGAGGCGAAGTCTTGAGCTTAGTTGAGTGAACGTTCCCGCTAAAGCGAACATCCGAGCTAAATAGTAAATATAGGCAAAGAAGCCTGACAACAAATAATAAAGCAGAAACGAAAGGAGTGAATTGTAATGGGAATTAAAACCTATAACCCATATACACCTTCCAGAAGACATATGACAGGTTCCGATTTCTCCGAAATCACCAAAAAGGAACCGGAGAAGGCGCTGCTTGTTTCCTTGAACAAGAACGCCGGCCGCAACAACCAGGGTAAAATTACAGTGAGACACCGCGGAGGCGGCTCCAGAAGAAAATACAGACTGATTGATTTTAAGAGAAAGAAAGACGGAATCCCGGCAACCGTAATCGGCATTGAGTACGATCCCAACCGGACAGCCAACATCGCCCTTATCTGCTACGCAGACGGCGAGAAGTCTTACATCTTGGCTCCCCAGGGTCTGAAAGACGGCATGAAGGTAATGAACGGACCGGAGGCAGAGGTGCGCATCGGAAACTGCCTGCCCCTGGCTCAGATTCCGGTAGGTACACAGATACACAACATCGAGCTGCATCCTGGCAAGGGCGGACAGATGGTTCGTTCCGCAGGAAACAGCGCACAGCTGATGGCAAAGGAAGGCAAGTACGCGACCCTTCGTCTGCCCTCCGGCGAGATGAGAATGGTTCCTTTGAATTGCAGAGCGACGGTCGGCGTTGTGGGAAATGCAGAGCATAACCTGATCAACATCGGCAAGGCCGGACGCAAGCGCCATATGGGCATCCGCCCCACGGTCCGCGGTTCTGTTATGAACCCCAACGACCATCCCCACGGCGGTGGAGAGGGCAAGACCGGTATCGGCCGTCCGGGTCCGAGTACTCCCTGGGGCAAACCTGCACTTGGTTTGAAGACAAGGAAGAAGAACAAGCAGTCCAATAAGTTGATCGTAAGAAGAAGAGACGGTAGAACATTCAAGTAAGGAGGAATACACATGGCTCGCTCATTAAAAAAAGGACCATTTGCAGATGAGAGTTTGCTGAAAAAAGTAAATGCGATGAACGAAGCAGGTGAGAAATCGGTGATTAAAACCTGGTCCCGCCGCTCCACAATCTTCCCGCAGATGGTTGGTCATACAATCGCAGTTCACGACGGAAGAAGACACGTACCCGTATATATCACAGAGGATATGGTCGGACACAAGCTGGGAGAGTTTGTTCCCACCAGAACCTACCGGGGACACGGAAAAGACGAGAAGAAATCAAGACGTTAGTTGCGCAATACTTTTTGAAAGGAGACGACTCTAATGGCTAAAGGACATAGAAGTCAGATTAAGAGAGAGAGAAATGCCAAGAAGGATACCCGGCCGTCAGCAAAGCTGTCCTATGCACGTGTATCCGTCCAGAAGGCATGTTTTGTATTGGATGCCATCCGCGGCAAGGACGTGGAAACGGCCCTTGGTATTGTGACCTACAATCCCAGATATGCATCCACTTTGATTGAGAAACTGCTGAAATCAGCGCGTGCAAATGCAGAGTATCTGTACAGCATTGATCCTGAGAAATACCCGAATCCGAACAATCTTTACGTGGCGGAGTGCTACGCAAACAAAGGACCCACGATGAAGAGAATCAGGCCGAGAGCCCAGGGAAGGGCATACAGAATCGAGAAGAGAATGAGCCACATCACAATCGTGCTTGATGAGAGATAGGAGGTTAAAGCATGGGACAGAAAGTTAATCCGCACGGCCTCAGAGTCGGCGTTATTAAAGATTGGGATTCCAGATGGTATGCAGAAGATTCCTTCGCTGACTATCTTGTGGAGGATTACAGCATCCGCAAATTCCTGAAGAAGAAACTGTACAATGCGGGAGTATCCAGGATTGAGATTGAGCGTGCTTCCGACAGAGTGAAGGTTATCATCTACACCGCGAAGCCGGGCGTTGTTATCGGCAAGGGCGGTTCCGAGATTGAGAAGGTAAAGGCAGAGCTTGCACAGTATACGGACAAGAAGCTCATTGTCGACATTAAAGAGATTAAGAGACCGGACCGGGATGCACAGCTGGTTGCCGAGAACATCGCGCTTCAGCTGGAGAACCGTGTATCCTTCCGCCGCGCCATGAAGTCCACCATGTCCAGAACCATGAAGGCAGGCGCAAAGGGAATCAAGACGGCCGTAGCAGGCCGTGTTGGCGGAGCCGATATGGCTCGTACGGAATTCTACAGCGATGGAACCATTCCGCTGCAGACACTGAGAGCAGATATTGACTATGGATTCGCAGAGGCAGATACCACCTACGGCAAGATTGGCGTTAAGGTGTGGATCTACAAGGGCGAGATACTTCCGACGAAAGGAAACAAGGAAGGGAGCGATAAATAATGTTAATGCCGAAGAGAGTAAAGCGTCGTAAACAATTCCGTGGCTCCATGGCCGGCAAGGCTCTGAGAGGAAACAAGATTACCATGGGTGAGTTTGGTCTTGTGGCTACAGAACCCTGCTGGATTAAATCGAATCAGATTGAGGCAGCCCGTGTTGCCATGACCCGTTATATGAAGCGTGGCGGTAAAGTCTGGATCAAGATTTTCCCGGACAAACCCGTAACTGCGAAACCGGCTGAAACCCGTATGGGTTCCGGTAAAGGAACCCTGGAGTACTGGGTAGCAGTCGTAAAGCCAGGCCGAGTAATGTTCGAAGTCGCTGGTGTACCTGAAGAAACAGCCAGAGAAGCGCTCCGTCTTGCAATGCACAAACTGCCCTGCAAGTGTAAGATCGTTTCGAAAGCAGACTTAGAAGGCGGTGATAACAGTGAAAATTAATAAATATGTAGAAGAATTAAGGGGAAAATCTGCTGCAGAGTTACATGAAGAATTAGTAGCTGCGAAAAAGGAACTTTTCAACCTGAGATTCCAGAATGCAACAAATCAGTTGGATAACACAAGCCGGATTAAGGAAGTTCGCAAGAACATTGCCAGAATTCAGACTGTTATCGCGCAGAAGGCGAACGCATAATATCGCGGAAGGAGAATTGTTGTGGAAAGAAATTTAAGAAAAACGCGTGTAGGCAAAGTTGTAAGCGATAAAATGGATAAGACCATCGTTGTTGCAGTGGAGGATCACGTAAAACATCCCCTTTACAAGAAAATCGTAAAGAATACTTATAAGCTGAAAGCGCACGACGAGAACAATGAGTGCCACGAGGGTGACACCGTAAAGGTTATGGAGACAAGGCCTCTGTCCAAGGACAAGAGATGGAGACTTGTTGAAATCATGGAGAAAGCGAAATAAAATAATACCCTTCGGGTATACCTGTATGCGTAATACCTTTCGGGTATGCCTGTATGCTAAAAATCAAGCAAATTAAGAGGTAAGGAGGTTACCGGCATGGTACAACAGGAAACCAGACTGAAAGTTGCCGACAACACCGGGGCAAAGGAATTGCTCTGCATCCGCGTATTGGGCGGTTCTACCAGAAGATATGCGGGTATCGGAGACATCATCGTTGCCAGCGTTAAAGATGCAACACCAGGCGGAGTTGTTAAAAAGGGCGACGTGGTAAAGGCCGTAGTAGTCCGCACAGTAAAGGGCGCTCGTCGGAAAGACGGTTCTTATATTAAATTTGACGAAAATGCAGCTGTTATCATCAAGGACGACAAGAATCCGAGAGGAACACGTATTTTTGGGCCAGTAGCGAGAGAGCTTCGTGAAAAACAATTTATGAAGATTGTTTCACTTGCTCCGGAAGTATTATAGGAGGGTGCCAGATGTCAACAGTGAAGATTAAGAAGGGCGACACGGTAAAGGTGATCGCCGGGGCAGACAAGGATAAAGAGGGCAAGGTTATTGCCGTCAATCATAAAAAGAATACGGTTATCGTAGAGGGTGTGAACGTGGTTACGAAGCACACGAAACCTTCCAT
Source organism: uncultured Lachnospiraceae bacterium (assembly GCA_910587955.1). GTDB lineage: Bacteria > Bacillota > Clostridia > Lachnospirales > Lachnospiraceae > Laedolimicola. Next base: position 100,304 of record CAJUNN010000002.1, on the reverse strand, counting down.
GGCAAACCAGAACGGCGGAATCATTCATCAGGAAGCTCCCATCGACCTGTCCAACGTGATGTACAGCCTGAAAGGCAAGACCACAAGGGTCGGTTTCAAGATGGAGGGCGACAAGAAAGTCCGTTACGCAAAAGCAACTGGTGAAGTGATTGATTAATCTGGGGAAGGAGGTCGCAGAAGTTGAGTAGACTGAAAGAAAAGTATACGAATGAAATCGTAGACGCAATGATGAAAAAATTTGGATACAAGAACATTATGGAAGTTCCGAAGCTTGACAAGATTGTGGTGAACATGGGCGTTGGCGAAGCGAAGGACAATGCGAAGGTATTGGAATCCGCAGTGAAGGATCTGGAGATCATCACGGGCCAGAAAGCCGTTCTGACAAGAGCGAAGAACTCCATTGCCAACTTCAAAATCAGAGAGGGTATGGCAATCGGCTGCAAAGTAACCCTGCGCGGCGAGAAGATGTATGAGTTTGCGGATCGTCTGATTAACCTGGCGCTGCCCCGTGTACGTGACTTCCGGGGAGTAAAGCCGGACGCGTTTGACGGAAGAGGCAACTATGCGCTTGGTATCAAGGAACAGTTGATTTTCCCTGAAATTGAATACGACAAAGTAGACAAGGTGAGAGGTATGGATGTTATTTTTGTAACAACCGCCAAGACCGACGAGGAAGCCCGTGAATTACTGACATTATTCAATATGCCGTTTACAAAATAGTTATAGGAGGGAAATTTCATGGCTAAGACAGCAATGAAAATCAAGCAGCAGCGGAAACAGAAATTCTCTGTGAGAGAGTACAACCGCTGCAGAATTTGCGGTCGTCCGCACGCATATCTGAGAAAATACGGAATCTGCAGAATTTGCTTCCGTGAGTTAGCATATAAAGGACAGATCCCTGGCGTTAAGAAAGCAAGCTGGTAAAGGAGGCAATAGTAATGGCATTGACAACGAACGATCCGATCGCGGATATGCTTACAAGAATCCGTAACGCAAATACCGCTAAACATGATACAGTTGACGTACCTGCTTCCAAGATGAAAATCGCGATTGCAAACATCCTGGTAGATGAGGGATACATTGCAAAATACGATCTGGTGGAAGACGGAAATTTCAAGACCATCCGTATTACCTTAAAGTACGGAAAGGATAAGAATGAGAAGATTATCTCCGGCCTGAAGAGAATTTCCAAACCGGGCCTTCGCGTGTACGCAAACAAAGAAGAACTGCCGAAGGTACTGGGCGGACTGGGCATCGCAATCATTTCTACCAACAAGGGCGTGATCACCGACAAAGAGGCGCGCGCGCAGGGCGTTGGCGGAGAAGTGCTGGCATTTATTTGGTGACATTGAACACTTAATGAGGGCAAGCCTGAGGCGCGGCTCGAATTTAGTGTGAAAGTCCACCTGGACACTTAACAAAAACAAGTCGGAGACACAGTTTGAGTTTAGTGACCACGGTGTTTCCATAAGTATTTTAACGGAACTGAAAACAGAGAAACCGTATAGGGTTTCTCCGAAAATTTAAGTTTAGGAGGAAAATTGGTATGTCACGTATCGGAAGACTGCCGGTTGCCATTCCTGCAGGTGTCACCGTAGACATCGCAGAGGGCAACAAAGTGACTGTAAAAGGTCCGAAGGGTACTCTGGAGAGAGTTTTACCCGCAGAAATGGAAATTAAGATGGAAGACGGTCATGTAGTTGTTGCAAGACCGAATGATTTGAAGAAGATGAAATCCCTGCACGGCCTGACAAGAACCCTGATTCACAACATGGTAGTAGGCGTCAGCGAGGGATATCAGAAAGTTCTTGAGGTGAACGGTGTAGGCTATAAGGCTGCTAAAGCAGGCAAGAAGCTGACCCTGTCTCTGGGTTACTCCCATCCGGTAGAGATGGAGGATCCGGAGGGTCTTGAATCTGTAGTAGAAGGTAATAAGATCACTGTAAAAGGTATCGACAAAGAGAAAGTTGGCCAGTACGCGGCTGAAATCAGAGATAAGAGAAGACCTGAACCGTACAAGGGCAAGGGCATCAAGTATGCTGATGAAGTTATCCGGCGTAAAGTTGGTAAGACTGGTAAGAAATAAATAAGGAGAGTATAAAAATGGTTAGTAAAAAGTCGAGAAGCGAAGTTCGCGTGAATAAGCATAGAAAATTACGTAATCATCTCAGCGGTACGGCTGAAAGACCACGTTTGGCTGTGTTTAGAAGCAATAATCATATGTATGCTCAAATTATTGACGATACAGTCGGAAATACTCTGGTAGCTGCATCCACTCTGGAGAAGGGTGTGAAGGCAGAGCTGGAGAAGACAAACAACGTTGATGCGGCAGCATACCTTGGAAAAGTGATTGCGCAGAAAGCCCTGGATAAAGGGATCAAGTCTGTGGTCTTTGACAGAGGCGGCTTCATATATCAGGGAAAGATCCAGGCATTGGCAGATGCAGCCCGTGAGGCTGGATTGGAATTCTAGGAAAGGAAGGAAAAGACAGATGAGACATGAAATTATCGACGCAAGCCAGTTAGAATTAACTGATAAAGTAGTGTCAATTAAGCGTGTAAGCAAGACTGTCAAGGGCGGTCGTACCATGCGTTTCACCGCTTTGGTAGTTGTCGGTGACGGCAACGGACACGTTGGCGCTGGCCTTGGAAAAGCGACTGAGATTCCGGAAGCAATCCGCAAGGGCAAAGAGGATGCAGTAAAGAAACTGATCAATGTGGCCATTGATGAGAACAACAGTGTAACCCACGACTTCATCGGAAAGTTCGGCAGCGCTTCCGTACTGCTGAAGAGAGCACCGGAAGGTACCGGTGTTATCGCAGGCGGCCCTGCACGTAGCGTGCTGGAGCTGGCGGGTATCAAGAATATCCGTACCAAGTCTCTGGGCTCCAATAACAAGCAGAATGTTGTACTTGCAACCATCGCAGGACTGAAAGCTCTGAAGACTCCGGAAGAAGTTGCAAAGAACCGCGGCAAGTCTGTGGAAGAGATTATGAACTAGGAGGAAACAGACATGGCAGATAAATTGAAGGTTACGTTAGTGAAATCTCCCATTGGCGCGGTTCCCAAGCAGAAGGCAACGGTTGAGGCGCTTGGCCTTAGGAAGCTTCATAAGACCGTTGAAATGCCGGACAATGAGGCAGTCAGGGGTATGATTTGGCACGTAAGACATTTGGTTAAGGTAGAAGAGGTATAAATAATACGGAAACAGGAGGTGACTAGAATGGACTTATCAAATTTGCAGTACGCGGAAGGCTCTAAAAAGAGCGGTAATTTCAGAAGAGGCCGCGGACATGGTTCAGGAAATGGTAAGACAGCCGGCAAGGGACACAAGGGTCAGAAGGCACGTTCCGGAGCGCCGAGGCCCGGCTTTGAAGGCGGTCAGATGCCGTTATACAGAAGACTTCCGAAGAGAGGCTTTACAAACAGAAATTCCAAGGTTATCGTTGGAATCAATGTAAGCGCTCTGGAAGTATTTGAAAATGACGCGGTTGTCTCTGTGGAGACACTGCTGGAGCAGGGCATCGTGAAGAATCCGCGGGACGGAGTGAAGATTCTTGGAAACGGAGAACTTACGAAGAAGCTGACTGTTCAGGCGAATGCTTTCTCTGAGGGTGCAAAGGCCAAAATCGAGGCTCTTGGTGGAAAAGCAGAGGTGATTTAATGTTTAAAACATTACAGAACGCATTTAAAATCAAGGAAATCCGTCAGAAGCTGTTTTACACCTTTCTGATGCTGATTGTGATCCGCTTTGGCTCTATCCTCCCGGTACCGGGAGTGAACAGAACTTTTCTGGCAGAGTGGCTGGCCAATCAGACCGGGGACGCATTCAATCTCATTGATGCGTTTACCGGCGGTTCGCTTGCCAGCATGTCCTTATTTGCGTTAGGTATCAACCCGTATATCACATCTTCCATCATTATGCAGCTTCTGACCATTGCCATTCCCAAGCTGGAAGAAATGCAGAAGGATGGTGAGGACGGAAGAAAAAAAATCCAGACGATTACCCGTTATGTGACAGTTGTGCTGGCCTTGGTTGAGGGTTCGGCTATGACCATCGGCTTCGGCGGGCAGGGACTTCTGGAAAATGCAACTTGGTATAACATGGCCGTGGTTGTAGCGGCGCTCACCGCAGGAAGCGCGTTTCTCATGTGGATTGGTGAGAGAATCACCCAGAACGGCGTGGGAAACGGAATTTCTATCGTGCTTTTGATCAACATCGTATCCCGGATGCCGGACGATTTTGTCAGGCTCTATGAGATGTTTATGAAGAACAAAAGTGTAGCCAAAGGAGCACTGGCGGCGGTGATTATTCTGGCGGTGATTCTGGTAACAGTTGTCTTTGTTATTATTCTGCAGGACGGCGAGAGAAGGATCCCCGTACAGTACAGCAAAAAGCTTCAGGGAAGAAAGGTTGTGGGCGGACAGAGTACGCACATTCCTATGAAGGTCAATACGGCCGGCGTAATTCCGGTTATCTTTGCCTCCTCCCTGATGTCATTTCCGGGTATTATAGCAGCTTTGATTGGAAATGGCGGCGGAACGGGAATTTGGAGCAAGATTCTCCGGGGCTTGAGTTCCGGGAGCTGGTGCAATCCCAAAGAGCCGGTGTACAGTCTTGGACTGCTGCTCTATATCCTGCTGGTAGTTTTCTTCGCTTATTTCTATACCTCCATCACCTTCAATCCGATGGAGATTGCAGATAACATGAAGAAGCAGGGCGGTTTTGTTCCGGGTATCCGTCCGGGACGGCCTACAACCGAATATTTGACAAAGATTCTCAACTACATTATTTTTGTCGGAGCGATCGGCCTCATTATCGTCTGTGTAGTACCCATCTTCTTCAACGGAGTGTTCGGCGCCAACGTTTCCTTCGGAGGAACATCGATTATCATCGTGGTAGGCGTTGTGCTGGAGACTTTGAAGCAGATTGAGTCGCAGATGGCGGTTCGCTATTACAAAGGTTTTTTGAACGATTAGACAGTGATTCTTTTAGCCTGTGTGGAAAATTCTTCCGCACAGGCTATCAGAGACTTACCTTGTTTTTGAGAATATGCAGGATCGGACTGCATAATTCTGGTAAAGGTGGAAATTACTAACAGGAGGAGCAAATGAAGATCATTATGTTAGGAGCGCCGGGGGCCGGAAAAGGAACCCAGGCGAAGAAAATAGCCGACAAATATGGGATTCCGCATATTTCCACAGGCGATATTTTCCGTGCGAATATAAAGAACGGGACAGAGCTGGGAAAGAAAGCAAAGGCATATATGGATCAGGGGCTTCTTGTGCCGGATGATCTGACTTTGGAACTGATTATGGACCGGTTCCGGGAGCCGGACTGCGCAGCCGGTTATGTGCTGGACGGTTTTCCAAGGACCATCCCCCAGGCAGAAGCGCTGACGCGTGCTCTGGAGGCAAATGGGGACAGTATTGACTATGCGGTCAATGTGGAGGTTCCGGATGAGAATATCATCAGCCGCATGTCAGGGAGAAGAGCCTGCCTTGCCTGCGGGGCTACCTACCATATCGTACATATTCCCACAAAAGCAGAGGGAATCTGTGACCGCTGCGGAGAAAAGCTTGTCCTGAGAGATGACGATAAGCCGGAGACCGTACAGAAACGCCTGGACGTATATCACAGCCAGACACAGCCTCTTATTGAGTACTATACGGGCCAGGGCAAACTGGCTGAGGTGGACGGCACGGCTCCCATGGAGGATGTGTTTGAAGCCATTGTCAGGATATTAGGAGCATAAGTTATGTCAGTATCAATTAAATCTGCCAGAGAAATTGATTTGATGAGGACGGCTGGAAAATTGCTGGAAGAGGTTCACAATGAGCTTGCAGCCTTTGTGAAACCGGGGATTTCCACGCTGGATATCGACCGCTATGGGGAGCGCCTCATACGGGAGCGGGGATGTATTCCGAATTTCCTGAACTACAATGGATATCCGGCTTCTATCTGTGTTTCCGTAAACGATGAAGTTGTTCATGGAATTCCCAGGGAAGACCGGATTCTGCAGGAGGGCGATATTGTCAGCCTGGATGCAGGCCTGATCTACAAGGGGTATCATTCCGATGCGGCAAGAACCCATGCAGTGGGGGAGATCAGCCCGGAAGCCCGTCAGCTGATAGACGCCACCAGACAGAGTTTTTTTGAAGGGATCAAGTTTGCCAGGGCCGGGCATCATCTTCACGAGATTTCCAACGCCGTGAATGATTATATTGACGAGTACGGCTACGGGGTAGTCCAGGATCTGGTGGGCCACGGCATAGGAGAGCGCCTCCATGAGGATCCGCAGATTCCTAATTTCCGCCAGCGCAGAAGAGGAGTCAAGCTGATGCCGGGGATGACCCTGGCTGTAGAGCCTATGATTAACGCCGGAGGCTGGGAGGTCGTCTGGCTGGATGATGACTGGACGGTGGTTACGGAGGACGGATCCCTGTCCGCACATTATGAGAATACAATTCTGATCACCGGAGGCGAGCCGGAGATTCTGACATTGTCGCTGTGAGGTGCTTATGGAAAGAACGGAAGCGGGTATGTTTGCCAGATCCAAGGCGGGGCATGATAAGGGACGCCTGTATCTCATAGAAAAAACAGAAGGAGAATATGTGTATCTGGTGGACGGTGCCAGGAGAACCCTGGCGAAGCCAAAGAAAAAGAAACAGAAGCATATTCAGGTGATCTGCCGGATCTGGGAAAATTGGGAGCCGGAAACGGTAAATGACGACGATATCAAGCGGGCAATCCGGCAGTACCTTGCGCAGCCCGCACAGCCAGAAATCTGATCAAAGTGGAGGAAAGAAATGTCAAAAGCAGATGTTATTGAAATTGAAGGAACTGTAGTGGAGAAGCTGCCTAACGCCATGTTTCAAGTGGAGCTGGAAAACGGCCATCAGGTACTTGCCCATATCAGCGGAAAGCTCCGCATGAATTTTATCCGGATTCTTCCGGGGGATAAGGTGACCATTGAGATGTCGCCTTATGATCTGTCTAAAGGCAGGATTATCTGGAGGGATAAATAGAATACAAAAAAGAGAAAGAAAAAACAGACAGGAAATTCCCGTATCAACGGGACCTGTCTGTTTTTTATTATGGGTCGGATAGACCCTGTTGAGTGCATTGGAGTTTCTCAACAGAGAAATGGAAATGTACTCAACGTTAAACCACCCGCTATGCGGGTGCGCAACGATTGTTATACAAAAATCACCTTTCCGTTATAATAGAGGTGTTCAGGACACTATTTGAGAAAGGAAAAGTGATTTTATGGCAAAGCAAACGAATTCGTTTGCACATACGAAGTGGATGCGTAAATATCACATCATCTTCATCCCAAAGTATAGACGAAAAATTGTCCATAATCAATATAAAACAGATCTGCGTGATATCTTAAAGCAGCTGTGCAGTTATAAGGGAGTGGAGATTATAGAAGGGCATCTTATGCCTGACCATGTGCATATGCTTGTAAGCATACCGCCGAAGATAAGTGTTTCGTCGTTTATGGGATATCTGAAGGGAAAAAGTGCGCTGATGATGTTTGACAGGCATGCAAACCTGAAGTACAAGTTTGGAAACCATCACTTTTGGTCAGAGGGATATTATGTCAGTACCGTGGGATTGAATGAAGCCACAATAAAAAAGTATATTCAGGATCAGGAAAAAGCGGATATCATGCAGGATAAGCTCAGCGTGAAAGAGTATGAAGACCCTTTTAAGGGTCAGGGCTGAGTAGTACAAACACCCCTTTAGGGGTAGCAACGAGTGGGTAGCAATGTGGCTTGAACGGAGCCGTGGGAAGGCTGCAAAGGCAGACTTCCCATGGTTTTAAAGAGAAAGCCAGCGCCTTGAGGCGCAGCCAAGTAGGGCGGGCTTAGAGCCCGCGTCCCGAGCCACCCGTTTTGCGGGTGGGGGCGACTATAAAAACTTTCGTTTCGGAATTCTACACCCTCTATACACAAAGTTTCAGCTTCATGCTAAACTTAAATGAAATAAGGAGGCCCTTTGCATACTCCGGCGCCGAGTACATCGGACAGATTATCCTAAGAAGAGATTGGAACGAGTATGTTCTGCTTTCAAAGGCCTGGCATTAGAAACACAGGATAATAACCTGCTGGCGTGCCGGTTCTATGCGAAATGCGGCTTTGTAATTGGTGCAGTTAACACGATGCTTTACAGAAATTTTGAGAGCGGGGAATATGCGGTTTTTTGGTGTTTACTGTTTTAAATAGAGCTGTGGAATTGAGAATGCGGAAATCTAAAAAAACGCTTGCATTTCCAAATGTTAGGTGCTATAATATTAAACGCATGGTCTCTAAGGGGTTTTTGCGCCTGTTTTTTGACGCTCTCTTGAGAGACCGGGAACAAGAAATGCCTTGTTTTCCGGGCCTTTGAGGCTTTCCTGACCCAGAAAGTTTTCAAAAGCCGGGGAGACGGAAGATGTGAAAGGAGGATTTTTACGATGAAGGTTAGATCATCTGTAAAACCCATTTGCGAAAAATGCAAAATCATCAAGAGAAAAGGTAGTATCAGAGTAATTTGCGAGAATCCGAAGCACAAACAGCGCCAGGGATAATTTTGCAAACTGTGAGTTTCTTGTCAAAATTGTGCGGCTGCATTGAACACTTAGCGAAAAGACACGCTTGCGTGTCTTTGAGGTTAGTGTGAAAGCACACCTGGACACTTAACGAATTCCGAACGAAGTGAGAGAATGAGTTTAGTGACCATGGTGTTACCTCAGGTTCTTTTCAGCAGTGTTCAATGATTACAATATATTTGACCAGGATTATTCACAATGATATTGCTTAAAACGGAGAAATGCGTATGCAGAGTATCTGAAAGGCCGGGTATTTATCCGGCTGGACGGTCGAAGCGCCGTCCCATTTAGGAAAGTGTCAGCGGGCACCTATTAAAAAACGCCCGAACCCAATTTTATTTTATGGAGGAATAATCAAATGGCTCGTATTTCTGGTGTAGACTTACCGAGGGAAAAACGCGTGGAAATCGGTTTGACGTATGTGTACGGAATTGGCCGTGCCAGCGCCAATAAGATTCTGGAAGCTGCGAAAGTAAACCCGGATACCCGTGTCAGGGATCTGACGGATGACGAAGTGAAGAGAATCAGCGCAGTGATCGACGCCGATTACCAGGTAGAGGGTGAACTGAGACGAGAGATTGCCCTGAACATCAAGCGTCTGCAGGAGATTGGATGCTACCGTGGAATCCGGCATCGTAAAGGACTGCCGGTGCGCGGTCAGAAGACCAAGACGAACGCAAGAACAAGAAAAGGTCCGAAGAGAACAGTAGCGAATAAGAAAAAATAAGCATTGAGTATTTAGTGACCGTGGTGTTACCTTATTTGAAAGAAACGAAGAAAGTAGGTTAGTTTAAAATGGCGAAAGTTACAAAGAAAGTGACAAAAAAGCGCGTAAAGAAAAACGTTGAACGCGGACAGGCACACATTCAGTCCTCTTTTAACAACACGATCGTTACCCTGACGGACGCCGAGGGAAACGCATTGTCATGGGCGAGTGCCGGTGGTCTGGGATTTAGAGGTTCAAGGAAATCTACTCCGTATGCTGCACAGATGGCAGCTGAGACAGCAACCAAGGCAGCGTTAGTACATGGACTTAAGACAGTAGACGTTATGGTAAAGGGACCGGGTTCCGGCCGTGAGGCAGCTATCCGTGCACTTCAGGCATGCGGCCTGGAGGTAACTAGTATCCGCGACGTAACTCCGGTACCGCACAACGGATGCCGCCCGCCCAAACGCAGAAGAGTCTAGTGGAAACAGCAGATATAGGAGGAGTAAAATCATGGCAGTCAATCGTGTACCGGTTCTGAAAAGATGTCGTTCCCTTGGTCTGGAGCCGACAGTTTTAGGAATTGATAAAAAATCTACAAGAGAGTTAAAGAGAGCAAACAGAAAGATGTCCGAGTACGGACTGCAGCTTCGGGAGAAGCAGAAAGCGAAGTTTATCTACGGTGTTCTGGAGAAACCTTTCCGCAATTACTATGAGAAAGCGGACCGGATGAAGGGCATGACCGGTGAGAACCTGATGGTGATGCTGGAGAGCAGATTGGACAACGTAGTATTCCGTCTTGCATTTGCGAGAACCAGAAGAGAGGCAAGGCAGATTGTGGATCACAAGCACGTGCTGGTGAACGGCAAGCAGGTGAATATCCCCTCTTATCTGGTAAAGGCCGGAGATGTAATCGAAATCAAGGAAAAGTGCAAAGGATCTCAGAGGTACAAAGATATCGCGGAGGCTACCGGCGGAAGACTGGTTCCGGAGTGGCTGGAGTCTGATTTAGAGGCATTAAGAGGAACCGTAAAGGAGCTTCCTTCCAGAGATGCTATTGATGTACCGGTAGATGAGATGCTTATCGTCGAGTTGTATTCTAAGTAAACCGGAGTATAACACGTAGCATAACGCCACCCAACCAAACAAGAAGGAGGGGCCTTGTAGTGTTCGATTTTAACAAACCGAAAATTGAAATTGCAGAGATTTCAAATGACAAAAAGTATGGAAAATTTGTTGTTGAGCCGCTGGAGAGAGGTTACGGGACGACACTTGGCAATTCACTGAGAAGAATCATGCTCTCTTCCTTACCGGGTGCAGCAGTCAGCCAGGTCAAGATTGAAGGTGTTCTGCATGAGTTCAGTTCGATTCCGGGCGTAAAGGAAGATGTGACTGAGATCATTATGAACATTAAAAATCTGGCCATCCGCAATACGAGCGACAGCAGCGAACCCAAAATCGCCTATATTGAGTTTGACGGCGAGGGCATTGTGACGGCGGCAGATATCCAGGCGGATCCGGATATTGAGATACTGAATCCCGATCTGGTCATCGCACATTTGAACGGTGGTGCAGACAGCAAACTGTACATGGAACTTACCATTACAAAAGGCAGAGGTTATGTGAGCGCAGAGAAGAATAAAAATCCGGATCTTCCTATCGGAGTGATTGCGATTGATTCTATCTATACTCCTGTAGAACGTGTCAATATGACCGTTCAGGATACGCGTGTCGGCCAGGTGACTGATTTTGATAAGCTGACGTTGGATGTATATACAAATGGTACCTTAGTTCCCGATGAGGCTGTCAGCCTGGCAGCGAAGGTATTGAGCGAGCATTTGTGCCTGTTTATCGATTTGTCTGAGAACGCGAAGACTGCAGAAGTCATGGTGGAGAAGGAAGACAATGAGAAGGAAAAGGTTCTTGAGATGAGCATTGACGAGCTGGAGCTTTCCGTTCGTTCCTTCAACTGTCTCAAGAGAGCGGGCATCAATACGGTAGAAGAGCTTTGCAACCGGACTTCCGAGGATATGATGAAGGTCCGCAACCTGGGCCGCAAATCCCTGGAAGAAGTACTTGCAAAACTCAAAGAGCTTGGACTACAGTTAAACCCAAGCGACGAGTGAAACGAGGAGCTTGGGTGCTACTTCCCGAACTTGCTTCGGGAAGGTACCGATGTTCTGAGCGACGAGTGAAACGAGGAGCTTGGGTGCTACTTCCCGAACTTGCTTCGGGAAGGTACCGCTGTTCCAAGCGGCAAGTGATTAATTTATGGATAAAAACCCTCCCCAGTAAGACCGAAGAAGCGTGGGGATGCGGTTCCACAAATGGAGGAAAGAAAAATGGCAAAGTATAGAAAACTGAGCAGGACTTCCAGCCAGAGAAAGGCGCTTCTGAGAAATCAGGTGACAGCCCTTCTGAACCATGGAAAGATTGTTACCACAGAGGCAAAGGCAAAAGAAGTACGCAAGATTGCCGAAGGTCTCATTGCCCTTGCAGTAAAAGAGAAAGACAACTATGACACTGTAACCGTAACCGCGAAGGTTCCGCGCAAGGACAAAGACGGCAAGCGTGTGAAAGAGGTTGTAGACGGCAAGAAAGTTACCGTATTTGACGAGGTGGAGAAGACCATCAAGAAGGATCAGGCGTCCAGACTGCATGCAAGACGCCAGATGCTCAAGGTTCTCTATCCCGTAAAGGATGTTCCGGAGAAAGCAGCCGGAAGAAAGAGAAATACCAAGGATGTGGACATGGTGGCCAAACTCTTTGACGAGATTGCTCCCAAGTATGTAAACCGCAACGGCGGCTATACCAGAATCGTAAAGATTGGCCAGCGCAAAGGTGATGCGGCCATGGAAGTTCTTCTGGAGCTTGTATAAGAATAAGAAACCGAAAGGGACGGTCCGAACGGACGGTCCCTTTTTCGTTCCCGGAAACAGGGGAAAACATTCTTGCGCTTTCCCGCGTGAAATAGTAAAATAGAAAAAAATTGGAGAACAGAGGAGGCATAGAATTATGATCTCAGAGGCGTGTTATGAGCTTGGCAGCAAAAGTTCCGTGATTCGGGAGATTTTTGCTTTTGGATTAAAGCGGAAAGAGGAGATAGGAGCGGATCGTGTCTACGATTTCAGCCTGGGGAATCCCAGCATTCCGGCTCCCGATTCGGTGAAACAAGCGGTTCTGGAGCTTATGGAACGGCCGGCAGAGGAGCTGCATGCTTATTCTCCCGCAGCCGGGGATCCCAAAGTGCGGGCTGTGATTGCCGGTTCCCTAAATCGCAGATTTGGAGAGAACTTTACGGCAGAGCATATTTTCATGACCTGCGGAGCGGCGGCGTCCCTGAATATCTGCATCAAGGCCCTTGTCAATCCCGGAGATGAAGTAATTGTATTTGCTCCCTTTTTTCCGGAATACCGATGCTGGGCGGAGGCGGCCGGGGCAAAGCTTCAGGTGGTGCAGCCCCGGCTTCCGGATTTCCAGATAGATTTTGATGCTCTGGAAGGGCTTCTGAATCCCAGAACCAAGGCAGTCATTGTGAACAGTCCCAACAATCCTTCCGGCGTGGTGTATCCGCCGGAGGATATTCAGAGGCTGGCGAATCTGCTGAGGGAGAAATCCGGGGAATACGGCGAGCCCATTTACCTGATTGCAGACGAACCCTACCGGGAAATCGTGTATGATGGGACAGAAGTGCCCTATCTGACTCGTTATTACAGGGATACTTTGGTATGCTATTCCTACAGCAAGTCCCTGTCCCTTCCCGGGGAGCGCATTGGATATATTGTGATTCCCGGACGTCTGGCCGAGTATGGGAAGGTATCTCCGGCCATTGCAGGGGCTGCCCGCGCGCTGGGCTTTGTCTGTGCGCCGGCACTGTTCCAGCAGGTAGCGGCCATGTGTGCGGAGGATACGGGAGATATCTTGGCGTATAAAAGGAACCGGGATCTTCTGGTGAAAGGCCTTTCGGAAATCGGGTATAGCTGTATTGCGCCCAAGGGGGCTTTTTATCTCTTTATGAAAGCTCTGGAACCGGACGCATATGCGTTCTGCGAGAAGGCCAAGAATTATGATCTGCTTCTTGTTCCCAGTGACGATTTCGGCTGTCCGGGTTATGTGAGAATCGCTTACTGCGTGGCGGAAAAGACTATTATAAATGCCATGCCGGCCTTTCGGAAACTGATGGAGGAGTATCGGTAGAAGACGAAATATAAGATGCCGTAGAAGATATTTTTTCGGGGTCGCAAAACTCCTGATTCATAAGAAATTTTGGCTGAAAAGGAAGGTCAGTTAACCGTATGACAAGTACTGCGGCTGTCCGTTAAGGTATACTTCTTGGACTACCAATGTAATGTCCAAGAAGGTATGTCTACGATTTTGGATATGCTTCAAGAGGACTTGCTGCAAAGCGGAATTGCCGCAGATCACATTATCCATATGCGCTATACATGGGAAGATTTTGACGATGGGATGACCCACAAGGATATGTATAACGGCATCAAAAATTTGATGGCAGACGATGGGCGTTATTATCTTTTGCTGGATGAGGTACAAGAGATTGACGGTTGGGAAAAGGCTGTCAATAGTCTGCTGGAAAACGCGAATACCGATATTTATGTGACAGGTTCTAACTCCAAGCTGATGTCGAGTGAGATCTCCACATATCTAACGGGGCGCTATATCTCCATTCCGGTTTATACCTTGTCCTTCTCCGAATACCTGGAATTTAAAAAATCAGATTCCCGTTCCCCCAAGGAATTATTAAACGAGTACCTGCAGTTGGGCGGATTCCCGCTTGTGGCGTTTGGCAATTTTGATGAACGTTCTGCTTATCAGATTGTGGAAGGAATTTATAACTCTGTAATTGCGAACGATATTACAAAGCGGCACAATATTATGAACTTTGAGCTGTTCAACCGCATTGTCAAATATATCGTGGAAAATGTGGGAAAGACCTTTTCCGCGAATGCCATTGCGAAGTTTTTGAAAAGCGAAGGACGCTCTTTGTCTGTGGAAGCGGTTTACAACTATCTGAATTGGCTGGAAAAGGCGTTTGTTGTCTATCGCTGCCAACGATATGATTTGCAGGGGAAATCCGTGCTCAAAACGCAGGAAAAATTCTATCTGGCTGATGCTTCCCTAAAATACTTCATCATGGGATTCAATCCGAAGTCGCTTGCTGCTATGCTGGAGAACGTCGTGTATTTTGAGCTGCGGCGGCGGGGCTATGAGGTCTATATCGGAAAAAACGAGACGAAAGAGATTGATTTTGTGGCGGTGCAGCGGGATGAGCGTATCTATGTTCAGGTATGCCGCAGGCTGCCGGAGGAGTCGGATCGGGAGGTTGCCAATCTCCTTGAAATCAAAGATCACTACCCCAAATATGTGGTCACGTTGGACGAATTGGCCGCAGGAAATTTCAATGGCGTAAAAATCGTACATTTGTCGGATTTTTTGCTGAGCAGCAAGTATTGAGGGTGTCCGGAAGCGGAAGAAAAACATTCTTGCGCTTTGCAGGCTGAAATAGTAAAATTAAGAAAGAAAATCTTAATAAAAATCCAGCCGGATGTTAATAAATTTAAAGTAAAATATAGATGTTGCGGTGAGACACTATGAAATATGAAAATATAGAACCTGCCATTTTCCTGGAGCGGCCGAACCGCTTCATAGCCTATGTGGAGCAGGCGGGAAAGCGGCAGATCTGCCATGTAAAGAATACGGGGCGGTGCAGGGAGCTTCTGCTGCCGGGCTGTGAAATCTACGTACAGAGACAGGAGAATCCGGCCAGAAAGACGCCTCTTGACCTGATTGCCGTAAAAAAGGGAGAAAAGCTTATCAATATGGATTCCCAGATTCCCAACCGGGTGGTGGAGGAATGGCTGAGGAAGGGAAATCTCTTCGGAGCCGATGCCCGTATCCGCACCGAGTGCAGGTTTGGAAATTCCCGGTTTGACTTTTATGTGGAAGCGGGAGAGCGGCGCATTTTTATGGAGGTCAAGGGAGTGACCCTGGAGGAGAACGGGATGGCCCGTTTCCCGGATGCGCCGACGGAGCGGGGAGTTAAGCATGTACAGGAGCTTGCCGCCTGCCGGAAGGAAGGGTATGAGGCCTATCTCTTCTTTGTGATTCAGATGAAGGGAATCTCCTTTCTGGAACCCAACGATAAGACCCATCCCGCCTTTGGAGAGGCGCTGCGCAGAGCGGCTGCGGAAGGGGTTCATATATTGGCTTATGACTGTATTGTAAAGCCGGATACCATAGAAATGGATCAAAAGACAGAGGTTTGCCTATAGATGGAAGAACTGAGAGAAATTGCAGAGCCCTTGCTGGCCTGGTATGACGGACATGCCAGAAAGCTACCCTGGCGGGATAACCCGGAGCCTTACCGGGTATGGGTCTCCGAGATTATGCTTCAGCAGACGCGGGTGGAGGCGGTAAAGCCCTATTTTGAAAGATTCCTGAAAGAACTCCCCACCATCCGCCATCTGGCGGAGGTGCCGGAGGAGCGTCTTATGAAGCTGTGGGAAGGGCTGGGCTACTATAACCGGGTCCGCAATATGCAGAAGGCTGCCTGCAGGATCGTGGAGGAATACCAGGGAGAAATGCCGGCGGATTTTGACCGGATCCGGGAACTGCCCGGAATCGGCAGCTATACGGCGGGGGCCATTGCTTCCTTTGCCTTCGGTATTCCCAAGCCTGCTGTGGACGGCAATGTGCTGCGCGTCCTGTCCCGGGTAACGAAAAGCTACGAGGATATTATGAAGCAGGCAGTCCGGCGGAAGATGGAAGAGCGGGTGGAAGCGGTGATTCCTTGCGATCGGGCCGGGGATTTCAACCAGAGCCTGATTGAGCTGGGAGCCATTGTCTGCGTGCCGAACGGTGCGCCCAAATGCGGGGAATGCCCGCTGAAAATGCTGTGCCGGGCACATGCGGAAGGGGTGGAGGAGGAGCTGCCCAAGAAGACGCCTCCCAAGAGCCGCAGAATCGAGGACAGGACCGTACTGGTGCTTCTCTCGGACAACCGGGCGGCCCTTCGGAAACGGCCGGGAAAAGGGCTTCTGGCAGGTCTTTACGAGCTGCCGAACCTGGAAGGCCATTTGGAACGGGAAGAGGTTCTTGCATATGTCCGGGAGCTGGGCCTGTCGCCTGTGCGGATCCAGGAGCTGCCGCGGGCGAAGCATGTGTTCAGCCATATTGAGTGGCATATGGAAGGGTATGCGGTGAAAGTGGAAGAGCCGGAAGGGGATCCAAAGAGCATGTTTTTTGTGGAAAAGGAAGAAATGGAGCGCCGGTATTCCATACCGGCGGCGTTTGCAGCATATACGGAATATTTCAGGCACCGGTTTTAAAGGAGAGAGAAGATGTACGATGCAGTGGTAATCGGCTCCGGTATAGCAGGAGCAGCGGCAGCCAGGGTTCTGGCGGAAGAACAGGGAAAGCAGGTTCTGGTTCTGGAGAGGCGGCCTCACATAGGAGGCAACTGCTATGACCGGGAGGATGAATACGGAATCTTGATTCACCAGTACGGCCCGCATATTTTCCATACGAACGACGAGGAGGTCTATGCCTGGCTATCCCGCTTTACGGACTGGTATGAATTTGGCCATGAGGTGGTGGCCCGGGTGGGAGAACGGCTGATTCCCGTTCCCTTTAACCTGAATACCCTGAAGATGGTATATGGGGAAGAGAAGGGGGAGCGTCTGGCCGGAAAGCTTGCGAATACCTTCGGAGCAGGGGCCCGTGTTCCCATCTTGAAGCTACGGGAGCAGACGGATCCGGAGATTCAGGCCATTGCGGATTTTGTCTACGAAAATATTTTCCTCAAATATACCATGAAGCAGTGGGGACAGAAGCCGGAGGAAATCGATCCGGCGGTGACGGGCCGTGTTCCGGTAGTGATTTCCTATGACAACCGGTATTTCGGGGACAAATACCAGGGAATGCCCAAGGACGGCTACACGCCTATGTTTGAGAAGATTCTTGCCCATCCCGGGATTGAGGTGCGCACCGGTACGGATGCCCGGGAGATTCTGGAGCTTCGAAAGGAGGAAGGAAAGGTTTACCTGGAAGGCCGGGAGTTTGACGGCGCCGTGATTTACACGGGGGCTGCGGATGAACTTTTCGGCTGCCGGTACGGGCGGCTGCCTTACCGTTCCCTCCGGTTTGACTTCGAACACTACAGGATTCCTGATTATCAGGGACACAGTGTTGTCAACTATACGGTGAGTGAGGAATTTACCAGAATTACAGAGTTTAAGCATCTTACCGGACAGAAGGCGGAAGGAACTACGATTGTGAAGGAATATCCCTTTGCCTATACGGGGGCAGAGGGGGAGATTCCCTATTATGCAATTTTAAATGAGGAAAATCTTGCTTTGTATCGGAGATATGCGGCCCTTGCAGAAAAATTTCCAGATTTTTATCTGCTGGGAAGACTTGCGGAATACAAATACTATAACATCGATGCTATGGCCGCCCGCGCACTGGGGCTGGCAAGAAGCCTGGCATAAAGGCAGCACAGAAGGAGGAGACAATGAAATTATTATCCATCGCAATTCCATGCTACAATTCGGAGGCATACATGAGAAACTGTATCCACTCCCTGCTGGTAGGCGGAGAAGAAGTGGAGATTATCATTGTGGACGACGGTTCCGTGGACGGAACGGGGGCGGTCGCAGACGAGTATGCGGAGAAGTATCCGTCCATTATCAAAGCGGTGCATCAGGAAAACGGCGGGCACGGAGAGGCGGTCAATACAGGGCTGCGCAATGCTACGGGCCTGTATTTTAAAGTGGTGGACAGCGACGACTGGGTATCTATTTCTGCCTATAAGGAGATTCTGAAGACTCTGGAGGAGCTGGCCGGAGCCCGGCCTCTGGTGGATATGCTGATCAGCAATTTCGTCTATGAGAAGGAAGGCCAGAAGCATAAGAAAGTCATGAGTTACCGGAGCGCATTTCCCCAGGATCAGGTATTTACCTGGGACGATGTGAAGTTTCTGCTCAAGGGCCAGTATATCCTCATGCACTCCGTGATTTACCGGACGAAGCTTCTGCGGGAATGCGGGCTTGAGCTTCCGAAGCATACTTTTTACGTGGACAATATTTTTGTCTACCATCCCCTTCCTTATGTAAAATATTTGTATTACAAAGATGTAAATTTTTACCGCTATTACATTGGAAGGGCGGACCAGTCCGTGAACGAGAGCGTGATGATCGGACGTTTGGATCAGCAGCTCAAGGTCAACCAGATTATGATTGATGACTACAAGCTTACTGATATCCGCCAGATTCCCAGCCGGAAGCTGCGCCATTATATGAAAAATTACCTGGAAATTATTATGGTGATTTCTTCCATTCTGGCCATCCGTTCCGGGACGGAGGAGAATCTGAAGAAGAAATATGAGCTTTGGAAATATTTAAAGAAGCGGGACCGGAAGCTCTATTATGAGCTGAAATGGGGGATTATGGGAAGAACCATGAACCTGCCGGGAAGAAGCGGACGGAAAATTTCCGAGATTGCCTATAAGATGGCCCAGCGGGTGGTCGGGTTTAACTGAGAAAGAGAAAAAAAGAGGAGCTGTCAGATGACAACTCCTTTTTTGGTTTTCTTTCTGCGCTGCTGCGCCTTTTGACGAAGAAGGGCAAAGTCCGTGCGGTAAACCATCTGATCCATCAGAACACCCAGAAGGATTCCGCTGATCACATCCGCCGCCGAGTGCTGCTTCAAACACATGGTGGCGAGGATGATCGTAATCATCAGCAGCCGGGAGATATTCCGTATAAAGAAGCTGCTGCCCAGGCGCTTGTTATACGCAACGGCCATATGGGCTGCAATAGAATTATATACGTGCAGGCTGGGAAAAATATTAGTGGCCGTATCTGCCCGGTAAAGGAACTGGACGGCATAGATGAAAATATTGTTCCGCTCAAAGCTTGCCGGCCGCAATAGGTGGCCGTTGGGGTATACGGTTGAGATTACCAGAAACAAGGTCATTCCCGTAAACAGGAAGATGCAGTATCGGTAAAATTCTCCTTTGTTTTTAAAAAACAAGTAAATAAAAACAGCCGGCACATAGATGAACCATATAAGATAAGGGACAATAAAAATCTCCATAAAAGGGATCCTGTCGTCAATTCCCATGTGGATCACGTGATAAGGCAGGCTGGCCCGGCTCTCCAGCCATAGAAACCAGGGCATGTAGAGAAGTCCGTAAAGCAAAACCAGAGAATGCTTATACTTCTGAAAAAATGTCTTCATTCATCATTCCTCTTTCTTCAAAACTTTTTTTCATCCGTATGGTTCGTTATCTGATGGGAGTATAGCACAATGGCACTGCCGCTACAACAATCTTTATAATATTTTAAGAAAATTTTGCGGAATTATCAATAAGGTTCCCGTTTCCGGAAATGAGGGTCAGGCAGGAGGGAAGACAGGAAATGCGGATGGTTCCCCGCAGGTATTCCGGTTCGCCGTCTGTGTGGAAAGGAAGAGGCTTATCCGTGCGGATTTCCAGAGATCTGGTCCGGTATAAACGGACGCCCCTGAAAATCGTATGTCTTCCGATGTAAGCCGTGGGAAACATCAGGGCAATGGTGAGCTTGCTTAACCCCTCAACCACGCAGAGATCCAGAAAACCGTCCCCGGCCTTTGCTTTGGGACAGAGTTTTAAACCGCCGCCTTCGTAACTGCAGTTGAGGGCAGAGACAAAGTAAGTGCGGGAAAATTTTAGTTTGTTCCCGTTGTCCAAAAGAGCGGTCATAGGAAACGGCCGGAAAAAGAGAATCTGTTTCAAAGCAATTCCCACATAGGTCAGCTTGCCAAGCCGGAATTTGTTCAGTGTGTCTTTGATATGGGAAGCGATGGCTTCGTGGCAGACGGCGGCATCGAAGCCGAAACCGCTGCTTCCGGCAAAATACCGGGTACGCTTCCCGCAGGTGACCTGCCCCAGATCGATTCTGCGGTAGCAGGAAGGGCGGAGGATATTCCGAAGGGCTTCCTCCGGTGTGCTGGGAAGTCCCAGGCTGCGGGCAAAATCATTGCTGGACCCGGTGGGAATGTAGGCGAAGATAACTTTGGAGAAATCCCGGATCCCGTTGATGACTTCATTTACCGTGCCGTCGCCGCCCACTGCAACCAGGGTCAGGCGGATACCTGCCGCGGTAATGTCTGCAGCCAGGCGGGTGGCGTGATAGCGGTAAGCAGTGAAAAATACCCGGTATTCTATCTGTTCTTCATCCAGAATCTTTTCCAAGGTTTCCCATACCAGCTTTCCGTTTCCGGAACGGGAGCCGGGATTTACGATAAAATAGTACATGGTGTTCCCCTCTCTGTGTACTCTCTCCTGACACGAGCATATGTTTTATTATAGCACCTTCCCGGGGAGGGAGGCAAGCAGCAGATGCCGCTGCTTTTTCGGTTCCTTTGAAACAGCCGGGCTTTTCCTTGACGCCTCTATTTCTATCGTGTACAATGGGAGAAGATACTGGACAAATCAAAAAACCAGTAAAAGCACAGAAAAGGGAGCTTCGCATGAAAAAAGCAGTAATTATCGGCGCAGGGCCTGCGGGCATCACCGCTGCGTACGAATTGTTAAAGCAGTCCAAGGAGTATGAGGTATTGGTTCTGGAGGAGAGCCAGGAGATCGGCGGAATTTCCAGGACCGTCCGCTATAACGGAAACCGGATGGACATTGGAGGGCATCGTTTCTTTTCTAAGGATGAGCGCGTAACCAGATGGTGGGATGATATGATGCCCCGCCAGGGAAAGCCGTCTTTTGACGATCGCAAGCTGAGCCGGAAGGTTCCTCTGGCCAAAGGAGGGCCCGATCCGGAGAAAGAGGACCGGGTGATGCTGACCAGACGGCGGGTATCCCGGATCTATTATAAGAAAAAGTTTTTTGATTACCCGGTGAGCGCCAAGACAATTTTCCAGCTGGATATCTTTACGCTGCTTCACGCAGGGTTCAGCTATGTGTACTCGGCTGTTTTCAAGCGTCCGGTAGATTCTCTGGAGAATTATTATATCAATAGTTTCGGAAAGAAGCTTTACTCCATGTTCTTTGAGGGGTATACGGAGAAGCTGTGGGGGAGACATCCCAGGGAGATTGCTCCGGATTGGGGTGCCCAGCGCACCAAGGGCCTTTCCATCATGGGCATTCTGAAGGATATCCTGTCCAAGGCTTTCGGCGGAAAACGCAATAAGAAGAATGTACAGACCTCTCTGATTGAGGAATTTCATTATCCCAAGTACGGCCCCGGCCAGCTCTGGGAGACGGCGGCCTCCGAGGTGGAGAAGCTGGGCGGAGAAATCCGGAAAGGCTGCAAGGTGACAAAGATTCATACTGCCGGCAGCCGGATCGAGAGCATTTCTTATGAATGCGGCGGCAAAGAGGTTATGGTGGAGGGAGATATCTTTATTTCCTCCATGCCGGTGAAGGATCTGGTGGCAGGTATGAACGATGTTCCGGAGAAGATGGGAACCATCGCAGAGGGGCTTCCCTACCGGGATTTTGTGACGGTGGGACTGCTGGTAAAGAAGCTGAATCTGAAGAACCAGACGAAGCTGCAGACCTTGAACAATCTCGTCCCCGACTGCTGGATTTACGTGCAGGATGTGGGCGTTAAGCTGGGGCGCATCCAGATCTTTAACAACTGGTCCCCGTACCTGGTTAAGGATCCGGAGAACACGGTCTGGATTGGACTGGAGTACTTCTGTACGGAGGGGGACAAGTACTGGAATTTGAGCGAAGAGAAGTGGGTGAAGTTCGGTACGGCGGAACTTATGAAGATGGGCGTGATCTCCAGCGAGAAGGATGTGCTGGATTCTCACCGGGAGAAGGTGAAGAAGGCGTATCCGGCATACTTTGATACCTACAGCCGGATGGATGACCTGATTGGGTATCTGAACGGCTTCGGAAACCTCTACTGCGTGGGCCGCAACGGCCAGCACCGCTACAACAATATGGACCACTCCATGGCTACGGCCTTCGAGGCAGTGGGAAATATTTTAAGCGGCAGGGAGGATAAGAAGAATATCTGGAGCGTGAATACGGAGAAGGAGTATCACGAGGAAAAGAAAAGCTGAAAGCGCGTTTGGCTGAACGGATAGATAAAATAGACATAGAGATTCGATTTCTGTATGCAGAATGGAATCCTATGTCTATTTTTTATTTGCCCGGGAAACCGATTTAATCTTTTAAGTGGGCCACACCGCTTTTGGGAAGCCCGCAGCCCGGTTTCTTTTATTTGGCACATATCAAAAGCCGGCCATCAGCCTGCAAATTTCTGCCAATACCCCATCACAAAGATAAAGAGCACGATCAGGGGCAGAATATAGGACACGTAAAATCTCGCCCATTTGGGGAACCGGATTCCCTCGCCGGCGTCCGCCTCGGCGATAAAGTTCTTCCAGCCCCAGCCGTAGCGGCTGGTGCAGAAGAGGAGATATACCAGGCTTCCCAGAGGCAGAAGGTTGTTGGATACGATAAAGTCCTCCAGGTCCTGAATGGTGCTTCCGGCGCCCAGGGGAGCAAAGCCGCTCCAGAGGTTAAAGCCCAGAACACAAGGCATGGAGAGAACCAGAATCAGGATCAGGTTGACCAGCACTGCTTTCTTTCTGCTCCATCCCCAAAGGTCAATGGCGAAGCTGATAATATTTTCAAACACGGCAATCACCGTAGACAATGCCGCAAAACTCATAAAGATAAAGAATAAAGTCCCCCAGAGCTGTCCGCCCGCCATTTGGTTAAAGATGTTCGGCAGGGTGACAAATACCAGGCCGGGACCCTCTCCCGGATCTACGCCGAAGGCGAAGCAGGCGGGGAAGATTACCAGGCCTGCCATCAGGGCAATCAGGGTGTCCAGGGCACAGATATTTAAGGACTCGCCCATGAGGGTGCGGTCCTTGCTGATATAGCTGCCGAAGATAGCCATAGCTCCGATGCCGAGACTTAAAGTAAAGAACGCCTGGCCCATAGCGGCAAAGATAACTTCCCCGGCGCCGTTTTCCGCCACCTTGCCGAAATCAGGCACCAGATAGAAACTCAATCCTGCTGCGGCGCCCTCAAGAGTCACGCTGCGAACACATAAGATCACCAGGATCAGGAAGAGAAAAGCCATCATAATTTTTGTGATCCGTTCTACGCCGTTTCGAAGTCCCAGACTGCAGATGCCGAAGCTTAGAATTACCGTGACAATCATCCAGAAGGTCATGGGGCCGGGTTCCCCCAGCATTCCGGAAAATACGCCGCCCACCTCCTCGGGGGACAGTCCGGTAAAGGTACCGGAGATCATTTTAAAAACATAGGCCAGCATCCAGCCGCCCACGGTGGTGTAAAACATCATCAGCAGATAGTTTCCGGCCATGGCTGCATAACCCTCCAGATGCCAGAAACTGCCCTTAGGCTCCAGCACATGAAAGCTTCTGGCCGCTGACTTCTGGCTGGCGCGGCCCACGGCAAACTCCATGGCCATAATGGGCATTCCCAAGATTACCAAGAACACAAGATAGATCAGTACAAAGGCTGCTCCTCCGTATTTTCCCGTAATATAAGGAAATCTCCAGACATTTCCCAATCCAACGGCGCATCCGGCGGAGATCAGGATAAAACCAAGCCTGGATGAAAATTTTTCGCGCTTTTCCATTACATAATTCCTCCTCATTTTTCCAAAGCCGCAGACACGGCATATAAAAAGATGATAACAAAGAAAGAAGAAAAGGTCAAATAAAAAGTCATTGACTTTTTTCTGCTTCATGCTATACTTGACAAGTCGGATATATCTGGCAGACAGAGTTTCCGGCAAAAGAGACCCGTGTGTTCGAAACCATCCACACGTAAAACAAAACTAAGGAGAGAACAAAATATGAGAGAAAACAAAGTGCAGTTTATGACTCAGGCGGCTATGATTGCCGCTATCTACGTGGTTCTTTGCATTGTCTTTGAGCCCATCAGCTACGGAGCCATTCAGACCCGCGTTGCGGAGGCGCTGACGGTTCTGCCCTTCTTTACGCCGGCGGCAGTCCCCGGACTTTTTATCGGCTGTCTGGCTGCCAATCTGCTGGGAGGCGGAATCCTGCTGGATGTGGCTTTTGGAAGTGTTGCGACGCTCATAGGCGCGGTGGGAACGTATCTGCTGCGGAAGAAGAGCAGATACCTGGCGCCGTTGCCGCCCATTGTGGCAAATGTGCTGATCATTCCCTTTGTCCTGCGGTATGGATACGGGGATCCGCTGCCCATCCCCTTTTTGATGGGAACGGTAGGTTTGGGAGAGATTTTATCCTGCGGAATGATGGGAACAGTACTGCTGGTGGTGCTTTCCAGGTATAAGAAGGTGCTGTTTAAAGCGGCGTAATAATAAAAATAGAGAGAGTGAAAGCTTTTGCCTGAGAAAAGGCAGAAGCTTTTTTATTTTATTTGGAAAAAATGAGAAAACCTGTTGACGGAAATGTTATAAAATGTTATGATTTGTTAAAGACGGACCTTCATACATAACAATTCACAACAAGAGGATACATAATATGAACCAGCTCCGCAGAGAACATATCGGAAAGTTTATTCAGGAAAAAGGTGCAGTCACCGTAAAGGAGATCAGCGCTCTTTTTCCTGATGTCAGTTTAATGACAATACACCGGGATTTGGAGAAGCTGGAGGAGGAGGGCGTGATTCTCCGCACCAGGGGCGGGGCCATGTCTCCCACGGCGGGAAGCAGTCCTACAGAAGTGAAGCTGGAGGCGCGGATGCAGACCAATCGGAAGGCCAAGCGGGAAATGGCGCGGAAAGCCCTGAAGCTTATCGATCCCGGCAGTGCTGTGTTTCTGGACGCAGGGACTTCCAGCATGGCGCTTGCCCAGGCCCTTCCCGACATGGATGTTAATATTTTTACCACAGGTCCTAATATTGCCATGGAGCTGGGGCGCCTTACCATTCCTACTATCCATATGTGCGGGGGGACCTTAAACCGCTTCAATCAGGCAGTGTCCGGGCAGAGCACCCTGAAGATGCTGGAGCAGATCAACATTGCCACGGCGTTTTTGGGCGTTTCCGGTTATACGGACCAGGGGGGCTTTACCTGCGGCAAAGAGGATGAGATGCTGGTGAAACGGCTGATGATGGAGAAGGCGGGGAAAAAAGTGATTTTGATGGACAGTTCCAAGTGCGGCAAGATACTTCCCTATACCTTCGGCAATATTGAGAACGCGGACTGTATTGTCAGCGACGGAGGGCTGCCCCGGGAATTTTTAGACCGGGCGGAGCAGGCAGGCGTCCGGGTTCTTTGAGATTTTGGTTGTAATGAAACAAAAAATAAATGAAACAAGCGCAATGGAGGGAAAAAAGATGGCAGTAGGCGTATTGATGCCAAAAGCAGGAATTACCGTAGAAGAATGTATTATTACGGAATGGCTGAAGAAAAAGGGCGACCATGTAAACGTGGGCGACATTCTCTTTACCTATGAGACGGATAAGGCATCCTTCGAGTGTGAATCCACAGCAGAAGGAGAGATCCTTGAGATTTTTTATGAAGAAGGGGACGAAGTACCCGTTCTGGTGAATGTGTGTGCGGTGGGACAGCCGGGAGAGGATATCTCCGGCATCAAAGAGGGGACGGCGGAACCTGCACAGGCAGCTCCGGCAGCGGAAGCTCCCGCTGCGGCCGCGCCTTCTGCAGCAGCGGCACCTGCCGGCAATGTGGCCGCAGGCGTGCTGATGCCCAAGGCGGGAATCACCGTGGAAGAATGTATTATTACGGAATGGCTGAAGAAAAAGGGAGACCACGTAAATGTGGGAGACATCCTTTTTACCTATGAGACGGACAAGGCGTCCTTTGAGTGCGAGTCTACGGCAGAGGGCGAGCTGCTTGAGATTTTCTATGAGGACGGAGATGAGGTTCCGGTACTTGTGAATGTATGCGCCATCGGAAAACCGGGAGACAGCATCGAAGGCATCAAGGAAGGAACGGCTCCTGCGGCGGCACCCGCAGCGGAAGCTCCGGCAGCAGCCCCGGCGGCTCCTGCGGCCGCGCCTGCCGGCAATATGGCAGCAGGCGTATTGATGCCCAAGGCAGGCATTACCGTGGAGGAGTGCGTGATTACCGAGTGGCATAAGAAGAAAGGCGATCACGTGGCCATGGGTGAGGTTCTCTTTACTTATGAGACAGATAAGGCTGCTTTTGAATGCGAATCTACGGCAGAGGGCGAGCTGCTTGAGATTTTCTATGAGGACGGAGACGAGGTCCCGGTACTTGTGAATGTATGCGCCATCGGAAAACCGGGGGACAGCATCGAAGGCCTCAAGGAGGGAACGGCTCCTGCAGCGGCAGAAGCACCTGCAGCAGCGCCCGGTGCTCCGGCAGCATCCGGCCCGGCCAATCCCGGCGCCAAGGTATCACCGAGAGCCAGAATGGCAGCCCGGGATCTGGGTGTGGATGCTACAGCGGCAACGCCTACGGGTCCTCACGGACGGATCGTAGAGGCGGATGTGAGAGCGTATGCAGCCGCGGTTCCGGCAAAAGCCCCGGCGGCGCCCGCAGCGGCAGAAGCGCCTGCGGCCGCAGAGGCAGCTCCGGCGGCAGCACCTGCAGCAGAAGCTGAATATGTAGATGTAAAATTCTCCGGCGTGAGAAAGGCTACGGCCAAGGCGATGGTGAAATCTTTGAGCACCATGGCTCAGCTCACCCATTACCATACCTTTGATGCTACGGCCCTCATGAACTTAAGAAAACAGATCAAAGCCAACGGAGAGGCCATGGGAATGCCGAATATTACCCTGAACGATATGGTAATGTTTGCCGTATCCCGCATTATCCTGAACCATCCGGATCTGAACGCCATTATGCCGGAGGAAAATGTACTGCGGAAATACACCAACGTACATCTGGGAATGGCGGTGGATACGCCCAAGGGACTGATGGTTCCCACCATCTTCAACGCTAACAAGATGACTCTGGCTGAGATGTGCGTAGAAGCCAAACGGCTGGCGAAGATCTGCCAGGAGGGCAAGGCTACCCCGGATATGCTTTCCGGCGCGAGCTTTACCGTATCTAATGTAGGTTCCCTCGGCGTAGAGATGTTTACACCGGTTGTAAATCCGCCTCAGGTAGGTATCCTCGGCGTCTGCGGCATCACCACCCGGGTGAAGGAAGTAAACGGCGAGATCAAGACATACCCGGCAATGGGCCTCTGCCTGTCCTATGACCACAGGGCGCTGGACGGAACACCGGCTTCCAGATTTGTGAAAGAGCTGTGCACCGCTCTTGAGAACATTTCTTTATTAATGATGAAATAACCAACCAATCGGGGCCCGGCACGTTTGTGCGGGCCGGGCCCATCCATCTAAGCAAACATCCGCGCGCGGGCATGTCCGTTCTGTCCGGTATCCGCGGAAAATAAATAAAAAGGAGATTATGAAACATGCCAAAGTCATTATATGTCGATCCCGACAAAATGCGCGCCGAGGGAAAAATCACATTTAAGGATATTCCTATCAACGTGTACAAGAAGTCCGTGAAGGAAGAAGTGGACGAGGGGAATTTTACCAAAGAGGATCTGCTGCGTATTTTCCGCGACATGACCATCTGCCGGGAGTTCGAGGATATGCTGAACCAGATCAAGACCCAGGCAAAGTATGCGGACGTAGAGACCACCTACCCGGGTCCCGCCCATCTCTCCCTGGGCCAGGAGGCGGCCGCTGTGGGTGAGGCGTACCTGCTGAACAAAAATGATTTCACCTTCGGAAGCCACAGAAGCCACAGTGAGATTCTGGCCAAATGCCTGTCCTGCATCCAGAAACTGGATGACAAAGAGCTTCTGGACGATATGGAGAATTTCTTTGACGGAAAGACCCTGAAGGCCGTGAAGAGCGTGAGCAAGGCGGAGGGCGATGTAAAAGAGCTGGCCATTGAGTTTATCGTATACGGCGCCCTGGCAGAGCTGTTCGCAAGGGAGAATGGTTTCCACAAGGGACTGGGCGGGTCCATGCACGCATTTTTCCTTCCCTTCGGTGTTTATCCGAACAACGCTTTAGTAGGCGGCTCCGCAACCATTTCCACCGGTGCGGCCCTTTATAAGAAATGCAACGATCAGGAAGGCGTAGTCGTGGCGAACTTAGGCGACGGCTCCATGGGACGGGGGCCCGTGTGGGAGGCTCTTTCCTTTGCAACCATGGATCAGTACCGCACTCTCTGGGAGGAAGGGAAGAGAGGCGGACTGCCCCTGATTTTCAATATCAACAATAACTCCTACGGCATGGGCGGACAGACCTGCGGCGAGACCATGGGCTACGGCGAGCTGGCGCGTATGGGCGCAGGCGTGACCGAGAGCCAGCTTCATGCAGAGCGTGTGGACGGCTACAATCCGCTGGCAGTTATCGACGCATACCGCCGGAAGCTGCCTTTGGCCAAGAGCGGCGAAGGCCCCGTGTTCCTGGATGTAGTAACATACCGTCTGCTGGGACACTCCACCTCCGATCAGAACGCATACCGCACCAAGGAGGAGATCGAGGCCTGGAGAGCACAGGATCCCCTGGTAACCTTCCGCAAGGCTGTAGTAGACGCAGGCGTTGCTGAGGACAGCGAGTTTGAAGCCATCTGGACAAAGACAAAAGAGCGTATGGCCCGCATCTGCCGTCTGGCGGCGGACAAGGACGCTTCACCCTACCTTGATTTTGAAAAGGACCCGGGCATTGTGGAGCGCCTGATGTTCAACAATGAGAAAAAGCGCAATATGGATCCCACCAGGGAGCCCTCTGTCACCGGGCCGAAGGAGAGCTGCAAGCGCTATACGGATATCCAGAAGAAAGTCCGCACCCATTACACGGCGGACGGCAAGGAAGTGAGCGCTATGAAGCGCTACAACATCCGCGACGCCATCTTTGAGCCCATGTTCAATAAGTATTATGAGGATCCCACGCTTGTGGCATATGGCGAAGACGTGCGCGACTGGGGCGGAGCCTTTGCTGTATACCGCGGATTTACGGATGTGATTCCCTACTCCAGACTGTTCAACTCCCCCATCTCCGAGACAGCGATTGTAGGTACGGGTGTAGGATACACCATGTGCGGCGGCCGCGCGGTGGTAGAGCTGATGTACGGCGACTTTATCGGATGCTGCGGCGACGAGATTTTCAACCAGATGGCCAAATGGCAGGCCATGAGCGCCGGCATTCTGAAGATGCCCCTGATCCTGCGTGTGTCTGTAGGTTCCAAGTACGGCGCACAGCATTCCCAGGACTGGACTTCCATGTGTGCGCATGTACCGGGCCTGAAGGTTTGCTTCCCGGCTACGCCTTATGAGGCCAAGGGCTTGATGCAGGCAGCCCTGAACGGAACCGATCCGGTGGTGTTCTTTGAGAGCCAGAGAATTTACGATATCGGAGAGAAATTCCATGAGGGCGGCGTTCCCGAAGGAGAATATGAGATTGCATTCGGCGATGTGGATGTGCTGAAGACAGGTTCCGACATTACCATGCTGACCGTAGGCGCAACCCTGTACCGGGCATACGACGCCGTGAAAGAGCTGGAAGAGAAGTACGGCCTGTCCGTAGAGCTTATCAACCTGCACAGCCTGGTTCCTTTGGATTACACGAAGATTCTGGAATCCGTAAAGAAGACCGGCAAAGTAATTCTGACCTCCGACGCCTGTGCAAGGGGAACCTTCCTGGACGAGGTGGCCAAGAATATTACGGAGCTTGCCTTTGATTATCTGGATGCTCCGCCTGCCATCGTGGGTGCGCAGAACTGGATTACGCCGCCCTACGAGTACGATCATTACTTCTTCCCCCAGAAGGAGTGGATCCTGGATGCCGTCAATGAGAAACTGATTCCGCTGAAAGACTACAAGCCCACGACCAATGTGACTGCTGAAGAGCAGATGCGGAAACTGAAGCTGGGAATCTAATTCACCAGCTTAGCCAGACAAAAAAACGAGAGCCAAATCGTGCCTGCACGAATTTGGCTCTCGTTTTTTTGTCTGAGGGTAAAAACCATCGTTCCCCATCACTTCCGATATGCCTTCCGGTAACTCAGCGGACTGCTATTTGTAATTTTCTTAAATACCGAAGAAAAATAGTTGCTGGAGGAAAATCCCAGTTCATAAGCTAGCTCTGTAATATTGCTCTCTGTGGTCTCCAGAAGCTCTTTCGCCAGCTCGATTTTCTGCAGAATGATGTATTCCGCAGGGGTAAAGCCCACCTCCTCCCGGAATTTACTCTTAAAGCGGGAGAGGGAGTAACCGGAGACTTCTGCCAGCTCCTGAACCGGAAGTGCATCGGTGAGATGAGCGGTCACATAGTTCATGGCTTTTTGGATATGGACG
The DNA here is from genome assembly GCA_910587955.1 of uncultured Lachnospiraceae bacterium. Taxonomy (GTDB): domain Bacteria; phylum Bacillota; class Clostridia; order Lachnospirales; family Lachnospiraceae; genus Laedolimicola. The sequence continues at coordinate 69,695 of CAJUNN010000002.1, read as the reverse complement.
TCGATCTGGCGCAGGGTTTCCTCCCGGATGGGATTCATGTAGTATAGATTGAACAGGAAGGCAGTGAGAAAGGGACATCCGTTGATGATATCGTCCCTTTGTTCGCTGGAGAACAGGTTGAAACCTGTCCGTATCAGCTGGATTTCTGTGGCAGAGAGCTGAAGGTGCCGGTGTTCCAGGGATAAAAGGCGCTCCCGGAGGATGTGGCTGTGTTCCTGGTTCAAACCCAGGATGCTTTTTACTTCCTTGCTTACATCAATCTGGACAGCATAGAATTCGCTGGGCTGTTGGGGCTGTCCGCCGTTGCCGTGCAGCTCGTAGGGAAAGATGCAGAAAGCTTCATTTCCCGTGATGGTATAGGCGTTGAACTGCCCGTCCTGTTTTAGCATGGTATACCGTGCTCCCTTGACCATGCAGTGGATCTCGAGTATGTCGGAATGGTAGTGTGTCGGGGAGGGATCGAAGGCAAAGGGGTGGCTCCAGTGAGATAGGTTTTTCAGCCCTGGAATCTGATGGACATCCTGAGTGATGATTTTTTTGTTTTTCGACCAACAAAAGTCATCAAAGATTTCAAACATGATTCCTATATATCCTTTCGGAGAGAAAAGTATAAAAAAGTATTAAATATTATATTGAATGAGATTTTTTCTCAAAAAGATTATACTACAGGTGGTTTGAAAAATCAAAGAAAACCATGGAATATCTTATGCTGGTGCCCTGTGGTGCAGACACGGCAGGAACATCAGACATGTGGAGGGTGGAGGAAAAGAAGATGGAATATCCGAAGAATAATTTTCCGGGCGGTGTCTGGCCGGTGATGCTGACCCCGTTTACAGAAGACGGACAGATTGATGAGAAAGGGCTTCGCGCACTTGTGGATTGGTACATTGAGAACGGTGTAATGGGGCTTTTTGCTTCCTGTCAGTCCAGCGAAATTCATGAGCTGAATTTTGAAGAGAGAATACGCATTGCGAGGATCACGGTAGAAGCCGCTGCCGGCAGGGTTCCGGTGGTAGCCAGCGGACATACTTCGGACGGCCTGGAGGATCAGGCACGGGATATTAACGCCATGTGGAAGACGGGCGTTGATGCAGTGATACTTCTGACTAACCGCCTTGCGAAAGAGGATGAGAGTGATGAGGTATGGATTGAGAACTATCATAAACTTGAGAAAATGATTGACCCGGAGATTAAGCTTGGCGTTTATGAGTGTCCGAGGCCCTATAAAAGGCTTTTGTCCATTCCGGTGATTACAGATATTGCCAAGACAAACCGTTTTTATTTTCTGAAGGATACCTGCTGTGTTGCAGCAGATATCCGTGAAAAGCTCAAGGCCATTGAGGGGACCAATCTGAAGCTGTACAATGCGAACGCCACTACGGCGCTTCAGTCCCTGCGGGACGGGGCGGCAGGCTACAGCGGAATCATGGCGAATTTCCACCCGGAGCTCTGGGTGTGGCTTTGTGAGCACTGCAATGACAAGCCGGAAGATGCGGACTGCGTGCAGGAGGTGCTGATGGCAGCATCCTTGATTGAGCGGCAGCTCTATCCGGTGAACGCCAAATGGCATCTGAAGGAGATTGAGGGCCTTCCGATTACGACGAAATGCCGCGTGCAGGACGATTCGCTTCTGTTTGAGACCTGGAAGGAAGAGGTGCGCATGATGGACCGCCTTTGCAACAGAACTTTTGAGCATTATTGCAGATAGTCCGAAGGCAGGGCGGAAAGAGAGCGGAAGAATGGCAGCATTATGCAAGGCGCAGCAGATACGTGAAAAGATGAAACGCGGAGAGGCCGTAATAGGCGCCCACACGTTTTACCTGGACCCATCCATTACGGAGGCATTGGGCCTGCACGGATTTGCATTTGTCTGGATCGACGGAGAACACTCCGCGTTTGACAAAGCAAGCACGCTTTCCCATATTATTGCGGCAGCGGCAGCGGATACGGCATCTATTGTGCGGGTTCCGTGGAACGATCCAGTTCTGGTTAAGCCGATTCTGGAGATGGGACCGGATGGTATTCTGTTTCCTATGGTGTGTACGGCGGAAGAAGCAGAAAAGGCTGTGGCAGCCTGCATGTATCCGCCTAAGGGAATCCGGGGCTTTGGACCGCGCAGGGCGAACAGGTACGGCGCGGCGGCAAATGAAGAGTTTTTGGAACACCCGGAGGAGAGATTTCTGCGCATTGTCCAGATTGAGCATGTAGATGCAGTGCGTAATTTAAGAGAGATTCTGGATGTGGAAGGGATTGATTTCCCGCTGGTGGGGGCCAATGATCTGTCGGCGTCCATAGGGCGCCTGGGAGATACCAAGCACCCGGAGGTGCGGGCGCTCTGCGAGGAGATTGTAGAGATCTGCAAGGAGAGAAATAGGCCCTTCGGCGTTTCGCTGGGGGCGGGAGATAGGGAAGCCATCCGCTATTGGATTCAGAAGGGCGCATCCTTTATCGGGTGTGGCGACGATATCAGCTATATCAGCATGGGATGCCGGGCAACCATGGAATATGTGGATAGCTGCATGAAGGAAACAAAGATCACGGCGTCAGAATGACGTTGAGATAAAAAAATCAGGAGGAAAAAAATGAAGAAGAAAATTTTGGCAATGGTATTGGCTGCAAGTATGGCAGGTGCTCTGCTTGCGGGCTGCTCATCCAAGCAGGAACAGCCTGCACCGAGTGAGACGAGCGAGCCGGAGGCTCCGCAGCAGGAGTCCGGGGAGGACAATGATGCAGAAGCGTCTGGAGATCTGGGAGATCCGGTTACTCTGACCGTTACTCTGACGGCTGTTTCCACGGATACGCATGCCCAGGCAATGCAGAAGTTTAAAGAGACGGTGGAAGACTTGTCCGGCGGAAATATTACTGTGGATGTTTATACGGATGCGCAGCTGTTCTCCCAGGAAGAGGAAGTGGCAGCCGTAGTTATGGGCGATGCAGACTTAACGCTGACCAGTGCGTCCTGGCTGACCACAGGTTCTCCGTGGGTATCGATGTTCACGGCAGGCTACCTCTTCAACAGCTATGACCATATGACGGCTACCCTGAACGGCGAAGTGGGCAAGGAAGTGTTCCAGAAGATTTCCGATGAGCAGGGTCTGTTCCCCCTGGGAGCATGGTATCTGGGCTCCAGAGAGATTTCTCTTTCTGACGACAAGGCAGTGAAGACTCCGGCGGATCTGAACGGCGTAAATCTTAGAATGCCGAATACGGAAGCATGGCTGTTCCTGGGCGAGGCGCTGGGCGCAAACCCGACTCCGATCTCCTTCTCCGAGCTGTATCTGGCTTTGCAGACTGGATCTGTAGACGGCCAGGATAACCCGCTGGGCAGCGTGGAGAGTGCAAAGTTCTATGAGGTACAGAAGTCCATCACCCTGACGCATCATCTGGTTGACTCCGTATGGCCGGCTATCAACAATGCAAAATGGGAATCTCTGTCGGACGCCCAGAAAGAGATTGTGCTGAAGGGTATCGAGGCAGGAAGGGAATTCTGCGACACAACAAACCTGCAGAAGGAATCTGAGCTGGTTGCATTTTTCGAGGGAGAGGGATTGGCTATTTATGAGGCTGATATCCCTGCATTCCAGGAGCATGTGCTGAACTACTATCTGGATTCCGATATCTCCAATGACTGGGATATGGAAATGTATGAAAAGGTTTCTGAGATCGGAAAAGAATTTGTGAAGTAAGATCCGCTCAGTATAGAGAATGAAATTTCCCTGCGGCCGCAGGCTGCGGCGTATCTTGGCGCAGCCTGCAGGCGCAGGGCTTTTCAATTAGGAAAGGGAAGGGGTTTCGCAATGGATGGAATGAAAAAGATCGGAAAGTTTCTCCAAAACTGCGTAGAACTGTATATTCCGATCGCCGCATTTTTGATTATGTTTTCTGTGTTCGTGATTCAGATTGTGGCAAGGTATGTTTTCAAAAATCCCGTGCAGTGGGCTTATGAAGTGACGGTTATGGGATATCTGTGGATGGTGGTGCTTGGAGCCTGCTACGCGTACAGGGACAGATCCCATGTTACCTTTACGCTGGTATATGACAGCCTTTCCGTGAAAGGGAAGGCGATCTGCGGCTTTTTGGGAAATCTTTTGATGGCAGTTGCGTTTATTGCCATGTTTGTACCGGCCTGCCAGATGATTGGCCAGATGAAGATTCAGGTTACGAGTGTATTCAAAATCGGCTTGAATATTGTCTATCTTCCGTTTATACCGTTTATGATTATTATCCTGCTTTATATCCTGTATGATATGTGGCTGGAGGTTATGGTATTTACAGGCATCGGTGGAGAGGCTGCAGTGAAGAAAATGCTGGACGGAACGAAGAACGAGACACAGGAAGCCATTGAGGCTGCCATGGAGCAGGAGAAAGGGAAGGAGGCAGGAAAATCATGAATGTAAGTGTAGCTTTATTGGTATTCTTACTGATTTTTGTCTTAATTTTCATTTTACGTATGCCGATTCCCATGGGTATGATGACCGCGTGCGTGTTCTATTTCCTGATAAGCGGAGAGAGCACAAAGATGGTGGCGCAGCAGACGCTGAAGACATTCTATACAAATTATACGATTATTGCAGTACCGCTTTTCATTTTTGCGGCGAACGTAATGAACAGCGGCAAGGTAACGGAGAAGGTGTTTGGCTTTGCCATGGGATTTGTAGGACGCTTTAAGGGTGGCCTGGGACATGTAAACGTGCTGGCTTCCCTGGTGTTTTCTGGTATGACCGGCTCCGCCATTGCGGATGCCAGCGGACTTGGCAAGATGGAAATCGATGCCATGAGAGCGGAAGGCTATGACGACGGCTTTAGCTGTGCCATTACGGCGGCCTCCGCCACCATCGGACCGATCTTCCCGCCGAGTATTCCCATGGTTATCTACTCCATGCTCTCCGGTGCATCCGTGGGTGCGCTTTTTATGGGCGGTATGGTTCCCGGAGTGCTGCTGGCGGTTGCATTGATGATCTATATTATGATGGTAGCTCATAAAAGGAATTATCCGGTCAGTGAGAAGGTAAAGCTTATGGCATTCCTGAAGTATACCTTTAATGCGATTCCAGCTATTCTGACCCCGGTGATTCTCCTGGTGGGTATTTATACGGGTGTGATGACGCCCACAGAGGCGGGAGCTGTTGCAGGACTTTACGCCTTGATTGTAGCGCTCTTCGGGTACCGGGTGCTGAAATGGGAGGGATTTAAGCAGGTTCTGATTGACACGGTAAAGGCGACGGGAACGACTTCCATTATGATTGGAGCGGCGACGACGATCTCCTATATTGTAGCCAAGGAGCATGTGGCTGAGATTGTTGCAAATGCAATTACCGGTTTTACAGACAATAAATTTGTCTTTTTGCTGATTGTGAATATTGCCATTCTGGTATTGGGAATGTTCATTGATACATCTGTAATCCAGGTGGTATTTATCCCGATCCTTCTGCCGATTGCAACTGCTTTTGGCATCGATCTGGTACATTTCGGACTGGTTGTAATCTTTAACATGATGATTGGCCTTTCCACGCCGCCGTTTGGAATGCTGCTGTTTATTACCAGCGGTATATCGGGAACGCCTCTTAAGGATGTAATCAAAGAAATTGTCGGGCCTCTGGTGACCATGCTGGTTGTTCTTATAGTAATTACCTATTTCCCGGATGTGGTGCTGTTCCTTCCGAGACTGCTGATGAACTACACAGGCTGAAAGATACATGAGGTATTCGTATGATTATTGACAGGATTCACCGGATTACAAACTATTATGGCCTTATGCCGGAAATTGGGGAGGCGGTGGAATTCGCACTGAGCCTTACTAAAAAACCGGCAGGAAGATATGAGTATGACCGGTTTCCGGAAGGAAAGGTCTATGTCCTGATTCAGGAGGGGGCAACGCAGCCTTATGAAAGCGGAAAAGCAGAGGCCCATCGGAGATATCTGGATGTGCAGTTTCTTCTAGAGGGAAAAGAGACTGTGTACTATGCGGATATCGAAAGTATGAAGGAGGCTGTGCCCTATGATGAGGCGAAAGATATCGCCTTTTATGAGGCAGGAGGACAGCCGGCCCGGATTGAAGAGGGAATGTTTTATGCGGCGTTTCCTCATGACGGACATATGCCCTGCAGGGATCTGGACGGGACGCAGAATTACAGGAAGATTGTCTTGAAAATCAGAATATGAGAGGCAACTGGGGAGCTACTGCACAGAGTGCGGCAGCTCCTTTGTAATATAAAACGGATTTTGCGGAAGGTTTTGAATGTAAAGAAAACTGTAAATTCGTCAAAATGTCAGTAATCTTTCCGGGGTTTTCGACGATATAATAATAAGAAAGCAATATATTATGCAGTAGAAGGAGGAGTCGAACATGAGCGGCATTTCTGGGATCAGCAGTAAATCCCCTTATCTATTTGGACAGATTGCAAGCGGAAACAGGTTGACATCCGCGGCGAACGGAGCTGCGGAACTGGCGATTACGGAAAATGAAAAAGCCCAGATTACAGGTCTTAACACAGGTACGAAGAATCTTAACGACGGAGTCAGCCTGCTGAAGACTTCGGATTCTGCGCTGGGCGGCATAACGGATTCCCTGCAGAGAATGCGGGAGCTGGCTCTTCGCGCTTCCAGCAGCATTTTGAATCCATCCAACCGCGGGGAGATTCAAAAGGAAATCAACCAGATAAAACAGGAGATTGACCGGACTGCCAGGCAGACTAATTTCAATGGTCTTTCCCTCCTGGACGGAAGCCAGGCAGGGGGCGTGAATTTGGCGGGTGATGCGTACGGCAGCGAGATTCCGATCAATGATTCCGTGAATGCAGCCATTGATGCGTTGGGCCTGGGAGATTTTGACGTTACCAAAGACTTTGACATTGGGAAGATTGACAAGGCTCTGGAACAGGTGACCGGAGAGCGCAGTACCCTGGGCGCACAGTACAATAAGCTGGAATATGCGATTGATTACAACGGATATGCCTCTGAGAATCTGACGGCATCCATGAGCCGCATGGGAGACAGCGATATAGCGAAGAAGCTGACGGAACTTAAGCACCAGCAGACGATACAGAGCATAACCATGATGCTGCAAAAGAAGGGCATGACTCAGAAGGGCCAGCAGATCCTGGGAGCTCTTCAGATGTAGGCGTCAGAAAGACTGCTGAAAATAAATAGGAGACCCATCATGAGCAACTACTTTATTCAAACCTATACCTGGAATCCCTGGCAGAATCTTGCCGCTGAAAAATATCTGGCCGGCCGGATCAAAGAGGGCGATGTCATGCTTTACCTGTGGCAGAATGATCACACCGTTGTGATCGGAAGGAACCAGAACGCCATCCGGGAATGCCGGGCCCAGCTTTTGGAGGAGGAAGGCGGCTTTCTCGCCCGGAGGACTACAGGGGGAGGAGCCGTGTACCACGATCTGGGCAATCTGTGCTTTACCTTCCTGGCATCCCCGGAGGAGTACAATCTGGAGAAACAGCTGCAGGTGATTCAGCATGCCTGCCGGAAATTCGGGGTGGAGACCCATTTTTCGGGCAGGAATGACATTATTACGGAGGACGGTTACAAATTTTCCGGAAATGCCTTTTCCAAGAATTCCAAATGCCAGATTCAGCACGGAACTCTGATGGTAAATGTGGATGTATCCCAGCTTGGACGCTACCTTACTCCCTCCAAAGATAAGATGAAGGCCAAAGGCGTGAAATCCGTCCAATCCCGGGTCTGCAACCTGCAGGATTTAAACCCGGAGGTGACGACAGATGCCATGCGGCAGGCCTTAAGAGAAAGCTTTGAGGAGCTGTACGGCGCTTATGAGGAACTGGAACCTGCGTTTCTTGATAACCCGGAGGTGAAAGAAACCTACGCCCTCTATTCTTCCTGGGAGTGGAAGTTCGGCAAATCACCGGAATGCGAGACCAGCTGCAGCCGGCGTTTCGACTGGGGGGAATTGGAGGTTTACCGGAAGCTGAATGCTATGCACATCAGCGAAATTATGGTATTTTCCGATATGCTGGATGCGGAGCTTCCGGGCAAGATAGAGGAACTTCTTCTGGGGAAGCGGTATGATATGGCGGATGTGGACTTAGAACAGGATTTTCCGGACTGCAGTGAGGAGCAGAAAGAAAAGATCCGGGAAGTTGTCCGCTGGCTGGCCGGGCTGCGGGAGTAAAGCCGCGGAGGTGTTTTGGATTCTATAATGATTGAGTTCGAGGAGGGGACATTTAGACTGGAAATCCTGTAAAAAAAGTTTTCCGGTCTTTTTGTTTGCTCTGAGATGTTAAAAACAGAGCAGGCTGCTTTTCCTGCCCGAAAATAGATACCATTGAACTTTCTGTCAAAATGTGGTAAAATCTGTATTGCAGAAAGTACCCATGACAGGGTGGCAGCCTCCCGAACCAGTGACCGGTTTACCGGAATACATAGGAAGGGAGGTGCGTAATATGACAGCTGCGGATATCATTTTGATATTTATAGGGATGATTGGCTTGCTGATTTCCTTTGGCAGTCTGATTGTTGCGTTTCTGACCTTTCTCGATAAGAGAGACAGTAAGAAGAAATAAAAATGCCTATCCTGTCTGAGCCGCAGGATAGGCGGCGCTCGTAAGAGCAAAGCCAGTTTTGGGAGCATCCACCATTGGAATGGGGAACTCTGTTTTGGGGTGTCTGTTACCAGCAGACACCTCTTTCTGTTTAAAGGATAGCATAAATAGGCAGAAAGTTCAAGTATTAATGCTTGACACCTTTCCGGAGCGTTTTCGCATTTTGAATTCTGAGCCGGAACAGTTGAAAGAAATATAAAAAAAAAGACAATATCCCTAAAAAAGAACAACCTAACCCATATTGAGTTTTTTGTTATATCTCTGTATAATTAGTTCATAGAATATGGAAAAACCATGCTGGTTTTATGTGTTTTAGACAAAAAAATCATGGGGGAGGGGTAATTGCGCAATGAAAAAAGCTGATAAGATAAGAAAATGGAGACAAACACGCAGCCGTATTCTGGGAATTTTGCTTGTGTTGTCTATTTGCGCATCTTCATTAAATCTTCCGATGGTGTCTGCCTCTGCAGCTATACTCCAGGAAGAACAGGAGGCGAAAAAGGATACGGAGAACGGCAAGCCGGCACAGGATTCACTGGCGCCTGCAGAAGAAACCGATCCGGAGGAGCCCGGAAATCCCCCTGCGGAAGAAAACCAGGATGTGAGCGGTAAAGAAGAGAAAGAAGAGGGCGAGGGCACGGCAGAGACGCCGTCCCAGGAACCGGAAGATACCCGGCCGGAGGAAGAGGCCCCCGCTGACGAAGAGCCTGCGGAAGAAGCGGATACACCGGCTGAAGATTTAGATACCCCCGAAGAACGGGCGGGGGGTGAAAATGTAAGTTTTGTCTTCGGCAAGATAGAAGGCGGAAATATGTCTGAGGAGACGCCGGAGGAAGAAAAGGGCCGGCGGCTGATGCTTGGCCACGGAGAGTCCAACGGAGCTACCTTTGAGCTTTCTGCCATTGCCCAGTTCGGAAGCGGAGAGGCAAAGGACGTTTTCTTCACCCTGGAACTGCCGTATTTTTACCGAAGGGATGACGGCATTCTCGTAGCCACCTATGAGGCGGACGAAGTGCCCGAGGACCAGAGAGGGTCCATGTATGTGGGGGCGAAGGTTGTAGGAGACACAGACGGATGGCTGGTGGACGTGGCCGGAGAGTATACGGGAAAGATCCGGTTTAGCAGCCGGAATGTGCTGCCTACGGGTACAACCCAGACCCTTAAGGTAAAGATCTATCTCCATGGAGATATCCCGGAGAATACCACGGCGCCCATCCGTATGGGCGGCGGCTACGGATCTTTCCAGGATGTGGGAGTAGGAGCCGGGTATGAGATCAGTCCGGGAGAGACACCGGATTCTGTCTGCGTGCTCACCTGCTCCAATCTGAAATGGGAAACCAGCCTGGAGGGCGTGGAACCCCGGAATGCCCAGTGGGATGTGTACAATTACCTGGTCTACCGGGCCGTGATTGCCAACACGTCGGAGGACGACAAGAGCCATATCAAATCTTTTAACCTGAACGTAAGACTTCCAGCAGAGGGAGACGGCGGAAAGCTGTGGGGCGTTTCGGATAAGGAAGCCATGAAGTGGCTCTACAACGACGGGAACCCGGTGAAAAATACCGGCTTTAACCCGGAGGACCGGGAGAAGGAATTTGTGGGCGTGCCGGGAGAAGGCGGGGCGCTTATTTATGATGTCACGGAGCTGTCGGAAGAGGAGCTGGCCAAGTGGGATTTGACTTCTTTTACAAATGCCCGGGATAAGGAGGGCACTGTCCAGGAGCCCATTCCCTATCATTTCACAGTTAACGGAGGCATTTACTTTGAGTGGAAGGGAGAACTTCACCATTCGGAGCAGCGGGTCTTTTACATAGCCGTTCCCATCAGCGGGAATGTGCCTGGGGATGAAGAGCAGGAGATACCCGCCCAGTCCTATCACACCATTGCTTTTGGAGAGAATGCCACCTGGACGGTTCAGAGAAAATGCGACGATCATGGCTTTGAGCCGGCACGGATGGAGCTGTTCCGGGAGAAATATGTGCTGGATGATTCGGGAAACCGGGTAAAGACCAGGAAGGCATCCATCGGTGATGAGGTGGTATTTTATCTGGAAGATTTCCAAAACGGCGGAAACATTCCCTTGTTTGACAGCTATGCGGAAGATCTGATAGAACGGGATTTTACCCCTGTGCAGATTAGTGTGCAGATGGACCGGCCTGAGGAAGCGGACCGGGAACCGCAGCTTACGGACTGGTTTGCCGGACCGGATGCTGTGGAATTTGAATTTGCCCCTCAGGGGGGTGGAGACGCGCAATACGTTTCTTTGGGAACGCTTGCGCCGGATACAGGAAAAACATCGGAGAGCCTTTTCGTCTGGTCCATGAATGCGGAAAAGGCCATTCAGGATTATCTGTCGGGAAGCGGAAAAGGGAGTACCTATACGGGACGTTTCCGGGTCCGTTTCTGCCACCGGATCGGACCGGGGGCTTCCCTGGAAGGAAGAATTGCCGTCCGGGGCCGGGTAAACAGCGGTATTACCTATACCAACAAGCTGGCTATGGGCGGAGAAACCTGGAAATGGGTTTCGGAAATTGCAGGGGACAAAGGATATCTGAAAACACCTCATAAGCTGGAAGGAGCTGCCGCCACCGTGGTCACGGAACCGGTAAGCCCCCTTATGAGTGCGGAGGCATACCGGATATTTGATGACGGAAGTATGACCACCGGAAATCCTCTGGTAGTTCCGATCAATGTGGAAGGCGTAGGATACCGGTATAAGCTGGGAAATAACAGCAATTCAAAGATTTATCCGGGAGTATTCTCCACGGAAGCAATGGCAGAAGTAAAGGCGGGCCGGGTGAACGGTTTTATCACCCGGCGGCTTGTGCTGTCCAAAAAACTGGCGGAGGAGAAGGCCGAAATCCATTCCGTAACCATATACACTTCTTCCGGGAGAAAGATAGAGATTCTGCCGGAAAACTTTACGCAGGATGCAGACGGAAACTATGTGCTGGATCGGGCGTTGTGGGCCAGCGGGGGCGAACTGCTCCGGGCAGAAGTGAATTTTGATACATTCGGGGCCCAGATTGCCCTTTCCGGGGATGTATTTGTCGCCCTGGAGGGCCATTCCAATATTGTGAGCGCCAGCCTGAAAAAAGAGGGGACTTTTACGACCCGGTATGCGGATGAGACATTGAACAAAAGTGTCAAAGCTTCCGCTGCTTTGAATGTCTCCAGTATCCAGGCGGTGCTTCGGGGGGAGAGTTTTATGGGGGAAAAGCGCTCGGCTACCAATGAAGCGGGCGCCAAGTCTCCCCAGAAAACAGTGCACTCCTTGGAGGTGCCCAATGGGAAGACCACAGGTTATGAGTTCCGGATTGCCAACCAGGCGGTGGCGTCTTCCGGGGAGACGGATTTGGTTCTGGATCTTTCTGACGGAGGACGGAACGTAGGAAATAAAGGAACAGAAGATAAAGTCCATGTGAAGGGCTTCCAGACGGAGGAAATCGCCGTTTCCGGTTATGAGGATACGGTGGAAATCCGGGAAATCCGCATCTACGACTGGAATCAGGATCCGGAGAAGGAGGAAGCCCGTGTAGTGATTCCTTTTGACAGTCTAAAACCGGAAGACCCGGGCCCGGATGCAGACCCGGCCGGGAGGCTCGTGATCGGAAAAGATCTTCTGGCAAATGTGGAACGGGTAAAATGCGTGGTGATTGCCTGCGACGACTTCTATGGATGCGAGACACCGGATCAGGCCGAATGGCTGCGGATAGTTGTGACGGGAAATTCGGACTGGTACAACGAACTGGATGCTTCCATGACTTTCCGCCCGGCCAATGAAACCATGGAATCCGTATCCCTGAAAGACCGCCTCTATGTGGCCCAGCCCCGTCTGGAAGTGTATGCTCATGTGGAGTATTACGAGCTGCAGGAAAAGGCAAAAACGGAAACGGAAAATACAGACCAGAATGAGATGTACCTGGGCGTGCCCTATGACCGGGATTTCACCTGGCGAGTGGAGGCCAGAAACGGCTTTACTTCCCGTCTGGAGGATGTGGATCTGATTGTAAATCTTCCTATCCGTGACGCGGCCCAGGGCGAAGAAGCGCATACAGGATTCCACACGACCGGGATTCAGGCGGAGAAGGAGCTTCTGGAACAGTTTGGGGAGCTTGTGTCCCTTACCCTTCAGGATGTGGATGCCTCCCGGGGAATCTGTTTCCTTTATGATGCAGGGGAGAAACGCTTTACGGCGGAAGACGGCTCCGGCACCTTTGTGCTGGACGCAGAGGGGAATCTGGCCCTTACGGAGGAACAGCTTATAGCGTGGGGGATTCCCAACTTAAAGAGCATCATTATTACGGGAAAAAGTTTTGCGGTCAGCGCACCGGGGGAGACCTTTGCCCTGCGGGTTCACGGATTTTCCGATTCCGATTTCGGGACGGAGGACCGGGTGCAGGCCTGGGGAGACAACTACCTGGGCGGTGTGCGTCATACGGCTCTGGTAGCTCTGCGGCTGCGCAATGTGGATCATGCCAAGGCTTACATCAGCAAGATGTATTTCGATACCATGATTGCGGCGGGATATAAGGAGGAAGGCTCTGCAAGCGGGGAGCGGTTTGATAAGGTGGCGGCCCCGGAGGAGCATATCCGGTTTAATTATCCCTATAAGACGGGGCCGGACGTTTTTGATGACAATATAGAATTGGATATAGGTTACAAGGCTGTGGGATCCTATTTGATTGATTTCCGCCAGTATGTGAATGTGGGAAAGAATTATCCGGATCTCCGGGTCGGCTCGTATTATTCTCAGGAGCATGAGAATATGGCTTATGTATATCCTCAGTCTATGAATACCCGGGCAGAGGTACGTATGAAGACAGTGCTGCCGGCGGAAGCCTTTGAGGCCTACTATCTGAAGGTGGATTCCCGGGTTAAGGACTATCTGAAAGAGATTCAGGTAGAGCGTCAGGACGGAACCGTGAAGACGATAGCGGCGGCGGACTGGGAGGAAAATGCCCTGGAGACAGACGGCACGGGAACGCAGTTTTTCCGTGTTCCCCTTTTGCAGCAGGAAGATGGCGGCATGGCCATCTACCGGGCTCCGGCGGATTATCAGATGATAAATCCGGTAGTGGCAGTGACTGTGGTTCTGAACGTGAACCAGGAGGCTTGCGACGAAGCGGGGAATGCGTCCGGTGCAGACTATGGTATCTGGTATAGTGATACGGATGCTTCCGCCAAATATATGTTTGAGATTACGGGGCGTTTCGTGAAAGCCGGGGCGGCCAATGCCACAGTGACGGCAAAGCTCACGGCGGGGGGGACAGAGCGTACGGGTGCCAAGGCGAAGATCCGCACCCAGCAGGGGGTAAAGGCCCAGGATGTGGATACGGTGATACGTTCTCACTGGTCTTATTATAATAATTATGAGGCCTGGCGTTCCGGCAAAGGTACGACAGCCCGATTCTCCATAACATATCGGCTTGCCAGAGGGGGCAAAAGTATTCCCCTTTACTGTGATGCAGGCCATCTAAGCTCTACCGTGCGTGTGCAGGTCTGCGGAGAGAAGAATCAGGTGAAGAAAGGTGTCCATACGGATCCTCTGACGGAGAAGGACGACACCGTAGGGTTTGGTTCCTACCAGGAGTTTGCAGTCAGCTTCTTCCAGGAGGCGGACGGAAAGGATGAGGATTACCGCGGCGGCGGAGAGTATTGTTTCGGCTGGCTTGACGGCACGGAAATCAATGACTGGGCATACTGGATTGATCAGGATCCCTTTGACTGGAAGGATAAACACGCATTTACGGATAAACTCATCCTGGAAGATACCCTTCCGGTCATTCGGCCGGACGGAGAGGATGAACACTATGGCTTTGTGACCAGGGATATCTACCTGTCTTCCAAGCTGTATCCCTACATAGATACGGTAGAGGTAACGGTAAAGAAGGTTACGGTTGTACAGAGCGGCGATAACGTTACCTACAAAGAAGAAATTTTGAAAGCTCCCCGGATCATTGCAAAAGCGGATCTAAAGGAAAGTGAGAAAGAACATTCCGGCTTTTGGCATATTCCCGTCTGTTACTCCGGCGAGGAGGAACAGGAGGGTGCTCTTGTGCTGGGAGAAAACGAGTACATACACAGCTATCAGGTGATCCTTAAGAACCTTCCGGGGGACGGCGATTATGCGGCGGAGCTGGAGGGCATGGCTCTTTCGGAAAAAACTTTCGATCATGACGGCAATCAGGAGCCGGATGTGTATGTAGGCGGGGAGGTATGTATTCTCCGGGCCACGCCCATACCGGAGGAGGCTTGGAATACCATGAAGGCTTCTTCCTATTACGATAATCAGGAGAAGCCCTGGCTGGAGATCTCGGATAAGGGATGTCTGCTGGCTTACCGGCTGCCCTTCCAGGCAGATTTCCTGCTGACAGCCTCTTCGGTGGATGATGCAAACAAGGAGCACCGGATTTACGATTATCAGGAAACGGGAGACAGGGCCAATCTGGATCCCAACTATGCGGCTTTTGAGCTGCGTGTCTGGAACCGGACGGACACGGATCAGGAGCAGGGAAGATCTGCCTGCATCGGCAATGCGGTGCTGAAGAATACCATGCACCAGAATTACCGCCTGAAACATATCTATATCCCGGAAGCCTTTGTGGAAGGCGATTGGTTCCGGGTGAAGGGGCTGACTTTGCGCTACGGAACCGGCGGGAAGGAGGTATTTACCTGTACCCTGGAAGAGCTGCAGGCTGGGGGAACGTATGCACGGTATATGCGGAAAGAAGGAGGCCGGTACGTCTTTGATGCGGATCTGCTTCTTAGGGAGAATTATAAGAAGCTGGAGGCCTGGAATGCAGTTAATCTGAACAATGCGGAACCCGGGGATACCTACCGGAAGGAGTATATCCAGTCCTTTACTCTGGAGCTGGAGGCTCTTAATAAGGCAGAGGGCTTAAAAGGCGGGGAGTATCTCAATCCTTCCCGTCAGAACCGCACAGATCTGCCGGAGGCTTTGGATGCGGATCCGGTCTTCTCCTATGACGGTGTGTATGCAGACCGGACGGAAGAAGATATAAAAAACAATGTCTGGACCATCAAATCCCGGCCGACGGTTATTCACAAGGCATTTGCAGATTTCCGGGATGTAAATACGATCCCCGGACAGGATACCACCCAGTACTGGAATACGGCGGAGGCGGAATTTACCGCCATCGAGAGTGCAGCGGAGAAGTACCAGGGACATTTGACGGAAGGAACTGTGCGCAGGGATTATTACCGCATGGATAATCTGGTAAGTACGCTGCTGGTGGATCTGACCCGGGGCAGGACGCTGGAAAAAGAAGACGGAAGCCAGGAATTCTCTTTCGCCTATGACGGGGAAACTGCCGACGGGAAAGACCGGGAGCTCTTCACGGTCGATCGGGAGCATCTCCTTCCGGGAGATTATGTGGAGCACCGCCTGAGCGTGGGAGTGGATGCAGACAGCCCCATTCCCGTATACCATCCGGATTTGGTCTTTGAGGTTCCCCGGGGACAGCGCATTGTGGGCTGGTATGTGGAAAATCAGGACAGCGGAATCTCAAGTGAAGATATTACGGTTCTTGCGGGAGACAAGACAGGCCGGACAGGTACGGTAAAGCTGGCGCCCGAGAAGTATTACGGAGTCCAAAAGAAAGGTCTTTTCGCTTCTCTTTTCAGCGGAGAGGAGCTGGAGGAGACGGCTTTCCGGCGGCTGGATATTTCTGTGGGGAACCCGGAAAAGGCTTTTGAAGAAAATCTTCTTAAGCCGGGAAAAGAGATTGTGATCGTGGCGGTGATCCAGCTGACAGAGGAGCTGGAAGCCTTTGAGGGAAAGACCCTGCCGGCTCTTTTCCAGGCGGCGGCCCGGCCTACACATACCTATTCCCAGTATAAAATCCAGGCCAAAGACTATGCAGAGAAAGACGGGGCAGTGACAAACACCCTGTCTGTTCAGAATGCTTATTTTACCGATGAGGAAGAGGTTGAATACCTCCGTTATTATGCGGATCCAAATCATACAGATGCTATGACTAAGATGAGCACATGGTTCGGAAGCAAGCTGAATGTGCTGCGGGAGCGCACCTACCTGTCTGAGGTGAAGAGCGAGCTTACATTTTATGACAGCCTGGATTTGACAGTGAATGTAGAATATGACAATGATAATTATCACTATGACAGCCAGCCTGTGACTCTTACCGTAGCAGGGAAACCCGGAGAGGGAGAAGATCCGGGGGCTGTCTGCAACGATACCCTCCATTCCTTGAAAGAAGCAGTATACAGCCTGTCTTTCCTGTCGGAATCCAACGGAAAACGCTACAAAGGCTTTGACCTGACAAAGAAGCCTTCTTTCCCGTACCCGGACAACATGGCGGGAGCATCCGGGAAAACGGCAAAGGTGGAATACTGCTTCTACGGAGCCGGCACGGAAGCGGAGAGCTATGGGGCGGATGAAAAAGCTCTGTGGATTTCCGAAGATCTGGTCATAGAGGGAGAGATCCTTACGGAAGAGCAAAAGGCAGCCGGTTTCCGCCTGCTGAAAGATGCGGTGGGAATCCGCTGGACTTATGAGAATGTTCCGGCATGGGGGACGGACGGGGAGCCTGTCTGCTTTGCCTCTGCAGAGAACCCCTTTACCCTGCATGGATTGGGGCGTTTCCGCGATATCCGGACAGATGGGGAGAAAGAGATCAAAGGAGCTGCTGACCGCTACAAGATTCATATTAACGCGGCAGCAGAGCTGGTTCATGAGCACAAGGAGAAGCTTCTCAATACCCTTCCCGGCACGGAGCCGGAGGAAGAGGCGGTATATGAATTTCTCTGGGAGACCTCTCTTCTCGGGAAAGCCCAGGAGAAAGAAGATATTGCCCGGGAGCGTCCCATTCTGACACTCCATACCCAGATTCTGGAGTCGGAGGCGGATGCAGAGAGTGTCTACGACGAGGACGCGCAGCAGAAGCTTGGCTACCGCCCGGGAGATACCGCCTGGTTTAAAACTACGGTTATAAACCAGGAACTGGATCCGGCGGACGCGGATACGGGAATACAGGGAGCTCTGCTGGAACCGGTGATCTATGACAAATTGCCGGAATACATTGCGGCCAACGGCATGGAGGCTCTTGTGACAGCCGGGGCGGATCTGTCCGCGGCCTGGTATGCCCTCTCGGTGTCTGGGACTGCTCTGGGAGGAACCGGGGGCCTTCAGATCCGGTGGTATGACCGGGAGGGGAATCTGAAGGACAAAGATCAGATTCCCGCCTATACAGTTACACGCTCCGAATTTCAGGATATCCCGGACTACGGGGGAGATATGGTGACGGAGAAAAGTAATACGGACGGGTGTACTTTTGGAACAGCCGGCGCGGGGAGTGCGCGTCCTCCCTTTGTGCACGGGTTTGCGGATCTGAAGCTGGGAGCCGGGGGCAATACGGTTTCCACGCCCATTGATTTCCAGGTATATGAGATCCGCTTTGCTCCGGGAAGCAGCCTGGAGCCGGGAGAGCGCATTGAGCTATTCTATGAGGTGGAAATACGGGAAGAGAACCTGCCTATGGCTTATACCAGGCGGGGAGAGAAGGTATTTCCGGACTATTATCCCAAAATGGGAGAGTACGGACAGGTATATCCGAAATACTGGTCGGGGGGGACAGTCTGGAATCCGGTGGATGGATTCTATACGGAGTCTCAGCCCTACATAGGAATTATGGAAGGCAAATACTATGTCTTAACGCAGTATCCAACTCCTTCCTGGGAGGCCTATGGCATGCGGGCGCAGTTTCAGAATGCAGAAGCTATGATGGATATGAGTTTCCTTTGCCATGACGCAGGTGTCAGCGGTACCAGGAATCCGGGGACGGACCGTTATGAATTTTTAAAGGAATCCCAGGTCTTTATTCCGGGCAGGGGAGATGATCATGGGGAAGTAGGCGGTTCCAACGGCTATTTGAAGGATTATGACATCAATACCCATTACAACCAGCAGCAGGCCGGATATATACCTGCCTGGACCAATGGGAAAAAGGATGAGCTGCCCCAAAGTGCAAGTTACAATCATCCGGTCAGCGGGAAGGCTAGGGACTGGTATGCCGGGGTCATGAAGCTGCGGGGAGAAACAGACTGGCAACGCTCCCGGGAGAGCGGAGGACATAACGAGGCGGTGCTGTGGGCGGAAGCCCGTCTGCACCTGCAGACCGCCTGGCTGGCTGCAAGCTCACAGCTTATTGGAGAAAGTGATTATCTGGCATCCACAGAATATCTGCCTACGGCATATCATACGGAAGCGCTGGATCCCCATTATGATTATGTGCCGCGCACCCATTATGCTTCCGCTTCGGTGTGGGAGCCTTCTGATGGATGGTTTGAAGCTTATGACAGAAAACTTTTAAATGACGACAGCATCACGGTTCTGGAATATGATCAGAATTTTACGGCCCGCATCGGGGCTTATAATTACGGGGACTGGGATTTGTCGGAGGGAGTCGAATTCCTCTATATTATGCCCTATGGGGTGGAACCGGATATTTCCGGCATTCAGGCGAAGATTTTAAGCGGCGGGACTTCCCGTGCACCGGAATATCAGACTTTGGACAGTAAAGACATTCAGGTGAAAGTATTGCAGGAGCCCGGAACGTGGAACGGCTACCTGACTCCGGATTCCATGCGGGATCCCATTCTCGGGAGTCCGGAGATGGACCGGGCAGGGGATAACCATGCCCGGAGCGGGGATTACTATGCCCAGGAGGACAGCGTATCCTGGGTTCTGAAAATCACGGTTAGCAGTCCTTTAAAGAAGTGGTTTTACAGGGGAAGCGAGAGCGGATACATGATGCTGGTGGATATCCCTTCCCATGTATATAAGACGCCTGCGGATGAATATTGGTACGATGAGGTATTGGTCCGGCCTGTGAACCCAGGCCAGGGTGACAGCCGGTACTATCAGGTGTACGACTCTACAGCTCTCTGGGGGAACAGTGATCCCATAGGAATGGGAAAAGCCCGGGGGGATCGGTATGCTCTCAGCTATCAGTATGGAGGCATGGACTGGCTTTGGAATATTTATCAGCCTAGAAGCAATGGCAAACAGATTTGTGCGCAGGCGTATGCAGTCAACGGTTCGCCGAATCTGCCCTATATCAACGGAATGAACATTTCCAACCGGGAGGTATCCGCCCAGGATGTCCTTTTTGACAGCGGAAAGGAGAACTTTGCATCAGGCGACCGCAGTACCTGGGCCAGCACGGGAAGCAGGGCTCATATGCGAAAGCCCTTTCTCCGGGTTTGGACTACCATAGGAGCGACGGATCGGAGCGGAAAAAATATCAATAGTTATTATGTCAATCCCAAGGGAGAGCGCTCTGCCCTGAATATTTATGTGGAAAATAAGTATTGGCTGAACACGATGGCTCCGGATCAATATTCAAGAGGAGGCTATAATACCGGCTGGTATTCTGCTTTTATCAATTACGCAGTTCGCCACAAATATTCTACCAATGGAGGCGGCAAAGGGACCTTGTATTATCCGGTGGTAACGGATATTCTGCCGCCGGGGATTGTTCCGCTGGCTGTGGACGGAGTTTTCAGTGAGGATAACGAAAAGAATGCCTCCCTGACTCTGGATTGGACTTTATATGGGGCTTCTTATAACGGAAATACCCGGGAAGAACTGTATGTTCTGAACGGAGAAGACGGTTCAGAGAATGAGCAGGCGCTTTATGAGGCCCAGGTGGAATATATTACCCTGGAAGGGGAGAACGGAGAGCCGGAGGGACGCTATAAGATAACCTTTATGCAGAAAGGGGGCAGTCTGGCCGGAGATAAGGCGAAGATTGCATCCGAGACAGAGCGGGTATTTTCTTTCCGGTTCTTTACAGCCGGGACGCCGGACTATGGGACGAAAGACGGGGGAACCAATGATGAACTGCTGGATCAGTATCAGAAAAATCATGTCTTTGTGTCCAGCAGTCTGGAAAATTTTAAGTTCCTCATTGATTCGGAGTCCGCTAAAACAGCGGCGGAGAATCCTTATTGGGTAGGAAGCAATACTGTAACAAATTATAATAATTTCCCGTATGGAAATAAGAATTGGGACAATGGTGAATCTGACAGGCCTTCGGAATTCAACTGCTACCCCGACATCCGCAACGACCGAAACGGCACATACTTCCCCACCCTTCCCGTAACGGCCGCCAGTCTGATGACAGAAACTTATGCCATCGATGCTACGGAGGACGGAGGCAACCGCCGTTACTATGAGACGGAAGACGGGAAGATTGAACTAAAAGAAAACTATGCAGATACCCGGTGGGAGCTTGACATGGAGGATTACACTTCCATCCGCTGGGGGCTGCGTCTGGCTGCCGGAGATACAGATTTGAACGGGAACGGGATACACGGCGCCGTAAGTGCGGGGCTTCCGGTCCCGGATTCCGGGGTACATACCACCAACCGGATCCGGATCCGCTATCCGTCCTTGGAGAACCGGAGCTTTGTGTCTGAAAGTCCGGCGGACGGCGTGGAGGATTCCAAGCTGGGAGTCCGTTCGGAGAAAGGAACAGAAGGGGAATACACCTATTATCCCGATGACAGTGATAAGTCCCAGGCCTTTTCCTACCGGGACCGGCTGTACTATCACGTGAAGGCCCAGAGTGCGGCAGCGGCAGACGAGTATATGTACCATGGAGATATCAACCATGGAAGAATCCGCATGGTCCTGGTGCTTCCCAAGCATGTGACCTTTGATTTTCAGGGAACCGTGGAAGCGGACGGAACATTGCAGGGAGGAAGCGGCGATGACGGCGCTCTCTATCTCATGTACAAAAAAGAGGACGGCGGGCTTGCGCGGATGGAGCTTTCCCAGATTGAGCAGGCCGGTTTCCGCCTGCGCATGGAGAAGCGGGAGATCAACCAGGAGGGCCGGGAGGTTCTGGTCTTTGACCTGATCACACCGGGAGATTACGGCAGCGGAGCAGGCAAAGATCCCAATTATGAAGACTATCTGGACGGCAGAAAGATGCCGGGATACTTTGGGAGCAGTGAAATTCTGGTGCTTGGGATCCGCACGGAGATTTCTTCCCTGGAACCAGCAGATACCATTCTCATGGGAGAGCGGTACTGGGATGAGAATTATGCGGCGGATACCTACATCACCCTGGATGATTTGGACGGAGCCTATTTAAAGGATCTGTACCCGGACGGCGGGTTTGACAGGCTGGATGAGTACAGCGACCGGCAGGTTTACTATGCTAGGGAAGAGATGGATCAGGAGGACGAGGGAATTGACCTTGACGGGGACGGGGATTACAGCGATCGGTATGCTCATGACGTGACGGGAGCCGTCACCGTGCTGAAACCCCATGCCACCGCCCGGCTGGATACCTCGAAAAAGCGCATGGAGATTACCAACCCGGATTTGTTTGGCGGAACATCCCGGGTGGTGGAGGATCCGGCGGTGAAGGGTGCGGAGCAGCTGATGATTTACCTGGATCAGGCGGTGAACGAGGGCAGCGCTGTACCGCGGTTCCTCATTGATTTCCGAATTCCTTTCCGGGGAACGGACGACGGTACCCGGGAGGAAGCCGGAATTACGGACAACAAGGTGACAGGGCGGATTTTTGCCATCAGTACCGGCAAATGGGAGATCCCCGAGAGTGCTGGAGATGCAGCTTACCGGGAAGCGCTTAAAAAACATTTGAAAGTGCATGTCTTTGTCCAGTATAGCGACGATCTGGAGGCGGAGCACCCCTTGGGGCCTGCAGATGCCAAAGTGTCTTATGACAACGAGATGGACGATATGCTGGCGGGCACCGGAGGGTGGCTGGATCTGCTGGCCTACAGCGGGAAGACGGGCGGCGTTTCCATTGAGGAAAATTACGTGGTCAATATGCAGCCGCTCACGGCCCAATATGATCTGGGACGCAGGATTTACCAGATCCGGTATGTGATTGTTTCGGATGATCCTGCCTACATGGTTCCCCAGGGGTTCCGTCTGGCCATAGACGCAGATCCCTCCCAAAAGGGAAGCCAGGAGATGGATGAGGTAGATCCGGATCGGGAGAACTTAAAGGATCTGCCGGATAGTGTCGTGTCGAAGCTTACGGTGGATGAGAGCGGATCCGTGACCGTCCAGAAGAAGGGGAATGCGGCCTTTGTCATGGCTACGGTAGGGCACGAGTATGCCCGCAAGCAGCATGTAAACTATTTTGCCAATCCCTGGGCCAGGTATGACAAAGACCAATACGGCCGGATCGGGGAGCGGGCCCGTGCCGGATACTATGTGAGCCGGGAGATGCCTGTGCTGGAGGTGGATCTGAGCGCCAAATATCTGAAACAAGGTATGGACGATGAGGGGAAGGACTTCATCTACAAATGGGTGGACGATCTGCTGATTAGCCAGAGCAGCAAGACATTGAAATATAAGGCTTCCGTCTGGAACATGTCCCAGGAAGCCGTGGACAAAACAGACTTGAAGAAAGGCACGGTGGTGGATGACGCTACCAATCCCCAGATTTCTGCGGTGCTTCCCTTTATCCAGGACATTGATTCCACGTTAGATCCGCTGGATCCTTCGAAATACCAGAATTACCGGTATATAGAATACCAGGAGGCTCAGTGGGAGGATTCCTATCTGAATCCCAATCCGGATAAGCCCTGGAACCGGCCGGCGGAGCAAAAGGATGCAGGCTGGACCTGGCATATTGAGGACGAGGAAGGAAACAGGACCGAGGCGCACCAGATCCGGGGAGTTACCCTGGAGATGTACGATCACGTGACGGATATTAACGATACGGGGCAGCGCCGGGTTCTTACCTGGACGGCAGACGGAATCCTGAAACCCGGCCAGCGGCTGGTGATTGATTTTCTGGTGCCCGTTACTACGGAAGGAGCGGGAATCGGAAGCTCCGGCAGGATGAACTGCAAAGCGTATGCCTTTAAGCCGGGTTCCTTTGTGCCTCATATTCCCGAGAGCAGCAGCGGAGCGGAGACTTATTCCTATGAACTGGATAAGCGGGATATTAACCGCAACGGCCTGGTGAACAGTGAAAATACCCTGGTGAAGACCCTGGGCGGCATTGCATTTAACGCTCAGGAGAGCATCACCCGTACCAAGCTCTCCTTCTCCGAGTACGGAACGGGCTTAAATGCCACGGGCAATGACTATACGAAACCGTCTCTGGTGCCGGAAGGCTCGGAATACAGCTTCCATTCCGTGATCTTGAATCCCAATACTTCCGGGACAGGGAACGGTTATACGCAGCCCATTCTCTACGATGTGCTGCCTTATGCAGATGATATAAGGCTTACTACGATTACCGGACAGCCCGAAAAGCGGGGATCTGTGTGGCGCGGGTATGTGCGGCTTTCTACCATCGCGGTAGAAGTGCGTACGGGCACCGGAGATGCCAGGAATCTGGAGGATGGGAAGGATGTGAATATCTGGGTAGGCCCCTTCCAGATGAAGAACGGGGAGATTGTGCCCATCGATATGAAGAACCTGCCCAAACTGTCCCTGACCACCAGCAGTGAGTTCTACAAGTCCATCCGGGGCGAAGGGGAGGCTGCTCTAAGGGAGAAGGGAAAATATTTTGTCCGCCTGTCGGAAATGCTGGCGCTGAAAGATACGGATCCGGAGAAATACGAAGAGCTGGAGCGCCATGTGCAGGCCATTTATGCAGAGCCGGAGGCAAGCTTTGTGCTGGGTGCAAATACAAAGATGACCCTTGTTTACCGCATGAAAGCACCTTTGAATCTGCCGCTTTACAACGGCTATACGCCGGAGGAGAGCCTTTCGGTGAAGCTGGATGCCGCAGATTTCAGCGGGTGGAACAGTTTTGTAACCCAGACGGGAGATTTGGCGGTCCAGGAGTCTTCCAATGCCGGTGTTTATCTGGATGCCCCGGCAGATCGGGGTTATATCGGCTATTATGTATGGCTGGATGATAATTACAGCAGTGTCTTTACGGATGAGGCCCAGTATGAGCACAGGAAAGACGGCCGCTGGATCCTGAAAAAGAAGACCAAGGATCTGAACGAGGACGGCAAGCCGGATGATCCGGGTATCAACGGCGTGAAGGTAGAGCTTCTTTCCCCGGCAGGCTATCCGGTGAATCAGGAAGGTGAAGCGGTAGCCGTCGTAGACGGCAGGTACTGCCTGGTGGATGAGGCTACGGGAGAATTGCTGCTGGATACTACAGATAAACCTATTTATACGGTCTACGGGCCGGAGGTCTATATTACGGAAAAGGATGCCTACGGAAACGACGGTTACTATGTCATGTCCAATCTGAAGCCGGGCAGCTATAAGCTCCGCTTTACCTTCCCGGAGAAGGCCTGGGACGAGAGCGCCCTGACTACCCGGATTTTGGGAAATGCGGCCCTTGGGGGCACCACTACGTCTATGAAAGTGTACCGTCCGGGAGATACTCTGCCGGATCTGGGAAATCCGGGAACCGGTGCGGCGGCCGGAGACGGGGAAGAAGTGCACAGCCTGGTGATTCAAACGGTGAATGCTGTCCGGGTAGATGCCATAGGAACGAATCCCGCCACTTACCCGGCCTATGACGAGCGTATGACCGCCTACAATCTAGGAGTGGCTCCGGCCTATATCTTTGGAGGATATGCCTGGCTGGATGAGGGACCGGATCCGGGAAGGCTTGACGGATATAAGCAGAAGGAAGAGGCTCCCATTCAGGGCCTGGGCGTGACAATTTACCAGGTGGCTCCGGACGGCAGGCTGCTGCCTGCTTATGACAGGGACGGAAACCAGATCTCCCGTATTCAGACGGACAAAGACGGGTATTTCCGCACCAGTCTCTATCCTTACCGGAGTTATGTGGCAGTGGCGATGCTGGAGAGAGGACTTTATGAACCGTCAATATTCAATCCTCATGATGACCCCCTGGAGCGGGAAGACGATAACGATCTGCGGTACAATCCGGATTACCCGGAGGGTATGCGGAATGTAACCCCGGTTTTTGCGGCTACGAAACGGGGACAGAAGCTTACGGAGGATAAGCGTTATTACGGTCCCTTTGACGGCCTGGGCCTGGGCCTTATGCGGCAGGGAAAGGCTCATATCGGAAAATATGTCTTTGAAGACAGGGATTACAACGGCGTGTACGGAGAATACATCAATGAGGAAGGGTATGTAGTGACGGAACCCGGTGTGGACGGCGTGAAGATAGCGCTGGAGCAGTACGGGTATGATGAGGATCTGAAAAAATGGATTTTGATACCCGGCCCGGAGGACGGTTTCTTCCGAACAGCAGTAAGTGAGGGAGGTTCCTATATTTTCCAAGAGCTTCCTACAACTGTGGTGTTTGATGACGGAATTGCCCGGCTGGCAGGATACCGGGTGAAGGCAGATATGGGTACCATCCCGGAAGGGTATGCGCCGGCCAAATATCATATGAGCGGAAGGTGGTCCGACAGCGATCTGCCGGTGCAGGCTGATCCCGGCGGAGATACGGAAGGCTACCGTTATCTGAAACGCTATGGGGATGTGGAAGATCGTCCTATGCCGGTGGCGCGGAAAGCGGAATCCGAAGCGGATGCAAATTTCGTAGTGGAAGGCGTTGCCTATGATACTTCTGCGGGAGAAGGCATTCTGGATATGAATATAGGCCTTGTCAGAGTAGAGACATCCCAGATCCGGGGAATTGTGTGGGAGGACAAAAATTATGACGGCATGAATAACACCTACACGGATGCAGACGGCAAAGAGGTGCAGGAGCCCGGAATAGAGGGAATTGAACTGGAACTGCTTCCTTATTATTATGAATCGGGGCATGATACGGTGAAAGGGAAATGGGTTCCCTTGAAAGCTTCGGATGTGGGAGAAGAGGTTTATAGGCGGTATACGGGCCGGGCAGAAACGGATGAGGACGGCGGATACCTCTTTGAAAATGTGCCTTCCACGGTGCTTGTGCAGGATCAGAGGTATCTCTGCGGCTATCAGGTATCCGTAAAAAGTGATTTGGATGCTTTGGGTCTGGCAGTCACCCGTTACCGGAGTGGTGCCAATGCAACAGACAATACACTCGTCCGGGGAAGCGGGATTCTGGGCGGAGCGGATGAGTATCTGGTTCCCGCCAGGCAGGTGGCAGGCAGCGATCTGATTAAGGAATACGGCGCTCCTGTCCTGGGAAATCAGGCAGCTATGCTGGTGCACAACGATCTGGGATGGTTTGACGTGAACAAGACCAAGAACCTGGAGGCCGGCCAGGGAGGCCTGCGTCCCTTCGACCCGGCAGAGATAGGGGGCCGGGCGTGGCTGGACAAAAATTATAACGGTATCATGGATGAGAAAGAAAAAGGCCTGGAAGACGTGGAAATTGTGCTTTCCCGGTACTATCTGACGAAAGACGGAGACCCGCTGAAAGACGCCGAGGCCGGAACGGATAAGGCAGGAAATACCCTCTACTGGGCGGAGGATCCGGATTTCTCGCAGACCGTAAAGACGGATGCCGGGGGAGACTACACCTTTGCGGATTTGAAAACCTATGTATACCGGAATGGGGAATACTGTCTGGCAGGCTACAAGACGGCAGTGAAGGAACATCCGTCGGGAACAGGCGATTATACCATAACGCTGTACCGGCAGCCTGTAAAAGAGGGGCAGCGCAACAGCGACTTGAAGGACGGAAACCTGAATGAAGAAGGGGAATACATTGTAACTGCCAGAGAGATAAAGAATCCGGGCAAGGATGTGTTTTATCTGCTGGATCTGGATGGAAAAACCTATGATCTGGTGCTTGGAGATTCCTGGGGCGGATTTGACGCCGGCTATCTGGAATACCCGGATTCGGTGATTGCAGGCTGTGTGTTTGACGATCTGAACTATGACGGCGTGATCAACGAGGGACTGGATGAGGACGGAAATGAGCAGGAGGACAGCTTTACAGAGGAGCTGCGCAAAGCAATAAAAGCCGGCCCTATGTATGAATACCTGGAGATCCGCGCAACGGCATTTTATTATCAGGACGGCCAGTGGCATCCCTATTATCCCGACGGTGGAACGGATCAGGCCGCGTACAGCGTGCGTGTGGATTTGAAGGGGGACGGCAGCTACAAACTGTCTGTGCCTACCCAGTTCCTGGTAGAGGATCAGCGCCGCCTGGCAGGCTATGAGGTGGAGGTGAACAAGGTTCCGGCGGGTTATCATGTGACCCGGCATCTGGGAAATCAGGGAAACGGAAACGAAAATACCCTGCGCAAGATATATCTGGCAGACAGAACCAGTTACCGGCTGACAAAGACGGATATAAACGGAGCTTACAAAGGAACACTTTGGGAAGAGATTGACGGCAAGCTGGTGGCAGCCGGGAAGCCCGTGTCGGCGGAAGCCGAAGGGGCCAGTGTAAATATGGTAGACGGCTATGACGTGGCCAGGGACCGGACTCTGGATGGCTACAACGTGGGCTATACGGGCCAGCGTTCCTCCCGGATCCGCGGGTATGCGTTTAAGGACACAAATTACAATGGCGTGTACGGCGGTTCCGCAGAAGATTATCCTCTCAGCAATATCAAAGTAGGATTGAAGCTGTTTGAACTGGATGCGGCTGCGGACGAATGGGTAGAGCGGACCGATCTCTATGAGCTCGGGAAAAATTATTATCAGGAAGTACAGACAGGAGATGAGGGAGGATATCTTTTCCTGGATCTTCCCACCCATGCGGAGCATGGGAGAGATTTCGACGGCACTCCGAAGCTCTTCGGCTATGAGGTGTGGCTTGCAGAGACGGCGAAGGAGGACGGCAAACCCCTTGCGGCTACCTATTATCAGGCGGATCTGGGAAAGAAGACGGGGATACTCAACAGTGCCCTGAACGGGGAGACCGGCCAGGTACTGAAACCGGAGCCGGCTCCGGGAGAGAAGGATACCCTGAACGGAGAAATCTACAAAGGAAAGATTGTGACGGCGGTGAAGCTTGAGAAAGACGATCCGACTCTGGCGGATGTAGTGAACGGATATGACTGCGCCCACGGAACCAACCGGATTAATTACAATCTGGGATTTGTAGATTACCGGCCGGGCAGCATAGAGGGGACGGCTTTCGTGGACCGGGATTACGACGGGCTTTATAAGAAGGGGACGGATGATCCGCTGGAGAATGTGGAGATCGGGATCCGGCTCATGCACTATGACAAGGAGCAGGATACCTGGGATGCGGTGCCGCAGACAGATCCGGACGGTTCCGGAGACGGATTCGTGAAGAAGATCCGCACGGATAAGGACGGACATTACCGGTTTGAAGATCTTCCGGTTACCCAGAAAGCAATAGAGGAAGGAGATGACTTATACGGTTACGGGCTGTACGTGCTGGGAGAGACCGATCGGTATGTGACCAGATACCAGATGAACAAGGGGAAAGGCGACAGCGCTCTGCTGCACGATACCCGGCAGATTATTAAAATAAGCAGCTGGCCGGAGATTGCAGAGACAAAGGCAGGAGCGGGTCTCCCGGAAAAAACGGTGGTGCTGGGAAGTCCTGTGGACGATTCTAAGAAGGGACTTTTGAATACGCCCTATATTGTGCTGGGCTATGATATGCTGCGGGGAGTAAAGCTGACGGATTACAATGTGGGATTTACGCCCAAAGATGAGATTTACCGCATCGGCGGAACGGTTTGGGAGGATACCAACTACAATGGAATCCTGGATGAGGAGAAGCCGGTGCAGGGAATCGAGGTTACACTGGAAAAGTGGTATTTCCAGAACGATCAGTGGACCCAGGATGCGGCCGGAACCCAGATAGCAGTTACGGACGCGGACGGAACATACGGCTTTGAGGATTTGAAGGCAGTGGAACTTGTCAATGGAAATCTGGCTGTCTGCGGTTATAAAGCACAGGTGAAGAGCCTGCCCAAAGGGTATGGAGTGAGTGTATTCCATGCAAATAAGGGCAAAGAGGACAGCGATCTGAACGATAAGACGGGATACCTGGAGGAAGACGGGGAAATGCTGGTGCTGGCAGACAAAGCAGACGAGTCAACGCCGGACAGCTATAAGATTGGCGGATATAACATTTCCCACGGGCATTCCCTGGAGGATTTGAATGCGGGACTGGTATCCTTTAGCCAGGGCAGTATCCGGGGCATTGCCTTTGAGGATTCCAACAATAACGGTGTCTGCGACGCAGGAGAGCGGATCGTCAGCAATGCTTCTGTATACCTGCATATTTCGTTGAAAAAGGCAGATACCGGAGATGACGGAACCAAAGATCCGGACGGAACAGGTGCTCCGGATATTACCGGTGTTCCGGCTGACTCCGGCGTTCCGGGAGATCCGGACGGGGCAGGCGGATCCGGCAATCCCGATAATCCGGACAATCCAGGCGGATCCGGTGATCCGGATGAGCCTGATATCCCGGATGAAGTGGAAGTGCGGACAGCCGTTACAGACAGCAGGGGCAGATTTGAATTTAACGATCTGCCGGCCTTGGATGAAAACGGAGAGCTCTATGAGTACCAGCTGTATATGAAAAAATCACCGGAAGGCAGGTTTACCCTGGCCTGGTCTCTGGAGGAGGCAGAGGGGAAAAAGAGAAATATCTTGTCGGACGGGACGATCGTGAAAATGGAAGAAGATCCCAATATGGGAATCTGCCCGGTTATGTATCTGGCGGAGGCCAAGGACGAGGACTTTTACGGTGTGAAATGGAAGGTCAACGGATACCGGTATACATCGAGTTATCTGGGGTATTATCTGAGACGTCCGGAGGGCGGAGGTCCTGAAGGAGGTCCAGGGGGAGGCCCCGGCTCCGGAGACGGGAGCAATACCCGCCAGGCGGACGGAGCCAAAACGGGCGACCGGGCATGGACAGAATTCTGGCAGGTGCTGGCATCCGTTTCCGCCTTGGGAACGGCCGGACTTCTGATGCTTTTGAGAAGGCGGAGAAGAACCGGAAGGAAGGATTGACATCCATGAAAAAGGGAAAAAGCGCACAACGAAAACGGCAGCTGACGAGAGCAGTCTGCATTTTGGGAGCCGCCTGTGCGGCGGCTCTCCTTCTCCTGCAGCTTTTTAAAGGGCAGGACAGACACCGGATCTTCCGGGGAAGCCGGGGAAAGGTGATACATCAGGAAAAGGAACGGAAGGATACGCTTGCTATTGGAGTATCCTCTATATCAGAAAGCATTCATCCCTATAAGCAGGAAGATGAAGCTATGGAGATCCTGCAGCGGCTCGTTTACGAGCCGCTGCTTATAGCAGACAGGAACGGAAAAGTCCTGTATGGCAATGCCAAAAGTATTCTTTTTGAAGATGCCGGAGCCCGGGCCCGGGTGACGGTAAATACAGAAAAAACATTCAGTGACGGCACGCCGGTGACGGCGGAGCTGGTGCTGGAATCCTATCAGTGGTTTCTTGAGGAGGATACGGCCTACAGCAGGCGTCTGGGTGTGCTGGAGAAGGTGGAGCCTGCGGGAGAAGATACCCTGCTGTTTTCTTTTCGGGAAAGGAGCATCCGCAATATCCAGGTGTTTTCCGTCCCTTTGATTTACCGGACAGACCAGGAAAGCGAGTACGGAAGCACGGCCCTGGGAACAGGGCCTTACAAGATAGAGGCATTGACGCCCTATGAGAAAATCGTCCTGTCAAAAAGCAGCAGTGCCGGCAGCTATGAACAGATTGAGATCCGCCGGATGGATTACAGCCGTATGGAGGAGATCTTGGAGTCCCAGGAACTGGATTTGTTTTGGATGGATAAGGAAATGCACCAGGCGGTGACGGAATGCGGCGCCTATGATATCTGGGAGACGGAAAAGGGAAACGGTTATTATCTGGCCTATGGACTGGAGAAGAAATCCCTGCGGGATGGAATTGCCGGACTGGTAGCCGGGAAAAAGTTTTTTGAACAAACCCAGGACAAAGGCATTTATTCTCCCGGGATTGTTTCTGCGTATAAAGAAAAACCCTGCTATGCGTCTCTGGTGGAGAAGGGAAGCCTTGAAGGTGCGGAGGAATTAAGCGTTCTTTTGGAATACGACGGGGAGTCTGAGGGAATCTATAAAGGGCTTTCGGAGGTACTGGGACAAAAGGGCGTGACGGTGCGTCCGCTTCAAAGCCTGGAGGAGATTTCGGCGGTACCGGGGGAAAACGGAGCGGATCTTGTCATTTACCGGGGAGCGTATGCGGATTTGCTGACTGCAGAGGAAGAGGCGGAATTTTATGAGGCGTATCCGGAACTGGAAGCGGAACAGTTTTACGACAAGCTGGAGCGGTATCTGGCTTCGGAAAATCTGTTTACGCCTCTGAGCAGGGATACGGTCTGGGCGGCCCGGCTAGCCGGGAGGGATACGCTGGATTTGCTGGAGTAAAGGCGTTTTGGCGGCCTGTGATCTTAAGAAATGCTTAAATTTACTGTACTTGAAAAAAAACCCTTTTCTTTTTGGCAGGAATTGTATATAATATAATCTACGCTATTGCGGATTCCTGTACCGTTGGCGGGAGAAAACGCCGGAGATATACAGGAAAAGTGAATAACTGCTGATAATTATGAAAAGAATGAGACATAGAGAGAAAAGAGCGAAAGGGGATTGTGAAGATGGCAGGGACAGATATTGGAATCGACCTGGGTACTGCGAGTATCCTTGTTTTTATAAATGGAAAGGGCGTCGTGTTAAAGGAGCCGTCTGTAGTAGCCTTTGACCGGGATACCAACAAGATCCGGGCCATCGGTGAGGAAGCGCGCCTGATGCTGGGCAGAACGCCGGGCAATATTGTGGCGGTGCGGCCTCTGCGCCAGGGTGTGATTTCAGACTATACCGTAACGGAGAAGATGCTGAAATATTTTATCCAGAAAGCAATGGGCAAGAAAACCTTCCGTAAACCCCGGATTGCAGTCTGCGTACCCAGCGGTGTTACAGAGGTGGAGAAGAAAGCGGTGGAAGATGCTACTTATCAGGCGGGAGCGAGAGAGGTTCTCATTATTGAGGAACCCATTGCGGCAGCTATCGGAGCCGGAATCGATATTTCCAGGCCCTGCGGCAATATGATTGTAGATATCGGCGGGGGAACCAGCGATATCGCGGTGATCTCCCTGGGTGGAACGGTGGTGAGCACCTCCGTTAAAGTGGCAGGTGATGATTTTGACGAAGCCATCGTCCGCTATATGCGCAAGAAGCACAATCTTCTGATTGGAGAGCGCACGGCGGAGGACATCAAGATTAAAGTTGGTACATGCTATCCAAGCACGGAGCTGGAGAAGATGAATGTCCGCGGCCGGAATCTGGTGACGGGACTTCCCAAAACCGTGGAAGTAACTTCGGAAGATACAGAGGAGGCTCTGCGGGAGACCACCATGCAGATTGTGGAGGCCGTACACAGCGTGCTGGAGAAGACGCCGCCGGAGCTGGCGGCGGATATTGCAGACCGGGGAATCGTACTCACGGGAGGCGGCGCCCTCTTAAGAGGCCTGGAAGAGCTTCTGGAGGAAAAGACGGGCATTAATACCATGACGGCTGAGGATTCCATGAAGTGTGTGGCCATCGGAACCGGCAAATTTGTAGAGTTTATGGCAGGAAAGAGAGACGAATAGAAAATGAGGGGCATGGCGGATCGTCCGTCATGCCCGTTTTTACAAGGAGCGGCATGAAACTGGAAGGCTATGTGGAACACATTATCTACCGCAATACGGAAAATGGTTATTCGGTTTTAAATCTGGTATCCGGGGAACAGGAGATCACGGCCGTAGGCATTTTCCACTGTATCAGCGAGGGAGAGCTTCTGGAGCTGGAGGGAAGTTATACGGAACATCCGCTGTACGGGGAACAGTTTCAGGCGGAACGCTTTGAGGTCAAGGCGCCCAAGGATGTGCTGGCTGTGGAACGGTATCTGGGAAGCGGGGCCGTCAAAGGGATTGGAGCAGCCCTGGCTGCCCGGATTGTAAGGCGCTTCGGAGCAGATACCTTTGAGATTATGGAGCGGGAACCGGAGCGCCTGGCAGAGATTAAAGGAATCAGCGAGCGGAAGGCCCGGGAGATTGCGGAACAGCTGGAGGAGAAGCGGGAGCTCCGGCAGGCCATGATGTTTCTTCAGGGATACGGGATTTCCATGAATCTTTCCGTAAAAATCTACCAGCAGTACGGTCAGGAGATTTACCGCATTATCAAGGAGAACCCCTACCGGCTGGCAGACGATATCAGTGGAGTAGGTTTCCGGACAGCCGATGAGATAGCCAAGCGCTCCGGGATACGTCCGGATTCGGATTTCCGGATCCGGAGCGGGATTCTCTATGTGCTTCTGCAGGCAGGCGTGGAGGGACATACCTGTCTGCCTGCAGAGATCCTTAAGAGAAGAACGGTAGAACTTTTGGAGGTTCCGGCGGAAGCGGCGGAAAAACATCTCATGGATCTGAGCATGGAACGGCAGCTGGTCCAGAAAATGATGCCGGGGCCGGAAGGAGAGAAGACACCTTTTGTCTATGCGGCTTCTTACTATTATGCTGAGCTTAGCATTGCCGTAATGCTGTGCCAGCTGAAAATCTCCATGGGTGTTTCGGAAACGGAGGTACGGACCGGCCTTGATAGAATTGAAGGGCAGATGTCCACACAGCTGGACGAGCATCAGAGGGAGGCTGTTGCCGCTGCGGTGCAGAACGGCCTTCTCATTCTGACAGGGGGACCCGGAACGGGAAAGACGACTACCATCAATGCCATGCTCCGCTATTTTGAGGCGGAGGGCCTGGAGATTTTTCTGGCAGCGCCTACGGGCCGGGCCGCTAAGCGCATGACGGAGGCAACCGGCTGTGAGGCCAGGACCATTCACCGGCTTCTGGAACTTTCCGGGGGTCCGGAGAATCTTTCCGGCCGTGCGGAGTTTGCCAGAAATGAGGATAATCCCTTGGAAGCTGATGTGATTATCATTGATGAAATGTCCATGGTGGATACCCATTTGATGCAGGCGCTTTTAAAAGCCATCATTCCCGGGACCCGGCTGGTCCTGGTGGGGGATGTGAACCAGCTACCCAGCGTAGGGCCGGGCAGCGTGCTGCAGGATCTCATTGCTTCGGAGGCTTTTCCGGTGGTGCGTCTTACGAGGATTTTCCGGCAGGCGGCCAAGAGCGATATTATTGTAAATGCCCATAAAATTAACCGGGGCGAGCATGTGACCCTGGATAATAAGAGCCGGGATTTCTTTTTTCTAAAGAGGCAGGATCCCAATGTCATTCTGCGGGTGGTGCTGGCTCTCGTCCAGGAAAAGCTTCCCAAATATGTAAATGCCGGCATCTCTGATATCCAGGTGCTGACGCCCATGCGCAAGGGCGTGCTGGGAGTCGAGAGCCTGAACCAGATGCTTCAGCGGTATCTGAATCCTGCCTCGGAGGACAAGGAGGAGCGGGAGCACGGCGGCGGCATCCTCCGGGTGGGGGATAAGGTTATGCAGATCCGGAATAATTACCAGCTGGAATGGGAAGTGCGCAACCGCTACGGTATTGCTGTGGACCGGGGGCTTGGAGTATTTAACGGAGATACTGGGACCATCCGGTCTATGAATTCCTTTGCGGAGGAACTGACGGTGGAATTTGATGAGGGGAGGATGGTTTCCTATCCGTTTAAGCAGCTGGATGAACTGGAGCTGGCGTACGCGGTTACGGTACATAAATCCCAGGGCAGCGAGTATCCGGCGGTGGTAATTCCCCTTCTTTCAGGGCCGCGGCCTTTGATGAACCGGAACCTTCTCTACACGGCCGTCACCAGGGCCAGATCCTGCGTGACTTTGGTGGGAAGCCCGGAAGTCTTTGAAATGATGGTGCAAAATGAGACAGAACAAAAACGGTATACAGGCCTTGCCCAGGCTGTTAAATCTTATCTATCCCCGCAGGTGTCCGGTATGTGACGAGATTGTGGGAAAATATGGAAAATTAATCTGCGAAGCCTGTGCTTCCCGCTTGCAGCCGGTGGAAGAGCCTCTCTGCAAGAAATGCGGAAAGCCTCTTGCCCGGGAGGAGGCAGAGTACTGTCCGGACTGCGGGAAGGGAAAGCATCTCTTTGCCAGGGGACAGGCGGCTTTTGTTTATGATCCCCTTATGCGGGAGTCCGTGGGCAGGTTTAAGTATAAAAACCGCAGGGAGTATGCGGATTTTTATGTAAAGGAACTTCTGGAACGCTGCGGGGAGACCGTCCGGGCCTGGGAGGCGGATGCC
This sequence comes from uncultured Lachnospiraceae bacterium, assembly GCA_910587955.1. Taxonomy (GTDB): domain Bacteria; phylum Bacillota; class Clostridia; order Lachnospirales; family Lachnospiraceae; genus Laedolimicola. The sequence continues at coordinate 34,006 of CAJUNN010000002.1, read as the reverse complement.
CTGATTCCCGTTCCCCTGCATCCGAAAAGGAAACGCAGGAGAGGCTTTAACCAGGCAGGCCTGATTGCAGAGGGACTTGGGAAAAAGCTGGGAATTCCGGTTTATGGCCGTCTTCTGGTGCGGGTAAAGAAAACCCGTCCCCAGAAAGAACTGAGCCGGCAGGAGCGCAGGAGCAATTTGAAAAATGCTTTTCAAGCAGTGCAAAATGATGTAAGATTAAGAAAGGTGATTTTGGTGGACGATATCTATACCACCGGAAGTACCATAGATGCGGCGGCGGAAGTGCTTTTGGCCCTGGGGGTGGAAAAAGTTTATTTTTTAAGCATTTGTATTGGACGAGGATATTAATTGTGGTATAATGTACGGAAAGACAATGGGAAAGCCATAACTACAGAGGTGAATCATGTTAAACGAGGATAAGATCCGGCTAATGACAAAGGCAGCTTCCTTCGAGGCAGGAGAGGGAAAAGAGGCTTTGTCCATGAACAGATATTTTCGCAGCGATTATATCAGCCTTCAGCTGATCTTTGCGTGGATTTCGTATACGGTTTCGTTTGCGCTGTGCATGGGGCTGTGGGGATTTTATAATATGGAATATTTATTGACAAATCTCCATAAGATGGATTTGCCGGCGCTGGGGAAAAGATTTGCTTTTCTCTATTTGGGATTGTTAGGAGTTTTTCTCCTGATTCATTATGTCATATACCATTTGCGGTATCAAAAAAACAAAAGAAATCTTGCTGTATATCACCAGATTTTGAAAAGGATTGCCCATATTTATCAGATGGAATCCAAAAACGGAAGCAGTGATTTCACATCAGGAGGAACGAAAAAAGATGACAACGCTACTGGAATTTAGAGAGAAAGCAAAAATATTTATGGGGAAATATGACATTTATATCATCCCCCTGCTGAAATTCAGCCTGGCTATTATTACATTTTTAGCTATCAACGGGAATATCGGTTTTATGGAAAGGGCGAAGAGCCCGGCCATATCCATGATTCTGGCTTTGATGTGCTCTTTTCTCCCCATAAATGCCATTGCTGTATTCGGGGCATTCTTGATTATGGCGCATGCCTACGCCCTCTCCCTTGAGGTGTTTGCCATTGCTTTCGTGGTCATAATCCTGATGTTTCTGCTGTTTTTCAGGACTGCCTCCCAGTATGGCTATATTCTGGTTCTCACGCCGCTGGCTTTTGCCGTGAAGATGCCTTATCTGGTGCCCCTTTCTATGGGACTTGTGGGAAATCCTCTGGCTGCGGTTCCGGTGGGCTGCGGTACGGTTATTTTTTACCTGATGCAGTATATGAAGCTGAATACCACGATTTTAAGCGGCACGGGTAAGGAAAGCGAAGCCATGAAGCAGAAAATCACATATCTGATTGATAATGTGGTGCGGAACCGGGAAATGCTTCTAATGGTGATCGCCTTTGCCGTGACCATTATTGTAGTGTATGTGATACGGAGAATGTCCATTGATTATGCCTGGTCCATTGCGGTAGGTGTGGGGGCTGTGATCAATGTGATAGTCCTGCTGACGGGGAGTATGGTGCTGAACGTATCCCTGAAAATTGCGCCGGTACTTCTGGGCACCCTGGTATCTATGGCCTTGGTGATGGCCTTGCAGATCACGGTGTTTACCCTGGATTATTCCAGGACGGAGTACGTACAGTTTGAGGATGACGAATATTACTATTATGTGAAGGCGGTTCCCAAGGTGACGATTGCAGTTCCCGAAAAGCGGGTAAAGCGGATCAGTTCCCAGCGGAAGCCGGCTTCGGTGAGAAAGAAGAGCAGTACAGGGAAAAAGCCTGCGGCGAATCCCCAGCATAAGAATTCATAGACAGGATGGCATAGACAGAAGCAGGAAGGCAGGCGCCCGGAGGGGCGGATGCAGAATTCAGGATAGGAGGGAATGAAATGCGGAGTTCTTTTACGGAATTTGTACAGCAGTTCTTGAAGTGGGACTCCCTGCAGATCCGGCGCACGGATATTGTGGAAGTGATTATTTTATCCTTCCTGATTTACCAGGTAATGGCCTGGATTAAGAAGACGAGAGCCTGGTCTCTTCTAAAGGGCTTTGCCGTGCTTCTAATCTTTATTTTTCTGGCGTGGAGATTCCAGCTGAATACCATTCTCTGGCTGGCCAGGAACGTGTTCAGCCTTGGAATTACGGCTCTGGTGATTGTATTCCAGCCGGAGCTGCGCAGAGCCTTGGAACAGCTGGGACAGAAGAATCTTATCAATTCTGTGTTCAGCTTTGACAGCTCTAAGGAGGACAGCGCCAGGTTCAGCGACAAGACGGTGAATGAATTGGTAAAGGCTGTGTTTGAGATGGCGAAGGTGAAGACCGGCGCCTTGATTGTGCTTGAGAGAAATACGCCGCTGAATGAGTATGAGCGGACAGGGATTACCCTGGACTCCATACTCAGCAGCCAGCTTTTGATTAATATTTTTGAACACAATACGCCCCTTCATGACGGGGCCGTGATTGTGCGGGAGAACCGGATTGTATCGGCTACGTGCTACCTGCCTCTCTCGGATAATCTCTTTCTGAGCAAGGAGCTCGGCACCCGGCACAGAGCTGCGGTGGGAATCAGTGAAGTGACAGATTCTGTGACGATTGTGGTTTCGGAGGAGACGGGGAAAGTATCTGTGGCCGCGGGAGGAGAGCTGCAGCGGGATCTGACCCAGGAAGAGCTGCGGGGACAGCTGGTAATTGCCCAGAATAAAACCCGGGATACGGGCCGGTTCAAATTGTGGAAAGGGCGGGTGAAGAAGCGTGAAAAAGATGCTGACAAATAACCTGGGCCTGAAGCTTCTTTCCATAGTCTCTGCGGTTATGCTGTGGCTGATTGTCGTCAACATTGACGATCCGGTGACTTATCAGGACTTTTCCTCTATCCGGGTGGCCATGCTCAATGAGGATGCAGTTACGGACAAAGATCAGGTGTACCGGGTGGAGGACAACAGCGATCTCATCAATATCCGGGTATGGGCCAAGCGCTCGGTTCTGGATAAACTTTCCGCAGAAGATTTTACGGCTACGGCCGATATGGAGAAAAATATTAAGTTCGGCAATCTGGTGGGGATCGAGGTATCCTGCAGCAACCGGAATGTGCGGACTGCCGATATTACAAAGAGCCGGGAGAATGTGGTAATCAGCATTGAGGACGCAGCCAGCGAGCTGTTCAATGTAGTGGTGAAGCAGAGCGGCCAGGCGGACGACGCTTATGTGGTGGGAACGGCTCTTCCCGAGCAGAGCCTGATCGAGATCCGGGGACCTGCCTCTGTGGTGGCCAGGATTAACCGGGTACAGGCGGATTTGGATATTACAGGATTCAACTCCGACCGGAGCGAGATCTGTGCGCTGACGATTCTGGACAACAACGGGGCTATGGTGGATACCACCTATCTGGAATACGCCGGGAAGACGGAAGGCATGAACGTAAAAGTAACCATGCTGAGAAAGAAAGACGTAAGGCTGAAACCGGAATATACGGGCGTTCCGTCCGGGGATTACAGTTTCAAAAATATTTTTGCAAAACCGGAGACAGTGAAGATTGCAGGAACTACGGCAGATATTTCCAAAGTCAGTGAGATTGTGATCCCGGCTGAGGAGATCAACATCGAAGGAATTGAGGAAGATACGCAGATCGTGGTGGATATTGCCAAGTATCTTCCGGAAAACATCCGGCTGGTAAATGAGGCGGATGCCATGGTTACGGTTGTGGTAGAGCTGGAGCGCAAGCAGGGAAAGAGCGTGAAGATTCCGGTCTCGGAGATTGAAGTAAAAAATCTTTCCAGAGGTATGAAGATTGACTATGGGAATCTAAATGAGATTGAAGTTGTAGTCAAAGGAACGAGTGCAGAGCTGGAGCAGCTGGATGAGAACGAGGTCCGGGTGGCTCTGGATCTGGAGGAGTATACCAGAGCAGGGGATTACACCGGCATTGCGGAGGTGACGCTTCCTGAGATGTACGGACTGATGGAGGATGTGGAAATCGAATTTAAGCTCACAAGAGCAGCGGGCGGTTCTGCCGGGAACAGCAATTCAAATGGAGATTAAAGAACGGAGGTTCTGCATATGGTAAGCAAGAAAGTAGTAATTCAAAATCCAACGGGGCTGCATTTGAGACCTGCGGGTATTCTCTGCAAAACGGCCATGCAGTTTAAGTCCATGATTACGTTCACATTTGACAATACGACTGCAAATGCAAAGAGCGTGCTGAGTGTCCTGGGCGCTTGTGTAAAATCCGGGGATGAGATTGAAATTATCTGCGAAGGTTCAGACGAGCAGGCAGCACTGGCAGCTATGGTAGAAGCTGTGGAGAGCGGTCTTGGAGAATAAGAGAAAGTGGCTCATAGGGTATGCAGTACTCTGCATACTCTATTTCGTCGTGTCCGCAATGATTCCCCACGACAGGCTGGATCCCAGAGGACTGGAGGGCGTGGGAAAGCCTTCCCTGAGGCTGAAGACGGAGGAGATTACGGATGATACGGAACTGAGATTTGAGTATTATGCGGACGAGGATGCCCTTAGCCAGCTTTCTTTTTATTTCACAGATAACGGACATCTCTTTTCCGGAGGAGAGATTCAGATCGAAGCCCGCGACCTGGAGAGCGGAGCGCTTCTGGGCAGCCAGACTTACAGCCTGGCGGATCTGGAGGTGGAAGCTTTCTGGGGCGTTGTTTTTGAGGAAGAACCCAAAGGACGCGGCCTGGAGGTGGTGATCACGGGCAGAGACATCGCTGGAAACGGCAGCCCGGGAATCCCGGAAGGGCCTTCCGTCTGGCTGAACACGGTACAGCGGACCGCCGGCAATACGTATGCGGACGGACAAGCCCTGGAACACAACCTAATCTACAATGCTGTCTACCGGGTTCCGGTGCACGATGTCCAGAAACCTTTTCTGATGACCTGCATGTTCCTGCTTCTGGGGGGAATGTTTTTTCTGCTGTGGGGGAAGAAGAGCGGGAAAGAGAACAGAGACGGGACGGAAAAGAAGACAAAGCCGATCGCTGCATTTTTTGGCAGAATACAGGCATTTTGCGGAAAATACCGCCGGATTTTGGGACTGGGACTTTTGCTCTTTCTGGTGGCACTGATTTTCTTTTATGTGTATGATGGGGAAATACGCAAAGCCATGAACAGCACCCACCGGGTAGTGGTGATGCGGGATAACAGTGAGCTGCTACCTGTGACGGCAAAGACGCAGGATCTGGTCCAGTATTATACCACCGAAGAGGAAGAGCTTGTGGGCTTGGGCGTGCGGATGGATCTGTCGGTGGATTTCGTTCCGGCAGGCAGCATTCAGGCCCAGGTGACGGATGTGACATCGGGAGAACGGCTCTGCGAAGCAGAGATTGATGCGGCCGGGCTGCTGGACGGCCAGTATATCGGGTTAATCTTTGACAATTCCCAAAGTCATGTGAAGGGGCATACTTATGAGGTTTCTCTGCATTTTACAGAGGAGCTGCTGGACAGCGGGCTTTCCGTGATTGTGACGCCTAAGGGATATTATAAAGAAAACAAATTTTATGTAAATGGGGAAGAGTCGGACAGCCGGCTCAGCATGAACGCCCATACCTATTTCAACCTCTTTTTGAAGAAGTACTTTTTCGCCATATTCCTGTTTTTCGAGGCTGCCGCAGCCGGATTCTATTATCTGGCGTTTATTCGCAGGTGCAGGATTGAGAAGGTGTTTTTGTTTACGGTTTTGTGTCTGGGGGTAATTTACAATTTCCTTCTGACACCTTATATGACGCCGGACGAAAAATATCATATTGATATGTCCTACCGGCACTCCAATACCCTTATGGGGATTGAACAGATTGGAGAAAATAAGTGTCTGAAGCGTGCCGACGATGAGGCTCTGGATTTCACTTCGGAACCCAGCCTGACCAACTACAAAAATATTTACGACGGGCTTTTTTCTGCGGTGAAGGATGACCGGCTGGTGGAGGCGGATGCCACGGCCAATACGGATGCACCTATGATTGTGTATCTGCCGGCGGTTCTGGGGATGACCCTGGCCAGGCTTTTGCATCTGGGGACGGTTCCTATGCTGCTCTTTGCCAGGTGGTGCAGCTTGCTGTTCTTTGCCTGTATGACTTACCTGGGGATGAAAAAGCTGCCTTTTGGGAAAATTACCCTGTTCCTGCTTGCGATTCTGCCTATGAACCTGCAGCAGTGCACTTCTTTTTCCTATGACGCAGTGATTACAGGTACGGTATTTTTATACAGCTGCTACTGCATTTCCCTGGCGTACAGCCAGGAGCCGGTGCGGGCTAAGGATATCCTGGTAATGGGAATCCTGGGAATTGTCTTTATCTACGGAAAGAGCGGAATTTATCTGCCCATGTGCCTGCTGGCCTTTCTCATTCCGGCCAGGAAATTTCCGGGGAAGAAGGAATGGAAAATCTGTATGGCCGGATTGTGCCTTCTGCCGCTTTTGAGTTTTCTCAACAAAAATACGGTGATGGTAGGCTATATCGCCACTACCACGGAGGCTACCAGCACCGTGGGATCCTCTACGACCTCCGGCTATACCCTGGGATACTTTCTGTCCCAGCCTTTGGAGCTGGTGCGGATTTTGGCCAATACCCTCAGCGATAAGACGTCTTTCTATCTGGAGTCCCTGGTAGGCCAGAAAATGGGCTGGGTGGAGATAGAAATCGCGCAGCTTATTCCCATGCTGTTTCTGCTGCTTTTGGTTCTTTCTGTCTTTAAAAACCAGGAGGAGCCCTTATATGTGAAGAGCTGGCAGAAATGGTGGATATCCTTTGTCTGCCTGGCCTGTACGGGAATCATCCTGGCCGGAATGCTGCTAACCTGGACACCGAAGGATCACATTTCGATTGAAGGCGTACAGGGACGCTATTTTATTCCCTTTATGCCCGCACTGCTACTGATTGGGCGGAATGCCCGGCTGATGTATGAAAAGCCCGTGGAGCGGGGATTGATGTATGCAGGCTTTATAGGCCAGCTGCTGACGGTGATGTATCTTATCAAAGCAGTGCTGGTGCTGTAGGAGAACCATAGAATGAATAAGAAACGGATTGCGATCAATATGACGGCCCAGCTTCTGGCCTTTACCGTGAATATGCTGCTGGGCTTTGTCCTGCTTCCAGTGATTGACCGCATGATTCCCAATGCCTACGGGTTTACGGATATTGCAAATAAGTTTGTACAGGCGGCCCAGATTGTGGTATCGGCTTTGAATACCATGGCAAGCCGCTTTATCACTGTACACATTCACCGGGGAGACAAGAAGGAGGCAAACGAATATTTTTCCTCTGTCTTCTTTGCCAATGTGCTGATGGCCCTGGTGTTTCTGGTGCCCGCCTTGTTTGTGGTGGTGTATCTGGGGCATATATTCCAGGTTCCGGCCCAGGCAAGCCTGCCGGATGTGCAGATGCTCTTCTTTTTTACGTTTCTGAATTTTCTGATCAGCATTGTCACTTCCGTTTTCGGCATTGCGCCGTACAGCAAGGACCGCCTGGAGCTGACCTCCGTTGCCACCATCCTGGGGGAAGTGATACGTCTGGTTTTCCTTCTGACGGCTTACTGCTTCTTCCGTCCCTATCTCTGGTACGTGGGCTGCGCGTCTGTGGCTTCCACCGGGATTCAGGCGGCTGTGAATCTGCATTTTACCAGGAAGCTTCTGCCGGAAATGAAGGTGAAGCGGCGGAATTTCCGCTGGGGAAAGGTGAGAGAGCTGGTTTCCCTGGGGGCGTGGAATTCCGTTACCCGCTTAGGCCAGCTTCTTTTGGACGGGCTGAACACCTCCATCGCCAACATTATGATCAGCGCGGCGGCCATGACTACCATTTCCGTTTCCACTCAGGTGACGACGGTGATCAATACCCTGATGGGAACCATTGCAGGAGTCTTCAACCCCCAGATGATCATTGCTTACGCCAAAGAGGACAAAAAGCAGCTTTTGGATATTATCGCCAGTGCAGATCGGATTATGATTTTTATTATCAGTATTCCCATTGCCTTTGTCGCCGTCTTCGGAAAATCCTTTTTCCGCCTCTGGATTGGCGGGACGCAGGATCCGGAGGTTTTGTATATTCTGGCGATGCTGAGCATGGGGACACTCTTTGTCAGCGCCAGCATCCAGGTTTTGTACCATGTATTTTTGATTACGAAACGGGTAAAGCTCAATGCTGTGGTGATTCTTTTAAGCGGAATCCTTACTACAGCTACGGTGTTTCTTCTGCTGGAGTATACGGACCTGGGGGTTTACGCCATCGCGGGCTCCAGCGCCGTGTACGGAATCCTAAGAAATCTGGTTTTTACGCCTATCTATGCGGCCCGCTGCCTGCAGGTGAAATGGCATACGTTTTACGGAGATATTTTTCTGGGACTGCTTTCCATCGGCGCCGTATGCCTGGTTGCGTTTCCCTTTGAGGTTTTCTTTGAGATTGACAGCTGGGCAGCACTTCTGGGGGCAGGAGCAGGGGCAGGTGTCTTGGCCCTGCTGGTGAATTTTTTTGTGGTTCTGCGGAAAGAGGAACGGAAGCTGGTTTTGGAACAGGTTAAGAAGAGGCTTCACCGCTAGGAAGGGAGCCGGACAGGGAGGGCGCCGTGATCAGTGTGATTGTACCAGTGTATAAAAGTGAAAAGACCCTTGCCCGGTGTGTGAAGTCTCTGCAGGGGCAGACGGAGACGGATCTGGAAATTCTTCTGGTGGACGACGGCTCCCCGGACGATTGCCCCCGGATCTGCGATGATTTTGCCGGGAGAGATAAACGGATCCGGGTGATTCATAAGGAAAACGGAGGTGTCTCTTCAGCCCGGAATGCGGGAATCCGATCTGCCAGGGGAGAGTATCTGCTTTTTGCGGACAGCGACGACTTTGCGGACGCCCATTTGGCGGAGAGGCTTCTTAGAGAGATGGAGGCCGGGGATCTGGCAGTCTGCGGCTTTCACCATCACTATGTGGGAAGGGATGTGCTTAAGGTCCCGGAAGATGTTCCGGAGACCCAGGGGGAACGTTTTCTGCGGCTTTACGGGCAGGGGTATCTGAATATGCCCTGGAATAAGCTGTTCCGCAGGGAACTGGCGGGAACCTTTGATGAGAGCTTAAGCCTGGGAGAGGATCTCCTGTTTAATCTGGATTATCTGCGGCGCTCAGCCGGGATTTCCGTTGTGAGTGATGCACTGTACCATTATATCCAGGAGGATGGGGGCAATACCCTGTCCAGCCGGAAGAGGCAGGACAAGCTTTCCCTGGCCAAGCTGGTCTGGAGGGAAGCCGGGCGCTTTTACCGGGAACTGACGGGACACGGGGACGAGAGCGGGATTATCAATGCCCGACTGGTTCAGGAGGTTCTGGATTATGCAGAAAGCCTGCCCTTTGACCGGGAGCTGTCATACCGGGAGAAGCTGGCGCAGCTTAAAGAATACAGCAGGGACGAAGAGCTTAGACAGGCGGGCCGGAATGCAGCTCTTAGGCAGGCGGATTACCGGCTGATCCATTTCTTTATGTACCGGGGGCAGGTGCGGACGGCTTATTTGCTCTGCGTTCTCCGGGCGCAGGCGGTGAGGCTGCTGCGGGCAGTCCGGGGAAGGGAAAAGGTTTAAAGCATGAAGGATTTAATTTCAGTGATTATTCCTGTTTACCGGGTGGAGGCATATCTGGAGCGCTGTGTGGATTCCGTGCTGGCACAGACGTATGGAAATCTGGAAATTATTTTGGTAGATGACGGTTCCGATGATGGCTGTCCTGCTATCTGTGATACCTATGCCCGAAAGGACGGGCGGGTGCGGGTGATTCATCAGGAAAACAGAGGGCTTTCGGGAGCACGCAATGCGGGAATTGACTGTGCCGAAGGCTCTTATCTGGTATTTACGGATTCGGACGACTACCTGGTCCCGGAGTTTGTGGAGCGGCTGTATGAGGCCTGCGTGGGTACGGGAAGTGACTTGGCCCTGTGCCGGTTTGCATATGTGAGGGGAGAGGCGGTTCCCCGGGAGCAGGAAGGGGGACTCCGGGTCCTTACGGGCCGGCAGATGCAGGCCGGGCTGTACGGGCCGGAGGGCGTCTATTATGTGGTAGCCTGGAACAAGCTCTACCGGAGGGAACTGTTTGACGGCATCCGCTATCCGGAGGGCCGGATTCATGAGGATGAGGCCACTACTTACCGGATCTTTCACAGGGCAGAGCAGGCGGTTTATGTGGACGCCGCCCTGTACGGATATTTTATATCGCCCTCCAGCATTACCAGAGGCTTTCATCCCCGGCGCGGGGACTGGGTGACTGCTATGGAGGAACGGGTTGACTTTTATGAGCGGGAGGGCTATGGAGAACTGATGGTTCCTGCTTTAAAGTATCTGGCAGACAGCAGCATCCATATTTATCTGGAGCGGCAGGATTTTCTCGGAGAGGGCAAAAAGGAGCAGCAGCATATCCGGGAGCTGATCCGAAGGGGACTGGCGCGGGTAAAGCCCTACGGAAATTTTTCCCTGCGCACGCGGATAGGCTACCGGATGTTTCTGGCCTGTCCGGGCATATATCGAAAACTTCTGAATCGGGTGAAGAGTGAAAGTGGAAAACAATGAATGCAGAATCACAGTTGTGGTTCCCGTGTACAATGTAAAACCTTACCTGGAACGCTGCGTGGACAGCCTTCTGGCTCAGACTGCGGAGCACCTGGAGATTGTTTTGGTGGACGACGGCTCCACGGACGGTTCCGGGGCCGTCTGTGACCGGTATGAAAAGCAGGACGGCCGCATCCGGGTGCATCACAAGGAGAACGGCGGCCTGACCTCTGCCTGGAAAGCCGGCGTAGAGCTGGCCAGAGGCGCGTATGTAGGCTTCGTGGACAGCGACGACTGGGTGGAGGCGGATATGTATGCGCGCATGATCCGGGCGGCGGAGCAGGAGGATGCAGATCTGGTGGTGTGCGGCCTGGTGTTTGATTTTGAGGATCCTAAGATTCCCAAGCGGGAAGAGATTTCCAATTTTAGGAAGGAAGTGTACGATCGGAAAGCCTTGGAGCAGCTGTTTCCGGTTCTGATTAACGACGGCTGCTTCTTCGGCAGGACGCTCCAGCCGGCCCGCGTGACAAAGCTTTTCCGAAAGGAACTGCTTCAGGAGAATATGAAGTACTGCCGCGAGCAGGTAGCCCTGGGGGAAGATATGCAGATTACCTTTCCGGTGCTTCTGGATACCCGGAAGCTCTGTGTGATACCCGGTTATTATCCTTACCATTACTGGATCAACGAAAAGTCCATGACAGGCAGATACGACGGCGCCTATATGGAGAAGGTGCGGCTGCTCTCGGAGCGCTTGAACGCCATCAGCCGGGAGAAAGGCGTTTATGACTTCGGGCCTCAGATCCGCAATGATTTTCTGAGCATGACGGTTCTGGCAGTGAAAAACGAGATTTACCGGAACTACCGGGCCGGCCGGAGGGCTGTAACGGCAAACGTGGCAGCCGTCTGCGAGGCCCCGGATGTCCGGGAGGCTTTGGAGCATCACACCATGGACAAGCTGTCCCTTTCAATCCGGCTGTATCTGCGGCTGATGAGGAAGGGGCACTACAGCCTGTGCTACTGGCTGGTGCTGGTATTTTTTAAGGTAAATTACTATCTGGGGAGAGAGTATAAGAGGCAGTAGGATAGAGAAGAAGCTGTCGTGAGACTTTTGGACTTTATTCACTGTAAAAAATGTAATTATTTCTCTGAAGTTCGTTGTATTTTTTGTGATTTCGTACTATACTTGCATTAAAATGATGGAGGTGCGTGTATGTACCGAATTGCTATGGAAAAGTTATTAAAATGGAAACAAAGCAGACGCCGTAAGCCCTTAATTATCGAAGGCGCGCGTCAGGTCGGCAAGACTTGGCTGATGAAAGAATTTGGCAGACAGACTTATGCGGATACCGTATATATCAATTTTGACTCCAATTCCAGAATGGCAGAGTTATTTGCTTCTGATTTGGATACAGACCGTTTGCTTATGGGGCTGGAACTGTATGCAGACCGCAAAATCGATCCGGACAATTCTTTGTTAATTTTTGATGAAGTGCAGGAAGTTCCAAGAGCTTTGGCATCTCTTAAATATTTCTATGAAAATGCGCCGCAGTATCACATTGTATGTGCAGGATCTTTGCTTGGCATTGCGCTGCATCAAGGTACATCTTTTCCTGTGGGCAAGGTGGATTTCTTGAAGCTTTATCCTCTTTCTTTCAAAGAGTTTTTAATGGCAACCGATAAAGAACGATTTGCCGGGCTGCTGGATAAGCAGGATTTCCAAATGGTTACAAGCTTTAAGCAGACATATATCGATGCTTTGAAGTACTATTATTTTGTTGGCGGTATGCCTGAAGCGGTACAAAGCTTCGCAGAGAACAAAGACTTTAATGAGGTTCGAGAAATTCAAAAGAGAATCCTTGCGGCCTACGAACAAGATTTCTCTAAGCATGCTCCAAATGAAATCGTTCCGAGATTGCGTATGCTGTGGAACAGTATCCCTTCTCAGTTGGCGAAAGAAAACAAAAAGTTCATCTACGGACTTGTCCGCGAGGGTGCTCGTGCAAAAGATTATGAAACTGCAATTATGTGGCTCAGTGATTGCGGCCTTGTTCATAAGGTCAGCCGTGTGAATACGGCAGGCATCCCGTTGAGGGTTTATGAGGACTTGAAAGCATTTAAGTTATTTATAGTAGATGTTGGTCTTCTTGGTTGTATGGCAAGACTTCATCAGCGCACATTGCTTGATGGCAACGGCCTTTTTGTTGAGTTCAAAGGTGCTCTTACGGAACAATATGTTTGTCAGCAGTTAAAAACCATCGAGGATTTGGATGTTTATTACTACACCAATGACAGAGGCTCCTGTGAGGTTGACTTTGTTGTTGATACAGGCGGTATGATCGTCCCCATTGAAGTCAAAGCAGAGGTAAATCTTAGAGCAAAGAGTCTAAAAACTTATCAGGAAAAGTTCTCTCCTGAGATTTCTATCCGTACATCTATGGCGGACTACAAAAAGGAAGAATGGCTTGTGAATCTGCCGCTGTATGCGATAGATCAAATCACCCAAATATAACGGAGGGAGCAGTTATGAAAAGGTTTATACCTTGATGTCAAAAAGAGATGCGGCCTGGTATAAGCAGAAACGGCAAAAACATTAAAAATTAATGGTTTCTGCCGTTTCCTATAAAGGCTTGTAAGAAGTTATAAGACGATTTCTGCTATAAAATCAATTAAAAATTCGTTACTCGGAAAGCAGAATCCGATCATTATCCAAATCACGGCCGGTTCCGGCCCGGAAGCGTTTCAAGAGATCTTCTACCGTGAGACCTGAGCGCTCTTCCCCTCCCACATCCAGGACAATATTCCCGTCTGCCATCAGCAGGGTACGGTTTCCAAGCTCCAGGGCCTGGCGCATATTGTGGGTGATCATCATGCAGGTAATATGGTCTTTGGCTACGATATCCCGGGTGAGCTTTAAGACCTTTTCCGCCGTTCCCGGATCCAAGGCAGCCGTATGTTCATCCAAAAGGAGAATTTTTGGGGGTACCATGGTAGCCATCAAAAGGGTGAGGGCCTGGCGCTGTCCCCCGGACAGAAGCCCCACAGGCTGCTTCATCCGGTCTTCCAGTCCCATGCCCAGCAGGGCCAGCTTTTCCCGGAAAACCGCCTGGTCTTTTTTGGAAATGCGGCTGAAAGGAGAGGTGTTTCCGGCTGTGCGCAGGTAGGCAAGGGCCAGATTCTCTTCAATGGTCATAGAGGGAGCCGTACCCCGCATGGGATCCTGGAACAGCCGGCCGATGGTGCGGCTGCGTTTGTACTCCGGAACAAAAGTAATGTCCCGTCCGTCCAGGGAGACAGAACCCTCATCTACGTAGAAGGCTCCGGCCACAGCGTTGAAGAGGGTGGATTTGCCTGCACCGTTGGACCCGATGATGGTCACAAAGTCTCCGGGATCCAGGTGGAGGGACAGGCCGGACAGGGCTGTTTTGGCATTTACGGTTCCGGGATTGAAGGTTTTGGAGATGGAACGGATATCCAGCATGTCAGTTTCCTCCTTTCCGTGCAGCTGCCATTTTCCGCCTCTGGAAGGCGGCCCAGTCTTTGATGACAGGGAACGCAATGGCCAAGGCTACCACAAGGGCAGTTACCAGTTTCAGGCCCTGGACGGGCATGATTTTTGTGTAGAGCACCACGGCATAGATAACCCGGTAAATAATGGATCCAATCAGGGCCGCCAGAGCCCCTTTGATGAGCGTGCGCCGTCCCAGGACTGTCTCGCCGATGATCAGGCAGGCCAGGCCGATGACGACGATTCCCGTTCCGGCGTTGATATCTGCCGTGTTCTGGTATTGGCCTACCATGGCCCCGGACAGGGCAGTCAGGGCATTGGAGATGCACAGCCCTACCGTGATGGTGAAAGCAGGGTTGATGGAGGAGGCGCGCACCATATCCAGATTATCCCCGGTGGCCCGTATGGACAGGCCCAGCCTGGTCTGCAGAAAGAGTACCAAAAGGATGCCTGCCAGAACGGTAAAGACACCTGCCAGAATGGTTTCATACCAGGGGCCTCCGATCCCGGTCTTTTGAAACAGGGTAAAGAGGGTTTCCGTCTTCAGAAGGCTCACGTTGGAGCTCCAGCCCATAGCCATGAGGTTGACGGTGTACAGTCCCATATTGGTGACAATGCCTGCCAGAATGGAGGGAATGCCCAGGCGGGTCTGCAGGAAAGCGGTGACAAAGCCGGCAGCCATACCGGAAACCATGGCTGCGGGGACAGCCAGAAAAGGATGGCCGGAGGCAGTCATGGTTACAGATACGGCAGCACCCAGCACGAAACAGCCGTCGGTGGTCAAATCTGCGATATCCAGCACACGGTAGCTTAAAAACAGTGCCATGGCAATGGGGGCATAGAGAAAACCCAATTCCAGGGCGGTTTGCAAAATATACAGCACGGGAAACACTCCTTTTTTGGCTTAATCTTCGGTGGTTACAACTTCTACAACCTCGCCCATGTCGTGAAAGATGGAGTAATTGATGCCCAGGGTGGCTGCAGTCTCCGTATTTACAGTGATAATGCCGCCGTCTACCAGATAGAAATCTTCCATGTCATCCATACCTTCTGTGATGGCCCGGTAGGCCAGGTCGGCGGTGTCGCTTCCCAGATCCGTGTAGTTTACGCCGCAGGTGGTGAAAGCACCGTTGCGTACGAAGGAATCCGCACCTGTGTAATGGGGGATGCCTGCTTTCGCCAGATCTTCATAAATAGCCAGCTCCGCGGACATAATAACGTTGTCCGTGGGAGTGAAGACAGCGTCTACTCCTTCGCCGATGAGGGCTGCGGCTGCGGCGATGACCTCATCGTTGCTGCCTGCGGTCTGCTCGGTGTAGGCAATGGAGTGCTCCTCCAGGAATTTCTTTGCATCGGCAATGGGTACGGCAGAGTTGACCTCAGAGGTAGAGTAGAGAAGCCCGACCTTGGAGAGATCCGGATTCTGGGCCAGCATCATATCAAAGATAAACCTTGTGTTCAGGGCATCGCTGGTTCCGGTCACATAGTCCATACCGGTCATATCTGCGGATTCCGGATCCGAGATAGCTGCAAAGATTACAGGCGTCTTGCTTTCCTGGGCGCAGGTAGCCATGACCTGGCCTGCCAGAGTGGCTATGGGAATGATGGCATCCACTTTGTCGGTGATGGCCTGATCGCCAATCTGCTTTAAAGTAGTCTGCTCGCCCTGGCCGGAGTAGATTTCATATTCAATGGTGATGCTGTTGTCTGTGGCAATGCGGTCCAGCCGGGCAGCCACAGCATTTGCGATCTCGTCTAGGGACGGGTGATCCATCTGTTTTACGATGGCGATTTTATAAGTCTTGCCGGATCCGTTCTCTGTCTCGGCCGGAGCCGGCGTATCGGTTCCTTTGGAACATGCCGTCATGGATACGGCCATTACAGCGGCGCAGCCAAGGGCCAAGAGTTTCTTTAAGGTGTTGTTTTTCATAATTTTGCTCTCCTTTATTTGAATTTAGGTGGCAGATGAAATAAATAAAAAAAGCCTTTCTCCCACTCTACATGGGACAAAAGCTTCTGCCTCTGCGATACCACCCAAATTGACATTCCCTGTGGAATGTCCACTCGCTACACGTACCATCATACGTGCCCCGATGGATAACGGGTGGGGACCCGTCGGCTCCTACTGGAACAAATTCGTTCAAAGCCGCCCTCCAAAGCCCATTCGCCGATTGCTTCGTGTCCCGATTCCACCCTCCGGGACTCTCTGTAACTTGGCATTCCTCGGTTACTCTTCTTCTTCACAGGTTTCGCATGTATTACGTTACACGTATTATATTCGCATGGCTTTCTCTTTGTCAACACTTTTTTTAAAAAATTTTCCGGGAAATTTTTTCACGTTTCGCCGGAATCTCCTGCGATTACCTTTTCAATGCCCCGCATATCTGCGGCAATGTCTGTGAAAGAACTCCAGTAGCTGCCGATGAGCTTGTCCGTGGCAGAGAGACAGTAAAGATCCAGCAGGGCATCCTGGATGCCGGCAATGCTGCTGCGTTCCAGGGTCCTGGTTTCGTTGCTGATGATCTTTCCGGGAAAGGTTTTCCGCAGAAATGCTTCTTCCGACCTGTCGTCGGTAGCCAGGAAAAAACGGCTTTCCGGATGTTCGGAAAGCTCCCGGTTCATCTCCAGGACAAACTGTTCTGTCGTGCTCTTTCCCATGGAAACCGCATTGTCTGTCCGCCGGATATGGACACCTACGCAGCGGGAGCCGAACTGCTCCGTGAAGGCGCGGATACGCTCCTTCAGGGCGTCTACGGGAATATAAAGATGATAATCAGCGGAAGGGTAAAAGTGTTCCCAGGTAAAGAGATACACGCGGTTTTTCAGGCTGCGGAAAAAGGTCTCGTTGAGAACGCCGTCCGTCCGGTTGCTGACAATGTCCTCATTGCCGAAGCGCTGCGCCGCTGTCAGCTGGTAGAATAGCTTCCGGGGATCTCTTAGGGAACGGATATTGATGATGCGGATTTCCTGCACCGGCCGGAAAAGGGCTTCAAAGGGGCAGTTCAGCTCCCCGCAGAGATACCAGAGGACAATGAGCTTTTCCCCCCTCCGCCTGGCAAGTTCACAGGCGGAATTAATCACCCGCATCCTATTGCATAAACCGCCTGAAGGTTGTATTATTAACATAGTATATTTTGCCTTTCTTTTGATTCAATGGCTGAATACGGTTTAGTATACCACATTTTTGTAAAAAAGACTAGAAGAAAACGCAAGGAGCAGTTATGAAACCGCAGAAAATGAAGAACCTTTTTCTACGCCAGAGCTACAAAGACGCTTGGGAAGACTATGAGCGATCCCTGGCAAAGAAATATTTTATTCACTGGGATTACGTAATTCTCACGGCTTCCAATGAGGATCAGGCGGAGAGCTACCGGGCGCAGATTGCCGACCGTCTGGAACACGGCCGCCTTCCCGCACAGACAAAGTACGCAGTACTTCCGGATCCGGATGGAAAACGGGTGGGATCCGGCGGAGCTACTTTTCATGTGATGAAATATATCCGTGAACAGGAGACGCAAGAAAATTGCTTTCGGAATAAGCGGATTCTTGTCATTCATTCCGGCGGGGATTCCAAACGGGTTCCTCAGTATTCGGCCTGCGGCAAGCTGTTTTCTCCGGTGCCAAGAGAGCTTCCCGACGGACGGCGCTCCACGCTTTTTGATGAATTTATGATTGGCATGTCCGGCATGCCGGCCCGCTTTAAGGAGGGGATGCTGGTATTGTCCGGGGATGTGCTGCTTTTGTTCAATCCCCTGCAGATTGACTTCACCTTCCGGGGAGCTGCGGCCATCTCCATTAAAGAGGATGTGGAGACGGGAAAGAACCATGGTGTTTTCTTAAGCGACGAGAAAGGCAATGTGGGGAGATTCCTGCACAAGCAGAGCGTGGAACAGCTCACAAAGCTGGGAGCGGTGAACGAACACCACGCCGTGGATCTGGATACGGGGGCCATTATGCTGGACTGCGAGCTTCTGGAAAGCCTGTTTGCCCTGATTAGCCGGGAAGGAAAGGTGGATCCCGGGCGGTATGGGAAATTTGTGAATGAGAGGGCGCGGGTGAGCTTTTACGGGGATTTTCTCTATCCCCTGGCAAGCCATGCTGCTTTGGAACAGTATTTGCAGGAAAAGGCGGAAGGGGAACTTTGCGGAGAACTTCTGGAGTGCAGGAAAGCCCTGTGGGAGGCTCTGCATCCCTATTCCATGAAGCTGCTCTGCCTTTCTCCGGCCCAGTTTATTCATTTTGGAACTACCCGGGAGCTTCTGAAGCTGATGACAGAAGAGATTGACAATTATGAGTTCCTGGACTGGAAGGGGCAGATTCTGGGTGTAGAGGAGCATCCGGGGGCCAATGCCTACAGCAACAGCTACATTGAGAAGCACACAAAGATTGCAGCTTCTTCTTATATTGAGGACAGCTATATTTACGGCGGCACACAGATTGGGGAACAGTGTGTACTCTCCGGCGTGACCCTGCGGGGAGAAAAAATTCCTGAGGGGACGGTCCTGCACGGGCTTAAGGAGAAGGACGGGACTTTCGTGGTGCGGGTCTACGGAATGAAAGACAATCCCAAGGGAAGAATGGAAGAGGGGACTGCTTTTCTGAATACGGATCTAAAGGCCTTTCTTGGAACGGCAGGACTTGGACAGGAAGAGGTCTGGGGAGAAGAGGGGCATTTCCTTTGGACGGCCCGTCTTTATCCTGTCTGCGAGACGATAGAAGAGGCGGTGCAGTCTGCCATGTTGGTTCTGGAGCTGGCATCCGGGGACGGACGCCGGGCAGAAGAGTACCGGGCGAAAGAACGCAGAAGCCTTCAGGAGAGCTTTGAGCAGGCGGACGGAAAAGAAATTGTGGCCTGGCAGGCGAAGCTGAACACCCAGGTGCGGATTGCCCGTTTTCTTCTTGCCCTGGAGCAGCGAAAGAGCATCGGGGAGGCGGCCTCCGTTTTCGGCAGGGAGGGAATCCGGGAGACGGAGACCAAAAAGCTTCTGGAGATTGCGGAGCATTCGGAATTCGGCCTGCGGATGCGTCTTTATTATTATCTTTCCAAAATGACCAAAGGGCATTTGAGCGAAGAACTGGAAAACAAATGCTTTTGCTATATCTGCGACAGCCTCTATGACGCCAGCATCGGACAGGCGCCGGCGGAGGAGCCGTACCGGATTACGAAAGAGGAAGTAAAGGTTGAGCTTCCTATCCGCGTCAATTTCGGCGGCGGCTGGTCGGATACGCCGCCCTACTGCAACGAGCATGGAGGCACGGTCCTGAATGCGGCGGTGAAGCTGGGCGGAATCCTTCCGGTGGTGGTGACGGTGAAGCGCATAGACAAGCCCTGCATTGCCCTGGCAAGCACGGATTCCGGGGCTTATGACGAGTTTACCAGCATGGAGAAGCTAAAGAACTGCAGGGATCCTTTTGACACCTACGCACTTCACAAGGCGGCGCTTCTGGCCTGCGGCATTGTCCCCGTGCGGGGAAGCCTTTCTTTTGAGCAGCTGATAGAAAAGCTTGGGGGCGGGCTGTATCTCTCCACGGCCGTAATGGGAATTCCCAGGGGCTCGGGGCTTGGGACCAGCAGCATTTTGGCGGGCGCCTGTGTGAAAGCTATCTTTGCGTATATCGGAAAAGAAGTTACGGAAAATGAATTGTATACCCATGTGCTGTGTATGGAGCAGCTTATGAGCACCGGAGGCGGCTGGCAGGATCAGGTGGGCGGCCTGACGGATGGGATCAAGATGGCGACCACCAAGCCGGGATTATTGCAGGAGATTCAGGTGGAGCATCTGAACCTTCCGGAAAAAGCAGCCCGGGAATTGAAGGAGCGCTTTGTGCTGATCTACACGGGACAGCGCCGCCTGGCCAGAAATCTTCTGCGGGAAGTGGTGGGCGGCTATATCGGCTCCAACCCCAATTCCCTGGAGGTTCTCTATGAGATTCAGCGGGTGGCGGTCCTGATGAAATTTGAGCTGGAAAAAGGAAATGTAGACGGCTTTGCGGAGCTTTTGGAACGGCACTGGGAGCTGTCCCGCCGTCTGGACGCGGGCAGCACCAACACCTGCATCGATCAGATTTTCTTAAGCTGCGGGGATCTGCTCTCTGCCCGCATGATCTGCGGGGCAGGAGGAGGAGGCTTTCTGCAGGCCGTTTTGAAGAAAGGCCGTACGAAGGAAGAGCTGCGCGCCCGCATCCGAAGCGTTTTCCAGGATAGCGGCGTGGATGTGTGGGATTGCGAGCTGCTGCTGTGACAGTGTGTGAGGAGAGCTTGGTTTGAAGGTTTTACAGATCAATACGGTGTGCGGCAGCGGGAGCGTGGGCCGCATTGCAGTGGATATCGTGCATATGCTGGAGGCGGAAGGAGACGAGGGACTCATCGCCTACGGAAGGCGGAAGGCCCCCCAGGGGGTGCCGGCTTATAAGTTCGGCTCCCATTTTGATATGGGAGTGCATGTGCTTCACACCTTTTTCGGGGGAACCCATGGATTTGCTTCCGGGGGGCATACAAAGAAGCTGATCCGGAAGATTGAGGCGTATGGGCCGGATATTATTCATCTTCACAACATTCACGGTTTTTATCTGGATGCGGAAGAGCTTTTCGCTTATTTAAAGACGGCCGGCCGGCCGGTGGTCTGGACCCTGCATGACTGCTGGAGCTTTACGGGGCACTGCGCCCATTTTGATTATATCGGCTGTATGAAATGGAAGACGGGCTGCAGCCGATGTCCCCAGTACCGGGAGGTTTATCCCTATGCCCTGTTCCGGGACAACTCCGAAGGGAATTATGCCCGGAAGAAGGCGGCCTTTTTGGGCGTCCCGGATTTGACAGTGGTAACGCCTTCCTCCTGGCTGGCCGGTTTTGCAAAGGAGTCTTACCTGGGCGCCTATCCGGTCCGGGTGATTCCAAACGGCATTGACCTTGCGCGCTTTTTGCCGGGAGCCGGCGATTTGCGGGAGCGGCTGCATATGGAGGGAAAATATATCATTCTCGGCGTGGCAGGTATGTGGGAAGAGCGGAAAGGCTATGCTTACTTTGAGGAGCTGGCAGAGCGCCTTGAGGATTCTTTTCAGATTATCCTGATCGGCCTTTCCAAACGGAAATTAAAGAAGCTTCACCCGAAGATTTACGGGGTGATGCGCACGGAGAGCGTGGAGGAACTGGCCCGGTATTATTCCATGGCGGATGTGTATGTGAACACAACCCTGGAAGATACGTTTCCCACCACCAATCTGGAGGCTTTGGCCTGCGGGACGCCGGTGATTACCTTTGCCACAGGGGGAAGTGTGGAATCGGTGGATGAGGCTACGGGAAAGATTGTGCCGAAAGGCGATACGGAAGCGCTGGTGAAGGCCGTCCGGGAAATGCGCGGGGAGCCCTTAAAACGGGACGCGTGCCGGAGCCGGGCCGGGAAGTATGATAAAAATGACAGGTTCCGGGACTATCTTTCGCTGTACCGGGAGCTTTTGGAGGAACATTGATGGAAAGTCCCAAGGTATCCATTGTGACCACTACCTATAATGATAGGGAAAATCTGGAAAAAATCATCCGGCAGGTCCGGTCCCAGGATTATGAAAATTTAGAGTACATTATTGTAGACGGGGGTTCCGCTGACGGGACCTTGGAAGTGATACGGCAGGCGCAAAAAGATTTCGGCGAGCGGCTGAAATGGATTTCTCAGCCGGATAAGGGAATTTACGATGCCCTCAACAAGGGCTTGAAGATGTCCTCCGGGGAGATTCTGGGCTGCTGTTTTGATGAGTTTGCAGGACCGGATGTGGTGGCAAAAATGGTGGACATAATGGAGCGGGAAGGGACTGACGGGGTCCACGGGGATTTGGACTATGTGGACGGGGAACGGGTGGTCCGCCGCTGGCGCCAGGGACAGGGAAAGCTTGTGTTTGGCTGGATGCCGGGGCACCCCACCCTCTATCTCCGCCGGAGTGTATATGAAAACTTCGGATACTACCGGACGGACTACCGGATTTCGGCGGATTATGAATTTATGATCCGGATTCTGAAGGATGGGAAGGTGCGGCTTTCTTATCTGCCGGAGGTACTGATCCGCATGTCACATGGTGGGACAAGCACCAACAGCCTGGGGGCTTACCTGGCAGGGATGAAAGAGGGACACCGTGCCTTGAAGGAGAACGGAATCCCCATGGCTGCATTTACGGATTTCTGCCGGACTCTCAGGGTGCTTGCACAATTCGTAAAAAAAGGGTAGACTAGTAGGAACGGGCGCAAAAAGACTGCGCCCCAAGGAGAACACAGATGAAATGCCTGGTGATTATTCCTGCGTACAACGAAGAGCAGAATATTGTGCGCGTGATTGAAAACCTGAAAAATAATTATCCGATGTACGACTATGTGGTGATCAACGACGGTTCCGGGGATGACACGGCGGGGCTCTGCCGGCGGCACGGCTATGAACTGATTGATCTGGCGGTGAACCTGGGGCTTTCCGGGGCTTTTCAGACGGGGCTTAAGTACGCTTACCGGAACGGCTATGACTATGCCATCCAGTTTGACGCGGACGGGCAGCACCGGCCGGAATACATTGCCCCCATGCTGGACAAGATTCAGGAAGGCTATGATATTGTGATCGGCTCCCGGTTTGTGACACAAAAGAAGCCGGGATCCCTGCGGATGCTGGGAAGCAATCTCATTTCCCTGGCCACCCGCATGACTACAGGGCGCAAAGTGAAGGATCCCACCTCCGGAATGCGGATGTTTAATAAGAAGATGATAGCGGAATTTGCCTTGAATTTAAACTATGGGCCGGAGCCGGATACCATTTCCTACCTTTTGAAACAGGGCGCAACCATTGCGGAGGTTCAGGTAGAGATGGATGAGCGGATTGCAGGGGAGAGCTATCTGAACCTGTCCCGTTCCGTCATGTATATGATGCGGATGCTGCTGTCCATCCTCTTTATCCAGAATTTCCGAAAGCGCAGGGAGGTGAAGGTGAAATGACACTTGTTTTCCGGGTGATTTTGATCGTAGTGTCTCTTTTCACTACTTACTATATTTTAAAGCGGATCCGGCAGTCCAAGCTGCAGATTGAGTATGCCATCTTCTGGATTCTCTTTTCCGGGGTGCTGATTGTATTCAGCCTGTTTCCCTGGCTGGTGTCCATGTTTACCCGAATGATAGGGATGCAGCTCCCGGTAAACTTTATCTTTCTGCTGTTTATTTTCGTTCTTATGGTCAAGCTCTTTTTTATGACCATAGAGCTGTCCACCCTGGAAAATAAAGTAAAAGATTTGACCCAGGAGCTGGCATTGGAGGAAAAGGCGCGGGCGGACGAGCAGAAGCGCAGTTTGGAGAAGGAGGTGCAGACGGCGGATGAAAACCATATACCGGATCAGCCGTGAATGCTGGAATAAATTTACAGAATGGATGCGGGAGCCGGACAATCAGGCTTATTTCTGCGTGACGGTGTTTCTGCTCTCCATTCTTCCCATGCTGGCTCTTGGCTTTTACAACCATCCGGCCATGGATGACTTTAACTATTCGGTGCGGATCAAGGAAGCCATCCGGGCTTCGGAAGGACTGGAGCGTATCCCGGCAGTCCTGTGGGCGGCAGTTATGCGGGCTGTGGACAACTGGGGGCGCTGGCAGGGAACGTATGCTTTTAGTTTTATCTGCGCCCTGCGTCCTTCGGCGTTTTCCGAAAAACTGACCTTTTTGCAGACCTTTATCCTGATGGGCCTGTTGGTGGGAAGCGTGTTCTACAGCTGCCGGGTGTTGATGCACAAAATCCTGGGTATGAGCAAGCAGACGGCGGATGTGACGGCCAGCGGGGTTTTGTTTCTCTGCGTTCATTATGTTCCCATCGGAATGGAGGCTTTCTACTGGTACTGTGGGAGCATTGGCTATACGGGCCTTTTTTCCGTGCTGATTATTTTCTGCACCATGCTGATCTGGTCGGCTCATGAGCGCAAGATTTCCGGGAAAAAGCTGTTTTTGTATCTTTTTTTCTGTGTGGTGACAGCGGGAGGCATGTATCCCAATGCCCTGTTTGGATTTGTATTTTTGTTTTTGATGTGTCTGGATGCTTTCGTTGGGAAAGAATATTCAAAGAAGTATAAAATTCAATATGCAGGAATGTTTGTCTGGTATGCGGCGGCCTTCGCCTTAAATGTGCTGGCGCCGGGGAATACCAAGCGCCAGATGAGCTTTGTGCCCAGGACGCCCATGGAGGCGGTTTACAAGTCTTACACCAAGGCACTGACGTATCTGCGGGAGAGCACCAATGTAATTATCATACTGGCGATACTGGCGCTGTTTCTCTTTATGCTGTATCAGACGAAGCATGCCAAATGGGATTTCCGCTGCCCGCTGATGTTTACGGCGGTCACATACAGCCTTTATGTGGTGCTGTGGGTCCCGGGAATCTATGCGGTGCGCTTTATTTCCGGCGGAAGGTATTACAATATTATCTTTTATGCCCTGATCTTTTTCTATGCGTCCAATGCCATTTACTATGCGGGCTGGCTGCGGAGAAAATATGAGGCCTGCGGGGAGGAAATACAAAAACTCCTGAAACGGGCGGCTCCCCTGCTCCGGGGCTCGGCAGTGATTGCAGGCGTGCTTTTGTGCCTGCTCCGGCTGGATGTGGTGAAAAACCTGGAGGAGATCAACGGGGCTACAGCCCTTAAATCCCTGGTATACGGGGAAGCGGCCCAGTATCACAAGGAGATAAAGGCCAGGGAAGCACTGTACAACGACCCGGAGATCCGGCATATTATGGTGGACGAGGTGAATTTCCGGCCGCAGCTTTTGTACTTCGGAACCCTCACAAGCGACCACAAGGATTACCAGAATTACGTGATCCGGCAGTATTACGATAAGGACTATATGGCGCTGATCAGCCAGGAGCCCGCGCATCCGGAGGAGGAGCAGGCAGAAGAAACTACGGAAGAAGAAAATACAAAACAATAAAACAGCAGAAGCCCGGACAGCGCACAGAAAGAATTACGGACGCAGGATGCGGCCGGAAGTCTTTCTAGGAAAGGTGTGCTGTCAGGGCGGATGCGGAACTGGAATAGGAGAAAAAATCGATGAAAAAAATCTTTGTAACCGGCTGCAACGGCCAGCTGGGCCGGGCCATCAACCGGCAGTATGCGCTCAGTACGGAGTATGAACTGATCAACACGGATGTGGGAGAGCTGGATATTACCAAGGTAGAGGAGGTACTTTCCTTTGTGCGGGAAGTGAAGCCCTGGGCCATTATCAACTGTGCGGCTTATACCAATGTGGACAAGTGCGAGACGGAGCCGGATCTGGCTTACCGGATCAATGCCGTAGGCGCGCGCAATCTGGCCATTGCGGCCGCCGATGTCCATGCAAGGCTGATGCACGTATCCACGGACTATGTATTTCCGGGGGATATCTGTGAGCGGCCCTTGACGGAGTTTGACACACCGGCGCCCAAGAGCATGTACGGGGCTACCAAGCTGGCCGGGGAACAGTTTGTCCGGGACTTTGCGGAGCGCTATTTTATCATCCGCACGGCATGGCTCTACGGGGACGGCCACAATTTTGCCAAGACCATGCTGAAGCTGTCCGAGACCAACGATACCATCGGAGTGGTTATGGATCAGGTGGGAACACCAACCAGCGCGGAAGAGCTGGCAAAGGCCATCAAGTATCTGCTTCCCACGGATAACTACGGCTTGTTCCACGGGACCTGCGAGGGGGATACCAACTGGGCGGAATTTGCCAAGACGGTTTTGGGCCTGGCAGGAAAGAAGACGGAAATCGAACCCATTACGTCCCAGGAATACAAGAGACGCTTCCCGGCATCTGCGGATCGTCCGGCCTACTCCATTTTGGAGAATTATATGCTGAAGCTGACTACAGACTACTCTTTTGCACCGTGGCAGGATGCTATCGAAGTTTATATGAAGGAGCTGCTGGGTTCATAATACGGAGGAGAAACACCGGATGACAGGAAACGATATCTTATATTTGGTAATACCCTGTTACAACGAGGAGGCGGTATTGCCGGAAACGGCAAAAAGGCTTCTTGAGAAACTAAATTCCATGCTGGAGCGGAAGATGATTTCCGAAAAGAGCCGGATTCTATTCGTCAATGACGGTTCTAAGGATCGGACCTGGGAAATCATTGAGGAGCTGCATGCCCGGAATCCCGTCTGCTCGGGGGTAAAGCTTTCCAGGAACAAGGGACATCAGAACGCATTGCTGGCAGGGCTGATGACGGCAAAAGAGCGGGCGGATATGACTATCTCCCTGGATGCGGACCTTCAAGATGATGTGGACGTGATTGACCAGATGGTGGAGAAGTATTACGCCGGAAACGACATTGTTTACGGGGTGCGCAGCGCCCGGAAGACGGATACCTTTTTTAAAAAATTTACAGCCCAGGGCTTCTACAAAATGATGCAGCTCATGGGTGTGGATATTGTGTACAACCACGCGGATTACCGCCTCATGAGCAGACGGGCCCTGGAAGGGCTGGAGGAATTTAAGGAGGTCAACCTTTTCCTGCGGGGAATTGTTCCTCTGATCGGCTATTCTTCGGATGTGGTGACTTACGAGCGGCATGAGCGGTTTGCGGGGGAATCTAAGTATCCTCTGAAGAAAATGCTGTCTTTTGCCATGGACGGCATTACCTCTTTCAGTATTAAGCCCATCCGGTTTATCACGGCCTGCGGGTTTTTGATCTTTGCAGTGAGTATTCTGATGCTGGTTTATTTTCTGGCGGTGCATTTTACCGGGCGGACGGTCCATGGGTGGACCAGCACCATCGTGTCCATCTGGGCCATCGGCGGCCTGCAGCTTCTTGCCATCGGAATTGTGGGAGAGTACATCGGAAAGATTTACATGGAGACCAAGGAGCGTCCCAAGTTTATTATTGAGAAGACCCTGGATACCCGGGAGGAAACGGCAGGAGATTCCTTATGAGTAAGATTTTGAAAAAATACCAAATGGATCGGGCGGATCTTTTGTATTTGATAGCCATGACCCTCATTGGAATTGCCATCCGGGGAATTCTGCGGGTGGTGACTACGGTGGACTGGGAAATGTACTGGGATCCCTGGATCTCGGATTTGAAGGAGATGGGTTTTTCCTATCTGGCTACGGATCGGTACGATTATGCCCCCTCCTTTGTATACATTTTGTGGGTGATCAGCAAACTGCCTGTCAATCCTATGACTGCCTACAAAGGACTTCACATTGTGCTGGATTTTGCGGGAGCAGCAGCGATGGGAGGAATTGTGATGGAGGCCACGGGAAGCAGGTGCAAAAGCTTCTGCACCTATGGCCTGATGCTGATTGTGCCCACAGTCTGGGCTAACAGTGCCCTGTGGGCCCAGTGCGATATTATTTTCATGCTGTTTATTATGCTCTGCTTTTATGAGCTGTTCCGGGAGAAGCCGGGGCGGGCCATGTTCTTTTACGGTCTGGCCTTTGCCTTTAAGCTTCAGTCCCTGTTTATTTTCCCGTTTCTGGTAATCCTCTGGGTCAATAAGAAGATCAGGCTGCAGCATTTCCTGTGGATTCCGGGCCTTTATTTCTTAAGCATTATTCCGGCCTGGATTGCCGGACGGCCTCTGATGGAGCTCATCAATATTTATATGGCCCAGGGAGCCCAGGATGTGTGGTCCCTTTCTATTAAGTGGCCCAATATTTACCAGATTATCGGCAACGAGTATTTCCTGCTGGAGTATGCGGAAGCGGGGACCTGGCTGATCTTAGGGATTCTCATGTGCATCATGTTTGCCATGGCTCAGAAGCGCTACCGGATTACCAAAGAGTTTATTGTGCAGATGGCGCTGTTTTTCGCCATCCTCACACCCTATTTCCTGCCGCATATGCACGAGCGCTATGGATGTCTGGCGGATATCCTGGCGGTAATCTATGCCATGATGAATGTGAAGCGGTTTTATATTCCCCTGCTGCACATTCTCCTTTCCTTTAACTCCTATATGGCCTATCTCAGCCACTTAGGATGGAATGAGCCTTCCATTTATTACGGTGTGTGGGCGCTTATGGAGCTGGGCCTTCTGGTGGTTGTGGGACTGGATTTGTGGCAGTATATGATGGATCCGGAAAACCGGATTTCCCGGACAGAAGGGGAGGCGGCGTAATGGATGCGTATTTAAGAGATTTGCTTGTAAAAAAATGGAATATCGGAAAGTTTTCCTTTTCCTTCCTGGACGCCCTGCTGGCCGTGTGCATCACCGGAACGGGTGTAATGCTGCGCCTGTCTGTGATTGGCTATACGGCCACGGACTGGGATAAGATTTCGGCTATGATTTTGGAATTTCTGCTGGCCGTGTGGGGAGGCATGATTGTCTATTTCTATACGGGAGCAAGGCTGCGGGCTTTTCTGACCTACGCGGTTCTTGTGATATACCCGTCGATCATTGCCAACAGTGCCTTGTGGAACCGCGGAAGCGTCTTTTATGCCTGGTTCTTTCTGCTCAGCCTTTATCTGCTTGTAAAGGGGGCCGGAGTCCGGGCAGGTCTGTCTGCAGCTGCGGGGGCTGTAATTGCCTTGTCCCGGATGCGGGTAAGTACCCAGAACCTGACCCTTGGCTGGCCCAATCTCTATGAGATTGTGGGGAAGAGCATGTTTGTGGATTTGTATAACCGGGTAAGCCTTCTGGTGCTGGCAGGCCTTCTGCTTACGGGGATTTACCTGTATATAAAGAAAAAGGTAAAGCTCACCGGAACATTGGCTTTGCAGCTGTTTGTGTTTTTGTCAATTTTGATTCCTTACCTTGCACCTTCCATGCCTGCCTGGGCAGGCTATACGGCGGATATAGGACTTTTATTATACGCCATGTACCGGCCGGGGAAGTTTTATCTGCCCATGCTGCATTTGATTGTTTCCTACAGTGCCTATGCCAACGTGATCAACGGGACTTCTAAGCTTCCTATGTCCCTCTATGCGGTGATTCTGCTGGCAGTCCTGACGGATGTGGGAAGGGATGCGTACCGGGAAGCTATGGGACAGTCTTAAGGTACGAAAGAGAAAACAGGGGGGATACTGTTTGAAAGAGAAGAAAAAAGGAGTTTCTGTGCTGCGCTGGCCTTGGAATCTGCTGCTCAGCGTGGCTCTGGCCTTGGTACTGGGCTATTTTATAGGCTATCTGTGGAGCTGCCTTTTGGGTATTGCCCTTCTGGGCTGGCTGAGAAGACAGGATCCGGATATGCCGGACGGAAGCTACTGCATGGAGAAAACCCATAAGCGCTTGGCGCATCTTGGATGGGCCGCCCTGTGCCTTGCTCTGGGAGTCTGCCTTCTGGTCTACGGCTGGATGATGCTTCAGGAGGGAACAGAAGGGTGGAAGGCGGAGGATTATCTGAAAACGGCAGTAGGATTTGGAGGAGGGATTTTATTTCTCCTGGCTGGGGTTTATACAGCTTACACTTCTGTGCGCGACAGTTTCTTTCCGGAAAAAAGCACTCTGGCAAGATCCATACGTTCCCAGCTTCCCTATCCGGAGGAGGCGCCGGGGGTTGCAGAGCTTTTTGCCATGGTAGATCAGGATATCAAGGCCAACGGACAGTGGTTTGAGAAGATAGCGGTAGGAAAGGAATGGATTCTGGGAGAAGAGGCCAGCTACATTCCCCGTATCCGGCTGTTCTTCGGCAGAGATGAGATTGTGCGCAGGCACAGCGGGAACAGGACCCAGACTGTCCGGGTGCTGGAGCTTTATGTGATGGACGATCGCAGGCAGACCCGGATTTACACTTTGCGGAATCCGGGCGAGCTGAAAGCCCTTGCGGACTGCATCAGCCTCAAAGCGCCGGATGCCCTTCAAAGGCCCTACAGCGAATATGCAAAGTGGAGCGGAAGTAAGTCGGAGACAGAGTGGGAAAATATGCTCCGGGAATTCCGCGTAAAGCAGGGCGAGCGGGAAATGCAGAAGTTCCAGAGCCAGGGGAGAAGCGGAGAAAACCAGAATATCATCCTTCGCGGCATAGACGGCAGTGTAACTTCCCGGGTAACGCCGGAGCTAGTGAGAAAGGCTCTTAGGGACTGTCTGGAAGAGGGGGACGGCGATTTCTCCCTGACGGCTGGGCGGCCGGTGGAAAGCTTCGGACGGTATTTCGGTTCACTGGAATGTACAGTCTATGACTACGATTATGACGGCTATGACGGGTGCGGAGACGAAGAAGATGACGGGGGAGATCCGGAAGACTCTCTTGAGATAGAGCTTTTGCTGGTCCAGGCTCCGGCCCGGCCGGGAGAGCCGCCCCAGGAGGGGCTTGTGCGTTTGGCAGATGAGCAGAAAGCGGAGGAAATCCTGCTGGCCTGGGCTAAAGGAGAGATTCCCAATCTCCAGGGCTGGGAGCCGGTCCGGCTGAACCGGAGGCCTGTGCAGGAGAAGGCTAAAGTGCGGGATGCGCACCCGCCGGTTCTTGAGCTGACAACGGCGGCGGGAGTTTTCCAGCATCACAATACGTTTACCCTGGAGGACGTACAGGTGGCGGCAGAGGGGATTACGGACGGAACTTATCGGACCGTGGAGCTGACCCTGCGGGGCGGCTATCTGTGGATGCAGGTTCAGGCCGGGGACAAGACGGACGGACGCTGCCAGGTATCGGTGACCAGGGCGGACGGAGATAAGCTCCGGTTTTTTAAAAGGCGCTGTACACACCGCCAGGCGGCGGCCTGGCTGACAGAGTTTGCAAACGGCAGATTTTCACCGGACTGGAAAGAGTGGAAGGACTATACCAGGCAGGCGGAGAAAAGATAAAGAGGAATCAAAGAATCAAGGGAGGAAACAATCATGGGAAAATGTTTTAGCGATGCGGTGGAGCAGGCACTTCGGTATATTTACTACGATCTGCGTGCGGGAAAGGGGTCTGAAGGATTTAGGATACTGAAAGAGGCCTCCGACGCAGGAGACGGGGATGCCAGCTGCATCCTGGCCAGGTGCTTCTGCGGGAACCAGTATGTCTGGAGCGGACATCAGTTCCCGGAGGATGACGATATGGCAACCCGCCTCATTCATAAATCGGTGGAGCAGGGCAGCGGGATCGGCGTCCTGGTGGCGCTGCGCACGGGAGAGCTCACGCCGTCCCTGGAGAAAAAAATGCCTTTCGCAAGCCTTGAGGAGGCTTTCGAAAGCGTTCTTTTGAAGGCGGAAGCCGGGGATGCTTTCTGCCAGTACACGGTGGCAAATTCCTATTTCTGGTGGGACTTCCTGCGGATTCAGGGAAGGGGAAGGGAGTCGTTTTCCAGCGAGAAAGCCTTTAAGGACTATTTGCAGGAGAATATATCCAAGTGCGAGGACTGGTTCCAGAAAGCCCTGCGGGGCGGCATGTATTTAGCAGCCAACAATCTGAACCGTTATTACAGGGAGGGAGATGAGGATATCATTGCGCCCCGCCCGGAGCTGGCGGAAAATCTTTTTAAAACCGGAGCAGAGATGGGATATCCCATCCACCAGTGGATCTACGGAGATGATCTGGCAGAGGTTAAAAAGTATGAGGAAGCCCTTCACTGGTATAAGATGGCTGCAGAGGGCGGACAGCTGGAATGCTGGTACTGCATCGGGGAATTTTATGAGGAAGGAAAGGGCATGGAGAAGGATCCGGCTTTTGCAGCCCAGTGCTATGAAAAGGGGCTGAAGATGGTGAAGGATACCGGAAAGAAGATTGGCTGCGCCAACGCTCTCGGAGCGCTCTACTACGACGGGAAAGGCGTGGAGAAGGATTATGCAAAGGCGTTCCAGCTTCTCTCCTACGGCTATGAGCATGGAAGCAAGTTCGGTGTCTGCTACTTGGGGAAATGCCATTTCCGGGGCTTTGGAACACCGCAGGATTATGTGAAAGCAAGGGAGTTCCTGGAGCAGGTGGACTGGACGAACCGGGAAGCTTTCTATATGCTGGGCGCCATCTACTGCCAGGGGCTTGGAACAGCCGAAGACATTAAGAAAGGCGTAGAGTATCTGCAGAAAGCAGGCGATAACAAGGAGGCCAAGGAGGAGCTGCTGAAGTATAAGAAGACACTTTTTGGCAAATGGGTGCGCAGATAAAGAGGAATGGCTATGGCATCAAATACGATGTTGACACTTCTCTTTCTCGCTGCGGTGCTGGGGGTTTATTACCTGGCGCCCAGGCGGGCGAGATGGGGAATCCTGCTGGCGGCAAGCATGATTTTTTATATGAGCGCTACTCCCTGGATGCTGTTTCTGGTGGGAGCGTCCTCGTGCTGGTCCTGGTATGCGGGAAAGAAAATCGAAGAGGCGCAAACGCTGCAAAAGAAAAGAGGCTGGCTGCGGGGAAGCATCCTGCCTCTTCTTGGTGTTCTCTTTTTGTTTAAATATTTCAACTTTTTTGCAGGAGGGATAGCTTCCCTTCTGGCATTGGCAGGTTTTGAGACGGATCCCCTTGTCTTAAGGCTCATGCTTCCTATGGGACTTTCGTATTATACGTTTAAGCTTATTAGCTACGCGGCGGATATCTATCAGGGGAAGCTGAAGGCGGAGACGCACCTGGGCTATTATCTGACATACACCTTGTTTTTTCCGCAGATTATGTCCGGTCCCATTGAGCGCCCCGGCAGTTTCTTGAGTCAGCTCCGGGGAGGCCCTGGCTTTGATTCGGACCTGGGGGCGGAGGGGATTCAGCGGATCCTGCTGGGATTGTTTAAGAAAATGGTGATTGCGAACCGGCTGTCCGGCTACGTGGACACGGTGTTTGCCGATCCCGGAAATTATCCGGGCCTGGCGGCGGCGCTGGCGGCGTTTCTTTACTCCTGCCAGCTCTACTGTGACTTTTCGGGATATTCAGACATTGCCATCGGTATGGGAAACCTTCTCGGCATCCGCAGCAGAAAGAATTTTGATTGTCCCTATTTTGCCAGGAACATCCATGAGTTCTGGGGCCGCTGGCATATTTCCCTGTCAAGCTGGCTCAAAGATTACGTATATATTCCTCTGGGGGGAAGCCGGGTATCCCCTCTGCGCAGAAATTTAAATCTGCTGGCGACGTTTCTGGCCAGCGGGCTTTGGCACGGGGATAACTGGACGTTTCTGGCCTGGGGCGGGATTCACGGGATCTGGAATATGTGCAGCAGAAGGGAAGAGAGGGAGCCAGGGGTCCTTCGGAAAACCTGGCAGACTTTCCTCACGTTTCTGGGGGTGACGGCAGCGTGGATTTTCTTCCGGGCAGAGAGCCTGGGAGCGGCCGTTTCCTTTATCCGCCACGCAGTTCTGGACTTTTCTTTGTCCTATGGGGATATACAGAATTCCATTCTGCCTTTTACGGGAGACAATACCTGCGCGGCGTATTTTCTGACTGCCTGCCTGTTCTTGCTTCTTCTATTTCTCTATGAGTGGGGGCAGACATACGGCAAGGGCGTTCTCCGCAGGGGAGAGGGGCCTTACGGAAAGGGATTTTCACTTTCTGCCCTTTGGCTGGCATTGATGGCGGGCAGCGTTCTGCTGTTTGGCGTGTTCGGTGTGTCGGGATTTCTGTATGCACAGTTTTAGAGAAGAGACGGGTCTGAGGGACGAAAGCCTGGAAAGGAGGATGGCATGAAACGGATTGGGAAATGGATGGCCTGGATTTGTCTGGCGGCTCTTTTGCTGATCGGTCTGAAAAATGAATACGCAAGGCTTCTGCCGGTCTCTTCCTATGGAATGCAGGCTGCCATCCGCAAGGGGAAGGTGAGCCATCTTTTTATAGGTTCCTCCATGTTCCGCCAGGGGTTGTCCATCGATGTGCTGGAGGAGGAGCTGGAGGGGAACGTCTATATTCTCTCCTACAACGGAAACCAGCCGGCTTTTATGGCCATGGAGCTTGCTTATATGCTGGAAGAAGGGCTGGAGATTGAAAATCTCTATGTGGATCTCTATCCCTATACGGCGGCTGCGCTGCCTTGGATCAGCGATACGAAAATCCTTCTGGACACGGATTTGGCTTTTAAGTGGGAAGATCGGAAGAGCGTCGTGTAGGGAAAGAGTG
>CAJUNN010000001.1 GCA_910587955.1 uncultured Lachnospiraceae bacterium | reverse complement strand
CCCATCTCTTCTGCTCAGCCTCATCCGGCTCACGGTTGATGTAAACCAGAGGAATATTCGCAGCTACTACCTTATCGGTAATGGTCTCTGCGGAAGAAGAGTTTACAGGGTTGATAATCAGAACGTCAACGCCCTGCTGAATGAAACGATCGATCTGATCGGACTGGGTCGCCTGGTCATTCTGGCCGTCTACGATAGTGATGTTCTCTTTGGCAAAGCCAAGGCTGATCAGGTAATTCTCCAGCTCCGTACGGAACAGAGTCATGAAGTTATCGGAGAACTGGTAAATACATACGCCGACTTTCTTGTCTGCGAAATCTCCGGCTACTTCTTCCGGTGCCTCTGCGGGTTCCTCTGCCGGTGTCTCAGCAGGCGCTTCGGTCTCTGCCGGAGCAGTTGCGGGCTCCTCTGCCTTCTTGCCGCAGCCGGCCAGCATGGTTGCTGCCATCGCTGCGCTTAACAGTACAGCTAAAACTTTCTTTTTCATAATGAAAAGATCCTCCCTTAATTTATTTACAGGACTTCCTGCAGATATAAGTATAGCATAAAAAAAGGAGATTTCCATGTAAAATTTTATTCTTTTAGTACAAAATTTTACACTGATTCTTACATTATCTGATTCTAATCAAAGGCAAACAGCACCTTCTGGCATTCTTCATCAAACATATTCTCTCTGGTAATCACCGTGGTAGCCGTGTCCACCTGCCTGTTTTCCACGGGAAGATTGTTGATCAGGTTGTAGGCACACTCCACTCCTAAGTATCCCATAGCATAGGGATTCTGCACAATCAGGGCATCCACTTCCCCTGTCTCCAGCATTCCCACGGAAACCACATTGCTGTCAAAAGCAACCACCATGGTCTCTTCCTTAAGCCCCATCTCCCGGATCGCATATCCTACGCCCAGGCTGGTCCACTCGTTAAAGGTGGCAATCACATTGATCTCCGGGTGTTCCCGAAGCATCTCACAGGTGCGCTCCTGGGAATCCTCCGTGGTGGAAAGCACATTGATGGCATCTACAATCCGTACTCTTTCGTCCTCCTCCAGGATTTCACGGAAGCCTGCCTCCCGCTGCTGGCCGTTGGCGGAATTTTTATCAAAATTTACAATTCCCACGTTCAGCTCCTCCTGAGCGCTGGCCAGGACTGCCCGCCCGGCCATGCGGCCCGCCTCATAATTGTCCGTACTGATGCGGCTGCTCACCTGGGCGCTGTCCACATCGCTGTCAATCACCACAATCTTTACCCCCTGTTCCGCCGCCGCGTCAATGGCACCGGCGTTGGCCTGGTAGTCTACCGCAGAAAAGACAATGACCTCCGCCCCGTTATCTACCGCCCTGGCAATCATCTCGTTCTGGGTCTGGTAGTCTTCTTCGTTCTCAGGACCCTCCACGGTCAAGGTCAGATTGTACTCCGTCCCTGCCGCATTGGCACCGGAAAACACGGATTTCCAGAAAGCTGAGGTTGTGGATTTGGTAATCACAGCCACATAGTGCTTGTTGGTCTCCCCGTTCTCCGCCCCATAGCTGTGCAGGTTCCGGATAATATAACGAATTCCCACCACATAAGAGAGAATCAGAAGCAGAGCCCCCAGAGGAATCAGATAAAACTGGGGACCCGGCCGGAATTTTCTATTTTTCTTCATAGCCGCTCTCCTTCACTTTGGGGATCCGTATCTCTACACAGGTTCCCTCATCCAGCTCGCTGGTAATCCTAAGACCGTACTCTTCCCCAAAATAAATCCGGATCCGGTCGTTGACATTCTTTATCCCGATTCCCGTCCGGTCTCCTGCCTCCCGGTGAAGAATCTCCGCACACTGCTCTTTGGTCATTCCCACTCCATTATCCGTTACCGTCATGCGGATGGCAGCCTCCTCCTCCCGGATGCAGATGTCAATGCGCCCCTCGTCCACCATCCGGTCGATGCCGTGGTAAATGGCATTTTCTATGATGGGCTGGAGCGTGATCTTATTGCACAGGTAGGGAAGACAGCTCTCCTCAATGTCGAAACTGTAGGAAAATTGATTCTTATAGCGGTAATTCTGGATTTTCAGATAGCTCCTGGCATGCTGAAGCTCTTTCTCCAAGGTGATCAGCTCGTGGCCGCGGCTGATGCTGATCCGGAAGAGCCTGGCCAGGGCATTCACCATCTCCACGGCTTCCTCTGTGCGCGCCTCCTCGCACATCCATGCAATGGAATCCAGAGTATTGTAGAGAAAATGAGGGTTGATCTGGGCCTGAAGGGCATTCAGCTCCGTTTTGCGCAGGGTAATCTCCTCCTGGCGCACCCGCTCCATCAGCCTCTGAATCCGGAGAACCATATGCCCGAAGGAATCGGATAGCGCTGAAATCTCATTGGTTCCCCGGACGGGTACAAACTGGAAATTCTCCGCGTCCTTTTCAAATTCCCCCATGGCCCTGGTAAGACGGTTGGCCGGCTGGGCAAAAAGCCTGGAAAACAGGACTCCCAGAAGTGTGGCCGTGACCAGCACCAAAAGAAGCAGAATTCCGCAAATCCGCACCATATGCTCCACCCGGCTGGTGATCAGTTCGTCCACATAGCTGACACCCACAATCCGCCAGTTGCAGTTCTCCAGGGTATGGATGGTGTAAATCACTCTGGAACGGGGGTAAGATCCGTCCGGCAGCCCCCGGAACTCCTGGGTAGTCTCCTCTTTCAGGCCGGAGTAGATCAGCTGCTGCTGAGGATGATAGACCAGATTCCCTTCCGTATCCTCAATAAAGCAGTATCCGTGCTGGCCGATTCCCACCTGGTCCACATAAGCCGCGATATTGGAAAAGCGGATATCCATAATCACATGCTGTTCCCGGCCGTCCCCAAACCGCATTTTCTGGGAAATCGTCACCACCCAGGGATAGTACTCCTCAAAAAGATTCTCCACATGGGGTTTGGAAATCCAAAATCCCCGTTCCCCCATATCTCCGGGATAGGACAGATTCCGGGATACCGTCTTTTTCACTGTCAGCCCGTCAGACCAGCACTCCAGCGGATTCCCGTCCGAATCATAGGTAGCTACCGCTACCACATCGGATCGTATTTCCAGGAAACGCGCAAAAAATTCATCCCGTTCCTCCTCCGGCTTTCCAATATTTTCCGCAATGAGCTTCATGGCATCCGCCATATCCTTTGTGTAATTTTCCACTGTATTCATCACCTGGACCACGGCCTGCTCACTGGTCGTCACGGCATTCTGCTCCATGGAACTTTGGTACAGCCGGATAAAAAACAACAAAGTAGCCAGAAGCACAGCCAGAACCAGCATGGTCACTATAAGCGCCATGACCATAGACAGGGAAATCCGGCTCCCGGTTCTATCCTTCTTCATGCTGTCTCCTGCAGGCATTGGGGGAAACGCCCTCATATTTTTTGAAGCAGTAGCTGAAATAGTGCTGATCGTTATACCCGCACTTCTCCGAAATCTCCCGAACCTTCATCTGGGTCTCTAAAAGCAGGCTTTTCGCCGTCTCCATCCGCTTTTTCGTCAGCAGATCAATGAAGGTGCTTCCCGTAGAACGCTTCATAAGGGAGCTCAAGTAGTTGGGACTCACCGAAATCTCCCCGCTGATGGAATTCAAGGAAAGGCTTGGGTCGGAAAACCGGTTGTCGATGATGTCCAGAGCCATATCACAGATGACGGAGCTGCTCTTTTTCCGGTGCTCCGCCAAAAGATCCCGGGCCGCCAGACAAAAAGTCAGATACCGCTCCTGCATTTCCCTGGTATTTTCGAAAAACCACTGGTTCTGAAGGGGGGAAGCCTTCTGCAGGCTCTCCACAGCCTCCCCGCCCACCACGGCATACACCAGCCGGAACACGGCTGCAATGATCTGCACCATTACCAGCTGGATGGTCATAACAGGGGAGTCCTCCTGCTCCATCTGGTTAAACAATCCGCAGACACAGTCCCGGACCTCTTCCTGGGTTCCGCTTCGGAGCAGTCCCTCGATCTCATTTACCACAGTCTGGATCCGCTCCTGGTCAAAGGTCCCGGAGCGTTCAATATCCGCAATAAAACAGATGCCCATATCACTCCGCCTGGAATATCCCATGGCATCCATCGCTTCTATATAGGCTTCGTGACAGCTGCTCAAACCCGGCACAATCCGGCTGACACCAATGGAAGAAGACAGATTTACAATCCGCTTCATACTCTGGGAGATATCTTCTACAATAATATGAAGATACTTGTCCAGGCTGCCCCGGGTGGCAGCCAGCAGGGAGATCACCCGTCCTCCCGTATAAAAGCTTACATGACGCATATATTTGCGCAGAATCCGGTGAACCGCATTGGCGCTCTTCTCCCCGGTACAGTTCTTCCCTTCGTCATCCCAGAAACTGGCCACAATGACTGCATAGTGCATCTGGGTGTGATCTGCCTGAAGAAACCCGCTGTTCACGGCCTCCGCCACCAGTTCCCCTTCCCGGCCGGAACCTCTCTGGAAGGAGTCCAAAAGCAGCGGCATCGCAAAACCCGTCAGGCTTTTCTGCTCCTGTTCCGCTATCTTGCTGGTGAATTCTTCAAATTTTTCGTCAATCTTTTTCTTGATCTTCTTCAGCTCTTCCGTCAGCTCCACCGAGGAAATAGGCTTCAGCATATAGCTAATGATGTTGTACTGGATGGCCTGCTGGGCGTAAGTAAAATCGTCAAACCCGCTTAAAAAAGCAATCTGCATGGTCGGGCGTATCTCCCGCACCTCCCGGGCCAGCTCAATGCCAGACATAAAGGGCATCCGCACATCTGTCAGCAGCAGATCCGGCTCCAGCTTCTCCACCAATTCCAGGGCTTCGGCGCCGTTCTCCGCCTGTCCCACTACTTGAAATCCCACTTTTTCCCAGTCAATCCGGCGGATAAGCGCCTGGCGCAGTTCCACTTCGTCATCTGCAATTACGATTGTATACATAGACAGCTCCTAATTTTGTTAAACTAATTTTTTGCGTTTTCTATATGATACCCCAAAAAAAGACAAAAGAAAAGTCCCGGTTACACCGGAACTTATCATTTCGAGGGAGTGGGGGCCTCCTCTCGGAGACCCCCGAGTGTTATGAATGAAATACTGATATGTGTTCTTGCTACATTCTTAATATAACAGGGAAATGTGACTATTTTATGTCCATCCTCTAAAAAAATTCTAAAGTAGATTAAGAAATTCTTACGAAAGGCGAAAGAAAAAAACAAGCCCTGTTTTTACAGCACGCCGGCCCCCTGGCCGATGTCCACCACATAGAAATCCGCTTTGATTCCCGTGCGCTTTTCATAGGCTGCCCCCACTTGTTCAATAAAGGCATCCACGGAACTGTTCTCCACAATACTCACGGTACAGCCGCCGAAGCCGCCGCCCGTCATGCGGGATCCCAGCACGCCGGGAAGTTTCCAGGCCTCTTCCGCCAGGATATCCATCTCCGGGCAGGATACCTCATAATCGTCCCGCAGGGACACGTGGGACTCATTCATCAGCTTTCCGAAAGCCGCAATGTCGTTGTTCTTCAGCGCCTGGACTGCCTGCAGGGTCCTCTGGTTCTCATAAACCGCATGTTTCGCCCGGTTTCTCTCCACTGGATCGGAAATGGCGTCCTTATGCTCCTCAAACCTGGGAATATCCAGATCTCCCAGAGCCTGAATGTCCGTCACGGCCTGAAGCTGCTTTAAGGCAGACTCACACTGCTGCCGGCGCACATTGTACTCAGAGCCTACCAGGCTGTGCTTCACATTGCTGTTGGCAATAACGATTCGGGCATGATCAAGCTTCACGGACGCATATTCATAAGACAAGTCCGCCGTGTTCAGGAAAATCGCATGATCCTTCTTTCCCATGGCGCTGGCAAACTGATCCATAATGCCGCAGTTCATGCCGTTGAAATTGTTCTCGGAAAACTGACCAATCAGGGCAATCTCCACCTGGCTCACCTCAAAGCCGAACATATCCCGCAGCATCACGCCTATCAGCACCTCCAGGGATGCCGATGAGGAAAGTCCCGATCCGTTGGGAATATCTCCGAAAATCACAATATCCATGCCTGAGGGAACCGGATTTCCCTTCTCCCCGAAGGCCCAGAAGACTCCCTTGGGATAATTGGTCCAGCCCGCATCCTCCCGGCATACCAGATCATCCAGGCTGGTAGTGATCACTCCTGCCTTCTCAAAATTCATGGAATAGAAGCGAAGAGTACGGTCTTCCCGTTTCCTGGCCGCCGCATAAGTCCCCATGGTCAGGGCGCAGGGAAATACATGCCCTCCATTGTAGTCCGTGTGCTCGCCGATAAGGTTGACCCGGCCCGGTGCAAAATACGTGCGGATATCTCCCTCTCCCCCGTACAGCTCGGCAAATTTCTGTAACACCTGATTTTTCATCTGCTCTTACCTCCCGTTTTATCTCGCGCTGCCGGCAGATCCCTCATCCGGGACGGACAGCGCCGCTGTTTTTAGTATAATAAAAAAAGAAGCGCCTGTCCACACAGACGCCCCGAATTGTTAAAAATTATAAAACTTTTGATAAAAAATCCTGGAGCCTGGGATCCTTCGGGTTCTCAAAGAACGCTCCCGGCTCATTCTCTTCCTTGATCACTCCGCTGTCCATAAAGAGGACCCGGGTAGCCACCTCCCTGGCAAATCCCATCTCATGGGTAACCACTACCATAGTCATGCCGTCGTCGGCC
This sequence comes from uncultured Lachnospiraceae bacterium, assembly GCA_910587955.1. Classification (GTDB taxonomy): domain Bacteria; phylum Bacillota; class Clostridia; order Lachnospirales; family Lachnospiraceae; genus Laedolimicola. Next base: position 181,592 of record CAJUNN010000001.1, on the reverse strand, counting down.
AGCTTCTTCATCAGCTCCAGCACCTCTCCCACCATCTCCGGATCCAGAGCTGAGGTTGGTTCGTCAAAAAGCATCACCTTAGGCTTCATAGCCAAGGAGCGGACAATGGCAATCCGCTGCTTCTGCCCGCCGGACAGCTGCACGGGATAGACATCCGCCTTATCCTCCAGATTGACCAGTTTCAGAAGGCGCATGGCTTCCGCCTCCGCCTCCTCCTTGGACATAAGCTTTAAGCGCACCGGAGCCAGCATAATATTTTTCTTCACGGTCAGGTTGGCGAAGAGGTTAAAATGCTGGAATACCATACCCATGTGCCGCCGCACTTTGTTGATATCTGTATGGGGATCCGTGATCTCCTGTCCGTCAAAGGTGATAGTTCCCCCTGTAGGCTGCTCCAGCAGGTTCAGGCAGCGCAGAAAGGTAGACTTGCCCGATCCGGAAGGTCCGATGATAACCACTTTCTCCCCGGGCCGGATATGGGCGTCGATATTGGCAAGCACCTGATTGTCCCCGAAGGTTTTCGATAAATTCTTAACGTAAATCACTCTTGCGCAGCCTCCTCTCCATCTTGCCCAAAAGCCAGGAAAGAACCATAACCATGGCCAGATAAATCACGGCAATGCCCAGGAACGGCACCAGCGCCTGGTATGTATTCGCCTGGACGATCATCGCCCCCTTGGTCAGGTCCTTCAAACCGATAACCGTCACAATGGAAGTTTCCTTAAGCAGTGTGATAAGCTCGTTTCCAAGAGCCGGAAGGACATTTTTAAAGGCCTGGGGCACAATGATAAACCGCATGGTGTTGATATAATTCAGTCCCAGGGAGCGGCCCGCCTCCATCTGTCCTTTGTCAATGGACATAATACCGGATCGGACAATCTCCGCCACGTATGCGCCGGAGTTGATGCCGAAAGCCAGCACGGCGCAGCGGATCAAGTTCCCGTCCGTCCCCCGGGTGGAGCCCGGAAACAGGATCGGCCACAGGACAAACCACATAATCAGAAGCTGCACCATCATAGGCGTTCCCCGGATGACTGTCAGGTAAAACTTGCAGATTCCGTCGAGAATCCCCAGAACGGGATTCTTCTTATTTGCAGGCTGCTGATCATGAGCGGAACGTATGACCGCCACCAGCACGCCCAGCACTACACCCAGCACCAGGGCAAGCGCCGTCACCAGAAGAGTGATCCGCACACCCTTCACAAAATAAATATAATTGCCCTTATAGATAAACGTCTGATAAATGCCCTTTTGTACGCCTTCCCACCATGCTTCCACGCTTGTCTTAGGCCCCCTTTCTCCTTTTGGCGAAACCGCAGAAAAGGGGATGTCTGCTCCGAGACATCCCCCTGATGCTCCTATTACTCTGCTTTGATATACTTATCCAGGACTGCCTGAATGGAACCGTCTTCGATCAGCTCGTCCAAAGCAGTATTTAAGGCCTCCAGAAGAGCTGTGTTCTCCTTGGCTACCGCAGCTGCATAGTCCTCAATCACATACTCGGTCTCCAGAATCTTCAGGCCCTCATTGGCTTCCACAAAGCTGATAGCCGGCTGCTGGTCAATTACCACGCAGTCCACGGAACCGTTAATCAGGTTCTGTACCGCCGTAGCGCCGTTGGTGTAAGCCAGCACATTCTCCTCGCCGAAGTCTTCGGAGCAGAAGGTGTATCCGGTGGTTCCCTCCTGCACGCCAATGAGCTTGCCTTCCAGATCATCCGCAGACGCAATCTCAGAGTCCTCTTTTACAATAATCACCTGAACGCCGGTTGCATAAGAATTCGTGAAGTTCACGTTCTCCAGACGCTCCTCCGTAACAGTCATGCCGGCCAGTCCGATATCCACGCCGCCGGTCTGTACGGACGTTACGATTGCGGAAAAGTCCATATCCATAATTTCCAGCTTCAGTCCCAGCTTCTCAGCCAGAAGTCCCGCGATCTCCGCATCGATTCCCACAATCTCCTCTCCCTCATAAAACTCATAGGGCGGGAATGCCGCGTTGGTTCCCATAGTCAGGACACCCTCTGTCACGGTTTTCACCTCTGCGGAACTTTCTGCAGGTGCCTCCGTCTCAGCAGGAGCTTCCGCATCCTGTCCCTCTTGTGCAGGGGCCTCCGTCTCGGCAGGTGCCTGTGCAGGCTCCTCGGTCTTGGAGCCGCAGGCCGCCAAAGATGCACACATAAGGCCTGCCAGTAATACAGCGATTAATTTTTTCATGTTTTCTTCCTCCCATATACTTAATCCGTAATACGTGTTTCATTCTATCATGATTTTTAAAAAATACAAGAGGAAAAATGAATAAATTATAGAAAATTTTGCATAAATTTTCGTTTTCACTTCCAAACCGGCCGTTTCCCCTTACAGTCTTCGACATTGACTTTCTTTTTTGATATGGTATACTAACTAAAAATTAAAAGAAAAATGAGGAGTTTACACAGATGAATGTTTTAGAATGGTTAAAAGTACTGCTTTTGGGTATTGTGGAAGGCATCACGGAATGGCTGCCCATCAGCAGTACGGGACATATGATTTTAATTGAAGAGCTGGTACATCTGAATGTGAGCAATGAATTTATGGAAATGTTCCGGGTAGTTATCCAGCTGGGTGCTATCCTGGCCGTGGTGGTCCTGTATTTCCAAAAGCTCTGGCCCTTCACCACTCCCGAAAAGGGCTGGGTCAAAAAAGAAACCTGGTCTCTTTGGTTTAAAGTTCTGGCTGCCGTCCTGCCTGCCGCCCTCATCGGCATCCCCTTCGACGACAAGATAGACGCCCTTTTCTATAACTATCAGACGGTGGCCGTCACCTTGATCGTCTACGGCGTTCTTTTTATTGTCATTGAGAACCGGAACCGGGGACAGCGGCCCATTGTGCGCAGTTTCCGGCAGTTAAGCTACTCCATGGCCTTTTTCATCGGCGCATTCCAAGTTCTGGCCCTGATTCCCGGCACTTCCCGTTCCGGCGCAACCATCCTGGGCGCCATGCTTCTGGGACTGTCCCGGCCCATCGCCGCAGAGTTCAGCTTCTTTCTGGGAATCCCGGTCATGTTCGGCGCAAGCCTCCTAAAGCTGGTAAAATTCGGTTTCGATTTTACCGGAACGGAAATTTCCATTCTCGCGGTGGGCATGGCAGTAGCCTTTGTGGTGTCTATCCTGGCCATCCGTTTCCTGATGGGATACATCCGCAAGCACGATTTTAAGGCGTTCGGATATTACCGGATTATGCTGGGGATTGCTGTGCTTACATATTTTCTCTTGTTTGGTTAGAAGTTTCCATACAAAAACGGACGCAGTCAAGCCATGGACAGCGTCTCCCCCTGCAAAGAAAAACCCCCTGGAAACCTGCGGTATCCGCCGGGCTTCCGGGGGTTGTTTTATCTCTGTTTTTCTTCCAGCAGTTTCTCTACGCTGACCAGCTTCACACAGAGCACAAAGAGATCCGCCGCTGTCTGCAATTCTTCCTTTGTGGGGAAAGAAGGCGCCAGCCGGATATTGCTGTCCTTGGGATCCTTTCCGTAGGGATAGGTAGCTCCTGCCCCGGTAAGTACCACACCGGCCTCTCTGCATTTTGCCACAATGGCCTTGGCGCATCCGTCCATGGAGTCAAAAGAAATAAAGTATCCGCCTTTGGGACGAATCCAGCTGCCGATCTCCAATCCGCCAAGCTCCCGCTCCAGAGTATCCAAAACCGCTTCAAACTTAGGACGCATAATGGCCGCATGTTTGCGCATATGCGCATGAATGCCGTCGATATCTTTGAAAAAGCGCACATGGCGCAGCTGGTTCACTTTGTCATGGCCGATGGTCTGAATGGTAAGCTGCTTTTTAATATCTTTCAGGTTGTTAAAGGAGGTGGCAATGCAGGCCACGCCGGATCCCGGAAAGCTGATCTTGGAAGTAGAGCAGAATTTGTAGACCAGATCCGGATTTCCCGCCTTCTCACACTCGTCCAAAATCTCCAGAAGGAAATCCTGATCTTCGTCGTACAGATGATGCACGCTGTAGGCATTGTCCCAGAAAATACGGAAATCCTCCGCCGCCGGTTTCAGCCTTGCAAAGCGGTGTACCGTTTCGTCCGAATAAGTGATGCCCTGGGGATTGGAATATTTCGGCACGCACCAGATTCCCTTAACAGACGGATCGCTGCTCACCAGCTCCTCCACCATATCCATATCCGGCCCCTCTGGTGTCATGGGAACCGTAATCATCTCAATCCCGAAATATTCCGTAATGGCAAAATGGCGATCGTACCCCGGCACGGGACACAAAAATTTTACTTTATCCAGCTTGCACCAGGGCGTATGGCCCATAATTCCATGAGTCATGGCACGGGCCACTGTATCGTACATAACATTCAAACTGGAATTTCCGTAAATGATCATTTTATCGGGAGATACCTCGGACATTTCTCCCAGAAGCTGCTTCGCCTCCTTCACGCCGTCCAAAACACCGTAATTCCGGCAGTCCACACCTTCGGAATCCTTCAAATCCACGCCGCTGTGCAGAACATCCATCATTCCCATAGACAGGTCAAGCTGCTCTGCACTCGGCTTTCCCCGGGACATATCCAAACGCAGCCCCTTCGCCTTCGCCTCCTGATACCGGGCATCCAGTTCTGCTTTCAGTTCCAAAAGTTCTTCTTTGCTCTGTTCACGATACGGTTTCATTATGCTCCTCCTCTTTCTGCTTTCTCTGTAGCAGAGTATCCTTTTTCACAAACTTTGTCAAGAGGGAACCAAAACCTTTCACCCTCCGAAAACCGTCCGCACCAGACAGTCATACTCCTTCCAGGCAGGGTGCCCGCCGAAGTCTTCCTTCAGTATTTCGGCAACCGCCTGGTACATCCAGGCGTGCATACTTTTATCCTTCTCGTTAAAACGATCCCAGACCGCATCCCCCAGCATGCAGAGATCCCGGTGAATGGCCCGGAGATTGGACAGCTTGTCCCCCAGAGCCACCATCTTGGCATCCCGCCCCGCCCTGGTCTCAAGAAATGTCAGGGTTTCCTGTTTTCGCGTCTTCCAGGTCAGGGATGCCGGAAGGTGTTTCCGCTTATCTTCACTGGCATCCATCACCAGTTCTTTCACCCGGTGGCCGAATCTGGCCAGCAGCTCCTCCTCTGTGGTTTCCGTATCCTCCAAAACATCGTGCAATACCGCCGCAGCGATAACCTCCGGATCGTCCGTCATCCCCGCGACAATGGCAGCCGCCTCAATGGGGTGTACAATATAAGGAACCTTGCTCCCTTTTCTAACCGCCCCCGCATGGGCCTTAGCTGCGAAAATAATTGCCTGATCTACCAGCGTCAGTACCTTCTCCATCTACTCTCCTTCTTCCTTCTGATTCCATGGGTTTCTTTGTCTCAGCCGTACACCCGCAGTATAGCTGAAACCTCCTTGATCATGGACATCTCTCTCAGCACCAGAAGGGAGTCTTTGAAATGACGCTCCAATACATGATCCGTAATGACTACCAGCTCTGCCAGTTCTCCGCATTTATTCTTCTGAATCACCTGGGCAATGCTGACATTGTTATTTCCAAACACCGATGCGATCCCCGCCAGAACGCCCGGACGATCCTCCACCTGCAGACGCAGGAAATAGCGGCTGTTCGTCTCCTCCACCGGTTTCACCCGCAGATTCTTATAGCAGGTGCAGTGAATCCTTCCGGTACTTCCTGTGCGGATATTTCTGGCAATCTCGAACAGATCTCCTGCCACGGCACTCCCCGTAGGAAACCTCCCGGCGCCTCTTCCCATGAACATCGCATCATCCACCGCATCTCCATGTACAAACACGGCGTTAAACACATCCTGGACGGAAGCCAGCGGATGATCTTTGGGAAGCAGCATGGGATAAACTCCTGCCTCGATGCCGTCCCCGGTATTCTTCGCCACCCCCAGCAGCTTGATTACCATATTGAGCTCGGCCGCATAGGCAATATCCGCCGCCGTAATCTTTGTAATCCCCTCCATATACACGTCGTCAAAAGTCACTCTGGAATTGAAAGCGATGGACGCCATAATCGCCACCTTCCGGCCTGCGTCGTATCCCTCAATGTCTGCCGTGGGATCCGCCTCCGCATACCCCAGTTCCGACGCCCGGGACAGCGCCTGGGAAAACTCCATTCCCTCCGCAGTCATGCGTGTCAGGATATAATTGGTCGTTCCGTTTACGATCCCCATTACCTCAGTAATGTGATTGGCCGCCAGACACTGTTTCAGAGGGCGTATAATGGGAATTCCCCCTGCCACGGCAGCTTCAAACATCAGATCACAGCCGTTTTCCTCCGCCGTATCCAAAAGCTCCCTGCCGTGCTCTGCCAGCAGATCCTTGTTGGCCGTCACTACATGCTTGCCTGCCCGCAGGGCTTCCAGTATATAGGTCCGGGCAGGCTCGATTCCTCCCATCAGCTCAATCACAATCTGAATACCGGAATCTTCCCGGATCTCTGCCCAGTTGTCCGTAAAGAGAGCGGAATCCATCCCCTCTCTCTCCTTCTTTGTATCACGTACTAATATTTTTGCAATTTCTACCGACGCCCCCAGCTTCTTGGGCATTTCCTCCTTCTGCCTCTCCAGAATCTGGTAAACACCGCCCCCTACGGTTCCTGCCCCCAAAAGCGCCGCTTTTATAATTGGAATTTCACGCATCTTTTTTTCTCCTGCCTGTGCATGGTCTCTTATTGCTGGATGCCCCATGGCACCCTTACAAACAACATACAGATTTAGTGTACTATGATTTCACAAGCCTGTCAAAAAAAGTTTTCCCCTCTCAATGAAATTCTGTCATATAGGTACGGAAGTGCAGGGGAAGCATTCCCCTCTGGCAGCGGGGATTCCTCCGCTCCTCAATGGCGATGGTCTCGCAAAAACTTTTCCAAAGCCTGACAAACTCCTCCTCCCTGGGAGAACGGCGCTCCAGATAGGCGGCATCCAGCACATCTGCCTCCGCCAGCACCCAGGTTCTGTCCGCCGGGTGGATGGCAAGCTGTCTGCGCCCCACATCGTGAATCACCCAGTTCTCCTGCCGGTAGCGGTCCGCAAAATGAGGAGCCATAAGGGGAAGTGCTGCACAATCCGGCTCAACCCGGGCATACAGAACACCGTTCTCCAGCTCCTCAAAGCGCACGAAGCCCATCAACTGGTGCGCTTCATGCCAGGCCTTCATACGAAGTTTCATCACCAGGGAAACAGCCTCATTCTGAAGGCAGTTCACCGCTTCCCTGCCGTCGATCAGATGAAGTCCCAGCACAATCATACGGTAAATGGCGTCTGCTCTCCTGGGATCCCGGCAGGCCGCCGCGTAGCAGACGGCTTCCTCGCCCTCTTCCCCCATACGGCGTCTTATGGTGCGCAGCACTTTTTCCGCCTTCTCCAAATCCGCCGGCACCTGCCTGTACCTGCAGAAAAGTTCCAGATTGGCCTGCGCTTCTGTCTCCAGCCTTACGGCTTTGTGGCCCAGACGGCTGGCCCAGGCATCGTACACACCGGTCAGAATCCCGTCCAGGCTTTCTTCACACTGAAATACGGTAGTCATTTCCATTTGCTTTTCCCTTCTCTTAAGCCAGCCTCTGCTCCTGCCCTTCTCCCTTTGGAAGATGCAGATCATCGAAAAGCGACAGCTGGCGGTACGTCACATCCTGCCCGAGGCCAAGAGGAAGGCGCTCCTTTACACTTAAAAGATTGCGGGTAATATAGTCTTCCTCCAGACGGATGGGATACATGGTCTTCCCTTGGCAGGTGATAAAATAAATCGCCCGCTTCAGCACCACACCCATGCGTTTTAAATCCGCAAATCCCAGACCGCCCATCCGCCGTGCCCGCACGATCCGCTGGGCGGATCGTACTCCAATTCCCGGAACCCGCAAAAGCGCCCGGTACTCCGCCTTGTTTACTTCCACCGGAAACTGCTCCAGATGGCGGAGGGCCCAGTCACACTTGGGATCCAAGAGCACATTGAAATTCGGCCTGTCTGCCGACAGCAGTTCCTCCGCCTCAAATCCGTAAAAGCGCAGAAGCCAGTCTGCCTGGTAAAGGCGGTGTTCCCGCAGAAGGGGCGGGCCGCCGGGAAGCGCGGGAAGAAGACTGTCTTCGTTGACCCGCACAAAGGCGGAGTAGAAAACCCGCTTTAGCTGAAAGTTCCGGTAGAGCGCCTCTGCCACCGACACAATCTGGTAATCGTTCTCCGGGGTGGCCCCGATGATCATCTGGGTCGACTGCCCGGCAGGGACAAACTTGGGGGCATGCCGGTACAATGCCAGCTCCCCCTGGTTCTCTTCCATTCGGTTCTGTACCTGGCGCATAGGAGTCAGAATCTTTGTCCGGGATTTATTGGGAGCCAGCCGCTTAAGTCCCTCCGCCGTCGGCAGTTCCAGGTTTACGCTCATGCGGTCAGCCAGATAGCCCGTCTTCTCAATCAGCCTTCCGTCTGCCCCCGGAATCGCCTTCACATGGATATAGCCTCCGAAGTGATATTCCCTGCGCAGCTTATGCAAAGTCTGATAAAGCAGCTCCATGGTATAATTGGGATTTTTCAAAATGCCGGAGCTTAAAAAGAGTCCTTCGATATAATTTCTCCGGTAAAAACCCATGACCAGATCGCAGATCTCCCCGGGCGTGAAGGTGGCTCTTTTAACATCATTGCTCACCCGGTTCAGGCAGTAACGGCAATTATAAATGCACTCATTGGTAAAAAGAATTTTTAAAAGAGAGATGCAGCGCCCGTCCGCAGAAAAGCTGTGGCAGATTCCTGCAGAGATAGCATTCCCCATCCCCCGGCCGTTATTGCCCCGATCCACGCCGCTGGAGGTACAGGCCACGTCATACTTGGCTGCATCTGAGAGAATATTCAGTTTTTCCATAAGAGAAAGGGATTCCGGTATCCAAACCTGCTGCATCATTCTACTCCTGCTCTTTTCCGAATGTTAGTTCGGAACATTTGTTTGTTTCATTGTAGCACAGAAAGCTTGACTTGGCAAGGGATTTTTCAGCCGCCTTTATTTTTTCCTTCCATAGCCCGCGACACTGGCAAAATAGGAGAAAACTACAACTGCCAGGACAGCCGGGACAACTGCCAGAGGATTCTGAATCAGATTTCCCAGGAGGGGAAGCAGCTCCTCCGGCATTCTATTTACAGAGACCACAAGAATTAGGACACCGGCCATCCTGATATACTGAACGCTCATATAGCCGAACCACTGTGCCAGCGCCAGGCATACGCAGCACCATAAAACCGGCAGTAATACCGCAGCAGTCATGGAAAATCGAAATATATTCAAGGAGAAATTTCCATATATCCCATAGCGCACAGCATACATCACGGCCGTACCCGCCACGCTCACCGGGACAAGAGACAGGCAGGCCAGGTATTTTCCGGCAATGATTTTACAACGGCTCACCGGCAGGGTCCATTCATATTGTTTCCAGGCGCTCATCCCATCATAGGTCATGGTCATCATAAAGTGCATGCCGATAAACAGGGAGAAAAAAACCGACGCCATCAAAGCATACCTTTCATTTTCGCCCAGAAAAGCGATAGCTGCCGCAAATACATACATGACGCAGACGACTTTTTTATTCATTTTCACCATAAGCAGCAAATCTTTGAAAATCAATCCTTTCATTTGGCGCCTCCTTTGATATAGAACAACATAATCTCCTCCACGGAAGCCTTATCCACCATAAGGCTTGGGTATTTTTTCTTTGCGATACCTCTGTCCCTCACCAGGTACTCCCTCGTCAGATCCGTCTCCCTGGAGCAAACGTAATCCTTTGGTGAAACGTGAGGGACTTCTGATTTTCTGCAGCGTATGACACCATAGTTGTCGATGAGATCGTCTTTCTTTTCCTCAAAAATGATTTTTCCTTTATGGATAAGCACTACATAATCGGCAACCTTCTGGATATCCGGGAGCATATGGGTGGAAAATAGTACGGAATGCTCTTCGTCCTGGATAAACTCCAAAAAAATATCCAAAATCTCATTCCGCACCACAGGGTCTAATCCAGTGGTTGCCTCATCCAAAATCAAAATCTGAGGTTTGTGGGACAGGGCGCAGAGAATCGAAAGCTTCATTTTCATCCCTTTGGAAAACTGGCTGATGGGCTTATTCAGAGGAATGGCAAAACGCTTTGTATATTGAGTAAACAAATTCCAATCCCAGGTCCTGTAGGAACCGGAAAGAATGCGTCCCACGTCTTTCGCATTCAGGACAGGATGGAATTTACACTCGTCAAAGACAACGCCCATCGTTTCTTTCTGCTGGCAGGAGCCGTTTGGCCCGCCTAATATTTGTATTTCGCCCCCGTCCCGCTTAAGCTGATCCAGGATTAGCTTGATGGTTGTGCTTTTTCCGGCACCGTTCTCCCCGATAAAGCCTACAATGCGCCCCCGGGGAACTTGAAAGGAAATATGATCCAATGTAAAGCCGTCAAATTTTTTGTATAAATTTTTTACCGTAATGCTGCTCTTTTCCATCATACCAGCTCCTATTCTTCAAAAAATAATTTCAGGATATTTGCCATCCGCTCATAGGCGATACCGTGGGCTCGGCCGATTTGGGCCGCTTTCTCCAGGAATCCTTCCGCTATGCGCAGCTGCTCCTCCTGAATCCACTCTTTATTTTGGGGCGCCACAAAGCAGCCCTTTCCCGACACGGTTTCTATAAATCCGTCCCTCGTCAAATCTTCATACGCCCTTTGAACCGTAATCACGCTGATATGCAGATCTTTCGCCAGCGCCCGCATAGAAGGCAGCATCTCGCCGGCAGACAGGGTTCCGTCCATGATAAGGCTTTTCACCTGTATGCAGATTTGTTCATAGATAGGTTTATCGCTGCTGTTGCTTATAAGAATTTCCATGTCTTCCTCTCCGTATGTGTTTTTCCCGTCTGTACTTATTTAATAAGTACAGTTTATACAGTTTTTTGCGGAAAGTCAACAAAAAAACAGCGGGAGCTGCCAAGATCCCAAGGCGTTTCCCACTGTCTCTTTTCTGTCAGATTTTATTTGTCTCTACTCCGCAATATCGTCCTCGCCTACCGGCAGCACGGCCGCCAGAATCATGCCCACAACCGCAGCCAGTGCAAGACCGGAAATGGTCACGGTTCCGGCCACCGGAATGCTGTCGCAGCCGATACCCAGCACGAAGATCAGCGCTGCAATCATTAAATTCCGGCTGTTGCCGAAATTCAGGCGGGAATTGATGAGAATCCGCACGCCCACAGAAGATATCATACCGTAGAGAACAATGCTGATGCCCCCCGTCACAGGACCGGGAATGCTGGTGATAATGCCGCCTACCTTTCCGAACAGTCCCAGGATAATGGCAAACACTGCCGCAATCCGGATCACGGAAGGATCGTAGTTCTTTGTCACAGCCAAGACACCTGTATTTTCCCCGTAGGTGGTATTGGCCGGGCCTCCCAGGAGACCTGCCACGGCAGTAGCCACGCCGTCGCCCAGAATGGTGCGGTGGATGCCGGGGTCTACCATAAAATTCTTGCCCACAACGGCGCTGTTGGTGGTAATATCCCCCACATGTTCAATGAGTGTTACCAGAGCGATAGGCGCAATGGCCAGAACCGCATCCGCCTGAAATACGGGAAGACAAAGTACCTGATCCAGTATATTTTGATCCAGGAAGGAAAGGGCGTGGGCCTCCTTCATGGGGGTCATATCGATAAATCCCATAGGAATGCACACCAGATATCCTACAATAATGGCAAAAAGAATAGGCATCAGATTATAAATGCCCTTGGCAAACACAGAGATGCAGATAACCGTAGCCAGTACCATCACCGTCACCAGAACGGCCTTGAGATTGAATTCTCCGTTCCAGTAGAAGGCGGAGCTTATGGCAGATCCGGAAAGACGCAGGCCGATAACGATAATAATGGGGCCCGTTACAATGGGAGGCAGAAGCTTATTCACCTTCTCATAGCCCACCAGCTTAATGAGCCCCGCAAACACTGCATACACCAGGCCGGCAATGATCAGGGCGCCCTTGACTGCAGCCAGGCGCTCCAGATAATCGGGATCACCCATGCGGGAATCCCCCATAATGGCGCAGATTCCTCCGATAAAGGCGAAACTTGAGCCTAAAAAAACAGGTACTTTCCTCTTTGTAATCCAATGGAATAAAAGAGTTCCGATACCTGCACAGAAAAGTGTGATCGAAGTATTTAAGCCTGTAAGCGCCGGCACCAGTACCGTGGCTCCGAACATGGCCAGCACATGCTGAATCCCTAGTATCAGTTTTTGACTTGTAGTCTTTTCCATAAAAACACATTCCTCCCTTGTGCAAATTTTTTTCTTTACTACTATACAACACATTGCACACTTTGACAATGGGAATTAAAAAATATTTATTTCCCGCAATATTCCCTAATCTGCACACCAAAAAGTCCAGGAATACCTCTTGAAAAGGTTTCCTGGACCCATCATTATTCAAACTCTACTTCCAAGTACGGATTCTTTACTGTGTGGAATTCTCCCTTATCCGCCGCTTCGGCATAAGCCGGATCCACGGGAACTTTTCCCAGCACTTTCAGGTTCAGTGCCTCCGCCGCCTCGTCCACATGGCTCTCCCCGAAAATCCGGATCTCTTTCCCGCAGTCCGGGCATTTAAAATAGGAATAATTCTCCACAATCCCTTTCACCGGAATGTGCATCTGCTCCGCCATGCTAAGGGCTTTCTTCACAATCAGCTGCACCAGATCCTGAGGTGAGGTAACGACCACAATCTCATTTACCGGAAGAGACTGGAATACGGTCAAAGGCACGTCGCCGGTTCCAGGCGGCATATCTACCAGCAGGTAATCCAGATCTCCCCATATTACATCCGACCAGAACTGCTTCACCACATTGGCAATGACGGGCCCTCTCCAGATCACCGGCGTCCCCTCGTCGGGAAGCAGAAGGTTCATGGACATAAGGGCAATGCCGTTCTTGGTATAGCAGGGCTCGATCCCTTCATCGCTGCCCTGAGCCGGTCCGTGTACCCCATACATTTTGGGAATGGAGGGTCCGGTGATATCCGCATCCAGGATTCCCACCTTATAGCCTTTCTCCGCCAGCCGATTGGCAAGAGATGCCGTCACCAGGGATTTTCCCACGCCGCCTTTGCCGCTGACGATGCCGATGACCCGGCGGATACAGCTGTCCTTATTGGCGTCCACCTGAAAGCTTGCGGGCTTCTGGCTGCTTGGGCAGCCCTCGCAGCTGGATTTGCCGCAGTTACTGTTGTTGCATGCTTTTTCTGACATACTATCAATCTCCTATTCTTAGTTTTATTCCAGTTCTCTCGTAATGTTTTTCAGCCACAGCTTCTTCCGGTAGCGCCAGGTGGTGATGGGTATCTTTACTATCTCGTCGGAAAGCAGCACCACGAAGACGGCCTTCACGCTCCAGTGCAGCCAGAAGGCTGTCACAAAGCCCAGGGCAATAGAAAAGCACCACATTCCAATTACATCCACGAAAAATCCGATCCGGGTATCTCCTCCGGCCCGGAACACACCTACTACCATGGTGGTATTGTAGGACTGGAACACTGCATAGTAACAGACCACAAACAGCATGAACCGCAGATACTCCTTGGCCTGATCCGAGATGGTCATACTGTCTGCTATAAAGCCCCGGCAGAAAAACAGCGCCAGCGCAGCAGCAAGTGTAATGCCTACGCTGAGCCACACAAACTTCCGGGCATAGGCTTCCGCAACCCTTAGCTTCTGCTCTCCGATGGCCTTTCCGATCATGATAGAGGTAGCCGCCGAGAGGCCGAACCCAACTACCATAATCAGCTGGCGGGACACCTGGGCCACTGAATTGGCAGCTACAGCCGCGCTTCCCAGATGGCCGATGATGGCAGCGTTAGCCGACATTCCCATTCCCCACATAAGCTCATTGGCAACCACCGGGGCCGAAAAAATCAGGAAATCCCGCAAAAGCAGCTTGTCAAACCGGATAAAATCCTTAAGGTGCAGGGAAACCGGATTGCCTTTCCAGTTTATGTAAACTATCACAATCACCAATTCCACAATCCGGGCGAACAGGGTAGCATAGGCGGCCCCCCGCACGCCCAGAGCCGGAAAACCAAGCAAGCCGAAAATCAGCAGGGCATTCCCGATGATATTGACCACCAGGGAAATAAAATAAGTCCAGGTGGCTACCACCACCCGTTCCACGCTCCGCATCAGATTGAGATAAATCATGGTAAAAGCCACCGGAAGATACGACCAGGACACAATGCGCAGATAGGAAATTCCTGCCTCAATCACCGGTTCCTCTTCCGTAAATACCTTCATCAGCTGGCGGGGCGCAAGCTGCGCAGCCAGCAGAAACACCAGTCCCAGCACCATGGCAAAGCAAAGGGAAATACCGAATACCCGCTCAATGGTGCGCACATCCCGCTTTCCCCAATACTGGGCCGTCAGCACGGAAGCTCCCGATGTAAGCCCGAAAAAAATCAGGTTCATAATAAACTGCACCTGACCGGCCAGAGATGCCCCCGACAGGGCAGTCTCCCCCACCTTGCCCAGCATCACTACATCGGCAGTGGTCACACCCACATTGATCAGATTCTGCAGCGCCATGGGAATGACAAGGGCTACAGCCATCCGGTAAAATGCTTTGGTTTCCGCTGCCGTCAATTTATTTTCATTTGTCATTGCCGTACTCCTAAATATGCCGTGCTGTTTCCCTAGAACTTTTTCCTCCAAACCTGCGGCGCGAACAGCATCAGCATGGGAAGAATCTCCAGGCGGCCCACCAGCATATCCATACTCAGGATTACCTTGGAGAAATAGGAAAACTGCGAAAAGTTTTCCACGGGTCCCACCTTGGAAAGTCCCGGCCCTACGTTATTCAGGGTGGTGAGAACCGCAGTAAAATTCGTTGTAAAGTCAAAATTATCCACCGTTACCAGCAGAATAGAGCCTGCGAGAATTACCAGATAGCAGATCACATACACATAGACCCCGTGGGTGCTCTCGTCGCTGACCCGCTTTCCGTCCAGCTTAACCACATTCACCGATTTGGGGTGGAGAATCTGCCGGATCTCTTTTCCGATGGTTTTGGCCAGGATTAGTATCCGGGACACTTTCATACCGCCGCCTGTGGATCCGGCGCAGGCGCCGATGATCATCAGCAGCAGAAGAATCCCCTTGGAAAACTCCGGCCACAGCTCGTAATTGGCTGTGACAAAGCCTGTCGTCGTAATCACCGAAGACACCTGGAAGGACGCATAGCGGAAAGCCCGCAGAGGCGAACCGTAAATATGCAGGATATTGATGGTGATCAGGATGACAGCCCCGGCTACAACCCCCAGATAGGCCCGCAGCTCCTCGTTCTTAATCACAAATTTAAAGTTTTTCAAAAGCAGAAGGAAATACAGGTTAAAGTTAACGCCGAACAACAGCATAAATACCGTAATCACGCCGTCAATGTAGGCGCTGTCAAAGGCCGCCACACTGGCGTTCATGCTGGAAAAGCCGCCGGTTCCTGCCGTACTGAAGGTGTGAATCACCGCATTGTACAAATCCATTCCTCCGAACAGAAGCAAAATAACTTTCACCGCCGACAGCGCCAGATACATGCAGTACAGAATCTTCGCCGTGGACCGGGCCTTAGGCACCAGCTTATCGCAGGTAGGCCCGGGCATTTCCGCCCGCATCAGGAACATGGAGCCCTTGCCGCTTAAAGGAACCACAGCCATCACAAAAACCAGCACTCCCATACCGCCTACCCAGTGAGTCAGGCAGCGCCAGAAATTTACGCCTTTGGGCAGGGCCTCAATATCCGTCAGGATCGTAGAACCCGTAGTGGTAAACCCCGATACGGTCTCAAAAAAAGCATCCACAAAATGGGGAATGGAACCGGACAGGACAAAAGGCAGGGCTCCGAAAGCAGACCAGAAGATCCACGCCAGAGCCACCACAATAAAGCCTTCCTTTGCATAGATGGCCATATCCTTGGGCTTTCTTCCCAAAACCAGGGAAGTGGCAAGTAAAAGCACGAACACCGCAGCAAACCAGATGCCGCTTCTCTCCTGGTAAATCAGGGAGACTATGGCCGGCAGCAGCAAGAGAACGCCTTCGATCAGAAGCATTTTCCCCAGGATAAATCGTATCATACTGTAATTCATATCAGTCCATCCTCAGCTAACGCAGTATTTCCTTTAAATCCTCCAGCCCCTGGCTCATACTGACTACCAGCACGCTGTCGCCCACTTCCAGGGTATCATTTCCTCCCGGAATAATAATCTGTCTTTTGCGCACAATGCAGGCCACCAGATGATTTTCCCGGATGGTCAGATCCTTCAAGGGAATCCCTGTATAGTTGGTAGCCTCCCGGATCAGGAACTCCAGCGCCTCAATCCGTCCGTTGATCAGCTGGTACACCGTCTCCACATTGGCGCTGCCCATAGAATTTTTCATAGCGCGCACATAGCTCATAATCACATTGGTAGTCACATTTTTTGCAGAAACCGTACTTTCTATTCCCAGCTCATCCACCAGATGCTGCAGCGCGTCTTCATTGACCTTTGTAATAATTTTGGACACGTTTTTGGTCTTGGCATACATGGACATAATGATATTTTCTTCGTCAATCCCTGTCAGGCACACGAAAGCATCCGCGTTTCCGATGCCCTCTTCCTCCAAAAGCTCGTGATCCGTGGCATTTCCGTGGATAATTGTAGCTTTCGGCAGCAGATCGCAGAGCTCCATGCAGCGCTCCTTACTCTGCTCAATGATCTTCACCTGCATTCCCAGGGATAAAAGCTGTTTGGAGAGATAATAGGCCACACGGCCTCCGCCGCAGATCAGCACCGTACGGACTTTGTTCCGTTTGGCTCCCACAAATTTAAAAAATTTCTCAATCTCCTTGTGGGAAGCGGCAATGTTAATTTTATCCCCCCGCCGGGTTACAAAGCTGCCGTCGGGGATATACACATCGCTGCCCCTCTGCACCGCACAGATCAGCATTTTGATCTGGTATTTCCGGTAAAGCTCCATCAGGGAAATGCCGTCCATAGGACTCTGATCCCCGATGGTCACCTCCACCAGCTCCACTCGTCCCTTGGCAAAGGTCTCAATCTTGGCGGCGGAGGGGAAAATCAGCACCCTGGAAATCTCCCCGGCCAGAACCAGCTCCGGATTGACCGCCATACTCAGTTTCAAATCCTCTTTAAACAGGTGCATCTGCTGGTAATATACGGGATTGCGCACCCGGGCAATGGTCTGCTTGGCTCCCAGACGCTTGGCCAGAAGACAGCAGAGCATATTCAGCTCGTCCGTGGAGGCGCAGGCAATCACCAGATCCGCACCCGGCACATCCGCCTCTTTCTGCACCTCTGCGTTTGCACCGTCCCCCACCACGCAGGAGACATCCAGCTCATTGACTGCATCACGCAGCTTCCTCTCACTCTGATCGATCAGAGCTACATTGTATTTTTCATCCGACAGCTGTTTCGCCAGCTTATGGCCCACCTTTCCGTCCCCGATAATTACGATATTCATGTCTTTCTCCCCTCAAAACCCTACCGGAACCGATCCACCTCAAAATGTTCCATGGTTTTCAGACAGTTCAGAATCTGACGGTATTTATCCTGTGCGCTGCCCGAAGACAGCCCGATGTCCAGAGAAGCCGCTATGCTCTCCATAAGATTTTCATCCTCATAGCCCTGCCAGGCCTGGAACAGCTCCAGTTTATCCCTCATGGTTCTGGCATCCAGAAACCGCAGCAGCATGGGATTGGCCTCTGAAGGCGGTTCCTCTTTCTCAAACCGGTACTTTTGTACCGCGTCCGGGTATTTCTCCCGGTCTACCTCTCCCACAAACTCGCTGTAGGGGCGGACCCAGATCTCCTCGTCTCCGTACATGGCCTGGTACACCACCATTTTCTCATCCGTCCCGGCATGTCTCGCTACAGCCATCACCTGGTACAGTCTGTCTTTAAAATGCCGGTAATACTCTCCCGGTTTTACTTCTCTCACGGAAATCCTTCTTTCTTGTTGTTTTTCGGGATTTTTATACCCTTTCCCAATACAAGGTAGTGTACCACATTTATCATAAAAAGAAAACCCCCGCAGGCAAGAGTTTTATGTAAAACTTCGGGTACGCTCCGGCCCCGAATAGTCTATAATTATAGGAAAAATAAAGAACCAAAAAGCAGAAGGGAGGAAACATTATGACCTTAAAAGAAGCCATGCAGGCAAGACATACCGTCCGCAAATATACGGACTTGCTGTGAAGCTTGGGTATTCCAGTGCGGATCTGATGCTTTATGCCCAGACCCTGGGGCTCAACACCTGGTGGATCGGGGCACCTTCAACAGAAAGAATGCGGCCTGCGACAACGGTATTTTCACCGGAGCCGATTTCATTATCTTTGCTCCAGCCTCCGGTATACCCACTCGCGGATTAACGCGTAAACCACAGAGGCCAGCGGAATAAAGACCAGCATCCCCATGATTCCCATAAGGCTGCCGCCTACGGTCACGGCCGCCAGTACCCAGATAGAGGGCAGCCCCACGGAATTTCCCACCACATGGGGATAAATAAGATTTCCTTCCACCTGCTGAAGAACAAGAAACAGGGCGATGAAACCGATGGCCTGCATGGGATTTACCATCAGAATTAAAAACGCTCCCACCACACAGCCGATAAATGCGCCGAATACAGGAATCAAGGCTGTGAATGCCACCAGAATTCCCACCAAAAGGGCATAGGGAAACTTTAAAAGGCTCATGGACACGAAAAACATGACGCCCAGAATTACGGCCTCCAGGCACTGGCCTGTGATAAAGCTGGAAAAGGTGCGGTGGCTCAAAGCGCATACATGCAGAATGTATTCTACCTGTCTGGAAGGCAAAACCGCCTGCAAAAGCTTTTCTGCCTGGCTGCCCAGCTTCTCCTTCTGAAGCAGGATATAGCAGGAAAATACAAAGGCAATAAAAAAGGTAGTTACGGCGCTGATAATGGTTTTGGCCACGCTTACGGTGGAAGAAAGGACATTCCCTGCTCCGCTGCGGAAAAAAGCAAGCCCTGTTTCAATCATTTTCTCCCAGTTCAGTTCAACGCTCTCTATCCAGGCCGTAATCTGCGGGTTATTGTTAAAGATATCTTCCAGCCACACCTGGGCTTTCGGCAGAAAAGCTTCCACCGTGCTTCCCAAAGTGGCAATCGTCGCACTCAGTTCCGGCACCACCACAAAAATCACCAGGCTGATGACGCCGCACACCAAAACCAGCGCGCCTACAAGGCTTAAAGGACGGGCAAGCTTCCCCTGCAGTTTGTGTCCCGGCATATCCTTCTTGGGAAACAGCCGTTTCTCCAGCGCCGTCATAGGTACATTTAAGACAAAGGCCATGGCGCTGCCCAAGGCAAAGGGCCAGCAGATATTCCACAGAAAGCCCACGGCTCCCAGCACCACATCCAGCCTCTGCACGCCCACCAGCATCAAAACCGTAAAAGTAATCAGCAGCATCAATTTCTTCATATTGTCCCAATTCAAATTCATAGTCCTCTCTCCTTATTGCAACTATTATACGTCAGGGACCGTAAAAGAACAATACTTTTACAAAGACAAATTGCTCAATCATAATTTGAATATGATAGAGAAAATCATTGCTGAAAGAACCTTCCAAGCTTACGCACTGCGGCAGGGAAATAGCGTTATAACGGAAAAGAAACCCCTAAGCCAGCAGCAGGCACCACAGGGGAATGGTAATCATAGAAAACACCGTAGACAGCACCACGCACTTGGTGGCCAGTACCGCATCACAGCCATATTTCTCCGCCAGCACCGCCGTGGTGCTTCCGGCAGGCATTCCGGTGAGGGTGACAATCACCCCCTGTGCCGTCCCGCCGCAGCCTGCCGCCCTGCATAGAAGCAGTGCAAAGAGAGGGAGCAGCAGCAGACGGACAGCCGAATAATAGAAGGCTTTTTTGTCCCCTATGCTGCTTAAGGGAACGGATGCCAGGATCGTACCTACAAGGACCATGGACAGAAATGTATTGGCACCCGCCGCATTCCGAATGGTCATAGACAGCATTTCCGGGATTTTAATAGGAAAAAACAGAAGCACAAGCCCCAAAACCGCGGCAATAATGCACGGGTGGGTACAGGTTTTCTTGAAAAAAGCTTTTCCGTCCGGCACCTTTGTAAAACACATGAGTCCGAAAGACCACATATAGAGCCGGACAGGAACCGCATAAACAGAAGCGTACATCAGTCCCAGGCTGCCGAAGATCCCCTCCGCCACCGGATTGCCCAGAATTCCCGCATTGGAGACAACCGACGCATATTCCATAATCCGGCGCTCCGGAACCGGCAGAAAGCAAAAGGCAGCCTTTCCTGCAAGGAAGGAAATAAGCAGAATCAGGATCGTTATCAGAAAAATCTTTCCGCAGGTCTCAAGGAGCTCCTCTGTCAGTTCTATCTGGAACGATTTGAGAATGCTGCAGGGCAGAGTCACAAAAAGAACCAAGTCCGTGAGAACCTTCTCCCCCTCATTGGTGATTATATGGATTTTCCGCAGCAGGAGGCCCAGGAGCATGACCAGAAACAGCATGCCCTGGGTGTTGTACATTCCTGAAAAGCTCATGACACGCCTCCGCTTTCCGTCTTACTGGGCCAGTCTGTATACATCCATAACCATATCCGCGTCAAAGGCCGAATAAGCCCCGGCCTTCCCCGTACCGGAAATCTTCATGGCATTTTCCGCGCATTTCCCGCAATCCTCCGCCTGAATCCCGATATCACTCAGTCGGGTGGGAAGGCCCATGCGCTTCTGCCAGTCTTCCAGATTGCGGAGTCCCTCCATCACCGTATCCTCCTGGCTGTCATACAGATGAGCGCCCATGCAGTTTACCGCCCAGCGGACAAATTTCGGCGGGTTTTTCTTCCAGGCATATTTTACCCAGGCATCCGTAATAATAGAGAGAATCTCGCCGTGGGTGCGTTTAAAGGTGACGGTGACCGGATTTTCCATGTGGTGGCAGACCCAGTCTCCCATCTCGCCTGCCGCAGGCTTGGTATTGGACATGGCCATAATGGCCGCCAGGTTCAGGTTCGCGCGGGCGTTGTAGTCGGTGGGATTTTCAATCGCCTTCAAGCCCTCTTTCAGCACCGCCCTTACAATCCCCTCGAAGTATCCTTCCATGATCTCATTCCCGTTGATGGGTGCAAAATACACTTCCCAGCAGTGGGAAATAATATCCATAGCTCCGCAGGCTGTCATCTTGGGCGGCAGGGTGTACGCAAATTCCGGATTGATAATGGCAAAGTCAAAGAAAAATCCCAGGTTATAAAGCCCTACCTTCTCGGGAACCTCTAAGCTGTCATCCACCACCATGGCACACAGGGACTGCTCGCTTCCTGTACCCCCCAGGGTGGACACCACGCCGTGGGGAATCACCGGATAGGGCGTGAAGATATCCCGGTTCACAAACAGGCTCTCCTCCATATTCGCCTGAACGGCGATAAACTTTGCCGTGTCCATAACGGAACCACCGCCCACTGCAAGAATGAAATCTACCGGCTTTTCCTTCACGGTTTGAATCCCCTCCGTGCAGTAGCTAAGCTTCGGGTTGGGCTTCACATCCCCCATCTCATAGTAGGATATGCCATTCTCATCCAGGGATGCCCGGATATCCGAGAGGATATTTTTCAGGTAGTCCCCGCTGTCATGCACAATCAGGCATTTGCTGCCGTATTTCTTAATCTCCTCCCCCACAGATTTATGCGTATCTTTTCCAAAAATTACATTTGTTTTCTGAGAATCAAAAAAATTGTTCATCATGCTTCCTCCCGCCTACTCTAAAATTCCAAGCTCCTTCATCCAGGCATTTACATCGATCATTGCTTCCCTGGAAGGTTTAAGGGTTCCCTCGCAAAGCTGCTCCGCACTGGCATCCTCCCCCAGCTGGCTTACCACATCTACCACCATGGGAAGGTTCATTCCCGTCAAATGACGGAACCTGTAATGTTCCATCAGACGGCTTACGCAGTTAAACGGCGTGCCGTTCGGTATGTCCGTCATAACAATCGCCTCGCCGCCGGCCAAAGCTTCTTTGAGCTTCTCCTCCACCTTTGCCGTCAGATCTTCCACTCCGTCTTCCGGCTCAAAAGTAATGAAAGCCAAATCCGGCTGCTCCCCGATGAGCATTGTGGTACTCTCTACCATCCCCTTTGCCATACCGCCGTGGGAGACTAAAATCACTGTAATCATCTGCTGCCACCTCTCTTTGCCACCTAATTTGTCTTCTTCCATTTCGCTGCCACATATTCCTGCATATTTCTGCACAATTTTGAATTCTGGTAAATATCCGCTGCCATAGACATCCGAAGCTTAAGGGTACATACCGTCCCATTGTCGTTGTACGAAAGGAGCACCTGCCCGAAAACATCCCGGATGGATCCCTTTTCTCCTATGGCAAGCCGGCGGCCTGTTTCCTCATCCAAAAGCTCGAGGCCGATCACGCTGGCATAGGGAATCATCACGGAGCAAAAGGACGCTTCGTCCCCGTCTGCGGAACGAATGACAATGGCTTTCTCCAGGGTCCTGACATGGACGACTGCCTGTTCCGGATTGCAGGGATCCCCGCCCAGATAAATCATTTCATACTGCCATCCCAGCACACCCTGCTTTTTTCGCATCCAGCCTTTTTCTTTTCCCATTCGTCCGTCCTCAATTTTTCTGCCAATCCAGCTTTTCCCGCAGGAACCCTTCCACAAGGTCCATAACTTCCGCTGTCCAGAAGGGAGCGCCGCCGTGAGCGGCATTGTGCATGCGGTACATCACAACATCTTTTCCCGCCTTTTTCATCTCCCGGTACAGGATTACACTCTGCTCAAAGCTGCAGCTTTTATCCTTGTCTCCGTGAAGGATCAGCACCGCAGGCGTGTCCGGCCCGTCCAGGTAGGATGTGGGGCTTGCCTTTTCTGCCAAATCCAGGTTCTCTTTGACGGGCACGCCCAAGAGCTCATCCAGATGCTGGGTGGAGCCGGAATGGTAATCAATCATAGCCGGAAGATAGGAGGGGCCGTAATAATCCACCGCTGCCCGGATCTTTACGGTTTCCCGGCGGTACTGCGGCATCAGCCCCATCAACAGCACCGTGTGCGCCCCGGAAGAGCTGCCCCAGACAGCGGTTTTGGAGGTATCCCAGCCCATATCCTCCGCATGTTCCGCCAGGAACCGCAAAGCCCTCCATCCGTCATCCGACTGCACCGGAAAATGATGGCCCGGCGCCGGACGGTACTCTGCACTGGCAACGATAAACCCGCGCCGGGCCATCTCCACCAGCTGGGGAATTCCCGGCGTCACACTCTGTTTCTGCCACGCGGATCCGCGGATAAACAAGATCAAAGGCCGCTTCTCCTCTCCGCTTCCCACCGAAGGAAGCAAAAGCTGCAGTTTCAGGGAAGTCCCGTCCACGTCTGCATATTCCATATCCTGAATGTATTTTACAATCTTGACCTGCGAAAAATCCGCCTCCAGCTGAAGCATTCCCTCCTCTGTCAGCGCAGAGGCTTCCATATCGTCAGCCGGAATGCTCCAGCACTCATTTTCCGAACGAAGATTCACTGCTTTTCCTCCTCTATTCTGTCCCCTTCGGGTACCCCGTATGACAGTCCTAGGGACTGTCCGTTAAGGGATGCAGTATCATACCGGCCTCCATGGTACAGGCAATCGAAAAATAATACCGCCGGCCGGCCTCTGCCTTTACATTTACCACCGGGCTGGTCAGTCCGTCCAGCTTCACATACAGCCTGTGGAAGCCCGGCGGACACAGAATCCCGCACTGGGCGTCCAGGCCAATCCGGTACACCTCTCTGTCGTCAAGGAAGATCCTGAATTTCCTGGCATTTCCCCGGATGCAGTGCTCACGGAGAAAGGACAGCATTGCCTCGCCGCTCTCTTCCAGCTCTTTCCCGTCTACCGGATCAAACCGCTCCAAAAGATTTGCCGCCGGCAGATATGTATCTGGATGAGCTTTAAGCATCTGTCCCAATTTATCCAGAAACCCCATAAAACCGCCTCCTTTCCGGCTTCCTGTAGCGAAAGAGGCGGCTGTATGCCTGCCTGCAGCCACCTCTTTCCATCACTTTGTAAACCCTGTCACGCAGTTAAGCACTGAAAATTCCCAGCAGGCCGAACAGAATGCCGGCCACAATCATAACCAAAATAATATGAAGGGATTTCTTTCCTTTGCGCAGTGCCTGTACGCATCCCAGCGTCAAGAGCAGCGGCAGGAGTTTGGGACAGATTGCGTCAAACAGTGCTGTCTGGATATTGAATTCTGTTCCACTGATGGTAAAATTCAGGGCGCACTGAAGATTTACATAGTTTACAATCAAGCCGCCCATTACGCAGCAGCCCACAATACCGGCTGCATTCATAATCTTATCTAAGGTTCCGGCTGCCATCACGTCCACAATGGCATCGCCGCCCTTGTTGTAGCCGACCTTAAAGCAAAGCCACATGCAGCCGATCATAATGGCATACATCAATACTGCATAAATCACAGGACCAAGCACCAGGCCGTTGTTGGTCAGGTCAATACACAGAGCCAGCAGAATGGGAATGATAATACCCTGAATCAGGGAATCACCGATACCGGCCAGAGGGCCCATAAGAGCAGACTTCAGACCTACGATCTGATCTGCGTCGCAGTCGGCTCCCGCAGCAACCTGCTCTTCCATGGCAATGGTCACGCCGTGGATCACCGTACCTACCTCAGGCTCCGTATTGATAAATGTCAGATGGCGGGTCAGAACTGCTTTCTGTTTTTCTACATCCGAGGGATACAGTTCTTTCACAACAGGCACCATGGAATACATAAATCCCATGCCGTGCATGAACTCGTAGTTTCCGCCTACTGCACAGGACAAAAACCAGTTTACAATCGATCTCTTTTGCGCTTTCTGCGAAACCTTTACCAATTCAGCCATTATGCCACCTCCGTTTTATTGCGGTAGAAATAAATAACCGCGCCTACAAAGCCAATGAGTGCAATGGGGATAAGACCAAGCTCCAGGTATGCGGCGGCGATAAAGCCTACCAGCAGCCAGATCCGGGCTTCTCCCTTGAAGATAAAGGAAAGGTTAATAGCAATACCTACTGCCGGGAGCATACCGCCAATCAGGGATACTACCGTCAGGGCTTTGCCCATGAGTACGTCCGCCAGGGCGTATACCAGATCCGCTCCGAAATACGCGCACAGCATACAGGGAATTCCGTAGCCGATAAATGTAATAACCAGAGGCAGCAGCCATACGGGAATCCAAAGGCTGCCAATCTTACCGTCATCGATAAATTTCTGGCACAGATGGCCGCATGCAGACATCACTGTCATGAGCATGGTGTAAAGAGCGATGGCAACCAGGCCTACGGGAACCGCAAGTACCAGAGCCGCATCCATGTCAAGGCCCGTTGCCAGAACAAAAGCCGTACTCAGAACGCCTGCCGCGCAGGGGTCTGCCGGGGAAGCGCCGCCGGCTCCGATCCATCCCAGATAAATCATGTTGATCTGGGCGCCGATCATTGCGCCTTCCAGCGGATTTCCAAAGACCAGGCCTACCAGAAAGCCTGCTACCAAAGGTTTACTGAACACAAAGTAGGCTCTTGCAAACGAACAGTTACCGATCCAGTAAATGACGCCGCATAAAAATGCCTGAAAAAATGTCATAACAATCTCCTCCATTTTTAGTTCCGCTTCGTCCCTCTCACTGCCCCCTCTGAGAAGGATTTCCGGCCGAAAAGCTGCGTCCGTAAATCCTTCCGGGCATTGTTCGGGACTTCGCTGTTTTTTAGTTCCGCTTCGTCCCTCTCACTGCCTTTCCTGAGAAGGATTTCCGGCCGCTAAAGCTGCGTCCGCAAATTCTTCCGGGCATTGTTCAGGGCTACGCTGTTTTTGTCATTTGTTACTTTTTTAAGAGTTTCGCCAGGTCTACCGGGGTGTTGTCGATGGCCAGCTGGTACACCATCTCGACCCCGTCGCCGATCAGGGCACGCATGGCTTCCTTCTCACTCTCGCTGGCGTACAGATCCCGGATCAGCCGGGTACGCTTGCCGTACTTGTTTCCGCTGACCGCTGCGGATCCGCAGATGATTTTCTCATACGCCGCACCCTGCTCCCGCATACGCAGAAAGCTCTGTGCACATTTGGTGAGCAGCATGACCTTCTCGTTTGCCGGGGAATCCTCCTTCAAATATGTAATCGCCTGCTCCACTGTCAGAATCTCGAGTTCCGTTCCTGCCGGCTTCATTCCCATAAAAATCTTACAGGTAAATTTGTCGTTCACAAGATCGTCATCCGCCAATACGATCACATTTGCATGGGTGGCCTGCATCCACTTGGTGCATACCTGGCCATGCAGCATCCGCTCGTCAATCCGAGCCAGGACTACATTCCTCATAAGTTCCCTCCTTTCTCTGGTTTTTTTATGCCTTTCCTACAGAGCCGCACAGCTCCATATGATGCTCCGCAACTGCTTTCACACCCGCTCCCAGCTTTTCGTAAAGGTCGTAGGGAGCCCATGTGCGCCACTGCTCGGGCAAAGATTCTGTATAATTCTTATAGCTGTCCAGCGCGCCTGTGTACAGCTCATAAGCAACATTCAATTTATTGATTCCCATGCTGCAGGCTTTTTTCAGGTTTTCGTCTCCCGTTCCGGAACCGCCGTGGAGCACCAGGGGTACGGGAACCAGATCCCGGAGCTCTTTCAGCAGCTCGAACTGAAGCTGCGGCGCATCCTTGTAAGCGCCGTGGGCCGTTCCGATGGCAACTGCCAGCGCATCTACCCCTGTCTCCTGTACAAAAGCCAGCGCTTCGTCCGGGCGGGTGAATACGCTCTCATCACCCATGGCTACATGGCCCAGCTCTGCCTCTACACCCATGCCGCAGGCGTGTGCAATTTTCGTCAGCTCCTTAACCTGAGCTGCATTTTCCTCAAAGGAAAGCTTGGAGCGGTCTACCATTATATCCGTAAAGCCCGCATGAATCGCCCAGATGGCATGTTCATACTCTGCACCGTGATCCAAAATGATGGATACGGGAACACTTGCCGCCGCCGCCTGCTCTCTGGCCCATTTTCCAAAGCGCATAATATCATTTTTTCCATACATGAACAGCATAATTACTGGGGAGCGCTTCTCCTCCGCCGCTTCCAAACATGCCATAAAATTAATTTCGTTTCCGATACCCAGGGCGGGAACACAGTAATTTTCGGCTTTCGCCTTGCTTAAAATATCTTTCAGATTTGCTAACATCTTGAATCTCCTTTGCTTTCTTTTCTATTTATACTCGATGATACAGCGGAAGGTATCGGGACGCAGAGCCGTCTCAAAAGCCTCCGTACACGCTTCCGGGGTGAACACGCCGCTTACAAGCTTGGACGGATCAATGATCCCCTTTGTAAGGCAGTTTACAGATTCCGTAAAGGAACGCACGCTGGGGCTCTTGGTTCCCGTAATGCGGATGCCTTTGTTGTGGATGTATCCCACATCCATGGGAATGTCTTTTCCGGAATGGATGGAGCTGTACATAACCACCGTTCCTTTGGGAGCCGTCATCTTTACCGCCTGCTCCGCCACCGCTGCCACTGCCGTGGTATTGAAGACTGCCTCTGCGCCCATGCCGTCTGTGAGATCCTTTACATACTGCACGGCATCTGTCTCCATAGGATTAAAAGTTACATCGCAGCCAAGCTCTTCGGCCAGCTCCCGGCGCTTGGGATCGATCTCGCTCATAATCACATAGGCTCCCCGGGCTTTTGCACACATTACATGCAGCTGTCCCATAATGCCGCCGCCGATAACGACTACATTGTCGCCCAAATTAATGGGGGCCTGGTTGATACTCTGAATCACGCAGCCCAGGGGCTCCGCAAACACAGCCTTCTCTGTAGGCATATCATCCGGCACAAAGTAAACCTGATCCAGGTTCAGCCGCAGGTACTCGCCCAGTCCGCCCGTTCCGGGGATCTCATAACCTTCGTCAATATCATCCGCCATTTTGCAGAGGTTTTCCATGCCGTGACGGCAGAAATAACATTTTCCGCAGGGTTTTTTGATGAGATTGGCCACAATCTTTTTGCCGATGGGATAGGTTTTCGGATCCACTCCCTCTCCAATCTCTGCAATCTCTCCTGCAACCTCGTGTCCGCCTACAAAAGGAGGCGTAATATACTTAATGACTCCCGAATACATGCGCTGCTCCCAGGTACATAAAGCACACCCGTTCACTTTCATCATAATCTGATTTTTTCCCAGTGCAGGCTTCTTGGTTTCCAGTACTTCTGCCTTGCGTTCACCCGTAATCGCTACTACTTTCATTCCGAGTCTCCTTTCTTCCCTTGGGCTTTCCCTGCCCTCTCTGATTTCACTTCAACTATACCATTTGGCATCCCTTCTCCGAAATACCAAAGCACTTCCGTATCAATAGGGAAAAAATGTACAAATTGACGATTGAGGTGTGATTTTTTCTGCTTTGTTTATCTGTTATCCTAATAAAAGGAAAAATTTATCCCTATTTTACAGGCAATTCAGCCAAATATCTGATTGCTTTCTTCCTGATTCCATACTATAATGAAGCTCATCATCCAGAAAAGGAGGCAATTCATTATGAATTTACAGATCCGCGGAAAATATGCCGTTATTACCGGAGGCACTAAGGGAATCGGGGCGGGAATCGCAAAAGTCCTGGCCGAAGAGGGCGTGAATCTGGCTCTGGCCTACCGCTCGGACTCCCGGGGAGCCAAAGAATTTGTGCATCGGCTTACGGATCAATACGGAATCAAGGCCATGGCCATACAGGCGGATCTCACGGTTCCCGCCCAGGTTCATTCCTTTTACCGGGAGGTTCTCGCTTCTTATCCCACTACGGATATCCTGATCAACAACGCAGCAGGGGGAAGCCCGGACGGCACGTCCTTTGCGGATCTCACCCTGGAACAATGGCAGTCCTGTCTGGACGGCTGCCTGTCCCACGTATTCACCATGTCCCAATGTTTTGTACAGGAATGCAGGCGGAGCAGACACGGCGGACATATCGTAAACCTCTCCGCCAAAGCCGCTTTTCACAGCACAAGCCACAACAAAATCCCCTATGCCACTGCAAAAGGGGCCATCGCGACGCTGACTCAGCGCATGGCCAACGACCTCATCGGGGACGGCATTTTTGTAAATGCCATGGTTCCCGGCTATGTGCTCAGCAGCTTTTACCAGGATCCCGGCTCTCCCCAGTGTAAAGCGAAAGAGAAAGAGCTGCGAATCGGCTGGGCCCTCCCGGAAGACATGGGCCATATCGCCGCTTTTCTCTGTTCCCCTCTCTCCCGGCAGATCATCGGCGCCGTGGTGGACTGCTCCGGCGGAACCATGCTCTGAAACAGATGCAAAAAGAACCGGGACTGTCCCGGCAGTTCCCGATCCTCTTTACGCCTCTGTATGCTACTGATTGTCAAAAACCGTCTGCAGGTCTTCCGTCCGGTAACACCGCTCTGTAAGCCTGCGCCCTTTTGCACTGCAGAGCATCTGGTAGCTTTCGGAAAGCTGCTCCAGCAGATCGTCGTAGGTACGGGCGTGGGCCACCAGGTACCACATATCCGTCTCCTCTTTCTTCCGGTAAATGCTGGTTCTGCTTTCCGAATTGATCCCGATAACCGTTTCCAGGCAATGCCCCCAGGGAAATCTTTTTTCCCGGTAGGGAGAATGAATGCCCCGCAGGCTGTCCATGCACTCCACGGTGTGCAATTCCAGCTTTCCCTTCCGGTACTGCGCCTCCAAATGTTCCAGGGAAAACTGTTCCTCCATCCAGCTTGCCGACATGGTATCCTGGATATTTCGGATATCCGCATCCGACATGACAGCAGAAACCAGGAAACAGGGCACAGGCATATTCTCCAGGGGCATGGTGGAAACCAGAAAATCAATTTTGTCCAAATCCGTCCACTTCTCCAGCTGAATCATGGACACTACATCCGCAATCTCATACAGGGGGAAATGCTGCCTTAACTTGGTCACCAGCAGCTGGGTCGTGCCGAAGCCGCTGTTGGATACCACCAGAATGCGTTTTCCCATGCGCTTTTCTTCCAGCATGGCCTGATAGTAAGTGGCAATATAGGACACCTCGTTTAAGTTAACCTCTTTCAGGGAATATTTATGGCTGATACACCAGAGGGCAGACTGGCACAAGCCCAGCAGTTCACCGTAATTTTCCTGCGTATCCTCCAAAATGCTGCTCTGAATGTGAATGTCGTACCGCAGGCGGTTCAGCATGGGCCTTACATGCTGCAAAAGCCCGTTCAGCAGATCGGAATTATCATCCACCGTAATACGCAGCGCTTTGAGAATGCACTTCGTAAGTTCCTCCGCCACCCTCTGAGCCAGATCAAAATTTTCCGGGTTTTCCATCCCGGCCGCCTGCCTGCAACGGGGCTTTTTTACCACCAGATCCGAGGTAATAAGATATTTGTACAGGTAGTAGCTCTCCTGTTCCGGAGCTTCCCACTTCTTCCGGATAAGTTCCAGAAGACCCCGTGCATAGTCAAGCTGTACTGTCTGCATTTCCTGGGGCTTTTCCTCATTGGCACCGATAAAGTGCTTCCTCCTCACCCGGGAAATGCAGATGAGAATGTGATCCCTTAAGTAGCTGTAATAGGGCTCCGAAACCATCTGGCCGCACTCCGCCTCCAGGTATTCCATCATTTCCCCGGATAGACAGTTCTCCTCCTCCGTGAAAAATCCCGTATGTACAAACCGGCTGTCCTCCCGGAAGGACATGTATTCTCCCGGCGTGATCTCCGTATTTTTGGACGGGTTCCGCTCCCGGATCCACGCAGCGATGGCATGCCGGATCCCCTTCTCCTGGCCTGCGAACATTCTTCCGCTGCGGTTCTTCATAAGCTTCAGCCGGTAACGCTCTCCCCAGCGCTCAATAAATTTAAAATCATTTACAATGCTGGCCCTGCTCACGTAAAACTCCTCGGAAAGCTTCTGGATAGACAATCCTTTCTCGTCCATCAAAAGCAGCCGCTTTGTAATCTCCTGCCGCCGCGCTTCCGTAGACATCGGGCCCATCTCTTCCCCTTCGCTCTCCAGGCTGCTTATGAGTTCCTGGTTTCCCCGGACTTTTTCCGGAAGATAGATTCCCCTTCCCGTCTTTCGTATCAGAGTTACATGAAAAGGATTTAAGTATTCCTGGATCACTTTCAAATCCTGCAGAACCGTCTTATCCGATACCTTCAGCTTTTCTGCCAGATATCCTGCGGAGCGGAATTGCTGCTCCTGCCACAAAAGCTTCAGGCACTTGATTTGTCTGGCATTTAAATTTGACATGGCGTACCTCACACACCCCAGATCTTCTGTATATGTTCCATTTTCGCACCCATACCGTCCAGAAGGACATCCGCCACCGTCAGCGCCGCCATGGCTTCTATTACCACCACCGCCCGGGGGACAATCACCGGATCGTGGCGTCCATGGATGCAGATCTCAATATTTTCCCCGTCTTTATTCACCGTGCGCTGCCTGGCGGCAATGGACGGCGTGGGCTTGACGGCGGCCCGCACAATCACTGTGCTGCTGTCGCTGATTCCGCCCAGGATGCCTCCCGCATGATTGGTCTCCTTGCCAATCACGCCGTCCCGGCTTACGAAAACATCATTATTGGTGCTGCCCTTTGCCACGGCAGCCGCAAATCCGTCTCCGATCTCTACGCCTTTTACCGCTCCCACGGACATCACTGCTCCGGCAAGCCTGGCATCCAGTTTGTCAAAGCAGGGCTCTCCAAGGCCGGCCGGCACTCCGGTAATCACGCACTCTACCACACCGCCGCAAGAATCCCGGGCCTCCATACAGGCCTGCACATACCTGGCCGCCCTCTTTGCTGCTTCCCTATCCGGCATAAAAAAGGGATTTTTCCCGATCTCTTCCCGTGAAAAATGCTCCCGGTCAATCTCAATGTCCCCCACGGCGCAGGTATAGGCGCAAAGCTCAATGCCCAGCTCCTTTAAAATCTTGGCCGCAACCGCCCCGGCCGCAACCCGGCCGATGGTTTCCCTGCCGGAAGAGCGCCCGCCTCCCCGGTAATCCCGGAAACCGTATTTCTGATCAAAGGTGTAGTCCGCGTGTCCCGGCCGGTAATAAGACGCAATCTCGCTGTAATCCCCGGAGCGCTGGGAAGTATTGTACACGGCCATAGAAATGGGCGTCCCCGTGGTCTTTCCTTCAAAGATTCCGGACAGAATCTCTACCTGGTCCGCCTCCTGCCTGCTGGTGGTATAGAGGGACTGTCCCGGCCTCCTGCGGTTTAAATATGCCTGAATATCTTCCTCCGAAAGGGGCAGACCGGCCGGACAGCCATCCACCACAACCCCGATGGCTTTTCCGTGGGATTCCCCCCAGGTGGAGATGCAGAAATGTTTTCCGAAAATTGAACCTGCCACGTAAATTTACCTCCCTGCTATGATAATATTCACATTATACTCAAAATCATTAGGGGTGTAAAGTGTTATTCCTTCCCGCAAATTCTTGACAAACATACCGTCAGTATGTTAATATGGATACATACCAACAGTATGTTAGGAGTGAAAACGCCCATGGCAAGAAATAAACACCCGGAAGAGACCGTCCATTTGATCGTAACAACTGCCTTCCGCCTATTTATGGAAAAGGGATACGAGCATACTTCCATCCAGGATATCATCGATCAGCTGGGGGGGCTTAGCAAGGGAGCGATTTATCACCATTTCAAGTCCAAGGAAGATATATTAATTGCCGTCTCCGACCAAATGACGGCCGAATCCAACCAAATGCTGGCCAAGATCCGGGATCGCTCCGATTTAAGCGGCAGGGAAAAGCTGAAAACCATTTTCAAAGAATCCATCAACCGGCCCGTGCAGAACGACATTTTTACGGTAGCCCCGGATTTTCACAATAATCCCAAGCTTCTTTTCAGCCTTCTGCATGATACCATAGGGCATGCGGCGCCAAACTACATTCTGCCGATTATAAATCAGGGAATTGCCGACGGTTCCATCGAGACGGATTATCCGCAGCAGCTGGCAGAACTGATTCTGCTGGCGGCAAATGTCTGGATGAATCCTATGATATTTGACAGTTCTGAGGAAGAATCCCGCCGCAAATTTATGATATTCCGCCAGATGATGCTGGGCTTCGGGCTGGATATCGTAGATGATGAAATGTTGGAGAGGCTGAAAGAATTGGCATCCATTTATCAAGAAAACAAATGACGGCTATCTGCCCGTTCCCTTTTCTTGACCGGGCAAACGGGCAGATATATTTTAAGGAAGATACATACCAACAAGCGGTATTAAAAGGAGGTTTCAAAAATGAATCAGACACTACGTTCAAAAGATTTCATACTCATGGTAATCGGCCAGATTATATCCCTGTTCGGCAATGCCGCAATCCGGTTTGCGCTGCCCTTATACTTATTAAACCTCACGGGCTCCTCGGCGCTTTACGGAACAGTTACTGCCTGTGCCTTTATTCCCGCCATCCTGCTGTCCCCCGTGGGAGGTATTGTGGCAGACCGGGTAAATAAAAGGAATATTATGGTGATACTGGATTTCTTTACGGCCGCAGTTATCTGCGTGTTTTCCCTTCTTATGGACAAAGGCAGCCTGATTCTCCTTGTAACAGTTACACTGATGCTGCTGTACGGCATTGCAGGTGCGTACCAGCCCTCTGTGCAGGCAAGCATACCGGCCTTGGTAAATCCGGAACATTTTATGGCGGCAAATTCCATTATCAATACCGTAAGCTCCTTCGCTGCCCTAACCGGGCCTGTGATTGGCGGAATCTTGTACAGCGCCTATGGGTTAAAACCTGTACTGTGGGTCTGCACGGTGTGCTTCTTTCTATCTGCGGTGATGGAGCTTTTTATCAAAATCCCCTTTCAGAAACAGACTTCCAAAGGCGGTATCTGGAAGACAGCCAAAACCGATTTTGCAGAGAGCATCCGGTTTATACGAAAGGAAAAGCCTGTGATTGGAAAAGCGCTTCTGGCTGTCTGCGGCATTAATTTGTTCCTGGCCGCGATGATTACAGTTGCCCTGCCTTACCTGGTCACGGAGGTTTTTGATTTGGAAGCGGCGCAGGCAAACAGGCTCTACGGCTTTGCCGAAGGCGCACTGGCCGCAGGAGGGCTTCTGGGCGGCATCGGTGCCGGCATTTTTGCAGACAGGCTGGCAATACAGAAATCGGGCAGCCTGATTATCGCCTGCGCGGTAAGTGTGTTTCCCCTCAGTGTCTCACTGGCGTTCTTTTCATCCGGAATCGTAAACTATATCGTTATAACTGCATGCTGCTTTGCCGTTATGGTATTTTCAACGGTTTTAACCGTACAGATGATGGCCTTCATCCAAACTGAAACGCCGCAAAATCTAATTGGGAAGGTGATTGCCGTTATTTTTACGGTCTGTATGTGCGCCCAGCCCCTGGGAAACGCCTTATACGGCATCCTGTTTGAAATCTGCAAAGGATTTGAATATGCCGTCGTTTTATTTTCGGGAATCGTGTCGCTGATCCTTGCGGTTCACACAAGTAAAATTTTCAGAAATTTTTTTGCACCATAAAACAGACGGCCTTCCGGACTGAAACCGGAGGCCGCCTTGTTTTATTAACCGATATATCCCGCAAAGAGGAATACAAACGCCAGGGAGCAGGCTGATACGCAGATCCAGGTTAACCCGCCCAGGGCAATGGGCTTGACGCCCTTGGAAAACACATCTTTAAATTTGATCTTAAAGCCTACGCCTGCCAGGGCCGAGGCAAAGAGAAATTTCGCCAGCTTGCCCAGCAGCTTGGCTGCAGACATCTCCAGTCCCGGTACGGCGAAGCCGAACACGCCGAAGGTATTCAGTCCGGCCATAACCACAAACCAGAGAATAAACATGGGGAAGGTCTTCTTTACCACTTGAAAGAGGGAATCATTCTGGGTCCCTTCGCTGTTTTTGGCATTCTTCGCCATCACAATGGTCCAGAACAGAGCCACAAAAATTAGCATCGTGGTACGTACCAGTTTCACATTCAGAGCTCCGCTCCAGTCCCCAAGCCCGTTCATAGCTACATAGGTGGCCTGGGCTCCCGCCACGGAGGAGGTATCGTTGATGGCCGTCCCCGCCCAGAAGGCAAACTGATTGTCCGTCAGTCCCAGCATTCCTGTGAGATACGGATAACTAAATGCCGCCAGGGTATCAAAGAGAAAGATCGCTGCCATGGCAAAGGCAATCTCCTCCTCCAAGGCCTTGATAATCCGGGACAAGGTGGCAATAGCCGTTCCGCCGCAGATACAGGTTCCTCCGCCTACCAGAATGGAAGTGTTCCTGCTCACACCCAGCTTCTTTCCAACCAGCAGGGCAATGGTAAAAGAAAGCAGGATGTTGAACAAAATCAGCGGGAGGGCCTTGACACCCGTTCCCAGAATATCCGCAAAGCTTAAAGTGGCACCCGTAAGGATAATGCCCCAGTTCAGGAATTTCTTGCTGGCAAAGGTGGTCCCGGCTTTAAAATCCTTAGGAAGGCTCGGCAGCAGATTACAGGCAATCATAGATACCAGCAGGGCAACCATAGGTCCGCCCATAACCGTCCGTCCCAGAAGGGCCGACTGCCAGTCCGTAGAAAGAGTCGCCAGTCCTCCAATGATAAGGCAGAGGAGGATAGCACCTGTTTTCTTCTTATTCATTTTTCCATTCTCCCTCGTGTATTTTTAGCAGGTTGCTCCGCCTGTCAGATGCAGCTTCGCATCCAGGATCTCCTGCTTTCTCCCCAGAATGTCGTCGGACAGAAGCTGCTTCTCCACATTCTCAAAGCCCAGACGCTCAATGGTCCTGGCAAAACGCTCACCTGTCTGTCCCTGCTCCCGGAACAACAGGATAGCCTTCTCAATTACAGACAGAGCTTCTTCCTTATCCGTAAACACCTTAGAGAGCGCCTGGCCTTGGGCTACCTTCTTGCCCCAGCGCCCGCCGATGTAAATCTTGTAGCCGTAGGTTCCGTCCTCAATGCAGTCGAAGGGACAGGTTCCCACACAGCGTCCGCAGTTGTTGCAGACATCCTTATCAATTTCCATCACACCGTCCACCATCTTGGCCGCATTTACGGGACATGCCTTTTCCACCGCACACTTCTTGCAGCCGTTGCAGTCATCCTCCTCATAATTGGGAATTCTCTGTCCGATGATACCCAAGTCATTCAAATCCGGCTTCACACAGTTGTTGGGACATCCGCCCACGGCAATTTTGAATTTATGGGGCAGAAGCACCTGGCGGTATCCCTCGTAAAATCTCTGATGAATCTCCTCGGAAAGCGCAAAGGAATCCAAAAGGCCGTACTGGCAGGTCGTTCCCTTGCAGGCCACCACCGGACGCACCTTAGAACCGGTTCCGCCTGTCACAAGACCGGCTTTTGCTATGTACGCACAGAAATCGTCAATCTTGTCATAGGGAATCCCCTGTACTTCAATGGTCAGACGAGTGGTAAACGTCACGATGCCGTTTCCGAACTTCTCCGCCGCTTCACCGATCACCTTCTGCTGCTCGGCTGTGATCTTACCGTTGACCGTGATAATACGGCCGGAAAAATTGTCCGTACCCTTGTTGCTTAAAAATCCTCTTGCTTTCACTTTCTTTTCGTCTTCCGGGCTGATGGTAAGTGTCGCCATAATCAAAACCTCCTATTTTTAGTTCCGCAGCTTCCCTGCCAGAATCCTTCCGGCTCTGTCCGGGAGGCTGCTGTTCTAGTTGATGTGTGTTTAGTCCTCTTCTTCCACCGTATTGAAGGTGGTTCCGCCTTCCAGGACCTTTGTGTTTGTGTAGCCGTAGTGTTTCAGACGATTCTGGGTCATGTAGGCCCGTTTGCCCTTTGCGCACACCAGAAGCAGCTTCTCGTCTTTTGCAAATCCTTCCATCTCTCCCTCAATCTTGGTCAAATCCAGATAAGGCGCTGAGTGGATGGAGGGCTGGGGAGACGCGTCTACCAGGCGGTATCCCTCTGCCGCACCTTCTGCAAACTCGGCCGGGGTAAAGCTCTCCAAGGAGCCGTTCATCTTGTTCAGCAGCACGTTCAGGGCATGGGCGAAGGGATGAATGGCCGTAGAGAAGGGCGGAGCATAGGCAAAGTCCAGGTTTTCCAGCTGATCCACGGTAGCGCCCAGGGAGATGGCCGTCACGGCAATATCCGTTACCTTATCCACGGCTCCCGTTCCCAGCACCTGCAGACCCAGGAATTTCCGGGTGGCCTTATCCGCCGTCATCTTGATGATAAAGGAGCCTGCGCCCGGATAGTAATGGGCCTTGTCGTCCACCACGGAGAGCGCCGTAATCACATCATAGCCGGCTGCCTTTGCCGCCGTCTCCGTGAGGCCTGTGCGCCCTGTATTGATGCCCCCCGGCAGCTTGGCTACGCCTGTACCCAATACGCCTGCATATTCCTTGCTGCCGCCGCAGATATTCATCGCCAGCACGCGGCCCGCAATGTTAGCCGTAGATCCCATGGGAGACCAGGCCGGCTCGTTCGTCTCCCGGTTTGTCACCATGGCGCAGTCGCCCACCGCATAGACGTCCTCCACATTGGTCCGCAGATTCTTGTCCGTGAGAATGGTTCCCTTGAACATCTCAATGCCGCTGCCTTCCAGGAAGGCCGTGTTGGGCCGGATGCCGATAGCCAGAACCAGGGCGTCCGCCTTTACCGCGCGCTTGCTGGTCTGCACCTTCTCCACCTTGCCGTCTCCCAGGACACCTTCCAGGGCAACACCTGTCATGGGGTTGATGCCCGCATCGGCCATTTTATTTTCCACATACTCGGAAAGCTCCGGATCCAGGAAATTAGGAAGTACATGAGGGGCAAAATCAATGACATTCACCCGCACGCCTTTTTCCGCCAGGTTTTCCGCCACCTCAAGACCGATAAAACCGCCGCCTGCCACTACGGCCCGTTTAATCCCGCCTGCCTCCACGGCTTCCCGAAGAGCGATGGCATCATCCGGCGTGCGCATAAAGAATACATTTTCCAGATCCAGTCCCGGAATATCCGGGCAAAACGGAGAAGCTCCGGACGCAATCACCAGCTTGTCATAGCTGTGGGTACTGCTCTCCCCCTTATGTACCGCCGTCACTGTCTTGGCCGCCGTATCAACCGCCGTCACTTCGGTCTCGGTCAGCACCCGGGCCCCGGTCAGTCTGGAAAACGACTCCGGTGTATTGACGATCAGCTGTTCCCTGGCAGGAATTACGCCGCCCACATAATAGGGAAGCCCGCAGCCCGCATAGGAAATGTCTTTTCCCTTGGTCAGGATGATAACCTCGCAGCTCCGGTCTTCCCGTTTGATTTTCGCCGCAGCCTTTGTTCCGGCTGCAACACCACCGATAATCAGTACTTTCATCGGTCTTTACCCCTTTCTTCTCGTTAATATTTTAACTTTTTGACAGTTGATACCATTCTGTCCCCGCTGCATCCATTATAGCACTTGCTAATCAATAATAAAAATGATATTATTTTATCAAAAACATAGGTATTTCCTATTAATTTCGGAGGAACTTCCCATGACCATCCGCCATCTGAAAATCTTCCTCACTGTAGCCGAAACCGGAAAAATGAGTCTTGCCGCCAAACAGCTCTATCTGACCCAGCCCACCATCAGCCAGGCCATCCGGGAGCTGGAGGAACACTACAATACCCGGCTCTTTGACCGTCTTTCCAAACGTCTTTACATCACGGAGGAGGGAAAGCACCTGATGGATCTGGCCCAGATCGCAGTCCGTGCCTTTGACGAACTGGAACACCAGATGCAGAGCGAGGCAAAAATCGAACACTTCCGGATTGGAGCCACCGTAACCGTGGGGTCCTGCCTTCTCCCTTCCCTGCTGGAAGACTTTCTCCTGCGGCGGCCTGCTCTGGATACCTTCTCTTTCATCGGCAATACTGCCACCATTGAAGAAAAACTCCTGCGCTCCGAGCTGGATGTAGGAATTGTAGAGGGCATTATCCACAGCCCGGACCTCATCAGCATCCCCATGGTTGAAGACTTCCTAGTTCTGGCTTACAGCAAAGATCACCCCTTTGCCTCCCTCCGCTCCTTTGTCCCCTCCGATCTGGAAGGCATGGACTTCGTAATGCGGGAGAAGGGAAGCGGGACGCGTGCCCTTTTCGAGGACTATCTGCGGGCAAACCGTATCCGGATCCGCTGCCGGATCGAAGCGCCTTTCCCGGAAGCTATGAAGCATGCCATTCTCTCCAACCACTGCCTGGCCGTTATTTCCGTGCGCCTCATTGAAGAAGAGTTGCAAAAAGGTACGATCCGCATGCTTCCCCACCCGGAGAACGCATGGAACCGTACCTTTAACCTGGTCTACCATAAGGACAAGCTCCTCACGGATTCCATCATTCATTTGAAAAATCTGCTGCTCCAGTACCGGAAACCGGAGATCGGCGCCTGACCTTTCTCCGCCTCCAAAATCCATTCAGAGCCTCAAGTCCGTACAGGGCGGCCAGTATATAAACCGGCACATACGGATACAGATAGCGAGCCCTGGCCTCAAAGAGCAGCTCAAATACCGTCAGTCCCACAAGCGCCAGTATCAAAACCAGATACCGGTCATCCGCTCTTTTCCGGTCCCGGAAAGCAAGAACCGTTTGCAGGAAAATCAATGTCAGCACCATAAGCCAGAGCGTCTGTTCTCCGCCGTAGAACACCTGGTATTTCAGCCCTTCATTATAATAGAAGTGACGGAGCCGCAAGGATACGTCCCGGTTTGGCGGCAGCTTGCGGTCCATATAAAAGGTTCCCTCCCCGCCCCAGGAGAAGGTCCCGTTTCCGTAATTAACCAGCATCTTTTCCGACAAATGCCGCATAAGCCCTGCTGCCCCCATGCTTTTGATCCTCCGCCCGGCCTCCGAAAAATTGGCTTTTGTCCGCTCTTTTCCGGTGGAAAACTGCCGGGAAAAGGCCACATCCTCATCCGAAAACCTTCCCGTGCGCTCTTCGTTGAGCCCAAGCATCAGATAGTGCGGAATTCCGAACCTCTGCTCCCGGTCTATCGCAAATCCTTCCAGGGAATACATTACGGAAAGCAGCTTCGACACGGTCAGAAGCATCGCCAAAGCCATGGCCGCCAGCTTCCCCGCTTTTTTCCAAAATTCTTTTTGACGCAGATCCGAGAGATGCCGGAGCAGTTCTACGCATACGATGGCAATCACGGCGATCAGAACCTGTGGTTTTATACAGAATCCCAGGTATCCCAGCAGAAAAATCAACAAATATTTCTTATAAAGGTTCCTTTCCCGGCTAAAATACAGCCAGAAAATGAAAACAGGAAAAAACAGTGCCAGCGGATCCGAGTAGCAGATCACATTCCAAGGGGACAGTACCAGCATGCACACCCCGAGGAGGTAGCCCAGAAAGGCATATTTCTCATTTAACAGCTTCTTTCCCGTTTTATAAATCAAGACTGCGGAAGACGTAGAAATTGCGCAATTTAAAATCACGATTGCCATCAGGCAGTAATTTTCAAAGAAAATCCCCACACTGTCATTGATTTTCAGAACCGCCGCATAAAGGCTCACCAGAAGCAGGTTGTTGGGATAGTTGGAGAAATAAATATCACTGAGAAAGCTTTTGTCTCCATTCCTGGCAATGATCTTTGCAGCCGGTATGACCTGGATGCCGGAATCCCAGCCGGTCTCAAAGAAAATATTGTACATAATATAAATCTGCAGTGCAAAGAG
The DNA here is from genome assembly GCA_910587955.1 of uncultured Lachnospiraceae bacterium. Taxonomy (GTDB): domain Bacteria; phylum Bacillota; class Clostridia; order Lachnospirales; family Lachnospiraceae; genus Laedolimicola. The sequence goes on along the minus strand of CAJUNN010000001.1, from coordinate 140,844 downwards.
AACAGGCGTCAGAAATTTGACTGCCCTGTCATAGGAAATTTTTCCTGCAATTCCCGAAGCCCGGCGGTTTAAAACAAGGACCCCCAGCAGACCGGCGATTCCGGCCAAAAAGGGCTGCCAGTTTCTCTGCCGGGACAAAATCACCGCTGCAATCCAGCCAAAAAGCAAGATTGCCAGGATATGAATCAGATTCCTGACTGTATGCTGCAGATTACGCACGATTTCCTCCTTTGGTCAAAAATATACCATCTCTTCCTCCGGCTTTTCTGCCGATTTCAGGGCCTTGGTGTAAAGTACCGGACCAATCTCACCGGAATACTCTTTTCTGGCCTCCGCCTTTACCTTGGCTGTCACCGTCAGCCACTGGCGGTTCCGCAGCTTATCCACGTTCTGGGATTTGCAGAGAAAGCCGAGAAATACCGTGTCGTCCGCACAGCAGGTCATGGCCCGCCGCCCGGGCACAAACCAGCCGGCTTCCAGCTCCCTGGGCCGCATCACCATGGCTTGAAAGCGGACGGTCTTTCCCTCATAGTGTTCCGGGTGGTCCATGGCGTCCAGATACCAGATTCCGTAATCTATGTCTGCGATCTCGATGATCTCCGCATTCAGATCAAAGGGCAGTTCCTCCTCATATTCAAACAGCTCCCCGCCCTCCTGCTCAAATTCTACCTGGGCCCGCGGATTGGCTGCCCTAATATTCCGCTTGTAGGAAGCCGCCTTTGTCCCTTCCGCGCAGCGGTTGAAAATCACCAGATCCGAATCCTGCACCATATCCATAAAGAGGGATTTCATATTCTGCATATAGAGATCAAATGTCCCCGCATCCACCAGAGTAATGCCCTGGGCCAGAAACCATCCCCTGGGAAGCGGTATCTCCCGCAGAAGCTGCATTCCCCACATGCCGTTGTACTCAATCATTACCTGGGTCGGACGGTATTGTTTCCGGCAGCTTTCCAGAAACTCCGGGGTAAACTCCGCCTTTCCCTCCACTGTCACCTGTACCGTATCATAGGATTCCAGAACATGTCCGTCGTACTCTTCCTCTCCCTCCTCGCAGAGGAGCAGAAGCGTTTTTCCTCCGTCCGAAAAATAGGGATCCGAGAGCGTCTCCCGGATGAACGAAGTCTTCCCGCTTTCCAGAAAACCGTTGACTACATAGACAGGCACTTTATTTAATAAACTCATGGCATTCACCCCTGTCTTAGATTTGGAAAAGCTCCTTCAAAGCCTCCTCATTCAGTTTCGAGCCGATGACACAGAGTCTTCCCGTATAATCTGCGTTCCCGCCCCGCACCTCATATTCCTCCGGCACGAAATCAAACTCCAGCCAGCCTCCTTCCGTTCCCGGAACGATGCCTTTGGCCCGGAGAATCACCCCGTACTCTTCCGAAGCTCCCAGCTTCTCTAAAATCTTCTCAAGCTCTTTTGCACTGTACTTGCGGGGCGTCTCTGCCCCCCAGCTCGTGAATACCTCATCCGCATGATGGTGGCCCTCATGATGGTGATGGTGGTGATCGTGATCATGGCAGCCGCAGGCACACTCCCCGTCATGACCGTGGTGATCATGACTGCATTCTCCGTCATGGTGGTGATCATGACCGCAGGCTTCTTCATGATGGTGATCGCAGCCGCATCCCTCCCCATGGCAGTGATGATCCTGATGGGGCTCTCCCATCTCCAGCTCCGCGTGGTGCATGGCCTCCAGAATTTTCTTCCCGTCCAGCTCGTCCCAGGGCGTGGTAATCACAGCCGCCTTCGGATTATGCTCCCGCAGAAGCTTTACGCACGCCTCCAGCTTCTCATCCGTCATACTCTGGGTCCGGCTCAAAACGATAGTGCCTGCATGTTCCACCTGATTGTTGAAAAATTCCCCGAAGTTTTTCATATACATCTTACATTTTTTCCCATCCACTACCGTAATAGAGCTGTCAATACGGACATCCGCCGATTCCGCCACCCGCTCTACGGCCTTAACCACATCGGAAAGCTTGCCCACACCTGAGGGCTCAATGAGAATCCGGTCCGGCCCATAGGTATCCAGCACTTCCTTCAAGGCCGTACCAAAGTCTCCTACCAGGGAACAGCAAATACAGCCGGAATTCATCTCATTTACCTGGATCCCCGCATCCTTCAGAAAGCCTCCGTCAATGCCGATCTCGCCAAACTCATTTTCAATCAGCACCAGCTTCTCTCCCTGAAATGCCTCCTCCAAAAGCTTCTTAATTAAAGTGGTCTTTCCGGCTCCCAAAAAGCCGGAGATAATGGTAATTTCTGTCATTTTCTATTCCTTCTTTCTGATTTCAGTTCGTACTATTTTGATGTATTGCTAATTATAGCACGTTCTCCGGGTTTGTCAAAGTCTGCATAGAAAAAGCCATTGCTGCGGAAACCTTTCCCGTCCTGCAATGGCTCTTTTGTTTTCCTATTTCCGTGGTCTGAACGGATTACGCTAATTTGCTCTTTGCCAGCTCTGCCAAAGTGGTGAAGCCCGCCGCGTCGTTGACTGCCATATCGGCCAGGATCTTCCGGTTCATCTCCACATCCGCCAGCTTCAGTCCGTACATAAACTTGCTGTAGGACAGTCCGTTGATTCTGGCTGCCGCATTGATACGTGCAATCCACAGACGGCGGAACTGACGTTTTCTCTCTTTTCTTCCTGCATAAGAGCTGGTCAGCGCTCTCATGACAGACTGCTTTGCTACTCTGTACTGTTTGCTTCTGGCTCCTCTGTAACCCTTTGCCAGCTTTAATACCCTGTTATGTCTTTTCTTGGCGCCTAAACCGCCTTTTACTCTTGCCATTTTTTCTCTCCTCCTTGAAATTTTGCGCTTTTACAGATACGGCAGAATCTTCTTCATGTTCTTTACATTGGTTGCATCTGTAATGGTTGCCTTCCTCAGATTTCTCTTTCTCTTCTGGGATTTCTTGGTTAAGATATGGCTCTTATAAGCTTTCATTCTCTTTAACTGGCCGGTTCCTGTTTTCTTGAAACGTTTCGCAGCCGCTCTGCTTGTCTTCATTTTAGGCATTTTATATACTCCTCCTGTCATAGTTTCTGGTTTTTCACTTCTATAAAATCATCCCGGAATCCAGGCGATTTCCAATTTTACTGGCGCTTCTCCGTCAAAAACATAATCATCTGACGGCCTTCCAGCTTCGGCGCCTTCTCCACAACCGCAAGATCGGCCACCTTCTCCGCAAACACATCCAGGATCTGCTTGCTCTTCTGCACATGAGCCATCTCCCTGCCCCGGAAGCGCAGTGTTACCTTCACCTTATCTCCCTTCTGGAGGAACTTCCTGGCAGCGCTGATCTTGGTGTTCAGATCATTTTCATCAATGTTCGGTGACAGACGCACTTCTTTAATCTCAATGATTTTCTGCTTTCTTCTGGCTTCCTTCTCCTTGCGCGACATCTCATACTTGTACTTTCCGTAATCGATGATCTTGCACACCGGCGGCTTGGCTGTCGGCGCAATCTTCACCAGGTCCAGTTCTGCTTCCCTGGCAATTTTCATAGCATCCCTCGCGGACATGATCCCCAACTGTTCGCCGTTTGATCCAATCAGACGGACTTCCCTGTCCCGGATCTGTTCGTTAATCATAAAATCGCTAATAGTAATACCCTCCTTAAAGAAAATATCCCGCTTCCTAAATACAAAAAAGTGGATAGTCAGACTATCCACTTTCTATCAGAATAAAGAGCGCGCCAAAACACTCCTTCTGCCAGATATAAACCCGAGACGCCTTCTGCGCTGAGGTGAGAGTGGATACTCTGCTTGCTGTCACTCGAATAGTTTAGCATATGCAAAGGGCGGTGTCAACTGGTTTTTCGCTGGATTTCGAATACAAAAGCACTTTCCCTTTCACTCCCGGCTAATTTCTCCGCAGCGCCTCAATGGGACTAAGCTTCGCCGCCTTCCTGGCCGGGTAGATTCCGAAGAAAATTCCCACACAGGAGGAAAAGAAGGTCGTCAGAAGAATCGTCGCCACACTGATCCGGGGCGGGAATCCAAGCTGGGGCAGAGAACAAAGCGCCTTAGCCCCCAGAATTCCCAGGATAATCCCGATGATTCCGCCGATGGCCGTGATGATAGCGGATTCCGAGAGGAACTGCATCATAATGGATCTGGTCCTGGCTCCCAGTGCCTTGCGGATGCCAATCTCCCGGGTCCGCTCGGTCACAGACACCAGCATGATATTCATGACGCCGATGCCGCCTACCAGAAGGGCAATGGCGGCCACGAAAGAGATAAAGGCCGTCAGCATATCCAGAACCTGGGTAATGACAGAAATCTGGCTCTCTGCATCCTCCACGTAAAATTTGTCCTCCCCCTGCACTTGGTAGCGGCGCTCCAGAAGGCTCACAATGTCGCTGCTGACCGCCACGCTGCTGTAGCTGGTATCCGCCACCACAATGATGGAATAAAACTCATCCAAGATATAGCCAAAGGCATAATTGGCTGTCCATGGCATATAGAAGGATACCCGGTTGGAGTTGTACATCATACTGCTCACCAGACCGCTTTCCCCGGACTGTTCTTCCTTAATTACACCGATAATTGTGACTTCCTGGGTGGTATCGTAAATAGTGACCTCCACGCTCATTCCCACCACATCGTCCGTGCCGAAGAGCTTCCGGGCATCGCCTTCTCCAATCACAGCCACCAGATTCATAGAGTCCACATCAGAATCGGAAAAATAGCGCCCGTATTTCATCTCCGGGTTGTGGGTATACTTCAAATCCGCCGTTCCGGTGGTAACGCTTAGCGCAAATTCCACATTCCTGGGACTGAGAAGCTTCCCCGACATGCTGTCGGAAGGAGTGACGCCTTTGACGCCCTCTACCTCCTTAATGGCTTCCATATCCTCCGGTGTCAGGTAAATCTGGTTGGAATCACTGTAGGCGCCGCTGATGAAAATCTGGCCTCCGGCCATAGCGCTTAACTGATCCCCGATCTCCCCTTTGGCTCCCTGTCCAATAGACATAATCATGATCACTGAGGAAATACCGATAATAATACCAAGCATAGTCAGAATGGAACGGCCCTTATTTGCCTGGATGTTATCCAGGGCCATCTTAAAATATTCCAGTAATTGTCCCATCTTCTATTCCTCCACAGCCGTTACCCGCATTCCCTCTTCCAGCACGCTTCCTGTATTGCGGACTACTTTATCTCCGAAGCTTAAACCCGATTTTATCTCAATCATAGTGGCAGAAGACAGGCCTGTTTCCACATCCTTGCGGGCAATCATGCCGTTCTCATCCACAATGTAGCAAAAACTCCCTTCCTTGCTTGTGTTGACCGCCTCCACAGGAACGGCGATCACATCCTCCGCTTTCCGCCCGCTGATTTTAACCTTAGCTTCCAGACCCAGGTAAATCTTGTCATCGGGATTATCAATATGTATCTGGGCGCTGACCACCGGAGTTCCCTTCTCATTGTTGGCTGCCAGACGGCTCAGCTTGCTGACGGTTCCGGTGTAAGTATTTCCCGCCAGGGTAATCTCTGCACTCTGGCCCACCTCCAGCTTCTCCAGATCAAAGCGGGTCACAGACATGTCTACAATCACGTTCTCGTTGCTGGCAACGGTAAAAAGACTGCTTCCCTGGGCTGCCGGACCGCCGGGGACAGCTCCCACTTCTGTCACCACGCCGGAAAACTCTGCCTGGATTCCTGCTTTTCCTGCATTGATGTCATCCTTGGTCATCTGGGCGTTGAGGGTACTTAAATTGTTGTTAGCTGCCAGCTCCTGCCGGGCTGCCGAGGTGAGCCTGGAGCTTTCCGTAGAACTCTTGATGCCCTCCTCCTTGGCCTTATTTGTCTGGAGCTTTTCCAGGTTCTCCGAAGACTTCTCCAGACGATCCCGGTAACCGTTCAGCTTTTCGTTGATCTCATTTAAGTAATCCTGTTCTTCCTGGATCTTCTTCTGGGCAGCATCACGGTTTTTCACCGCTGCAGCTTTCGCTATTTCCAAATCCGCAATTTCTTTTCGAAGTGCTTCTTGAGCCGCCGGATCCGATGCCGCATCCAGTTCTTCCTTTTTCTGCTTCAAAACTTCATCTGCACTTGCCAAAGTTCTCTGTGCATCCTCCAGGGCAATCTGCCTGTTGTTCAGCTCAATGGAGGAGTTGGCCTGCTTCTCCGTGTACTCCGTAATCCGGTCCTGCACATGCTCATATTCATTCTTTTCCGCATCCAGCTGCTGTTCAATCACATTCAGATCTGCGGAGGAGCGGTTGTACTCGGATACATTCTCATTGTCCCTGGTGATGGCATCCTGATAGCCTAAGTTGGCTGCACTTCCGGTCAGTTCCGCCTGGCGGTACAATTCGTCCAGCTCCGCTCCGTCATAAGTAAGCAGAGTATCCCCCGCCGTTACCGTATCCCCCACCTGCAAGTCAAAACTTTCCACCTTAGCAGTCACGGGAGAAAAATAGGTTTTCACTTCCTCTGACTTTACGGTTCCGCTGCCCTCGATGGTCTGTTCCACCGTCCCCACACTGGCTTCCACTACATTTACGGCAGGCAGCACCTCCGGTGCAAAAAGGCTGGAGCCAATGTTATATCCCACAATCACGACCGCCACGCTGCCGATCACAATCCGCCTGCGGCGTTTCTTTTTCTGCTCCTTTGTAAGGGGCGGCTTCTCGGGCTTGTCACCGGGCTCGCTCTTTTTCAGGAAAGAAAAAAACTTCTTCTTTCCTTCCTCCTCCACAGTTTCCGTTTCCCACGCTTCCAGATTTTTCTTCTTTCCAAACATTACTGAATCTCCTCATTGATTGTGTCTGATTCTATCTTGCCGTCCATAATGCGGATCACCCGCTTTGCCTGCGCTGCAATCCCATTATCATGGGTGATCAGGATTACCGTTCTTCCGTCTACATACAATTCTTTCAGAATCTGCAAAATCTCTTTGCTGGATGCCGAGTCCAGATTTCCCGTGGGTTCATCCGCCAGTATCACCGGAGGCTTTGCCGCAATGGCCCTTGCAATCGCCACCCTCTGCTGCTGTCCGCCGGACATCTCGTTTGGCTTATGGTACATCCGATGGGACAGGCCCACAATTTTCAGGGCATCTATGGCTAGTTTCTGCCGCTCCCGCTTTCCCACTCCCCGGTAAATCAATGGCAGCTCTACATTTTCAATGGCTGTGAGATTGCTGATCAGGTTAAATCCCTGAAAGATAAATCCAATCTCCAGATTGCGGATGTCCGACTGTTCATCGTCGCTGAGCATGGAAACGTCCTTGCCGTTCAGGTAATATTCCCCGGAAGTGGGAACATCCAGGCACCCCAGCATATTCATCAGCGTGGACTTTCCGGATCCTGACTGCCCGATAATCGCCACAAACTCTCCTTTGTTGATGGAAAGGCTCACATGATCCAGGGCCCGCACTTCATTTTCACCAGGATTGTAGATCTTGCAAATATCCTTTACCTCTACCAATGTACTCATCTTCTTATCCTCACTTCTGCCTCTCCTTCGCTGCATTTCGATTTTATGTACTATTTGAATAATACAATAACACACAAATTTCAAATTTCAATAGTCTTCATAAAATCTTAACTTTTCTTTCAGATTTCTTTTCTAATTGGTATAACGAGCCTGGCTCGTCTTTTTCTTCACAGTTCTGCATATATTTTCATAAAAATCTTCCATGTCCCCGGACAGGAAAGGAACCTGCCCATGAAAAAAATATTCCTTGCAGGCTATCCAGATACCACACACAACTACAAAAATGCTTTCGCAGCCCTGGGAGTTCCTGCCGATGCCCTTCCCCTCCAAGAAAAGGAACCGGTCTTTGAGAGCCGGTTATCTGCCCTTTCGGATCTCTCCGGCTATGACGGCCTTGTCCTTCCGGGAGGCGGAGACATTGTTCCCGCTCTTTTTGGTGCAGAAAATCAAGGTTCCCGGAATATGGATGAATCCTTAGACCGCATCCAGCTTTATCTGCTGGAATCCTTTGTGCGCGCAGGAAAGCCTGTCCTGGGCATCTGCAAAGGCCTCCAGATTCTCAATGTTTATTTCGGCGGGACACTGATCCAGGATCTGCCGCCCCGCTCCCTTAGCATCCACGCATACCAAAACGGCGACCGGATTCATACAACCAAGGCAGCCAGGGGAACTTTCCCGGAAAAACTCTACGGCAGCACTCCCATTACAAACAGCGCCCATCACCAGGGCATCCATACCCCCGGCGATGGGCTGCTGGTGGCGCAGTACAGCCAGGATTTCGTCGTGGAGGCCATGTATCACAAAAGCCTCCCTCTGCTGGGTGTCCAGTGGCACCCGGAACGCATGTGTTTCGCTCATGCCAATCCCCGCACCGAGGACGGTTCCCTGCTGCTGCGCTATTTTCTGTCCTTTCTTAAAAACACATAGCCTATCTAAGAACACTCCGGAAATACCGGAGGAAATTGCCGCCGATGAGGCCGGTGAGAACCTCCTCCGCCATCCCCCTCTCCAGAAGGGCGGCGCTTAAAGAAAGCACCTCCCCGTGGTGGGCAAGAATATCGTCCTCCTCCGCCTCAAAATGAATCCGGGGCGTAGAGGCCGAAAGGCCGTTGCAGAGATCAAAGCCAAAACCTGCATGCTCTGCCCCCGCCCGGGCAACGAGATGTTCCGCATGTTGGCAGAGGCGGATCAGCGCTGCCTCCCTCTGCCGGGGGGAGACTCCTGCAATGGTCCCGCAGGCATTCAGGCCGATGACGCCTCCCCGATCTGCGATTGCCTTGATCTGATCCTCCCGGAGATTCCGGTAATTGGGATGTACATCCCAGGCATTGGAGTGGCTGGCTATAAAGGGACGGGAAGCGCATTCCAGCACATCTGCAAACCCGTCGTTGTTGAGATGGCTTACATCCAGATACATACCCAGCTCCTCCATCTTCGCCACTGCCTCCCGTCCCAGTCCGGTAAGGCCTCCGGAAATCTCGTACATTTCCCCTGCCTTACAGCAGCCCCTGGCAAAAGCATTCGGGCGGCTCCAGGTGAGGCCGGCCCCCCGCACGCCCAGATCGTAAAAAGCGCGCAGAAGGTACAAATCTGCCCCCACCGGGTCCAAGCCCTCCAGGGACAAAAGAACGGCAATCCTGCCCTCCCGCAGGGATTCTTCCAGCCCGGAAAGATCCGTCACAACCCGGATCCGGGAGGAAACCGGCTCCAGATCCTCCCGCAGAGCCGCAATCTGCGCCACCGCCGTATGCAGTCCCCTCTCCGGCAAATCCCGGGAAGACACAAATACCGAGGAGACACAGATATTTAAAAAGGCCTCCTCAAAGTGGGGCAGATAATACCGCTCCACCACATCCCGTTCCCCGTACATTCTTCTGGCATATACCTCGGCAGCCAAATCCAAATGCGCATCTACCACCGGATTTTCCCTATGTATGGCTTTCGCCCATTCCAGCAAAATTTCTTCCATGGTCTTTTCCCTTTCCCTGCCGCAGAAGGGGCCGCCCCGGACAAGCCGCCGGCCGGTCCTGAGACGCCCCTTAAACAATCGGTTTCCCTATATGATTATGCCGTAAAATACAAACGGCTACCCGGTGATCCGGTTCCTTATGCGCCAGTATCTATATTTATTGGGATACTTTTTCAAATCTCACAGTAACTGTAAACAAATCCGCGTTTACATCCAGGTCAAAGCTGCCGCCGCAGGCCTCCGTAAAACTTCTGGCAATAGACAGACCCAGTCCGCTGCCCCCGTCCGTCCGGCTTATATCCCCCCGGACAAAGCGTTCCGTAAAGTCCACAGTGCCGTCAATCTCCACACCGGAGGTATTTTTGATACTGGCCGCGGCAGTTTTTCCCTCTTCCGCCAGCACCAGGAAAATCCGGGAGCCTTTCAGGGAATATTTCAAAGCGTTCTGGAGCAGGTTCTGGAACACCCGGTACAGCCGCTGGCCGTCCGCCAGAATCAATACCGGTTCCTCCGGAAGGGATACCTTCATGGCCAGGCCGCTCTCTAAAATCTGAATATTCATATCTGCCAATGTCTGCCGCAGAAGTTTTGCCAGATCCAGCTTTTCCATGTTCACAGGAAGCTGGTTGGAGGCTGCCTTGCTCACTTCAAACACATCCTGCACCATATTTTTCAGACGCTCTGATTTTTCTCCCAGAATCTGCACATACTCTCTCACATGATCCGGCAGCTCCTCTTCCTGCTTCAAAAGCTCCACATAGCTGATAATAGAAGTCAGAGGCGTCTTAATATCGTGGGACACGTTGGCCACCAGCTCCACCTTCATGCGCTCGCTCTTGGTCTGCTCCTTTAAAGCTGTCTCCATGCCCTGCTGGATCTCATTGAGATTCTCCGCCGCCGCTTTCAGATCTGCGTCCCCGGACAACTCCAAAGGCTTCGTTAGGTTGCCCTCCCGGACGTCCGCAATCTGCCCTGCCAGCGCACCCAGATCTGTCGCCAGCTGCTTATTCCGGCAAAGATAGACGACAGTAGCTGCCACAAAGCCTACGCCCGACAGAACCGCCAGCGCTGTCAGCAAAATCGTCGTCCCATCCCATCCCCATACAAAGAAAAGTCCAAAGACAGAGGCGATTCCAAAGAACGGGAACAGCAGCGAAAAAGCCAGCACCGGGTAATACCGTGACACCATCCGCCTCTGTATGGGCAGCTCCAGATTTTTTCTGCCAAGGCCATACAACACAGGTGCCGTCAAAAGCTTCTGCCTCCCCTTGTTATAGCGGCGATCCAGCACCGCAAGATAAATCATCCAGAACGCAACAGCCAGGGCAGTTCCGTTCATCATAAAGCGCCCAATATACCAGAGGGACTCTTCCACATAATACCAGCCTCCATCCTCCAGCATCCAGATAAGCTCCCGCAAGAGCTCCCGGCCGTTGGTCCAAAGCAATACCAGAGGAACCCCTACGAAAAGCAGGACTTTTACCTCTATCCATATTTTCCCAAGAAAAGCCCCGATGGCCCTGTCAGCCTCCTTCCGGCTTCTTCGCATCAGGAAGGCTAGGATCAGCAAAAGGAGGGCGCACCCCAGGCGCACTAGGCCCGTCTCATACCTCCTGTGCCACTCCATCTGCTGCCTCTGCATATAGTAGAGCTGTCCCCCCTGCCGGATTGTCCCGGAGCCCGAATAATTTCCTGTGATATAAAGCTTGGGCTCTTTGGCAGCCGCCATAAAGATCACGGCATCCTTGGCAGAGGGATCCGTGCTGAAATTCGTGTATCCCGGCACATACCAGCGGCTATCCTCCCGGTAGACCCCGTCCCCGTACACATCCAATGACTGGCCGTCCTTGGTGATCTGCACCTTGCCGTCGCCCATGAGATTGTACCATAGGAAAAAATTGTATTCCTCCTCAGAGACATAGTTGGAGTAATCTTTCGCTCCAACCTCCTTCCCCACCTCAGACCGTGCTTCATCAATGTTCGTATAGAGGAGCTTTCCCTGGTAGAGCACCGCATAGAGGATATTTTTATCCCCGGCCAGCTCCTCCATATGCTTCTCCAGGGTCTCCGGCTTTAGCTCCTCCTGGTAAGCCCAGCTCCTCTCGGTCAAGGCCTCGCCTGCCCTTTCATATTCCGCCTCATACTCCGCTATGATCTCGTCCGCCTCGTCATCCGATAGGATGCCGTCCTCCACCTGTTTCTCCAGCTCCCGGATCCTTCCTTCCAGATCCGGCAGTCCCAATTCCTCCGGCGGCGCTGCCACCGCCTCCTGCACCACCGCCTCACCGGATGTGTCCGCCCATGTGCTATAGCTATAGCTCCGCCCATAGGCATTCCCATAATAAAGGACGCCGCCGTCGCTGTAGACAGCTCCGTAGTTCCTCCAGCCCTTTCCGCCGGTGGCCACGCCCAAAAGCTCCTCCAGCCGATCGGACATACTCCAGCAAAATTCCTCCCGGTTCTGGTAATCCGTTCCCACCCGGTCCGCAAGCGTATCTCCGTCCTGGGACATCAAAAGCCCCATCATGGAAAAGAAATTTCCAAAGAGCAGGGTAATACCCAAAAAAAAGGCCGTAAAGCTAAGAATGAGTTTCCATTTTCTCCATTTTGTATCCAATTCCCCACACCACCTTTAAATATTCTGGCTCTTTTGGATTGAGTTCAATCTTTTCCCGGATGCGCCGGATATGCACCATCACCGTATTCTCCGGAGCGAAGGCATCCTCCTCCCAGACCCGCCGGTAAATCTCCTCCGCCGGAAAGATACGGCCCCGGTTCCGCATGAAAAGATCCACAATCTTCGTCTCCGTGGCGGTAAGCTTCACCGGCTCCCCGTCCGCGTAGAGCGTGCGCTCCTGCACCCGGTAACACAGGCGCCCGTTTTCGATCTGATCCTCCCGGCTCTGTGCGTTGATGTCGCCAAGCAGCGTGTAGCGCCTGAGATGGCTTTTGACCCTGGCCGCAAGCTCCTGGGGATGAAAAGGCTTGGATACGTAATCGTCCGCTCCCATGGAAAGCCCCAGCACTTTATCGGTATCCTCGCTCTTGGCGCTAAGGACGATGATGGGCAGATTTCTCTGCTCCCGGATCTTCATCACTGCGGACAGACCGTCCAGCTTCGGCATCATTACATCCATAATGATAAGCCGCACCGGCTGCTCCGCTACCAGCTCCAGCGCTTCGAAACCGTTATAGGCCTTCAGCACCCGGTAGCCCTCTTTCTCCAAAAGAAGAGCAATGGCCTTTACAATCTCCCTGTCGTCGTCTACCACCAGCACACATTCGTTCATGATTTTGTCTCCTTCCTTCAAGCCTGAACTTATGATAGGAAATGTTTCTTACAAAAGGATTGTCGGATTTCTTACAGAAATCTTAAAAGAGCAGATACACATCGTCCCGGTTAGAAGGATTGATTTTCACCTGGATCTCTTCAAAATCAACGGCATCGTAGGCGTATATTTTCCGCTCCCGGATACCTTCAAGAAGCAGATCCTTTACCTCCATAATAACTGCCAGATCATCTCCGCCATTCCAAGACCGCTGGAAATAAATCTCATGATTTTCCTCATCACAATAAACCATCGGCTTCACCCTGGCCTCATTGTAAGTGACCCGGAACCGGACCGTATTCTGCGGCACCGAAGGATCTTCCAGGATCTCGTCTATATCCCCGTAGCCGTTCACATTGCGGATTCCTGTCTGAAAGGCTTCTCCCGGCTCAAACTTCACGTCTATATCCTTCGTCTCCATCTTTGTCTCACCCACAATCTGTATCCCGCCGTAGGACACTTCGGAAAACTCCAGAACCATCACGCCCAGGCCGATGCCGCAGAGCAGCACGCCTCCGCAGAAAATTCCCAGCAAAATCTTATGTAACCTACTCATGGCACGCCTCCTTTAAATCTTCCTTTGTCTTTTCCGGCTGCTCAATCTCTTTTGAATCCGCCGTCTCCTCCGGTTCCTCCGCGTCTTTTCCCGGTTTCTGCCCTCCGAAATCCCCCTGCGGATTTCTTCGTATCAGCAGGCTAAAAGCTCCGCAGCTTAACGTGCCGAAAATAAGAACCCCGCCCAGAGTCAACAGCATGGTTCCCACCAGGGGATAGCCCTGAAACTGCAGCACCAGCAGCATCCCAAGCCCTGCCATCGCCAGCACTGCCAGAGCGCCGAACATCAACGCCGCCATCAGCCACGCCAGATTCCAAAACAGGCGCAGACTCCAGATGCAGACAGCCATGCCTGCGTTCCAGCAGATTACCGTTCCCTTTATCAGACCCTTCCATACGGCCCCCATGCCGCTGCTTAAATTCTTCCAGAAACCGTCTCCTTGTACCTGTGCTTTCTGCCGGGATTCTCTCTGTCCTTCCAAAGACAGGGCCCCCTCATTCCTTTCCATGCCTGCTGTCCCCATATCCATGCCTTCCTCATTTCGTCTTCCTTTTTCTTCCCTGTTGCGCACTTTCTTTCCGGAAAGCAAACGCCGGATCCAGGAAGCGAAAGACCCGCACTTCCTTCTTATCCACCGAAAGCTCCGGCCGATTCTCTTAGAACAGGCCCCGCACTTTCTTTTCAGAAAGCGGCCCGTCCGTTCCAAAAGCCTCTTTCCCTCTGCCGCCGTCTCCTTCGTCAGTTCCGGCAGACGGTTTCCCCTGTTTTCTCCCGGGAACCCCGGTTTCACATGGTAAGCCGCCAGAATCCCCTCCGCCAGCTCCTTCACGGACCCAAAATCGCGGATAGCTTCCTCCTCACTCTGCCCTTTCTGAATCTTGATATCTATATGCTGGGCATATTCCTCCAGAATATCCTCCTGCTCCTGATCTTCCAGAATCTGAAGGTATCCGCGCAGTTCGCTCAAAAAAGTTTCCTTATTCATTCCTTCGTTCCCTCCTTCAAAAATCTGCCCACCCTGGCCTGGAATTCTTCCCATTCCCCAGCCAGGGAATCCCGGTACAAAATCCCGGCTGCTGTCAGGTGGTAATATTTCCTCGGCGGGCCTTCCGAAGATTCCCGCAGATACGTTTCAAAATAATGCTCGTTGGTCAGCCGTTTCAGCAGCGGATAGATAGTCCCCTCATTTACGTCAATCACCCGGGAGACCTCCTCCACAAGCTCATATCCGTACATGTCCTTTCTCCGCACGGATTCCAGCACGATCAGCTCCAGCACCCCTTTTTTAAACTGTGGATTCATGCCTTCTCCTCCTCTGGTATTAGATTACACCAACTACTATGCAATGTCAAGTACTAATTAAATTAAAATAGCTGGCATCCTTTTCCGGACTCAGCTTTTCCAACAGATGAATCAGAATCCTGCCTGGAGAACTTTCCTAAAGATATGAAAAAACGGGAATACCGAAATCCCGGTATTCCCGCTCTTACAGGGGATGAGAGAATCGAACTCCCACTAAGGGTTTTGGAGACCCCTGTCATGCCATTTGACCAATCCCCTATCTGAAACGTACTTATTATTTATACCACAAAAACATCCCTGTTGTCAATAAAAAAAAGAACTTTTTACAATGGGAAGCATCCGGTCCGGAGGCTTCCCACCTTTATAAGATTACGCTTCTTTGTTCAGCATCCGGAACGCAATATATGCGGAACCGTAATATCCGGCTTTATTCCCCAGCAGCGCCGGAACGATTTCCGGGGAATAGACCTGGTTGATGGGAGAACTGCTCATGATTTTCAGAAGCTTATCCCACCAAAATTCTTTTGTATCAATCAATCCGCCCCCAATAATAAACCTCTCAGGATCATAAGTATTGCACAGAGAATTCAAAAAGACACTCAAATTCTCCACAAATTGATCTAAGACTTCCAGAGCAAACGCTTCCTTTTCCCTTACACGCTCAAAAAATTCATACCCGGTCTTTACCTTTTCGGGAGCCCTGTCATTATAAATTTTTACCAGAGCCGTCCCTGATAAATACTGCTCCACGCATCCCTGAAAGCCGCAGGTACAGGGCCTGCCATTGGGATATAAAATGTAATGCCCTATTTCGCCGCCGCTCCAATGCTTTCCGTGAAGCATTTTACCGTCGATACATACCGCCCCGCCAACGCCGGTTCCCAGTGTAATGCAAACATAAGAGTCCAGCCCTTTTGCAGCTCCCATCCACTGCTCCCCGTACCCGGCCACCTTTACATCGTTATCAACTGCGCATGGAACATGATACCGGTTTTCTGTCATTTCCTTCACTTTCAGCCCAAACCAATGGGGAACCGGCTTCACGCCCCAATTAATAATTCCCTTTTCTACATCAATTCTGCCTCCGATGCCGATGCCCACCGCATCAATTTT
This sequence comes from uncultured Lachnospiraceae bacterium, assembly GCA_910587955.1. Lineage (GTDB taxonomy): Bacteria > Bacillota > Clostridia > Lachnospirales > Lachnospiraceae > Laedolimicola. Next base: position 125,116 of record CAJUNN010000001.1, on the reverse strand, counting down.
TTCAAGCTTTGCAAGCTCGTCAACCAGTTCAAATATCTTCTCCATGATATGCAGGCCGCCAAGCTCGAAGTCCGAAGGAATTCTTATTTCCTTTTTTACATTTCCCTCCTCGTCTACCAGCGCTCCCAGTATCTTGGTCCCCCCTACATCAATGGCCGCTGCATGCTTCATAATCCCTCAACCTCTTTTTTCATTTGATCTACAATATACTTAGTGATAATCTGAGGTCTTGTAATTCCCCATCCAATCGTTACCGCATAAGCTCCTGCCTGCATGGCTTTAATTGCATATTCCGCATTATGGAATCTTCCCTCAGCAACAACAGGAGCCTTGCATACCGCCGAGAGCTCTCTGATAATATCCAGGTTTGGCTCTCTGAATTCCTGGATCACATCCTCATGGGTATCCGTATCAGGTGTATAGCCCCACAGAGTACTTGCAACATAGTCAACTCCAAGACGATCCGCAGACACGCCCTCCTCCACGGTAGAGACGTCCGCCATGATTTCAATGTTAGGATACTTCTCGCGGACCATATGATACTGCTCCTCAAATGTATGCCCGTCGTATCTCGGATAAGCCGTCGCATCAATGCAGACAATTTCTGCTCCCGATTTCACTACTTTATCTACGTCTTCCATTGTGGTTGTAATATAGGGCCAAAAGCCTTCATGCGTAGTCTTAATCAGGCCCAGGATCGGAAGATCGCACACCTTTCTTACCGCAACCAGATCGTCATAAGTATTCACCCGTACACCTACCGCTCCGCCCTCTTTTGCCGCGATTGCCAATCTGCCCATGATCTCCGGGCTATGCAGCGGCTCTGCCGGCGTTGCCTGACAAGAAACAATTAATCCTCTTTTTAAAATACCCATCTTCCCTCATCCTTTCTTAAGAACTCTGTCATATGTAATTGCTACCAGCATAACGATTCCCTTTGTTACCCATTGCCAATATTCACTGACATCCATCATCAGCATTCCGTTGCTTAAGATTGCCATCACCAGGACACCGGCAAATACTCCCGTAATTTTTCCTTCGCCGCCGGACATGGATATCCCGCCCAAGACAGCGCCTGCAATAACATCCATCTCATATCCAAAGCCTGCCGAAGGCTGGGCCGTATTTGCACGGGAAAGCAAAACAATCCCCGCAATACCCGAAACGACACTGCACAAAATATAAGCGCTGTACTTAGCTCTACGAATGTTTATCCCCGTAAGACGGACCGCCTCCTCATTTCCGCCGATGCCATAAATGCTCTGGCCAAACTTGGTATATTTTAAAACAATATACGCTATCACATACAATGCAAGCATGATAATAATCGGAATGGGAATTGCCCCCACATGGCCCTGTCCAATCACCTTGAATTTTTCCGTGAATCCATAAACCGGGATTGCGCCGGTTACAATATAGGAAATACCCTTTAAAATCTGGAGCGTAGCCAGGGTAACAATCATTGCATTTAGCTTAAACTCATGGGAAAAGAAAGCGTTCACAGCTCCAACCAGCCCCGCAAATGCAAGTGCAACAAGAATAGCAAGGACAGGATGCCATCCGCCCACCATCAGCTTTGCGCAGATCACGCCCACACAGGCTGTCACACCGCTTACAGACAGATCCACACCGCCGGTTAATATTACAAAGGTCATACCAACGGCCATAATCCCCACAATGGAAACCTGCCTTAACACGTTAATAAAGTTCGATGCTGAAAAAAAGTACTGTGATGCAAATGAGAAAAAAATAATCTCAAACAGCAACACAAAATAGATTGCATATTTGCCCAAAAATGTCTTAAAATTTTTCATACTGCCTCCTTAAGAAGCTAATGTCAAGATTGCTTCCTGTGTGATTTCTTCTCCTTTTACCTCTCCGGCTACCTTTCCTTCGTGCATGACAATGATTCTGTGGCTCACACCGATCAGCTCCGGCATTTCTGATGAAATAACAATAACAGCCTTCCCTTCCGCCGCCAAATCCTTGATCAACTGATAAATCTCCTGCTTTGTACCTACATCGATTCCTCTGGTGGGCTCGTCAAGAATCAGAATATCACAATTTCTCAGCAGCCATTTTTCCAGAACAACCTTCTGCTGATTTCCCCCTGACAGATGAGATACAACCTGGTTCTGATCTACTGCTTTGATTTTTAAGATGTCGTAAAGCTTTCCGATATCCGAATGAGCGTCTTTAAAACGGATAAATCCTGACTTGCTGTATTTATTTATGGAAGGCAGCAGGCAGTTGAGAAAAATACTTTTATTGAGCACAAGCCCCTGCATCTTTCTGTCCTCCGGAATCAGCCCTATCCCGTTACGGATTGCGTCTATGGGATTGCTGATTTGCACCTCCTCACCATTGATATACACTGTCCCGCCGGTTTTTTTGTCAGCGCCAAAAAGAAGCCGCATTGCCTCCGTTCTCCCGGCTCCTACCAAACCGCCGAATCCCAGGACCTCGCCCTTCCTCAATTCAAAGGACACGCCGTGAACCTTGCTGCTGGATAAATTTTCTACCCTTAAAATCACATCCTTGGCCCCAATGGCCTTTTCCGGATAAATATCTGTGATCTCCCGGCCAACCATTTCTCTGATAAGCTCCTGTTCCGTAACCTCCTCCGTTCGGAACGTATTGATCAAATGTCCGTCCCTCAAAACGGAGACCCGGTTCGTCAAATCAAATATTTCATTTAATTTGTGGGATATATATATGATCGTCACGCCGCTTTCATTGAGTTTGCGCACTACTTTAAACATCTGGCCTACTTCTTTTTCTGTCAGAGGCGCACTTGGCTCATCCATAATCATCAATTCCACATTATGATTGATACATTTTGCAATTTCTGTCGCCTGCTGATAAGCCGGTGACAGTGTACTCACTCTTTTCGTGACGTCTAATTCAAAACCTAATTGTTTTAAAATTTCCTGAGCCTTCTGGATCATCAGTTTCCTATCCAGGAATCCGTTCTTTTTTACCTCTATTCCAAAAAAAATATTTTCATATACCGCAAGATTGGGAAATAAGTTAAACTCCTGATATACGACTCCGATTCCCTTTTCGATGGCCGCCTCCGGGCTTTTGCATATCAATTTTTCACCCTTATAAAGGACTTCACCATCCGTTATCTCGATTGCACCTGCAATGGTCTTAATTAAAGTTGATTTGCCGGCGCCGTTCTCTCCAACCAGTCCGTATATTTCCCCCTGCTCGATATCCAGGGTGATATCCTCAATCGCCGGGTTCGGCGCCCCGCTGTACTGCTTTTTTACGCCTCTAAGGCTCAAAATTGAATTCTTAGTGTCCATTGAACCTCCACTTACAAAAAGTTCTGCAGGCACAACTACACTCATTGCGGTTCTGACATAGCTATGCCTGCAGATCTTATTTACCTTCTATTGTTTCTAGTTCAAAATTCAATACTTATTGCTGGATAAACTCGTCCACATTGCTGCTGGTTACTACATTAAGAGGAATGGAGACAGGATCCGCAATCGGGCCGCTCTCCCGCACCTGAAGGGCAGTATCCACCAGAATCTTTCCTGTACCGGAAGCATTGATATCAATGGTTGCCTTATATGCGGTTCCATTCTTAATCAGCTCCAATGCCTGCTCTGTTCCGTCCATGCCGCCAATGTAAAACTTCTCATTATCATCCGCAAGATGCTGTGCTTCTACCACACTGTATGCGCCAAGTGCAGCTGCGTCATTACAGCCGATAACCACCTGGATATTGGGGAATTTCTGGATTGCAGTTTCCATAGCAGCCGTTCCTTTTTCTACCGTGTTTGCAGAAATGCTCTGAACAATATTGGCATTGGGAGCAAACTCCTTGACGCCGTCCCTCATGCCGTCGCCCCGGGGTACGATAGCCTCAATGTCAGGATAGTCCAAAACCAGAACATCTACAGCCTCCTCACCGAAAGTCTCACTGATATACTTTCCACAGGCGTCTCCCAGTGCTTTTCCAAGGTCATACTCCGGTATGGTTACGAATGCCTGTGAGCCTTCAAAATTCTGGTTTGCCGCAATTACGGTGATGCCCGCATCCGTAGCTTTCTTAACCGCATCCTCTAAGCCCGTATCCGATACAGGGGAAACAATAATAATGTCCATTTCCTTCTGGATGAAATTCTCAATCTGATCGATCTGTGTTTTTACATCCTGATTGCCGTTTGTAATTTCCACGGACATTCCCAGGCTCTCTGCGTATTCTTTTACACCATTTGAAATGGTAACAAAATATTCATTATCCAAACTCTGAACAGAATAAGCAATTCTTAAGGGCTTCTCTTCATCAGCTGCAGGTTCGCTGCCTTCTGTGGGTTCGCTATCCTCCGCAGGCGCAGGTTCCTCTGCCGGTTCGCTGCTCTTCCCGCACCCCGCAAGCATCCCCAAACACATTGCCGATACGACAACCATACTAATCAATTTCTTCTTCATAGGTACCTCCTTTATGCTTTATGTAATTGGAACTATAAAAAAAGTAATTGTCCTCCTATCGTCACCGCAAAGACATATGATACTTGAACAATTTTGAATTCACTAATCTATAGTTGAATTCTACTTTTTTTTCATCGCAATAGGAAACACGCTTTATCAGCAAAACAGGAGAACCGGGCTTCAAACGCATTTTTTCAGCATCCGCCGGGTTAATGCTGATCGCCTCAATATTTTCTTCCGAATGATTCGGCCTGATCCCGTAATTATCCTCCAAGGCTTTATATAAAGATCCCCCGGTCAGCATACGCTTATTAAAATTAGGAAAGATCTTCATGGGGATGGCAGAGCGATCATAAGCCACTATCATTTCATCCGCCAGCCGCAGCCTGGTGATCACATACACCTTGTCCTCCGCATCCAGATCCAATGCTTCTACCACTTCATCCGATGGCTTTTCTAATTTAAGGGAAACAAAGATGGAGCTGGGAACGTATCCCATCTTGACCAGCTCCTCCGTAAAGCTGTAAAAATGGGACATATTCTGTTTGATTTCCTTCAGCCGGACAAAACATCCCTTCCCCTGGACTTTTTCTATACATCCGTCCGCTTCAAGCTCCATCAAAGCCCGATTAATTGTAATTCTGGACACCTGATACATTTCGCAAAGCTGCATATTTGTGGGAAGCTGATCGCCATTTTGATAATATCCATTTGATATTTTTGACTTGAGATCACGCTTTACCTGTTCATATGCCTTTTCCGAATTGTTCTTCTCTACCATGCTCCCTCCGTTGTTATAACAACATGATATATCACTGTGTTATTTTTGTCAATAAAATTTTTCTAAATGTTTAATATTTGTATGTTTTCCACATATTTTCTTTGTATTTTCGTCTTATTAGACATGTTGTTATGTCATATTTTACTAATCAAAAAACATGGGAGTGCTAGAAACTATGTCTGCGGCACTCCCATTTTTTCACTCTGTTCCGAATTCTCTCTTAGTTGTCTATAAGCCTCACCGCATCTCCCGCCGTCCGTACTCCGCACAGGCGGATTCCCTCCACCTGTCCAATCTGCTCCCTGCAGACCTCCGGCAGAATTACCGTAGTAAACCCCAGCTTTTTCGCTTCCTGGACACGCTGGGACGCCTGGCTCACCGAGCGCACTTCCCCGCTTAACCCCACTTCCCCGAAAACAAGTGTCTTTTCGTCGATTGGGCGGTTTTTATAGCTGGATACCACCGCCAGCACCACACCCAGATCAATAGCCGGTTCGCTGATGCGGATTCCTCCTGCAATATTTACGTACACGTCACTGTTTCCCAGCTTTAAATTCAGGCGCTTCTCCAGCACAGCCAGCAAAAGATTCACCCGGTTGTAATCCATACCGGCCGCCGTCCTCCGGGGAACGGCCAAAGTGCTGTGGCAGGCCAGGGCCTGGATCTCCAAAAGAATCGGACGGGTTCCCTCCATGGAGCAGGCCACAATGGAACCGGAAGCCTGTTCCGGCCGGCCGCTCAGCATAAATTCCGAGGGATTCTCCACTTCTGACAGCCCGTTCTCCCGCATCTCAAAAACACCAATCTCGTTGGTGGAACCAAACCGGTTCTTCACCCCCCGCAGAATCCGGTAGGAGGCGTGCCGGTCTCCCTCGAAATAGAGTACCGTATCCACCATATGCTCCAGCACACGGGGACCGGCCACCGTCCCTTCCTTGGTCACATGGCCCACGATAAATACCGACACCCCCAGTCCCTTGGCAATCTGCATCAGGACGGATGTGGATTCCCGCACCTGGGACACGCTGCCCGGCGCGGAGCTTAATTCCTCATTGTACATGGTCTGGATGGAGTCGATAATCACCGCGTCCGGCTTCCTGCTGCGGATGGTATCTCCGATGATTTCCAGATTTGTCTCGCACAGCAGAAGCAAACGGTCCGAAAAATGCCCGATGCGTTCTGCCCGCAGTTTAATCTGCTTCAAAGACTCCTCTCCCGAAATATACAAGACCTCTTTTCCGTCTGCGCTTAAGTGCCGGCAGACCTGGAGAAGAAGGGTGGATTTTCCAATTCCCGGATCCCCTCCCACAAGCACCAGGGAGCCGGGCACAATGCCGCCTCCCAGCACCCGGTCCAGCTCCTCCATCCGGGTACTGATCCGGTCTTGCTCTTTGATCTCAATAGAAGAAAGGCAGACCGGACCAGCGGCTGCCCTCTCTTTTGCGGTTCTCCCCGCACTCTTTTTCTCTATGGTTTCTTCCACGAAAGTGTTCCACTCCCGGCATGCGGGACACTGGCCCAGCCACTTGGCCGACTCGTGCCCGCAGCTCTGGCAATAGAACACCGTTGTCTTTCCTTTTGCCATAGTGCTCCTACGCTTTTACCACCTTCACGCTCGCGCTGTCTCTTCCGCCCAGCTCCACGCTCAGCATCAGTTTTCCGCCCAGGTTGGTCTTAATCCTTCCTGCATCCGCACCGTCTACCGTAATCTCATACTCCGTGTCTTCCTCCAGTCCCAAGGTAATCTGGGCATCCTCCGGACCGGATACCTGGAATTCCACCTGTTCCGCTGTGGCACGAAAATGCTCCACCGCCGTCCCCGGCACGGACTCATATACGAACAAGTCATTCCGCTCCAGCTTTGTGATTTCCCGGAAGGTCTTAACCTTATACAAATCCCCCTGATGATTGAAATCTTTCAGTTTGGTCTTAGCTGCCAGCTCGTAATCTCCAAAGCTGATCCCGCCGTCTGCTTCCGAACGAAGTAATTCTTTTACTGCTGCCATTTCTTTTGTCCTCCCAATCGGATTCGTTTACGATTTCTGTCTTGATTATAAACGATTCCGCGTTTCATTTCCAGTTCTTTTAGAAAATCTTTAAAAATCAAATGCAATTTTTCCTTTCCGTACCGTGACAACCGCTTCCCCGTCCCGCTTCACCCGGCCGGCCAGAAGCTCATCCGCCAGAGCATCCTCAATCTGGGTCTGGATGGCCCGCTTTAAGGGCCTTGCGCCGTATTTTTCATCGTAAGCCGTCTCTACAAGATGCGTCTTGACACTGTCCCTGATTTTCAGGGACAGTCCCAGTTGTTTTTGACAGCGCCCGGACAGCTCCCGCAGAAGAATAGCGGTAATCTTCTTCATATTCTCCTTATTCAGGGCATGAAACACAATAATCTCATCGATGCGGTTTAAAAACTCCGGCTTAAACACCCGCTTCACTTCCTCCATAACGCTGCTCTTCATGGCCTCATAGCTCCGCTTTTCGTCGTCCACGGAAGCAAACCCCAGCCGTTTGGGCGAAACGATAGAGCCGGCCCCCGCATTGGAGGTCATAATAATCACTGTATTTTTGAAATCCACCGTCCGCCCCTGGGAATCCGTAATTCTGCCGTCGTCCAGCACCTGCAGAAGAATGTTGAACACATCCGGGTGCGCTTTCTCAATCTCGTCAAAGAGAATAACCGTATAGGGATTCCGGCGCACTTTCTCTGAAAGCTGTCCGCCGTCGTCATGCCCCACATATCCGGGAGGCGCTCCAATCAGCTTGGATACGCTGTGCTTCTCCATATACTCCGACATATCTACCCGGATCATGGCCTCCTCCCGGCCGAACAGCACCTCCGCCAGAGCTTTGGACAGCTCCGTCTTTCCCACTCCTGTCGGGCCCAGGAACAGGAAAGATCCGATGGGACGGTTGGGATCCTGCAGGCCTACCCGGCCCCTGCGTACTGCCCTTGCCACCGCAGCTACTGCCTCATCTTGTGCAATTACCCGCCGATGGAGGATATGCTCCAGCTTCTGAAGGCGCTGGCTCTCCGTCTCCGCCAGCTTATTTACCGGGATCTTCGTCCAGTCCGAGACAATCTCCGCAATCTCGTTTTCCCCTACTGTAAGAGCCCTCCGGCGAATGCTGCGTTCCGCCCTGGCCCGTTCCTTTTGAAGATCTAAAAGCAGGCTTTCCCGCTTCCTGCGGTACTTTGCTGCCCCGGAAAAATCCTGGGCCTTCACCGCCGCTGTCGCCTCTTCCTGAAGCTCTGCCGCCTGCCGCTCCAAATCCGCAACGGCACGGATTTCACGGTAGCCTCCCAGACGCACCTTGGCCGCCGCCTCGTCCATCAGATCGATGGCCTTGTCGGGCAGAAACCGATCACTGATATAGCGCTTGGAGAGCTTGGCCGCCGCCTCCAGGGCTTCGTCCGTAATCTCCACCTGATGATGGCGCTCGTAGCTTTTCCGGATCCCTTTTAGAATCTCTACCGTCTGCTCCTCCGTAGGCTCCTCCACCGTAATAGGCTGGAACCGGCGCTCCAGGGCGGCATCCTTTTCAATGTATCTCCGGTACTCCTCCACAGTCGTAGCTCCGATAAGCTGCAGTTCCCCTCTGGACAGAGCAGGCTTCAGGATATTGGAGGCATCCATAGCTCCTTCTGCACCGCCTGCGCCTATGATGGTGTGAAGCTCGTCAATAAAGAGCAGCACGTTGGCCGTCTCCCGCACCTCCTCCATCACCTTCTTAATCCGTTCCTCAAACTCTCCACGATACTTAGATCCGGCTACCATGGCGGATAAGTCAAGCGTAAGAACCCGCTTTCCTTTGACAGAATCCGGGACAGATCCTTCCGCAATATGCCCGGCCAGGCCTTCTACAATGGCTGTCTTTCCCACACCGGGTTCTCCGATGAGGCAGGGGTTATTCTTAGTTCTGCGGCTTAAGGTCTGAATCAGCCTGCGGATCTCCTCCTCCCGGCCAATGCAGGGCTCCAGCTTATTTTCCCTGGCCAGCGCCGTCAAATCCCGGCTGTACTGTTCCAGGGCAGACACGCCTTTTCCCTGGCTCTTTGCGTTCCTGGCAAACTCTTCCCGGTATTCCCGTCCTGTTCTCCCCATGGAATCCAGAAGAGCGCTGTACAGCTCCCTGACATTTACCTCCATGGTGTTCAAAAGCCGGCTTCCTGCACACTCCACATCTTTGAGCATAGCAATCAAAATGTGCTCTGTCCCCGTAAGCTTCTCTTTAAAACGGGCTGCCTCCTGTGCTGCTTCCTCCAGCACCCGCTCTGCCCGGGGCGTAAATCCGGGACGCTCCGCCAGACGCACGCCTCCCTCCGGGGCAATCAGCTCCTCCACCAGGCGTTTCAACTCCTCTTCCTCCACTTTGCGCTCTTTCAGCAGCTGGGAGGCTGCGCTGCCCGATTCCCGCAGCAGCGCCACAAGAATATGTTCTGTTCCCACATAATTCTGCTTTAACTCCCTGGCAGCTTTTTCCGCCTGCTTCAAAACATGTTTTGCCTTTTCCGTATATGTTTCAAACATGAAAATCCTCCTGCTGTAACGGGCGAGGTCTTCACCCCGCCCGAATTCTGTTTCCTGTCTTTTGTCTTCTATATGTCCAAATCATCGAAATCCAGGATTTCGATGTCAAACTCGTCCATATCTTCCTCGTCTGCAGCTCTCTTCTGCGACTGGCCTTTTGCTTCTTCCTCGATTTCCAAAATGGCGCTCATATCAATCTCCGGAAGCTCTATGGTATCTCCCGGCACTCCCTGGTCCGGTTCTTCGTCTTCGTATTCCTCATACTCATCTTCCGGATATTCGCCGTCTTCATCCGGGTATTCATCTTCCTCATCCGGATATTCGTCCTCATCATAGTAATCGTCATCTTCATAATCGTCGTCTTCATAATCATCGTCTTCATAATCATCGTCTTCCGACCACTTTTTCCGGACGGCCGCTACAAACTCGTCGAAATCGCTTCCCGGCTCTTCCGATTCCTCTGTGCCTGCAGACGATTTCCGTCTTCTTACCGGAATATCGTCTTCCTCATCCTCGTCATCGTAGTATTCATATTCGGAATTCCGGTACTTCACAGCAAAGACAATGACAAGAATCAAAAGAACGGCGCTTAAAACACCCAGGCCGATTATGATATACAGGCGCTGGCTCAGCTGCTTTTCCTGATCCTCCTTCAGCTGCGTCAGTTCGCCCTGCAGGGCATCAATCAATCCCTCCGGCTCCTGCCCTTCCCCGGCTCCTCCCGAAAACTGTCCCATATCTCTCTGGAACGTTCCCTCCTGGGGATCGTAACAATACCAGCCGCTGCTCCCGTCTTCCCTGGAAGCATACACCAGGTAAAGCTCCGCGCCCCCGGTCCGGTCTGTACTTACCTGCCATGCAGTAAAACTCTGATCTCCAACCCACACGGCCGACTGCTGCAGGCCGTCGGAAGACCCATAGGCCTCCTCCGGCTCCAGAATCGTATACCCGCCTACGGAAGCACCGCCTTGAGATCCGCCTTCCCCGCCTTCCGGCTCCTCCGTCTCAGACACAGACAGCATGTCTGCGCGTATCCACCCGGAAGTCTCTGCACCCTCATTTGTAAAGCTCACGTTATACCAGGTATTTCCGTCTTCTCCCTGGGTCTCGTCCACAACCGTCACAGACGTGCCTGCGGAAAGCTGGCAAACCCGGTCCGACCCGGCACTTGCCTCCTTCCTGACATTTACATTGTCAGACTGGACCGTCCCTGTCCGGGCTGCCAGTCCGGTAATTCCGGCCGACAGAAACAGCAGGCATGCGGCGCAAACCGCCAGTCCCTTATAAAATCCCCCCCAGGTCTTTACTCGGCGCAGTTCCTTCATGTTCTTTTCCTCCATGCACGTATATGGCTATTATAATCGGTAACGGATGCCTTGTCAAATATCATCAGACGATTGAATCCTTATTTCCGCATCTGTTTTGCTTCTACTCCCGGAACGGGAAATTTCTCCTTTGTTTTCACATCTGCCGTCATCTTCCATACAATAATAACACTAGGAAATAACCAAAAAATTTACCGGGGAGGTGATTTTGCACAATGAAAGAGCTATATTGCCTGAATGATATGAAGCCGGGGCAGACTGCCCGGATTGCGGAGCTTCCCTCCGCTAAGGACATCCGCAGGCGGCTGCAGGATCTGGGGCTGATCCGGCATACTCTGGTACAATGCGTAGGAAAAAGCCCTTCCGGGGATCCGGCTGCTTTCCTAATCCGCGGTGCCGTTATCGCCATCCGCGCCGCCGACGGGAAAGAGATACAAATTGAGAGATAACACCCTCCGCAAGGAAAGCGCTAAAGAAACCAGAAAGGAGACATCAATATGGGACTTACCAGAAATTCTACAGGAAGGCAAGCCGCCGGGATCTTCCCCGGAACGCGGGATGCTTCTGCACAAGAAAAGCGAATCGCCCTGGCCGGAAATCCCAATGTAGGAAAAAGCACCCTTTTCAATGCACTTACCGGAATGAAGCAGCACACGGGAAACTGGCCGGGTAAAACCGTGTCCGTCGCAGCGGGACACTGCAGGTCCACCCTCCATTCCTGCCTTCTTGTGGATCTTCCCGGTACATATTCCCTCATGGCTCATTCACCGGAAGAAGAAATTGCCCGGGATTTCCTGTGCTTTGGAGGCGCAGACGCGGCCGTAGTTGTCTGTGACGCATCCTGCCTGGAACGCAGCCTGAATCTGGCCCTGCAAACCCTGGAGCTTGTCCCCCGGGTGCTGATCTGCGTCAATCTCATGGACGAAGCCGAACGGCGCCGGCTCCGGCTCAATCTCCCCAGACTCTCTTCCGCCCTGGGCGTTCCCGTCATCGGAACTTCCGCCCACAACCGCACAAGTGTCCGGGATCTGGCGGAAGCTCTGGATCTTTTGATGGAACACCCGCAGGCTTCCCTCGCCCGCCCCCTCTCCTACCCGGCGCCTCTGGAAGCCGCCCTGCAGCTTTTGGAGCCGCAGCTTAGGCGGCAGATTGGGGGACGGCTTCCGGAACGCTGGCTGGCCCTGCGCCTGCTGGAAGGGGACCCGGAACTGGAAGAAAAAATTTCCGCCTTTCTGGGCTTACACTTAAGCGCCGATCCAGCCGTCCAAAGTGCCTTAGAAGACGCCGGGAACCTTCTAAAGGCCGCCGGTATTCCAAGGGAACAGCTCCAAGACATTGTGACCGCTGCCCTCTTTCAGCGGGCAGAAGCCTTGTGCAGGGAAACCGTGTCCCCTCTTTCGCCTGACACCCAAAAGAACTTCCCGCCCAGGGATTTACTCACAAGCAGGGCCTTTGGATATCCCTTTATGCTTCTGCTGCTGGCCCTTGTATTCTGGCTTACCCTCGCAGGCGCCAATCTTCCCTCCCGTCTGCTCTCGGATCTGCTCTTCGGAATCCAAGATCTGCTGACCTGCTTTTTTATCCGGATCCATGCCCCTGCATGGCTTCACGGCGTTCTCGTCCTGGGTGCCTACCGGGTGCTGGCCTGGGTAGTCTCCGTGATGCTGCCCCCCATGGCCGTCTTTTTCCCTCTCTTTACCCTTCTGGAGGATGCAGGCTTTCTTCCCCGGATTGCCTACAACCTGGATCACGCATTTCAGCGCTGCGGGTCTTGCGGGAAGCAGGCTCTTACTATGTGCATGGGTTTCGGCTGCAACGCCGCCGGCGTCACCGGCTGCCGGATCATTGACTCGCCCAGGGAACGGCTGATCGCAATTCTCACCAACAGCCTGGTACCCTGCAACGGCCGCTTTCCTATGCTCATCGCTCTGATTACTATGTTCTTTGCAGGGAACGGCGGCGGTCTGTCCTCCTCCCTGAGCGGCGCCCTTTTGTTAACTGGTGCGGTGCTGTTCAGCGTGGGGATGACCTTTTCCGCCTCCTGGCTGCTGTCCCGGACAATTTTAAAGGGACTGCCCTCTTTCTTTACCCTGGAGCTTCCCCCTTACCGGAAACCCCGGCTTGGAAAAGTCCTTATCCGCTCCGTGTTTGACAGAACCCTCTTTGTCCTGGGCCGGGCCGTATGTACCGCAGCTCCCGCCGGAATCCTCATCTGGCTTATGGCAAACCTTTCTCTTGGTTCCTCGAGCCTTCTTAACTGCTGTGCCGGATTTCTCGATCCTTTCGCCTCTCTCTTCGGACTGGACGGCGTAATCCTAATGGCCTTTATTCTGGGATTTCCGGCCAACGAGATTGTGATTCCCATCCTTCTCATGGCCTATCTGGGACAGGGGATCCTGTCGGAACCCGAAAGTCTCCCGGCATTAAAAGAACTGCTGGCCGGACAGGGCTGGACCTGGGTGACTGCGGCCTGCACCCTTGCATTTTCCCTATTCCACTGGCCCTGCTCCACCACCCTTATCACCATATACCACGAAACAAAAAGCCTACGCTGGACGCTGCTGTCCTTTGCTTTCCCCACAGCCCTGGGCCTTATCCTCTGTTTTCTGATCTCCCGGACGGCCGGGCTTTTCTTCTGAATATAGAAAGGGACGGCTGCAATCTGCAGCCGTCCCTTCTCTCCTTGTATATTGGGGTTCTACGCCTCATCGATGGCTTTTCCGATATCGCTCCGGCAGTAAGCTTTCTCAAAATTCACCAGCTTCACCGCCTCATAGGCGTTGGCCCGGGCCGTTTTCAAGTCCGCACCCGTAGCCGTAACGCCCAGGACCCGGCCGCCGTTTGTGACAATTCCCGCTTCCGTTCTCTTTGTTCCCGCATGGAACACAAAACAGCCTTCCCGGTTCTCAAACTGCTCCAGGCCGTGAATCACATGGCCCTTTTCGTAAGCCACCGGGTAGCCGCCGGAGGCAAGCACCACACACACCGCTGCGTTGTCTTCAAATTCCAGCTCCATCTTATCGAGCGTTCCGTCAATACAAGCCTCAAACACTTCCACAATGTCATTCTTCATCCGCGGAAGCACCACCTGGGCCTCCGGATCCCCGAATCTGGCATTGTACTCCAGCACCCTGGGACCTTTCTCTGTAAGCATAAGGCCGAAGAAAATGACGCCTTTAAATTCCCGTCCTTCCGCTGCCATGGCATCCACTGTGGGCTGATAAATGTAATTCCGGCAAAAGGCGTCTACCTCCTCCGTGTAGAAGGGGCTGGGGGAAAAGGTCCCCATGCCTCCCGTGTTCAGCCCCTGATCCCCGTCAAGCGCCCGCTTGTGGTCCTGGGCGGAGGTCATACAGCGGATGGTTTTTCCGTCCACAAAGCTGAGGACCGAAACCTCCCGGCCCGTCATAAATTCCTCAATCACCATGCGGTTTCCGGCATTTCCGAACTGCTTGTCCATCATAATGCTTTTTACCCCGTCCCTGGCCTCTGCAAGGGTATTACAAATAAGGACGCCTTTTCCCAATGCAAGTCCGTCCGCTTTCAAGACAATGGGAAAATCCGCCTTCTCCAAATAGGCAAGCGCCTTCTCCGGATCGTCGAAATTTTCATACGCTGCAGTGGGAATCCCGTATTTTTTCATCAAATCTTTGGAAAATGCCTTGGAACCTTCCAAAACTGCCGCACACTTCCTGGGTCCGAAAATGCGCAGTCCTTCCTTCTCAAACACATCGACAATGCCGCCTACCAGGGGATCGTCCATTCCTACCACGGTCAAATCAATCTCTTTTTCCTTGGCAAAGGAGGCCAGCTTCTCAAACTCCATGGGGCCGATTGGCACACACTCGGCATATTCCTCAATGCCGGCGTTTCCCGGCGCACAGTAAATCTTCTCTGCCTTTGGACTCTGGGCTGTCTTCCAGGCGATGGCATGTTCCCGCCCGCCTGAACCTACGATTAAAATCTTCATTCCGTTATCCTCCCGTTTGCAATCATATGAATGGCCTGGGGCAGCAGCACCCACTCCGCCTCCTCCATCACCCGCCGCTGGAGGATTTCCGGCGTGTCGCCCGGTTTCACTTCCACGGCCTTCTGCAGGAGGATGGGACCCGTATCTGTCCCCTCGTCCACATAGTGTACCGTGGCCCCTGTCACTTTTACACCCCTTTTCAGGGCTTCCTCATGAACTTTCAGACCATAATACCCGGTTCCGCAGAAAGAAGGAATCAGAGAGGGGTGAATGTTGATCATGCGCCCCCGGTATTCCCGGATAATGCTGTCCGGGATCACCACCAGGCAACCGGCCAGCACCACCAGGTCCGCCTCCGTGTCCCTTAAGGTATCCAAAAGGGCTTTGTGAAATGCTTCCCTGGTTCCGTATGCCTTCGGCGAAACACAGTAGGCCGGAATCTGATGCTTTTTTGCCCGTTCCAGGGCATAGGCCCCGGGATTGTTGCTGATCACAGCCGCAACCCTGGCATTTTGGATTTTTCCGCTGTCCACGGCGTCCAGAACCGCCTGGAGATTGGTTCCGCCTCCGGAGACCAGGACCGTCACATTCAGCATACGTCCACTCCCTTTTCTCCTGCCCGGACCTCGCCAATGAGATAAGGCGTTTCCCCGGCTTCCCGGACTGCCGCCATACATGCGTCCGCCTGGGCCGGATCCACGGCCATCACCATGCCGATTCCCATGTTGAAGGTATTGTACATCATCTGCTCCTCAATTCTTCCGTCTACAGCCAGCATTTTAAAAATAGGAGGCACGGGATAGCTGTCCTTTTTCACCTGGGCGCGCACACCCTCCGGAAGCATCCTGGGAATATTCTCGTAGAAGCCTCCCCCCGTAATATGGCTGCAGCCTTTTATCGCTACACCAGCTTCTTTCACAGTCCGCAGAGCTTTCACGTAAATCTTGGTAGGCTCTATGAGAGCCTCTCCCAAAGTCCGTCCAAGGCTCTCGAAGTGAGTGTTCATATACTCCTCTTTCATCGTAAAAACTTTCCGTACCAGAGAAAAGCCGTTGCTGTGTACGCCGGAGGAGGCCATTCCTACCAGCACGTCTCCCGGCTTCACAGACGCCCCGGTAATGAGATCCTTCTCGTCCACCACGCCTACTGCGAAACCTGCCAGATCGTATTCATCTACCGGATAAAATCCGGGCATCTCTGCCGTCTCACCGCCGATGAGGGCAGCTCCCGCCTGGCTGCATCCTTCCGCCACACCGCTTACAATGGCGGCGATACGCTCCGGAACGTTCCGGCCGCAGGCGATGTAATCCAGGAAAAACAATGGCTCGCCTCCTGCACAGGCAATATCATTGACGCACATGGCTACACAGTCGATTCCCACTGTATTGTGACGGTTCATGAGAAATGCCAGTTTCAGCTTAGTTCCCACACCGTCAGTCCCGGAAACCAGTGTCGGCTTCTCCATATGTTTAAAAGCCTCCATGGAAAATGCTCCTGAAAAACCGCCGATTCCTGTCAGTACCTCCGGCCGCATGGTCCGGCGGACATGTTCCTTCATCAGCTCTACCGAGCGGTAGCCCGCTTCAATGTCAACCCCTGCATTCTTGTAATCCATCCTTATCTTCCTCCCTGATTTATAGTTCCGCAATTCTCCTCCCGCCGCTTTGTGAAGAAGAATTCCTGTTTTGTTTCCATCAATAATTCTTATATCCCACTTCTGCCAGACGCTCCGCTTTTTTCTCTACCTGCTCCTTCAGGCTTTCAGAATATGCTTTCAGACGTTCCAGAAGCCCGCTGTCGGAAACAGCCAAAATTTTCGCAGCCAGAAGACCCGCATTCAGCCCTCCGTTGATAGCCACCGTGGCCACAGGAATTCCGGAAGGCATCTGTACAATCGAATAAAGGGAATCCCTGCCCCCCAGGGAAGTGGTGTGCATGGGAATTCCAATCACCGGCATGGGAAAAATAGCCGCGCACATGCCGGGAAGATGAGCCGCCATGCCCGCTCCCGCAATAATCACTTTGAACCCCCGGCTCTCTGCCGTCTTGGCATATTCAAAGAATACGTCCGGCTCCCGGTGAGCGGAGATAATGGTCATCTCGTAGTCCACACCCAGCTGCTCCAGGATATCCGCCGCTTTGCTCATGACAGGCATGTCCGAATCGCTGCCCATAACAATACCTACTCTTGCCATAAATTTATTGACCTCCTATTTTAGTTCCGCAGAACTCCTCAAAGCGCCCTTCTCTAGCAGTAATTTCCGGCCGTTTCTCGTCCGTAAATTCTGCTGGCGCTAGAAAGTGTTCTGCCGCAATAAATATTTATTAGCTGCGCTTATAAACAAAGCTTTTTCATGCTTTTCCGCTTATAAATAAGTTTACCTGCTCTCCGATCCCTTGTCAACCGCAAATCTGTCCAAAGGCTCGTTTAACGGCTCCGTTCCGGGAAGAACGAAACGCCCTTTTTCCACAATCGGGCAAAAACTCCCGTCTGCCCGTCTCACCCGGATCCGGTCCAGCTCATTGTAGGGGATGGTGATATCCGTATGGCAGTTAAAATACGCCCGGGATACATCTTCTTTCCGAAGCCTGGAGCATTCGTTGTCTTTGGCAATCATCCGTTTTCCGTCCGGGTTAAATGTGTCAATTTCCTCCGACCGGGAGAAGCAGGTGTCTCCCACGGCAAAATGCGGTCCCGTCTTCTCCGCAATCAGAATGGGAAGCCTGGATTCAATGCCGTATTTTCGGGCCATCACGTAGGCAGCCGTATTGGTTCCCACGGCAAACTCACCCATCGGCAGGGTCTCATGATTGAACAGCACATTATTCCGAAGATACGCCCGGTTCTCCTCCTCCGTCCCAAAGTTTGCACAGCGGCAGTCCGCAATCATTCCGTCTGCAAACCGCAGCTCCAAATCTACATATTTCAGTCCGTTCAGATACACCTGACTTACATGGAGAATTCCGTTCGTTCCTGCCAGGCGCGGTGTAGTAAAGACCTCTCCCACCGGAATATTCACATCGGCCAGACAATTTTCAAACAAGGTTTCTGTCTCTTGGTTCTCCAGCTTCCAAAGCTGCACGGTCAGGTCGGTGCGGTTCCCTTCCGCCCCTTTGATCTCGACCGCCTCTCCTTCGTCCAGGGCATCAATGATCGTCTGCTGTATCCGCTCATAAAGATGGTAATCCAGGGTATTGATCTCCACCGTCCGGGCAAAAATTTCTGCAAAATTCCGGCCGATTTCCGGGATGGGATAGGCAATAATCGTAAAGCTGCGCTCATCTCCCGGAATGTACTCGTTGACCAGCTGTCCGGCCTGGCTGTCGTAGTAAACGCTCCACTCTTGCTGCTGTTTCGTAAAATGCAGCGCCTCCGGGCAGTTGGCCGGGAAAAACGGATGTTCCCCAAAAATTTCCATCACTGCCGGTCCCGCGTGCACAAAAGCCAGCTCCCGGCAGTCCTCATAAGCCTGACGGAGCACAGAAAGCTTCCGCTCTACCAGTTTCTTGTCCAGATACAGGGCCGCATCCTCCCGGTGATCGAAGGCAAATTGCCGGCAGGGCGGCGTACTGCCGAATCCCGGATTGCCCTGGGGCCTGCGGTTGATGCTGTGGCGGGCCTCCCGGTAAATGATGCTCTTAAGCCCCATCTTTTCAAACTGTCCGGCGGCTGCTCTCACAATCCGCTCAAAGCCCAGGGAATAGCGGATGTTTACCGTCTTTTTCTTTCTCAGGTCAATTCCTGCATTCTCAAATCCCCTTCGATAGCCTTCTGTAAAGGTAGAAGCAATAGCTTCAATCTGCTCTTCCGGCATCTTCGCCAGAAAGCGGCTGACTTCTATCTCATTTTCCGTAATGTATTCCCCAAAACGGTAGAGATAGCGCACATCCGCCAGATCGGCCCCGCAGATTAGATCCCCGGCGAAAGAAAGCCCTGGATCCAGCTGTTCCCGGATTCGTCTCGGTATCATTACATCGCAGTAGTCGCTCATATGCCAGTAAATCATCTGCCGCACCCGGGAGGCTTCCGGTTTTTCCTCCTCAAAGGCATTGTAGACCTGGATAAAAAGCTCCAGGGTTACGGTAATATCCCAGAGGCGCTTTTCATAAGCCCACACAATCATTCCCCGGATCTCTGTGTAGAGAAAGCTTAAAACCTGTCCGTATTCTTCTCCCAGCCGCCTTACGGCAACGGCCGGATTGGCATAACTGTCCCCGTAGCACGCCTCTGTCACATCCCTATAGAGCCGTTGGTTCAGCTTGGAAAGCTCCGAAAGTGAGGCTTCCTCCCATTTGCCGCTTCCAAGATCCTCCACCAGCTCCTCGATCTCCCCGATAAAGTCTGTCATTTCCCGGAAATAAGCAGAAAATGGAGCAGAAACGGACGTTTCCTCCTTGATCGCCCGTATCCGCTCCATAGCCAGCTCATACCGTTCCATCATTTCTGTCTGCTCCATTTTTCCTGCCTCCTGCCATAAATTACATCCCCGCCACAAAGATCAAAGTCCAGAGTATAAAAAGCGAACCGTTGACTATCATGCCAATCTGAGAAAACAGGTAATAGACATCGTCCTCCCGGAAGCCCTGAATCGCCAGTACAAACCCCAGAACGGATGCCAGCATGGAGAGAAGCCCCAGAAGGCCCGCCATGCTCCTGGCATTGCCAAAGGTCTGATACGCCATTCCCACTCCCACAGAAAGAAGAATCAAGGCAGCCAGCCCCAGGAGTGTAGAACATATCCCCTGTTTCGTATGTTTTTTATCCGTAAATTTATAAGAGCGCTTTTTCATGCCTTACGCTTTCCTCCAGCAGTGCCCTTCCAATACCGGTAAACGGCTGCAAAGACCAGGTAACCCATACATCCGCCCACAGTATTCAGCAGCAGATCGTCCACATCAAAACAGCCCACCCGCAGAATCAGCTGCATGGTCTCCGCCAGAAGGCTTGTGGAAAAGGACAGGATCATCACCCGCACAAAGCCCTGGGCTTTCTCAAACAGCAAAGGCAGCGCAAATCCCAGGGGAATAAAGACTGCCACATTTCCCACAATATTGATGAAAACCGCCGTAGGCCCCAAAACATCCCGGTACTGGATAAAGCGGCGGATCTCCCGGAACAGCACCAGATTATACTGGTAATCCCGGTGCTCCATGGTTCTTCCGTATGTCTCCGAAAAAAACATGAAATAAATCAGGCACGCAACATAAATTCCCAAAAGCACCCGTCCGCCCCACCGCAATTTTTTAATCACTTCTTTTTTCATTCCTACCTACCTAAAACATCAGGTCCGATTTTGCTTTCAAAAGCCTTCCGCCGTTCACGATCATTAAAATCCCCGACGCAAGCCCCACCACCAGAAGTATAATGCCAATGGCTAAGTTTCCCGCTCCTACGCCCGTCATGGTCTTGTATGCCCTCTCGTTCATCTGGATACCTCCTGTTTTTTCCATATATTTTCATTTTTCACTGTTTTTCTTTTTTTATTCTTCGCGGATTCTCTTTCCCAGAATCATGCGGGAGCAACGCTACTGCTCTGTGCCGTACTGTAGATAATATGCGTCTATGGCCGCCTTTAGCCCGTCGTCAATAATCACCGTTCCTTTGTAAGGACGGTTGTAGAGATGCTCCACCACCTCCGCCATAGTCACAATGGCTGCCGTCCGCAGTCCGTAGTTCTCCTGAATCTCCTGAAGGGCGCTCTTGGTCCCCTGCCCCCGCTCCATACGGTCTACCGACACCACCAGGCCCATAGGATGCACATCCCCCTGGGCTTTGATGATGGGCAGGGTCTCCTGGATGGACGTTCCTGCTGTAGTTACATCTTCGATTATCACGACCCGGTCTCCGTCTCCCATAGGGCTCCCCAGAAGAATTCCCTTATCCCCATGATCCTTTACCTCTTTCCGGTTGGAACAATAGCGGATATCCGCTCCGTATAACTCGCTGATGGCCATGGCGGCTGCAACGGAAAGGGGAATTCCCTTATACGCCGGCCCGAAAAGTACGTCAAAGTCAAGGCCGAAGCTCTGTTCAATGGCCTTCGCATAGTACTGTCCCAGCTTTCGAAGCTGAGCCCCTGTCCGGTAAAAGCCTGTATTTACAAAAAAGGGCGTCTTTCTTCCGCTCTTGGTAATGAAATCGCCGAATTTCAGCACCTGGCAGTCTATCATAAACTCAATAAATTCCTGTTTGTACTGTTCCATCATCTCTCATCCTCTCTTTGTCCGCTGGAGAGCGGTTACTCTGAAACCGCTCCGATCAGTTCCCGCACATCTCTCACCTGATGCTGTTCCATATAGGCCAGAATCCCTTTGGCTGTCTCTATCGCCGCAAAAGGATTGGAAAAATTGGCGGTTCCCACGGAGACGGCTGTGGCTCCGGCCAGCAGAAATTCCACCGCATCCTCCCAGCCCGAGATTCCTCCCATGCCGATAACCGGAATCTTTACGGCCCGGGCCGTCTCATACAC
Source organism: uncultured Lachnospiraceae bacterium (assembly GCA_910587955.1). Lineage (GTDB taxonomy): Bacteria > Bacillota > Clostridia > Lachnospirales > Lachnospiraceae > Laedolimicola. The sequence goes on along the minus strand of CAJUNN010000001.1, from coordinate 103,589 downwards.
CATCCGTACCGCCACCGGTTTAACGGCGGGACCGGACATGCCGCCCGTCTTGTTGGCAATGGCAAAGGTCTTCCGGTGAATATCAATTTTCATGCCTGTAAGGGTATTGATAAGGGACAGGATATCTGCCCCGCCCGCCTCCGCGGCCCGGGCCATCTCCCCGATGTCCGTCACGTTGGGGCTTAGTTTCATAATCACCGGCTGCCTGGCATGGCGCTTCACCTCCCTGGTGATAGCTTCCAGTGCTTCCGGTTTCTGGCCGAAGGCAATGCCGCCCTCTTTCACGTTGGGACAGGACACATTGATCTCCAAAAGATCCACCGGCTGATCCGAAAGCTTCTCCACCACCTCACAGTAGTCTTCTGTGGTTTTTCCGCACACATTGACTACAATCCGTGTATCAAACTGCTTCAGAAAAGGAATGTCCCGCTTGATAAACACGTCAATTCCCGGATTCTGCAGGCCGATGGCATTGAGCATGCCGCTTGCCGTCTCTGCAATCCGCGGCGTGGGATTTCCCGGCCAGGGCACATTGGCAACGCCTTTGGCAACCACAGCTCCCAAAAGGCCCAGATCGTAAAATTCACTGTATTCCATACCGGAACCAAAGGTTCCGGAAGCCGTCATCACCGGATTCTTCAATTCTACCCCTGCCAGGGATACGCTTGTCTGAAAATCCATCTTCATCCTCCTTCGGATACAGAAAACCTCAAAGCTCAATATCCTCCGCCGCAAAGACGGGACCGTCCTTGCAGATCCGTTTGTTCTTTACCTGGCTATGTTCATCCACATCCATGGATTTGCATACACAGGACAGGCAGGCCCCCACCCCGCAGGCCATCCGCTCCTCCAGGGACAGATAGCAGTCCATCTTCTGCTCCCGGGCGTAGGCTTTCAGCGCCCGCAGCATGGGCGCGGGACCGCAGGCAAAGACAGCCTCCGCTGACAAGCCGTTCTCCCGGATGGCGTCCAGCACATTGCCCTTCGTCCCTGCGCTCCCGTCCTCCGTAGCCCCATAGAAAAGGCCGTTTTCCTCCAGCTCCTCTTTTAAGAAAAGATGCCTGTCCCGGTATCCCGCTATCACCTGTTTCTCGCCGGGAAGCTGTCTGGATAGCTCTACCAAAGGCGGAATCCCGATCCCGCCTCCCACCAGGAAAACATTCCGGTATCCCTTATCCAGGGGAAAGCCGTTTCCGAGAGGTCCCACTGCCTCCAAGGTATCTCCAACTCCATACCCGGAAAATTCTGCTGTCCCGGCCCCGGCAATCCGGTAAACCAGACGCAGGCGTCCTCTCTTTGGATCAATCTGGCAGATACTGATGGGTCTAGGCAGAATCCGGCTCTTATCTCTGCTGTACAGGGAAAGGAACTGGCCAGGCCGGGCTTCCCCGGCAATGGAGCCGGCCTCAAGCCACATGCTGAAAATGTGCGGAGCAATCTCCTGCTGCTCTGCGATCCGGACCGTTTCTTTATATTTCATCCGAGAGCCTCCCTGATATCCTTTGCCATATCTTCTACTGCCGCCCGGGAAGCATCTCCGAACTGCTCTGCACCGAAAGCCGCATAGGCTTCCTGCTTATAAGCCGCAATGATCCCTCTGGAGGAATTTACAATGGCCCCGTAGCCGTCTTCGTTAAAGAAATGGGCCAGATCCTTTCCTTTCCCTCCCTGTGCCCCGTAGCCCGGCACCAGGATGAACGTTTTGGGCATGATCTTGCGGAGTATTTTTCCCATCTCCGGGTAGGTAGCTCCCACCACGGCCCCGATATAGCTGTAGGAATCCCCCATATGTTCCCGTCCCCACTGGGCCACCTTCTCTCCTACCAGCTCGTACAGGGGGCGTCCGTCGATCAGGCGGTCCTGAAATTCCCCGCTGGAAGGATTGGAGGTTTTCACCAGAATAAAGAGGCCTTTTCCCTCCTCCCGGCAGACCTCAAGGAAGGGCTTTACCCCGTCGCTGCCAAGATATGGATTTACAGTGGCAAAGTCCTCGTTAAAGGCCGTATAGCATTTGCTCCCTACCTGGACTTTCCCCAGATGACCGGATGCGTAGGCCGCAGAGGTGGAGCCGATATCTCCGCGCTTAATGTCGCCGATCACCACCAGATCTTTGGAATGGCAGTAGTCCACCGTTCTCTGGTAAGCCTTCAGCCCTTCCACCCCAAACTGTTCATACATGGCAATCTGCGGCTTTACTGCCGGAATCAAATCGTAGGTTTTATCCACAATCTCTTTGTTAAACTGCCAGATGGCCTCTGCCGCCCCCTCCAGGGTCTCGCCGAATTCTGCAAACGCTTTTTCTTTTACATGGGCCGGAATATAGTCCAGCATGGGATCCAATCCCACTACAATGGGCGCCTGTGTTTTCTGAATCTTTGCAATCAGTTTGTTAATCATTCGCTTCTCCAATCCTTTCCGTGTCCCAGGCCATCTCCCGCGGCACATATGCCCGGATAAAAATCCCTTCCGCCCGGTATTCCTCCTCCAAAATCTGTCCGTATCTGCGCAAAGGCTGGATATCCCCCGCCTGCGCATAGGGATAAAGACGCTCCAGCAGTACCTGCCGTTCCTTTAAGACTTCCTCCAGCAGCTTTTTCAGCTCCGGTATCCCCTGTCCTGTCAGCGCAGAAATTCCTATGGTATATTCTGCACGGAAATCCCTGGGAAGCACAGTGCCGGATACGCAGTCACATTTATTGAATACGGTTATTACCATTTTATCGGAAATTCCCAGTCTCTGCAAGGTTTCATAGACAATATACATCTGTTTTTCCAGCTGAGGGCTGGACACATCCGCCACGTGCAGGATAAAATCCGCATACTTAGCCTCCTCAAGGGTTCCCTGGAAGGCCTCCACCAGATGATGGGGCAGCTTCCGGATAAAGCCCACCGTATCCGTCAGAAGCAGTTCCCGCCCTCCGGAAAATTCCATCCTCCGGGTGGTGGGATCCAAGGTGGCAAAAAGCTGATCCTCTGAAAGGACAGAAGCTCCGGTCAGCGTGTTCAGCAGTGTGGATTTTCCCGCATTGGTATAACCGACAATGGCCGCCGTCACCGCTGCCCGGCCCATACGTTTCTTTCTGGCCACCTGCCGGTGTACCTCAATCTCCTTTAAATCCCGGTTGAGACGGGCAATCCGGCTTTTGATCAGCCGGCGGTCCGTCTCCAGCTTCTTCTCTCCCGGCCCCCTGGTCCCGATTCCGCCGCCCAGGCGGGACAGGGAACTGCGAAGCCCCACCAGACGGGCCAGACGGTACCTCAGCTGGGCCAGCTCCACCTGAAGCTTTCCCTCGCTGGTAACGGCATGTTTTGCGAAAATGTCCAGAATCACCAAGGTCCGATCCATGACTTTTAGCTGCGTCTCCTGCTCCAGGCCCCGGAGCTGGGCCGGAGTCAGCTCGTCATCACAGAGAATTCCCGCAGCCCCCGAAGAAGCTGCCAGTTCCAGAACCTCCTGAATCTTTCCCCTGCCGATGTAGGTTCCCGGATGAACTGCCTCACGCTTCTGCAAAATCCGTCCTGCCACCAGTGCGCCTGCCGTTGCGGCCAGCTCTTCCAGCTCCTCCAGGGATTCCTCTGCATCATCCTGTTCTCCGGTGCTGACCCCCACCAGGATGACCTTTTCTGCCTGTCCCGGGTTTCCTTTTTGCTCCTCTTTTCCCTGTCCGTCTGTCAAACCGTCTCTCCTTTTCCCTTCTCCCAGTATGTCCGATCCGCCGTGCAGGCTGTCACCATCCACCGGGGCAGCTTCTTATAATTCTTCCCAAGCTTATAGCCCAGATACTTACATCCGCTGGTAACTGCCAGGCTGAAAACCAGCCAGGGCTTTCCGATTCTCATGCAGTGCCGGGCCGTCTCCTTCACCATACGGATGCCCTCTCCCTCGGATGCGATGCCTTGGAAAATCTCCGGGTGATCCGCCTGGGAAACCGCCAGATCGAAATTCCGGTGAAACTGCTCTCTGCCGCTGTAATTGTGGGAGTGGTACACCTTTGCCTCCGCCGCATAAGCCACCGCATATCCTTTCTTAATCAGGCCTCCGGCATAAATCATATCTTCGTTGAAAATCGTCCGCCGCACAAAGCCTCCCTCCCTCCGGTAGGTCTCCAGCTCATACATGGCACAGACATCGGAACAGAAGAAAGTTTTAATCCCCAGGGTCTCCAGATCGGCCTTTGTTTTCACCCGGCTCTCCTCCGGGTAGTTAAAGCTTCTTGTATAGCGCTCCAGTTCCCCGCAGTCTTCCCTTGGAAGCTGCCTGGCATAAGCCGCCTTCACCCTGGGATCTGAAAACGCTTCCGCCAGCTTCTCCACCAGATACCGGTCGGCCGGAAGTGCATCCTGAGTCAGAAAGAGCACATAGTCTGCGTCCGACATTTTGGCCGCCTCATGACGGGTCCCTCCGTGATCAAACTCTGCCTTCTCCAAATGAACCACCTCTGCATTTGAATAACCGGCTATTATCTCTTCCGGAAAAACCCCATACCTGGTATTCATAATCCGGATCTTGTGAATGGAAAGGCTCTGGGAAGCCAGCCTTTTTAATAGTTCTCCCAGCTCTTTCCCCGGCCGGTATGTGAGAATCACCGCGTCAATCTTTCTCATGACTGTTTCTCCCATCTCCATTTCAAAAAATGGGCGAGGTATCCATGCCCCGCCCATTCTGTTTTCCTATTCTTCCCCAAGTTTATTCTTCGGAGCTGTAAACTCCCGTATCTGCCGAAATCTGCTCGCTGTATTTGAGAACTGTCGGCGACGGATAATAGTCATCCTCATCAAACAGGAACCGATGAAGCTCCCTTACATTAGCTTCCAGATCTGCCGGAGCCAGCATTTTCGCTCCGTTGATCTGCACATTCTCCAGCATGGTGGGGAAACCGCCCGTCTCACCCATCTCATAGGACATCATGCTGGCAGCCATACTCAGCATCTCCGTCTTGGGAATGTTGGTGGCTATCAGCGGGAATACCTCATCAATGATGCTATTGATAGTTCCTAAGCTTGATTTCTTCGCTTTCTCCGCAATCAGCTTCAGGACCATCTGCTGGCGCTCCGTCCTTCGGAAATCGCTTCCGGCTGTAGCCCGGATCCGGCAAAAAGAGGTGGCCTGAAGGCCGTACAGGGTCTGAAGACCGGGGCCGTCCAGGGTTTTCCCATATTGCTGGGTAATATAGGTAGTCTCCAGCATATAGGCATTGACCCACTCCCACTCTTCCTCCTGAACGTCTACTTCAATACCGCCCAGCAAGTCTATGGTTTTGATCAGGGCCATAAAATCTACACTGACAAAATACTGAATATTCAAATCCAGGTTCGTATTCAGCATGTTCATAGCCTGGGCGGGGCCTCCCCTGGCATAAGCCTCGTTGCAGCGCCAATAGGTGTCGTCTCCCCGGTTCATGTACGTATCCCGATACACGGATACCAGCTTTACTTTCTTGGTATCGTTGTTGATACTGGCAATCATAATGGTATCGCTTCGATTGCCGGCCCCCAGCTCTCCCACTTCCCGGGTATCGATTCCAAAGAGAGCGATATTGGTGTAGCCCTTCAGCACTTCCTCCGTGGCGTCATCCATATCGTTGATGGTAATGTCTTTCTTGTTCACGCCCAGATCCTGAATCTTGTCCAGCTTGCTGATACCCCATACGCCCACACCAAGGAGCAGGAGCAGCACAAACTCTACGGCCAGCATAGCTGCAAGCTTTCTTCTGCGCCTTTTCTGACGTTCCTGCCTGCTGAGCCGCCGCCTTCCCGGTCTTTGCCCCGGATCTCTTTCCGGTCCTCTTCTCACATTTTTTGCTTTTGTACTCGATGCCATATCATAACCCTTTCTGCTCCGACACTAGTAGGCGTTTTTGTTGATAAAGCCTTTAAATATCGTCAGAAACAAAATTTTTATATCAAACCCAGGCGTCCAGTTCTCAATGTAATACAAATCATACTCAATACGCTTGCGGATGGAAGTATTCCCTCTGTACCCGTTGATCTGGGCCCAGCCGGTCATACCCGGACGCACCTGGTGCTTAATCATATATCTTGGAATTTCTTCCCGGAACTTCTCTACAAAAAACGGCCGCTCCGGCCTGGGTCCTACCAGACTCATATCTCCCTTCAGGATATTAAAGAGCTGCGGAAGCTCGTCTATGCTTGTCCTGCGGATGATTTTTCCCACCTTCGTCACTCTTGGATCATCGGGAACTGTCCATGCTCCCCGTTCCTTTTTAGGTGTCTGCACATCCATAGAGCGGAATTTGTACATCCGGAAATTCTTATTGTGAAGCCCCACCCGCTCCTGAGCATAAATCAAAGGCCCGGGAGATGTAAGCTTTACCGCTGCAGCCGCCGCCAGCATCACCGGTGAAAACAGTACCAGAGCAAAAATACCCCCCGCCAGATCCATGCTGCGTTTCAGAAAGGCATTAAAGGTATTGGTTAAAGGCACATGCCGGATATTGATCACCGGAAGGCCGCTCAAATCCTCCGTGTACGGACGGGTGGGAATAATATTATTGTAATCCGGAATAAATTTTGTATGCACGCCGGACTTTTCACACTCAGCCACAATGTGTTCCAGCTTAGAGTACTCGCTTAACCCCAGGGTAATGGCAACCTCGTCAGGGCTGATGCGGGTCAGTACCTGGGCTATTTCGTCAATGTTTCCGAAAACCTGAATCCCGCGGTATTTCATGCCACACTCCACATTGTCGTCCAGGATTCCGATCAGCTCATAGCCCCATTCCGGGTTTGCCTTGATCCGATCGATATATTCCTCTGCCGCCCGGCTGTACCCTACCAGAATAATATGTTTCAGGTTAAAGCCCTTTCGGCGCAGGCGCGTTAACCCCAGCCGGATCAGAGAGCGGACCAGGCCCTCCAGAATAATGTTGATCACATAGAAGTAAAACAGCACCGGTCTGGAGTAGTTGGTGGTAAAAACCAGGTTGTTGCGGATAAAAAACATGCCCGCCATAAACAATACTAACCCGATGGTGTTGGCCTCCACAATCTTGCCCAGCTCCACCCGTTTCCTGCGCACGCTTCTGGTGGTATAAAGGTTAAATGCAGAATAGAGCGCCACATAGATGGGAACCAAAAAGACCAGCATCACCATATAATGCCGGAAGGAAAACGCAGATTCCCTTTTTAAAATCACAAATTGTAGCATCCAGGCCAGCATGTAGGACACAATCATAACAATAATGTCTATCAGTACATGCAGTCTGTTAAAATGCTGCTGGTTATCTTTGATCACGCTGTATCACCCGAACCTCTTTCCTATGTTCCGCCAGAGTGCTAACTGGATTTTAACATAGGCGGGAAGATTTTTCCAATAAAACTTTACTTTCCTGTCCTTCCGGCACATTCTAAGGCCCCTGAAAATTCCCCGGATATAAACGCCTCCCAGCCCCTTAGACAGAAAAAACAGGAATTTCAGTCCAAAACCGGCCAGCAGAAAGGGCAGGTTCAAAAGAATCTGGAGAAACGGCATATTTTTATATACCAGATATACACTGTTTCTGGAACTCAAGGCTACTTTAAAGGCATTGTGCCGGGAGCCGCTGGTGCCGCTTCCCGCATGGAGGACTTTAGCCGCCGGCACAAATACATTGCGGTAGCCTGCAATCTTTGCCCGGTATCCCAGATCCATATCTTCCAGGTAAGCAAAGTGGGCCTCGTCCAGATACCCGATTTTTTCCAAAACCGCTTTCCGGTAAATAGCCGCGCCTCCGCAGGCTGCAAAAATCTCATCCTGCTGCTCATAATACTCTGCGGGCTTGTCTTTCCCCCTGGCAAAAGCCCAGCCAAGGGCACAATAAAAATCCCCCGCATCGTCTATCTTATCTCTGTGATAAAGCTGTATCATCTTGGCTCCCGCCGAAAAGATACGCTTATCAGCATGAAGTGCCGCCGCCAGCGCCTTTGTAAAACCGGGAAGCACTTCCGTATCGTTATTTAAAAGAATCACATAGGGAGCCGAGGCTGCCCGGATCCCTTCGTTGCAGGCCCTGCAGAAACCGTAATTCTCTTGAAGGGCTATGACGCGGACCTGAGGAAATTTCTCCTCCGCCAGTTCCCTGCTGCCGTCCGTGGATCCATTATCCACAACCAGAATTTCCACCTTGGCGTCATCTGCAAGCAGTGCGCGCAGGCAGGATTCCAAATAAGCCATTCCATTATAGTTCGGTATCACAACGGATACCCTGCTATCGTCCCTCATACACCACTGCCCAGGGATCGTACACCATGCGGTATCCCTGTCTCCTGATTTTTTCGCACAGCTCCCGGACGGTAACGCTTTCCAATCCTTCCAGAAGCTCTTCCCTCACCAAAAAGCAGTCGGTGGGGCTTTCAATCTCCTGCTGCAGCAGTACTCTGTGGAAATAGCCGGAATACCCTTCCTTCAATCCCTTCGTACTCACCCCGAACGGATCCTGTACACCTGCCATCCGTATATCCGAAGTCAGCCGCCTGCTCCTGTCATATACCCTGGCGCAGGCGATTCCCACCTCCGGCCTGGCACAGCAAGAAAGAATCTCCTCCCAGAACCCTGCTCCCGCCTCCGCATTCCGGACACAGGTAAAAAGCATATACCTCTCCTGCCCCTCTTCCGTATGTTCTGCAGAAATTGTTACAGAATTATTACATGCTTTATCATAATATACAACTTTTATCCCCGTTTGTCCATTTAAATTTTCAAAAGATTTTATTAAGATTTTCCTATCGGTCCGCGGATACCGAAGACGGTAAAATCCATAGTTGGAAGTATCCAGCACCTCCGCCGCGGAACCCGTGCGCTCCAAGTGGGCTTGGACTGCCCGTTTTCCCGCCTCGTAGGCATAAAGCTTGCTCTCCGGATTGGCCGCCGTAGATGCCTCATGGCAGCGCCAGGAGTACAAAACTTCCGGTACATGAAGAACCCGGTCCGCAGCTTCCGCACACCGCAGGATAAAATCGTGGTCCTGGGCCCCGTCAAACCCACTTCGGAATCCGCCCGCCTTAAGGGCCAGCTCCCGCCGCACTGCAAAAAAATGACAGATATAGTTGTTGCTGCACAGATATTCCAGATTAAAGTCCGGTTTAAAATGGGGCTGAAAATGCCGGGTCAGACCGGGATTGACCTTATCCTCGTCCGTATAGACAGCATCCGGCCGCCCCGCCTTTACCAGAGCCTCCGCAATTTTAAAAAGGGCACCCGGAAGCAGGATATCATCGTGATCCAGAAGTCCCACGTAGTCCCCGGACGCCATGGAAAGAGCAGCGTTGGTGTTCTCGGAGATCCCCCGGTTTTCCGGCAGCTTTTTATATTGCAGGCGGGGATCTTTCTCCCGGTATTCCTCCGCTACCCGGCGCACCTGTTCCGAGGCGCTGCCGTCCGCAATACAAAGCTCCGCATTCTTATAGCTCTGTCCCAGCACGGACTCAATCATCTGGCGCAGAAAGGGCTCCGGCGTCTCATAGGCCGGGACCAGGATACTGAAGGAAGGCCACTCCGCAGCCATTCCGGCTTCGGGCGCGCTCTCCTTTTCCCGGGCAAGCTGTCCTGCCAGCCAGTCTTCATAACCGGCTTCCGCCCGGTTCCTGTCCCGCCGTTCTTTTATTTTCCGATAAAGCTGTGCGGGCCCGTACTGCCTCACATAGCGCAGTCCGCGTCCGCACATCCGAAATGGATTTCCCATGGCAAAACTCCATTGTCACAGATTAAAAGGTTACTTCCCCGTCATGGGCAATCAGAGAGACTGCCTGCACCTCGGAAAGGCCGGATACTTCTTTTACAAAAGCACTCTCTGCCTTTACACGTACTTCCACCACCATATCCATGCCGGCTCCGGTGATATTTCTGGATTTCACTTTATGGAAACGGCTGTATTTCTCTACCACATCCAGAACGGAATCTTCTCCCTGTGCATCTGCCAGGTTGACCACCAGCATCATGGGTGCCCGGGAAGCGGGAAGGTTCTCCAAAAGTAAAATCAATACCGTCACCACCAGACAGGTCAAAAGGGCTACCTCAAAAAGCCCCGCCCCGCAGATAATCCCCACGCTGATAGACCAGAAAAGGAACACCAGATCCATGGGATCCTTGATGGCTGTGCGGAAGCGGACGATGGAAAGGGCACCCACCATACCCAGGGAAATCACCAGGTTGGACTGCATGGCCAGAATAATGGCCGCCGTAATTACCGACAGGGCTGCCAGGGAAACATTGAATCCCTTGGAGTAAAAAGATTTCCGGGTCATCAGCCGGTAAATCAGGAAAATATAGCAGGCCAGAATACAGGTGACCGCAAAGGTTGCCATAATCCGGCCGGCGGAAATATCCATGCTGGTAAATCCTTCCAGGAACGATTTTTTAAACACATCTTGAAATCCCATTGTTTACTTTCCTCCATTGTACTCTTTCTTACAAAATTCCTCTCTGACTAAAGCGCCTGCACAGATAGTATTTGGAAAACGCGGTCTGCCGAAGACCCGGAATCTGCAGGTTCCGGTATATATAATCCGGGAGGAATTCATCATACTTTACTTCCAGAATATGCTGCCCTGCCGGCATCACCGGGCGCCTGGAAATCTCCGGTTCCAGAAAAGCCGATACAGCCTGGGAAGAGGCAATGTTCCGATCCAGCGTCACCCGCACATTCCCCAGCCGATCCACATAGGGGACCCGGTCGTACTCCACAATCACTGCCGGTCCCATCCCCCGGGTACGCACCAAAAGATTGAACTTCTGCAGCACCGGTGCATAAGATGCGTCTACGGGAAGCGGCTTCCCGGCCATCAGCTCCAGGCACTGCTCCTTCGTCAGCGGGCAGGCAATTTTCTGTGTCATGCCATGCTCCTTGCGCTTTAGCTCCAGGCTGATGCGTCCCAGATCCCCATTGTAAATCCGAATACGGAATTTCTCCCTTGGATCCGTGCCAATCTCGTTCTCTAAATAGCAGCTATGGTACCTGTCATCAAAATAAAGGCTGCGGATCCGGTAGCTCCCCTCTTCCCCCGCATGACTGTCCAGAGATATCAGATTCTGGATCCGGCTCTCCAAAAGTGCCATCTGGACAGCCGTTACTACATATTTCAATTCATGTCTGTACTTCATCCCTGCCACCATTCCCGTTCCGCCGCAGACTCCCGGTCTGCGGCCGCTGTTTATTCATACCCAAGTCCCAAGTATTCCTCCAGGTTCCCGTCAAAATAGTAATCCAAAATCTTCATACGGTAGAGGGCCATCCGCTTAAAAAGTACATAATCTGCTTCCGAATTGCTCTCTGGCCAGCGCTCTTCGTTGCGCCTCAGGGCTCCGGAATCACGGATTTCATGGACCAGACCGTCCACTCTCCCCATAAGGGCATCGTCCGCTAAAGGGCCCTCCCGGAGTTTTCGCCAGGTTTCTTTTACATAATCCCTGGACCCCAGCGCATCCAGCTCTACCATCCGGTCCCCCAGGGTCCAGTTGATACGCTCGGAATAGAGAGCCGTATTCATTTTCACATCCCAAATATTTTCCCCGGTTCCCTCCCACAGAGAGTCTCCCCAGGTAATATCCATATCCCAGGGGACAAAATACATTTTTTGTCCGCTTCCGGTACTTTTTGCCACATAATACATGTTTTTTGCCCGGTTGTCAATGCCGAGCACTGCCTGGAGGTAAATCCACACGTTGAGAGCCCCTTCCGTATCCACCAGATCCGGAAGCTCCTCCACAAATGTCTCATTATCTGCCAAATCCCGAAATTTTAAATATAAAAGCAAGGGTTCCCAGGTATCCCTGCCAATGGAAGCATACCTGCCTTTCAGCTCAAATCCGGCCAGCTGCTCCCCGGACATCTCCGCCTCCTCAAGCTCCCCGGTAGGAATACTCTGGGCGGTAATGGCTTTGTAGGAGTATTCTGCCGGCTTCCCCTCTTCCTCCCGGCCCAAATCCAGCTGCTTGGAATCCACCGGCTCCATCAGGCCGTAGAGACCCCAGTATTCCTGGTTAAAAAACACTTCTACATATGTCAAATCCGTCCCGAACCGCGCATTGGGAAATTCCTCTGCGGAAGCTCCGAAATCATTCCATACATCCAGAGACAGCTTATCCCGGATTTTTGTGGCATCGCTGTACATGGCATTGAGAATCCACTCGTCATCTTTGCGCATACCGAAGAGGGATTTCTTGTCCGGAACTATATTCCCCTTCTTATCCTGGGTTTTCAAACTGAGCCTGTAACCCTTCTTGGGATATGTGCGGCTGGTATTGCCCCGGATATGGGCCTCCAGAATATTGGAAGAAACCCAGTTCCTCTTATCCGCACAGTCCCAGAAGCAGACTGTGCCTCCGAATACCTCCGTGTCTGCCGTCTCCTCCGTCTCAATGGAGATAATGGGAAGACCTGTTACCGCCAGACTGCATACCTGGTATTCCCCGCCCCGGACTGCGTAGAACCGGAAGGTTTTCCCCTCCCCTATGGCTCCCTGCTTATCTTCTTTCGTAAAATCCTCAGCAAAGAAAATTTCCACATCCGGCGAAAGACTTGTCAAGATACCCGTTTCCCAAGCCGAAGTCTGCATATTAAGCGGAAGGTAAAAGGTAGAAGTATTCCGGTCAAAAGGAAGCTTTTCCCCGGAAAAAGCAAGCTCTGTAAAAAAAGGCTCCAAAACCTGCGTCCGGGCTTCCAAAATGCTCTCTATCTCCTGCTCTCCGGCAATCCTTAAGCGGATGGGTCCTGCCAGCACCGGTTTCAAAACGAAAAAGAGCAGGCAGCCCAGCAGCAGTATCAAATTCAAAAACAGAATGCCTTTCTTTTTCACACGCTACACTCCTCTGGATGCTAATGCTTACGGCTTCTGCGGCTTTTTCTCAATAAACATCTTGCGGGTAATGAAATTATATACCATTACCACAGCTGTGGCAAAGATCTTCACAATCATATAGGCAAAGTCCCGGTATTTTCCCATAAACTGTCCCAGCCACTCGTCGCCTTTCCACATAATCAGCTGGTTGATCCCCAGTCCGATCAGGCTTAAAATTACAAAGAGTATAAACTGCTTCACTTTATTTCCGTCCCGGTCCGCGTCAAATACCACCGTAATGCTTAAAATGTAATTTACAATCACGGAAACCGTGAAGGAACAGCCGCTGGCAATGAGCTTGTCCACTCCCAGCAGTTCCACCAGGGCTACCAGAATGCCGTAGTCGATGAAAAAGCACAGAAAGCCTACAGCGCCGAATTTTAATATTTGCGACATTAGTTTATTCATGGTTAGTTTTCTCCGTTTCTGTTGGCTTCATTCGGTTTTAGAAAATCAGAATAATATCCATAAATCCCTCTTCTGGAAAGCCTCCAGACATCTTCTTCCCGATCTGCCACATGAATAAAGAGGTTTAATCCATATTCATCTGCCAAATCCACAAAATAATTATTACCAAGGCAGGATGCAGGAACCGTAAATACCCCAAAACCCTTTTCCGCCGCGAAAGCCGCAGCTTCCACCTCCGCCCCTTCTTCATCCGAAAGCTGATAGATTGTAAACAGCCAGTTTTTCACCGGATACACAGCATTGATTCTATCATAATCTTCCACCGCGTACAACTGTACAATCATATGTTCCAGAAGCTGCTCTTGATCCATCTCCTTTGCCAGAGCTGTAAACTTCTCCAAAACTTCCAGAAAATTTGTATTTTCATCTTGTTTCACGTCCAGCATGAAATAAAGTTCCGGATGACTGCTCCATATCTCCAGCAGTCCTCTTGCACTTAAGGTTGTCAGAACACCGTGATATTTTTCCTGCTCAAACGAAACCAGAGCCGGAATGGAGCCGTCATATGAAACATCAAAATCGTCGGAATACCAGGTATGCCGGCAGACAATTTCTTCATCTGCAGTCATCCCCAGATCTACTTCCAAAACTTTGTACCCTTCTGCAATGGATTCTTCCAAAGCATCCTTTGTATTCGTATACGTATATTCCCCTGCATTTCCCAAAGCATGGGCCACCAGGCAGGTCTCCTCATACCATTTTAGTTCATGATCCGCGAGCCTGTCGTGATCCGTTTCCCGGCAGACATTCACCATGAATTCTCCCAAATCTTCCGTTTTTCCCTTTTCGGTATAGGGGCCGGTCCAGGAAACATGAATCACAGTAATCCCTGTTTTGTGAACTTCTAACTCTCCTCCTTCTGTCACAGAAACAATCTCCGGGTTTTCACTCTCAAAAACCAGATTCTCCACCAGAGCATTCTCCGGAAAAGGCTTGGGCTTCATCACAGGTTTGTCCCCTGTATGCAGCAAATAATAATATTCATTTACCGGAATCTCAGACGGCATTTCTATCTCCATTCCCACTGCTTTCTGAATCACGGTCACAGGAAATTCTGTCTTTACCCACGGATTATATTTTGATTTTACTGTAATAATGGCTGTTCCCGGATTTTTTGCTGTCAAAATTCCGTCTTCTGTCACTTCCACCAAATCCGGCTGTCCTGACATATACGTTACTTGTTTGGAAGCCAAACCATGGCTTGTGGTAACACAGACCTCCAATTTTTCAGTCAGGTCTTCCTCATACCGGACAAATGTACAGCCTTCCTCTCCTCCGCCCGGAACAACAACCTCTATTTCCCGGATGGAAAATACGAATAGATAAAGCAATGCCAAACCTGTGATCAAAAAAGCCGAAACAGAAACTCCAATCAAAAACAGGTGCCTGGAAAAAACACTATTTTTATGAAACCTTTTCTGTCCTCTACGTCTCTGTCTTTTTTTGCTCTCCACCATATTTTCTTTACCTCACCATAAACAAGGAATCCTGCCTGTGACTGCGATCCGCCACATAGTTATATTCAAACAATCGATATTTTTCAAGAATAACCGGATGCTCATTTTTACTGCTCCATGTAACATAGCCACCATCTGCCAGATAATATCCGTTTTTTCCAAGAACCGGAACCTCTTCTCTGGCTGCCAGCAAAAACTTATTATACGTAGTCAGCTCCAAATTTGCAAATTCCAAAATCAAACTCCCCAGATAATTTGCACTGAGCTTTTCCACAACTCTTTCCTCTATGTCATAGTTGGTCCATAAAACCAGAGGAGTCACATATTGCTTGTCTGCTTCACCCGCCGTAAGTTCCTTTAATGGTTTCCCATAAAGCTGTTCGTAGAATTCTGTTTCCACAGCTGGCTGATGATCTCCAAACATAACAATCATGGTAGGCTCCTCAACCTTAGAAAAATACTCTACAAGATATTGAAACGCTTCATCCGATTTTTTCATCAGAGACAGGAAACGATCTGTCTGAGGATAACCGGCAAAATTCCCTGTCACCTGTATCTCTTCCTGAAATTCCTCAAAAGCTTCCTCATAGCCCCCATGATTTTGCATGGTTACATTAAAAATAAAAAATTTTTCTCCCTTTTGCTTTTCCTCATAACGCTGGATTAAGCGTTCATAGTTCCCCTTATCGCTGACATAATTGCGCAGGCGCTCCGGATCCTGATATCCGGAATTCGATATAAATTCATCAAATCCCATATAACCATATACGGTTTTCCGGTTCCAGTTGCTCGAACTATTCGGGTGCATTGCCACTGTTGTATATCCCTGAGCTTTCAGCGTACTTGCCAATCCATATTCATTCTCTTTACAATAAGGCTGATAAGCACTGATTACATAGGGAAGAAAGCTCATACTGTTTCCAGTCAAAACCTCATACTCCGTATTGCTGGTTCCTCCCCCAAACACCTGAACATAAAGTTCACTCCTGATAGTATTCTCTTCCAGCCCATAAATAAATGGGAAAAACTCTTTGTTTGTATCAAACTCATTGATTACCCGCAAATCAGCAAGACTTTCATTCATAATTACAATAATATTTTCTGGAGTTGTCTCTGAAATAGGTTTCTGCTCATAGACAATCTGCCTTCCTTCTTCCTCTACTGCTGCAACAGAATACCCTTTCGGTTTCTCAAAAACCGTTGACTTCAGTAAAATTGCCGTCGAAGTAGCATAACCAAAGTCCTGATAACTTCCCTGCAGACTCCACCAAAAGATATCATCATCAATATCCGCCAGAGGAAGCTTGACATCATAACGGTAAAAAGCTGTCATCCAAGCGGCTCCCACAACCAAATAAACTCCCGCAAAAATCCCTCTGCGTTTCCAATTTAATTTATCTGTCCGCACGTGCCAGAGTAAAAAAGTAAAAAATAAAAGAAGCAATGCTCCCAGCAATACGGATTTAGAAAGAGTTATTTTATAATTTGACAAAACCGCAGCCGCAGTTCTCCACGCAAAAATATCCTGCGGAAGTAAAAACGGGCTCCCTTTGAACTGCAAAACATAATAATCCACAACTGCAATCAAATATAATGCCCAAGTTGTTCCTATCATGGATGCCCGAAAACGATTGACACATAAAAACACCAAACCGTATAGCAAATAATAAAACATCAGGTTAATCAGTGTTCTGCTGAAATTTATAGAAAGCAGATTTCCTGTCGTTGTCTCAAACACCACATATCCTGCTATTGGCATCAGATATCCCAACAGCCATCCCTTGGGAATCGTAAAACGAAATTGTTTCTTTTCCAAAATCTTTTTCAGCACACTATCTCCTCCACAGTACAAACCTATCAATTTTATCATTATACCTGCTTTTTTATAAATTGTAAAACTTTTCTCTGAACAGATTGATTAATCTTCTCAAAAACGGTATACTAGACTACAATATCAGAACTTCGTTTTAAGAAAGGAACCTCGTTTTCATGCACAAGATTTCCTTCGTAATTCCCTGCTACGGCTCGGAAACCACCATAGAAATCGTTGTATCCGAAATCATAGAAACCCTCCGGCAGCGCCCGCAGTATGATTATGAGATTGTACTGGTTAACGACTGCTCCCCGGATCATGTCTGGGAACGCATCCGCGTACTGGCCCTTGGCAATTCCCACATTACGGGGATCAATCTGGCGAAAAATTTCGGCCAGCACGCTGCCCTGATGGCCGGCTACCGCCAGTGTACCGGAGATCTGGTAATCTCCCTGGATGACGACGGCCAGACACCGGCCGGAGAGCTTTTTACTCTGGTAGATAAGATAGGCGAAGGCTGGGATGTGGTCTACGCCTCCTACGAACACAAAATGCACAGCGGCTTCCGCAACTTCGGAACCTGGATGAATGAACGGATGACAGAGAGTCTTATCGGGAAACCGAAAGGACTGAAAGTCACCAGCTATTTTGTAATGCAGCGCTTTATCGCCGAAGAAATTCTGCGCTACCAAAACGCTTACCCCTATATTGAGGGCCTGATTTTCCGGGCCACCCGGCACATTGCCAACGTCCCGGTAACCCACCACAGCCGTATGGTGGGAGAGTCCGGCTATACCTTCGGCAAGCTGCTGGCTCTCTGGTTCAACGGTTTTACGGCTTTTTCCGTAAAACCCCTGCGCATTGCCACCGTGTGCGGAACTGCCTCCGCCTTCCTAGGCTTCTGTTACGGTCTCTATGTAATTGTCCGCAAGCTGGTGGATTCCTCCATTGAAATGGGCTGGAGCTCCATCATCGCCTCTATCTTTTTCCTGGGCGGACTAATCCTGGTAATGCTGGGACTTATCGGCGAGTACATTGGACGCATTTACATCAGCATCAACAATGCCCCCCAGTACACTA
This sequence comes from uncultured Lachnospiraceae bacterium, assembly GCA_910587955.1. Classification (GTDB taxonomy): domain Bacteria; phylum Bacillota; class Clostridia; order Lachnospirales; family Lachnospiraceae; genus Laedolimicola. Next base: position 85,937 of record CAJUNN010000001.1, on the reverse strand, counting down.
TCCGGGAGATCGTCCGTAAAGAATCCTAACAGTTTCTCTTAACTGTAAAAAATCAGAATTCCAAGAAGAATCAAGCTGTTTCCCAACAGCTTTTTCTTTGTGATTTTTTCTCCGAAAAAAAAGCGGCTTAAAAACATAACCAGAACAAAGCCCAAAGATTCAATAACGGCCCCGTTCTTATACTCCACTCCCGCATATCCGGCCACCGTCAAAAGGGTGGACAATACCATCATACCGTATCCAATCACCACATAGGCATTCAGATATTCCCGCAGGACAGAGGTGTACGTTTTTTGTGCACTTTTTTTCAAAAGAATTTGGGAAAAAGATGCCACCGCCACAGAAAGCACCAGAAGAAAAAAGTATTTATTCACCATCACTGTTCACAATCATCGTCCCCGCAAAGACAATGAGTACTCCTGCTATATTTTTTAAAGTCAGAGTTTCACGAAAAAAAGCTACCGTCCAGATCAGCGACCACAGAATTGCCATGGAACGGTTTGCATAGGCTACAGACAAATCGCACCGCTTGATAATTTGCTGCCAGACAATGGCATAGATCCCCAAAATCACAATCTCGATTCCGTAAAACATCAGGAAGGGAAAGCTGAACGCTTCCTGACCGGAAGCTAGTTTTGCCGCAACACCGGACAAGGTATAAATCATCACCACCAGCTGCAACAGGCCGATGGTTTTCCACGATATCTTTTTCATAGAGCCAAATACTCCTTTGCCTGCTCTGCACTGTCAAACGCCGCAATATAATATCCAAATCTGGCGGAACTGTCTGTCACCGCTCCCGGCCGTATCTCTTCCATTTCGCTGACAAAACAAATGCTCTCCGGAAGCTCTCTTTTCAGGCGCTCCAACGGTTCCAGATCCTGTTCCCGGAACACAAAACGGATACCGGCGGTTCTTGGTTTTCCGTCAGGTTTCAGATTCGGTTCCTTTCCGCAGGCTGTGTCAATCACCATACGCACATAATCAAAACCCGTAGACAGCTTCACCAAATCAGAACCAATGCAGTCGCCGCCCATCCGCGCTCCCACCTCGATAATCTTGATCTCATCTCTTTCGCCCAGGCGGAATTCCGTATGGGAGGCCCCGTTTTCCACCTTCAGTGCATCCAAGGCGCGGAAAACCTCCACCTTCACTTTTTCTGCCTGGGCAGAAGACAGCCCGGAGGGCTCCAGATGGCCAGTCTCAATAAAGTGAGGCGCTCCTGTGGTATATTTTTTTGTTAATGCCAGAAAATAATGCCTTCCTTGAAACGAAATACACTCACAGCTATACTCCTCCCCAGTGAGGTATTCCTCAACGATGGCTTTTTTTTCAAAGGAATTTTCTACGGCAAAGGCTGCTGCCTGCGGAAAGTCCTCCCACCGTTCCAGCTTTGTAATCCCACGGCTTCCAGATCTGTCTGTAGGCTTTACAATTACAGGAAGTGAAAAATTGCGGAAACTCTCCGCCCGGGTGTCCCAAACCGCCTCCCCGAAATGCGGGACAGCCAACCCTGCCGCCTGAAAGGCTTTCCGCATTTCATATTTATTGGTGGAAATGCGGGTACACTCCATGGAATTACAGGGCAGTCCCAGCTCTTTGGCTACATAATTCACAGTCAGCATCGCCAGATCTGACCCGATAGAAACTACTGCATCGGGGCAAATCCGGCGGCACTGTTCCAGGATGGTATCTTTCTCTACAATGCTGACCGGATAAAACACATCTGCCGTGCGCTCTCCGACAGAACCGTCTTTCCATGCAAATACATGGGTTTCGTATCCCATTTCCTTTGCCTTCAAAATCAAGGGATTTTGAAAGCTGTTTGCACCTATCACTACTATTCTTTTCATACTGTCGGCTCCTTCTTTATCAGCATTGCCAAGGTGAAAATATCAGAATCCAAATGTAATACCAAAAGCCCGAAATCACATGATATAACAGGAGAAAATTTCCGACAAACCGCACCCATTTCCTTTTCCAATTCGTCTGATAAAACCGAAGTGCAGTCATAACAAACAGTACAAACATCGCCAGCTGCAGTGCCCATTCAAAATTCCCGGACGCTGCCTCTGTCTCCTCAATCAAAAGTACAAATTCCAAAAGCGACGTTGAATAAAACAAAATGGAAAGCAAAAGTGCTTTATCCGCAAATACGCGTTTTCTTCCAAGAGCCAGTACCACAAAAAGCGGAAATGCAATCCCAAGCAAAATAGAAACAAGCGGGTTTGGAGAGTCCAGCCTCATAACCGCAAAAGGCTGTATCCCTATGCTGCGTGTTCCTGTACTGTCAAACATCATCAAATACTGTGCGATGAAATACAAACCGGAAGGAAGAAACATACACGCTGCTTTTAAACTGAATTTAAATGAGTTCCCTCTATTGGGAATCAACTCTAAAAAAAGAAATACTACAACCGCCGGGAGAAATCCCTGAATAAAAGAAGGTTTCACAAAACAACTAAAAAGCAAAAACATCGAAAGCAGTACGAAAAAGCGGTTTTCTACAGTTTCCCTATCACGATATAGCTTTTCAAAATATAGGAAGGCCAGTAGTGCTATTGGCTTTACCGCAAGATTCGTAGGATTATGCCAAATGGTAGGACTGCTCTGTCCCAAATAAACCTCTTTGTTAAACCATGGCAAATAGAGAGCCGTGACAAACAGCAGGGATATGGTAAAACATGCGCATTTCCACAACGGCCATTTCTTACCTATCTCCTTTTTTACAAACAGATAGAGCACTCCTCCCGCTGCTCCCAGAAAACAGGCAGTCACAAAAGCAGCAGACCATTCTCTTCCCACAGGAACCAGCCAATTTACTGCCTTTACACAAAAATGCCAGACCGGATAGAAATAAAATTTGTCAAATTTAGGTTCCAGAGGTTCCCCTACTGCCCAGCGGGAATGTGTACGGAAATCCGTATATTCTTTTCCAATCTCCACCTTGGTCATCACAAGTGCCGCTCCAAACATCACCAGAAGGCAGAGCCAAAATCCATAATCAGGGACTCGTTTTTTGACACTCCTTTGTTCCCACATATATCTCCTCTCTATCTATAAAACTCCTTTATCTTCTCCGCCACATACAACACCTGCTCTTCTTTCAGTCCATAATACATGGGCAGACGCAGAATACGCTCACTCTCCCTGGTTGTATAGCGGTCCTCCCCGGAGAATCTTCCAAACTTCAGCCCGGCAGGCGCCGTGTGCAAGGGAACATAATGAAATACCGTCTGAATTTCCGCCGCTTTCAGATATGCGATAAGCTCTGTCCGTTCCTCCAAATCTGCTGCTTTCAAATAAAACATATGGGCATTATGAATACATTCCTCCGGAACCATAGGAAGCTCAATCTTCTCCTGCAAAGCCAGCGGCTGAAGCATTTCCCGGTACAGTTCCCAGTTCCGCATCCGATCCGCAGTAATAGCATCCGCCATCTCAAGCTGCGCCCAGAGATAGGCTGCATTCATATCGCTGGGAAGATAGGAGCTTCCATGATTGACCCATCGGTACTTATCTACCTGTCCCCGGAAAAATTTTGAGCGATCGGTTCCCTTTTCCCGCAGGATCTCCGCATCTTCCACATGCTCCGGATCCCGGATTAGAAGCGCTCCTCCCTCTCCCATAGAAAAATTTTTCGTCTCATGGAAACTAAAGCATCCGTAATCACCCATGGTTCCAAGGGCCCTTCCCTTGTAGGAGGCACATACGCCTTGCGCCGCATCCTCCACCACAGCCAGTCCGTATTTTTCCGCAATTTCTAAAATCCGGTCCATTTCACAGGAAACCCCTGCATAGTGAACCGGTACAATGGCTCTGGTCCTCTCTGTAACGGCTGCCTCTATCAGCGTCTCATCCAGATTCATGGTGTCCGGCCGGATATCTGCAAAAACCGGAACCGCTCCCCTAAGAACAAAAGCATCCGCCGTGGACACGAACGTATACGACGGCATAATCACCTCATCCCCCGGCTGAAGCTCTAAAAGCAGGGCTGCCATCTCCGTGGCATGGGTGCAGGAGGTAGTCAAAAGTGCTTTGGCTGTCCCCGTCTGCTTTTCAATCCAGTCATTGCATTTTTTCGTAAAAATACCGTCTCCGCAGATATGCTCTGCCTCAATGGCCTCCCGGATATAATCAAACTCCTTCCCCGTAAAGGGCGCCACATTAAACCCAATCACCTTTTCTCCTCCTTCAATGAAAAATCATATACCTCGAATTTTTGATCTCCGTAATCCAGCACATCTATCCGCTCGCTTCCCCCGTAGTTTTCTCCATACAGACTCTCAAAGTAGCGCTCCATATACCGAAGATTCACATTCTCCAGAGAAATTACATATACATTTTCTTTCCTGCATATATCTTCTTTCGGCTCTCCAATGCCAAGCCTATCTTTCTTTTCATTCTCCAAAGGAGAAAACGTATGCCAGCCGCCCACGGACAGCAGATTGCTAAACGCAAAATTCCGCCTGACGGTAAAATTATCCGTATAAGTCTCAATGGAAAAGGTTGTCATAAAGTAGACGTTTTCCTTATGTTCCTCCATATAACGGTTCACTTCCAAAAAGCGCAGATTGTAATCCCGCCTCCAGGTATTGACACCTTCCACAGCTTTCCATGTAACGGCCGCATTCAGAAAAAGAAGGATCCCGATCCCGGCTGTCATAAGAAATTTTGTCCAGGAAATCCCTTCTTTAGCTTTCTCTTCTTCCCGGCTTTCCAGAAATGACGTCCGGTACCACACAGCAAGCATGGAAAGAAAGGCCAGCAGATACAGTGCAAATCCCACCCGCTCTATAATCCGGTTCCGGTATCCCAGGTACATCCAATAGAGCACCCACACGGCAAGCATGGAACCTGCCAGTTCCAGGTGCCTTTTACTCTTTCCCGCACACAAGCCCAGAGTCAAAGCAATCATACACAGACACAGCAAATTGGAAGAGTGATAAGTATCCTTTCCCAAATGCTCGTAGAGCTTCTCTATTCCAGCAGACATCCGCTCCCCAAAAGAATGCTGTTCCAGATACACATCCCGGAAATGCTCTGCTAGGGCGGCCATTTTTTCACTGTACAGATCTTTCACCAGATAAAGGGAATACCTCTTAAGATTCTCTGCCTCCTCCGGGCTGATGTCCAGAGAGTCAAAAAAATCCGGATCTTCCTGATAAGTTTCCAAGCCATAATAATCCATAATGGCTTCCCGGTTTACATTGTAGGTCCGGAATTCCTTCCACTGCGGAGAATGATAAGCAGCTGCCTCTGTACCCAACAGCAGAAGCGTCCCGGCCAGAAGCCCTGCGGGTACCCAGATGTGGTCCAGCGTAACCGGCAGCTTTCCTTTTCTTTTCAGAGAACCATACCTCCACCAAAAAGCCAATCCTGCTATGGGCAGCACCATAAGAAACACATCATCCCGGATTGCCAGGGAAAGAAGTATTAAAAAGACAGAGATTCCCTCTTCCAAAAACATCTGGAAGCGCTCCTTGGTCTCCGAAGTATAGAAAAGATAAATTCCGGCCGCACCCGGAATCGCAGCTGCCGTCGTCCACTGAAAAGCCGTAACGTGAAAGAGTCCCATACCCGTAAAAAGCAAAAGGGAAAGGATCACATATGCCAGCTTCCACACCCACCCCTTTCTCTCTGCCAGTCCCCGATAAAGAATCATGGAAAAAGAGAAAAGAATAATCCCAATCAATACCAGTCCATACCAGTCAAGACCGGGGACGAGACGGTACATACCGCTGATCAAAAGCCCCAGCAGATATTTTATATGAATCAGATGGGCATCCGGCGTTCCGGTAATCACACCTGCCGCCACATTCCGCATTGCCACATCATCATTTATATCATAGATAAAAGGGATGTTTTGATATACAGCGACAAAATAAATCCCCGCAATCAGAAACGAACCCAAAAGTGCCGTCAAAACACGGGCTTTCGTCCCCATCTGTCTCATTACTGTTTTCACCTCTGTACCTGATATAAATAGTACTTTCTTCCCTCTATCTCCCGGACCTCGCTTAAGACCATCCTGCTTCCCGGATAGCGTGCCGTAAAATAAGTCTCATAAAATCCAGGCTCCTCTTTCTCCCAAACCACCAGATAAGCTCCCGGATCCGTTACAATCGTCTGCTCCACATCCGTAATTCCAAGACTTTCAAAGCGCTTTTTATCAAGCGGTGAGATACTGTACCAATCTCCCAAGGTAAGACAACGGTTCTGCCGGAAATCCCCGTTCATAGTCACCATAGCTCCTCCCAGGGGCTCTGCCATAAAGGTTTCGATAAAGTAAAAATGATCCGTATGATTTTTACATGCCTCTTTAAAAAGCTGGTAGTTCAAAGGCTCCCCGGAAGACCGAGAGACAACCTGCACCCACTGAACCGCAGCCGCACCCATGCAGAACAAACATACAGCCAAAACCATTCCGTTTTTGCGCCTTCTACTCTGAATCGCCGTCTTTCCGGCCTTCCATCCTCTCAGGACTGCCATCTCCGATTCTCCCTCAGCACTCAAATAAAGCCGGTAAAAAGCTCCTGCAATCCCCAAAAGCAGCACAAGATACATAGAAAATGCCACCCGCTCCGGAAGGCGTCCCTGATAACCCAGCCACAGCCACAACCCCCCTTCCGCTCCAAGAAAAAAAAGCAGGGGAAACAATATTCCTTTTTCGAATAAAGCTGCAAAGATGAGTACCCCCAGGAGAAACAAAAATGCAGGGATGCTGGCTGCAAAGTACCTGGATGCTGTAAACTCCCGAACAGTAAGTCCCATTCCTCTTCGAAGCTTCTCCGAAAATCCCCCCGGCAGAGAATTCTGGCGCTCTGCCTCCAGGCTTACCTGTTCCATCATCTCCGCATCCATACCTTTTACCAAATAAAGGGCATAGTGGCGGATATTCCGGACATCGTGCTCATCCAATCCCAATTCTTGAAAAAAAGCCGGATTCGTCTCATAAAGAAGAACCTCGGAATAATCATATACTTGGGATCTGGCATTCTGAAATCTTCGGAACTCTCTCCACCCCTCCCCCGGATATGCAAAATGCTCCGTAAGCATCACAAGTCCTACCGTCAGAAAGACCATTGCCGGCAAAATCATCTCGCCAGCCCGAAAAGACAACTTTTTCTCCTTCCGCCAGAGAAAACGCCACAAAAAAACAATTCCAAAGCCCGGAAGTACCATAAAAAATACATCATATCGAATGCAGTAAGTCAGAACCAGGAAAAACCAGATAAAAATGCCGTCTGCAGTCCGGACCTTTTCTGCAGCAGTCACATACAAATACAAAGCTGCAGAGCCCAGCATGGCCGCACTGATGGTCCACTCAAACTGTGCGGCATGAGGCACCATGGCAACGCCGAAAAGCCCCAGTACAATACTGGCATAGGCTGCTTTCCACCACAGGTTTTTCGCCGCTGTCAAACCGCGGTACAGAACCGCCGCAAGTCCCAGAAAGAGAACTCCGGCCAGAATAAATCCATACCAATCTACATTTTGGTTCAGCAGATAGAGCCTGCTAACGGCAAATCCCAATGCGTACTGAATAAAAATCAAATGTCCGTCCGGTGTCCCTGTAAATGCCCCGGAAGCGATATCCCGCATAATCACATCATCCGCAATGGCATAAGTAAATCCCGTCACCCGATACACCAAAATCCCGCACACTGCGGAAAGTACCAGGGACGCAAACATTCCCGGCCAGATTTGATACCTCTTTTCTCTCATTATGGTTCCTCTGTCTCCCTGTACAGGCTATGGTAATTACTTGCCACCTGCAAAAGCTGCATCTCAAAATCCTGCTTATTTTTCTGCTCCATACTCTGCAGCACCAGCCCTGCAAAAAACGACTGCAGCGCAGCCACCAGCACAAAACAGCAAACAATCAAGGTCGGAAAGCGGGGCACCAGGCTCGTCCGGAAATACTCTGTAAGAATGGGAATCAGAAATCCCACTCCCAGCACTGTCAGAACTACAGACAGCAAAGAGAAGAATTGAAACGGCTTATAATTCTTATACAAACTTAAAATCCGTGCCAACACCCGGAATCCATCGGAAAAGGTATTCAGCTTGGAGACACTGCCTTCCGGCCGGTCCCGGTAATCAATCACCACATTGCTCACCTGCATCCGCTTATCCGCCGCATGAATGCTCATCTCCGTCTCAATCTCAAATCCCCTAGATAGAACGGGGAACGTCTTTACGAAAGGATAGTTAAAAGCCCGGTATCCAGTCATAATATCCTGGATATCCGTATCAAAAAAGCGGTTGATGCAGTTCTTCACAAAGGAATTGCCTGCGTTATGAAAAGGCCGCTTGTTTTCCGTATAATACGTAGAGGAAAGGCGGTCTCCCACCACCATATCCGCCTGCTCTTCCCGCACTCTGCGCACCATTTCAGGAGCCGCCTCCGCCGGATACGTATCGTCCCCGTCCACCATCAGGTAAACTTCGGCGTCTATCTCCCGGAACATCCTCCGGATCACGCTTCCCTTGCCCTGCTGCCTCTCATAGCGCACCACAGCACCAGCCTTTCTGGCAAGCTCATCCGTCCCGTCCGTAGAATTGTTGTCATAGACATAGACCACGGCCTCCGGCAGAACCTTTCGAAAATCCTCCACCACTTTTTTTACGGTTTTCGACTCATTGTAGCAGGGAATCAGTACCGCTATTTTGTCCATGACCGCCCCTCCCTTTCTATCTTTGCATATTTCCAAATCAAATACAGTATCAGCGGCACCCCGGCAATCAGCGGATAGTGATAGCGCATCTTCACAATAGGCCCCAGCAGGGATGTAAAAAAGTACATCAGCAGAGGAAGCAGTGCCGTCAGCCCTCCATACTGCCTCCGGTATAGCAAAAACATCAGGGCAAACAAAAGAAGCCAGGTGTAGGTTCCCAGGTTAAAGGTTGCGGAAACTACAGGTACATGCTGAAAAGAAGCTTCATTCCCGATTCTCTGGTAAAACTCCGACAGGGCCGGAAGCACCGGCCTCATCTCCACATCCACATCCTCCCGGATATACTTGCAGCAGTATTCAAAATAATCCGTTCCGTCATTGGTTTTCACCAGAGAATTACCCGGATACCAATAGCCGAAGGTGTTGGCCAGAAAAGAATCAATATAAATTTTCTTATGACGCATTCCGGCGGAAACCCAGGCCTTTAGAAAAGGTCCCGGATTCTCCGCAAATTTCTCCCCTTTAAACTGGCTCTTTACCGGATCCGCAAAGCGGGAGAGATAAGACTCCATCCCGTACTCGGAGATAATAGAGAGAAATCCCTCTTTTTCCTCCTCCGTAAGCCCCAGGTAATCCAGGTTGTAAACCCGGGCTGCAGACTGCATTACCACACTGTACATCTCCCTGGGATCGCTTTTGGGAATGCCAAGCATACGGTATACAGGCCCAGTATAAAGAGGCCAGAGCATCAGGCATATGAGGCACAAAATTCCCATGCGTTTCCAATACTTGCGGAACAGCAGTAGGAAAAACGGAGTGCACAGCAAAAAAGTATGGAACCCGTTGTTCCGGAAAGCAAACACCAAAAAAGCATGCAGACAAAAATAGATCTGCTGCCGCACCGAACCGAAAAACCCTTCTCTGTCTTCCTCCATTTTCAGCAAGCGCACAAGAAACGCGGCAAAAAGTGCTCCAAAGATAGAATCCTTTGTGGCGCACAGGGCCATCAGGCTATTGACGGGATGTACCGCAAAAAAGACAAACGTTCCAATCTGAAGCCAGCGGGGCGCACACCGCTCTTTCAGATAAAGGCATACATAGGCATACAAGCCGGACATTACAAGCATCTGCACCAGAGAATAAAGAGCTGCTCCCCCGTAATTGGAGCCAAACAAAAGCTTTCCTATCTTCATGCAGCCTCCCAGCAGGCAGGTGTGCAGAATGGGATGGTGGCCCGTTATCTCCCCGTCCATAAAACTCACAAGCTGCATTCCGCTGTCATAGGAAAAAATCCCCGGCCAGGATGCCAGAAGAACCGGAACCCAGGATAAAAACAGGAAAAGCCAGCAGAGCAGAAACCAGCGGCGTTTCTCCTTACCAGAAAAAGCATCTGTTCCTATATTATCCTCTTTATTTTTGCGCCTGATTTTTAAAAGAGCCAGAATAACACAGGCTGTAAAAAAAGGGGTCAGGCAAAGAAATGCCAGAAATGTATTTCTATGCCAGATAGTATCCGTATAATTCAGGGAAAAGCCCATGGACGTCAAGGCCGCAAACACTCCGCCCCCCGCCAGGCCATAGAGGCAGGTCCGGCGATCCGGAGACTCCTTTACCGTCTGCAAGCCAAGGAAAAGAAAAGCACCAAAAGACAAAAGGCTGAACACGCTGTCGGACAGCATGGTATTATCTCCCTCGTAAATGCTGTATAGAAGCTGGAATCCCAGCACTGCCAGAAATGCCCCAAGCACTGCCCCTGTCTTTGCAATTTCCGGATATCTTCTGCCCTTCATTTCATGTCTTCTCCTGTCTCTCATTTAATCGTATAATCGGAATAATCCAGAGAAAAGTTGGGATTGAAATAGGGATCTCCCGCCTCCAGCTCTGCCTTCCATTTCTCCCGGAAAAGAGCCACCTCATTCTGGAAACGCTTCAGCTTCTCCCCTTCCTCCATCCCCCGGCTCTTGGATTCATAGTGGAAGAGCTCGCAGAAAGGCGTAAATACATTGAGATACCCGGCTCTGCGCAGCTTCAGGCAGAAATCCACATCATTAAAGGCTACGCTGAAGGCTTCGTCCAGGCCGCCTACCTCATCATACTGTTGCCGGCCTACCAGGAGACAAGCCCCTGTCACCGCCGTCACATCCTGGGCATAACACAGCCTTCCCATATATCCCAAGTGCATCTTGTCGTCCTTATAATGGGTATGTCCCGCCGCCCGGTGGGCTCCAAGTCCAATCACAATGCCCGCATGCTGAATCGAGTTATCCGCATAGTAGAGCTTGCCCCCCACTGCCGCCACATCCGGCCGCTGGGCATACATCAAAAGCTCCTCCATCCACTCCCGGGTAATCACCTTCATATCGTTGTTCAGCAGCAGCACGTATTTCCCCTTGGCAAAGGAAACACCGAAATTGTTAATCCGGGAATAATTGAAATCCCCCTCGTATTTTACAACGCGGATGTTTTCATGATGTTCCAAAACCTTATAATAATCAAAAATTTCTTTCGTCTCGCTGTTGTTCTCCACCACAATAATCTCATAGCTGGGATAGGAGGATTTCTGGAGAATAGACTCCACACAGCGGGACAAATCCTCCATATGATCCTTATTGGGGATCACAATGGAAACCAAGGGTTTCTCCATAAGGGGATAGCGTATCCGGAAGATGGTCGGAAAAGCTCTGGTACTCTCCACCTTGGCGTCCATGCCGTAGACCTCCAGGATATGATCATGGACCGCCCGCTTAGCCGCATCCACCGCATAAGTCTTGGCGTTGATGTCCTGGGCAACAGACGCCTTGTGGGAACGCCAATAGTACAGAGCTTTCGGCACATGATATACCTTCTGCGCCTTCGCGGTCAGGCGCAGAATCATATCGTGATCCTGGCTCCCGTCATAAGCGCTCCGAAACACCCCCGCCTCGTCCAGCAGCTCCCTGGAGAAAGCGGAAAAATGGCAGATGTAATTGTTGCCCCTCAGATTGTCAATGGCAAAATCCGGCTTGAAGTGCAGCACGATCATGTGATCAACGCTGTCCCCTTCAAAGGTAATCTCGTCGCAGTAGAGGTAATCCGCTCCCGTCTCGTTGATTACCTTTGTATACTCATAGAGCACCGAAGGATGGAGAATATCGTCATGGTCAAACAAAGCGATATAGTCGCCGGTAGCCAGCTTCAGACACTCGTTGGTATTTCCCGAAATTCCATAGTTGCGATCCAATGTGTGATAAACAATGCGTCCGTCTTTCTCCGCACGGTTCCTGCACATATCTCCCACATAAGCATGTTCGCGATCGCTTCCGTCCGCCAGGCAGAGCTCCCAGTTCTCATAAGTCTGTGCCTGTACACAGTCCAGCATATCCGCCAGAAACTTTTCCGGCGTATTATAAAGGGGAACAAGAATGCTGTACTTCACCTTCCGCGGAAATACCGTTTCCCGCTGGGCACGCGCTTCCTCCGGTGAGGGGAAGCTAGCCGTGCCGTGGCTCTTCATATTCCTTCGCTCCCGCACCTTGCTGCGCACTTTCCGCATAATACCGGGAATGGAACCATACCGGGTCAGGCGATCCCGGGTCTTCTCATAAAAATGAAGCCCCTTGCGCAGAGGGGCAGCCAGCTTCCAGGCAAAACTGCCTTTGATCCGGTTCAGTTTAAAATTCAGCTCCTCGATCTCCCGTTCCGACTCTTCAATCTTGCTTAAAAGAACCTCCGTTTTCTCCCGCTCGGCCTCATACAGCTTTCTATAATCATTTTGTAATTCCTGATTCTCCATGTCTTCCCTCTTATTCCTTTGCCCCCGGATCTTCATAGGCGTCGCAGACTTCCTCCGCCTCACCCATCATCCGGATATGTCCCCGGTCGATCCAGACAGCCTTTCTGCAGATTTCTTTTACCTGCTCAATGCTGTGGGATACGAAAAGCACCGTGGTATTCCGATCCATCATCTCCCGGATACGCTTCTTACACTTATTCTGGAACTGGTAATCTCCCACAGATAAAATCTCATCAATAATCAAAATATCCGCATCCACAATAGTAGCGATGGAAAATCCCAGCCGCGCCAGCATACCGGACGAAAAATTCTTAATGGGAACATCCACAAACCGCTCCAATCCTGCAAAGGAAATGATATCCTCAAACCGATCTTCCAGCATCTCCTTCGGGTAGCCAATAAGGGATCCGTTCAGGAAAATATTTTCCCGGGCCGTCAGATCGTGGTCAAAACCTGCTCCCAGCTCAATCATGGGCGCAATGGTTCCGGCAGTCTCCACCGTCCCCTTCGTAGGCTTCAGGACACCGGCAATGATTTTCAGCATGGTGCTCTTCCCGGATCCGTTCATTCCCACCAGTCCCACGGAATCACCTTTGCGTATCTCAAAGCTTACATCATTCAACGCCCAGAACTCCTCATAAAAAAGCTGGCGCTTCAGGGCCTTGATCACATATTCTTTGATACTGTCCACTTTTTCCCTGGAGAGGTTGAAGCACATGGACACATCCTTTACCTCAATGGCATTTTCTATTTTCATGGGTTGCGCTCCTAAATCTTCAAAATAAATCCGTCCTGGGCTTTTTTAAACACCAGGGAACCAATCAGCAGGGCGGCCAGGCACCAAGCAAGACTCTGGACATGAAGGATAGCCGGAGCCGTCACGCCTTCCAGAACCACGCAACGGAAAATTTTAATGAATCCGGTCATGGGATTGGCATTTACAATAAACTTCACCCACTGGGGAGCATTGTCCAAAATCTCCATTGGATAAATTACCGGCGTCAGATACATCCAGGCCGTAGTAATCACACTGTACAGGTGCATCAAATCCCGGAAGCTCACGGCCACCGCCGACAAAAACAGGCTCACACCTGTGGAAAACAGCAGCACATACAAAAGAGGAAACACCGCCAGCAGCACCGTAGGCGTCACCCTTGCCTGTGTGACAATCATCACAATAATCAGGGCAATCATGGAAGACAGCAGATTCACACCGCTGGACATAACCTTCGAGATCGGAAAAAGGTACTTGGGCACATAAACCTTTTTGATCAGTTCTCCGCTGTGTACGATGGAGCCCATGGAAATGCTGGTAGACTCATTGAAAAAATTAAAAATCAACTGGCCGCAAAGAAGGTACACCGGAAAATTTTCAATATTTCCGTATCTGGAAAAGAAATAAGAAAATACAATGGACAGCACAGCCATCATCAGCAGAGGATTCAGCACCGTCCACAAAAGTCCCAGAATGGAACGGCGGTATTTGGTTTTAATATCCCGTATGACCAGCTGGCTGATCAGGTCCCGGTATCTCACAAAAACACTAAGCAAGCTCACGTCGGTATCCTTTCTGAACCATGGCATTCAGCACTGCAAGCAGTACAAACACGCCCAGCCACACCATGCCGAAACGAAAAAAACTAAAAACCAGCACCTGATCGTTGGGTCTGGGCGCAGAATAATAAGCGTTGTTAAAAATAAAAAGTTCCGAACAAAGGGCCAGATACACTGCTGCCAGAAAGGTCAGGATATTCCCCTTTCCAAATATCACTTTGAAAGGCCCTTTCGCATCGTGCTGCAGTTTCCAGATTCCGGAAGCGTAAATATCCGCCTCCTCGATCCGCAGCCTGCGGTTTTCCTGTTCCAGCTCCCGGTTTTGATTCATAGACAGTTCCAATTTATGCAAAAGCTGGGCCTTCTCCTTTTCGGAGACACTGTGCTTTTTGATCTCCTGCCAGTAGTCTTTCTCCCCCAACCCAAGCTCCAGCACCTGAAAGCGCACTTCTGCCCTCACAAGCTTCACGCAGAGGGCCTCATCCACAAAAAATTTAGGGTCTTTATGAAGATACACAAAAATCGGTTCAAAATCCACATCACTGTTTGTCTTGATCCGACTCTGCTCAATGGTCTTTTGCTCGCCTCCATCATAAGTCAGCACAAGCTCCAAAAGCTTCACCATGCTGCTGTCCTCCAGAAGGGGATCAAAACGGAAGCCCCGGGTAGTTTCAAAAACGCTCAAATCAAATTCCAGGGTTTGGATTTCCCCCGGCACCCAGATATATTCCGCCTGAAGGGAATCCTCCGGCCGGAAATCTTTTCCCGTATCTATAAACACCTCGGCTGTCAGTGTCCTTTGCTCCATTACTTTTTCAGCTCCTTTATGCCGCCCCATTTCTGATCCTTTTCGGAAATAATCAGTTCCATTCCTTCAGGAATAGGCCAGTCCACGCCAATGTCCAGATCGTTCCAGGCAATTCCGCCTTCATCATTAGCATGGTAAAAATCCGTACATTTATAAGCAAATTCCGCATATTCCGACAGCACCAGAAAACCATGGGCAAAGTTCTTGGGAATAAAAAACTGTTTCTTATTCTCTGCTGAGAGAACCACCCCATACCACTGCCCGTAGGTCGCAGAATCTTTCCGCAGATCTACCGCCACGTCAAATACTTCCCCACTAACCACCCGGACAATCTTATCCTGGGGATGGCAGATCTGGAAATGGAGTCCCCGCAGCACGCCTCTCTTGGAAGCAGACTGGTTGTCCTGGACAAATTCCATATCAATGCCTGCCTCTTTGAAATCATTGTAATTATAGGTTTCCATAAAGTATCCCCGCTTATCGCCGAATACCGTGGGGGTAATAATCTTCAAGCCCTCAATAGGGCAGGTTTCTACCTGAATCTTTCCCATTTGTTCTTCTCTCCTCGCTTAAAGTCCGTTGGCCACCTCAACCATATACTGTCCATAGGCAGTTTTCAAAAGAGGCTGTGCCAGCTTCAAGAGCTGCTCCTTATCAATAAAGCCCCGCTTGTAGGCAATCTCTTCGATACAGGAGATATAGAGCCCTTGCCGTTTCTGGAACGCAGCCACAAAGTCCGCCGCATCCAGAAGGGAATCATGGCTTCCCGTATCCAGCCAGGCAAATCCCCGGCCCAGGGTTTCCACCTTTAAGATTCCCCGGCGGAGGTATTCGTTGTTGATGCTGGTAATCTCAATCTCTCCCCGGGCAGAGGGCTTCACGTTTTTGGCAATCTCCACCACATCATTATCGTAGAAATAGAGACCTGGAACCGCATAGTTGGATTTAGGCTTCTTAGGCTTCTCCTCAATGGAAAGCGCTTTGCCGCTCTCGTCAAACTCCACCACTCCGTATTCCCTGGGATCTTTCACGTAATAGCCGAAGATGGTAGCACCGCTCTCCTGCTCTGCCGCCCGTTTCAAAACCCGGGAAAAACTCTGTCCATAAAAAATATTATCTCCCAAAACCAGGGCCGCATGATCTTTTCCGATAAAAGTTTCCCCAATGAGAAAGGCGTCCGCAAGCCCCCTTGGAGATTCCTGCACCGCATAGTGCATCTCCATGCCTAGCTGGGATCCGTCCCCCAAAAGTTCTTGGAACACCGGCAGATCCCTGGGAGTAGAAATAATCAGCACCTCCCGGATTCCCGCCAGCATCAACGTGGACAGAGGATAATAAATCATCGGCTTGTCGTACACCGGCATAATCTGTTTCGAAATCGCTTTGGTCAGCGGATACAGCCTGGTTCCGGCTCCTCCTGCCAAGATAATACCTTTCATAAGATGATGGCCCTCCATTCTAGGTTTAACGCACGTGAGGGACAGGTCCTTTCGGCGTCTGTCCCCATGCGCTGTCTATGTTATTTTACCTGATACATTTCCTCATAATATTTCTGGTAATCTCCGCTGGTTACATGCTTCATCCATTCTTCGTGCTCAAAAAACCACTGGATGGTAAGGCGGATTCCGTCGGCAAACATGGTCTCCGGATACCAGCCGATCTCTTTCTTGATTTTATCCGGTGCAATGGCATACCGGCGATCGTGGCCTTTGCGGTCTTCCACATAAGTGATGAGATCCTTTGTAACCAGAGCCTTTCTGGGATCTCCTTCCGGAAGCATGTCCTTAAGGGTATCCAGGATGATATGGATAATCTCAATATTCTGCTTTTCGTTGTGACCGCCGATGTTGTAGCGCTCACCTAAGCGGCCCTTTTCCTGCACCATGTCAATGGCCTTGGCATGATCGTCCACATACAGCCAGTCCCGGACGTTCTTTCCGTCTCCGTATACCGGAAGCTTCTTGCCCTGGAGGGCGTTGTTGATAATCAAGGGAATCAGTTTCTCTGGGAACTGATAGGGGCCGTAATTATTGCTGCAGCTGGTGATATTCACCGGGAATTTATAAGTATCCCAGTATGCCTTTGTCAGCATATCTCCCGACGCCTTGCTGGCCGAATAGGGACTATGAGGAGCAAAGGGCGTGGTCTCATAGAAATAAGTATCCCCCTCTTCCAGGGAACCGTATACCTCATCTGTGGAAACATACAGGAAGCGCTTGTCCTTTGGAAAGCTTCCGTCCGGCTGCTCCCAGGCTTTTTTCGCCGCATTCAGCATCACCAGGGTTCCCAGCACATTTGTCTCCACAAAAATTTCCGGGTTGCGTATGCTCCGGTCCACATGGCTCTCCGCCGCAAAGTGAACCACCCGGTCGATATCATACGCTGCAAATATTTTTTCAATGGCCTCCCGGTCCCGGATATCGGCTTTTACAAAGATATAGTTTTCATTATTCTCCAGATCCTTTAAATTCTCCAAGTTTCCGGCATAAGTGAGGGCGTCCACATTGATGATGCGGATGTCTCCGCCGTACTTGCGGAACATATAGTGAATGTAGTTGGAACCGATGAAACCGGCTCCCCCGGTAACGAGATACGTTCTCATGGGATTATTTTCCTCCAAAATTGTAGATAGTTATTGGTATTATAGCATCAAAGCGTGAAAAGAGCAACCAGTTTCCGAAAGGTCCACCGATGCAATCTGTTTGACAAACCATACCGGATTCGCTATAGTTACTTTATTACTATGATTACCAGACCAGGGGGATTTCACCTATGAGAAAGCATTTAAAAAAGCGGTTTCAAACATTATCTTTAACTTCCAGGCTCTGCCTGATTCTGTCCGCTGTTTTCATTCTCAGCCTGATTCCCCTTCTTCACATCGGCCTTTATGCCCACGCCGCCGGAGACGACTTCGCCTTTGGCCTTCAGGCACATCTCGCCTGGAAGGAAACCCGCTCTCTGCCTGCCGTGATTCATGCGGCCCTGAACACAGTGAAATCCTACTATTATTCCTGGCAGGGAACTTATTCCTCCATTTTCCTGATGGCCCTGCAGCCTGCCGTGATCAGCGAACGGCTCTATCCCCTTACCTGCGTGATCATGCTGGCAATGCTGATTGGAAGCCACCTTTTCCTTTTCCGCACTTTGTTCACTTTCTATCTAAAACTGGACAAAGGCATGTGGGTTTCCCTGGCTCTGTCCGTACTATTACTGTCCATCCAAATCCTGGACTCTCCTGGCGCCGCCTTTTTCTGGTATAATGGGGCGGTTCACTATGTATTTATGCACAGCTGTATGATATTCCTTATGGCAGTGCTTCTTCTCTTTTTGAAAACCTCCAAAAAAAGTACCCAAGGCATCTGTCTCCTTTCCGCCTGTTTTCTGTCCTTTACCGCCGGAGGGGCGAACTATGTCACAGCCCTCCTTACCCCCCTTTTAATTGCCTTGCTGACGGCACTTAGCCTGCTGTACAAAAACAAACGGGGACTTCTGTGCTTCTTTCCCCTGTTCCTTGCACTGGCCGGTCTGGGCATCAACGCCAGCGCTCCCGGAAATGCAGTCCGCATGGCAGAACAGATTGACTCCATGGAGCCTCTGGAGGCTGTTTACCATTCCTTTCTCTATGCCTTAAAGGGCATCGGCTCCTGGACAACTCTTTATGTTGTATTCTTTCTCCTGCTTCTTTTTCCCTTTCTCTTTGGGGCTTTATATCAGAAAGACTTTCATTTTCCACTTCCCGGCATACCGGCACTTTTCTCTTTCTGCCTAATTGCCGCCTCCTACACGCCGTCCCTTTACTCCATGGGGCATGTGATTATCTATGAGCGCACTTTAAACATCATGCGGATGTTTTACTATCTGCTGCTCTTTCTAAATCTCGTCTATTTCACCGGATGGATTACGGAAAAATGCCGCAGCTATGATACCACCTTTAAGCTCCCTGGCGTTTTACAGGAGTTTCGGCAAAAATGCTCCCGCAGTTTCTGCCTGTCTATGGGCATTTTCTTTCTCTGCCTTCTTCTGTTCAGTGATAAAAACCAAGTTACCTCTTTATCTGCCGTTGACTCATTATGGAAAGGGTATGCCCAGAGCTACCATGCCGAAAGCCTGAACCGGACCATTCTCCTTTCCGTGGACGGCGTGGACGAGGTGTGGGTGCCAAATTTTTCTGTCTGTCCGCCCCTGCTGAATCCTCAGTCCCTTTCCACCGATCCTTCCGAATATCCCAATCCCACCATCGCCGCATGGTACGGCAAAACAACCCTGCATCTGTCTGTTATTTACTAACCGGCATTTGTATATAATACAAGACTGCGCTCTCATTGGAGGCATTTCCCTCCATGCGGACCAACTCCTGCATCTGGGGGAGCTGCTCTTCCCAGCCGGATACATTATTCTCCTCTCCGCATAGGAAATAGATTTCCTTTGCATCCGGGTATTGTTTTTTCACCCGCTCCAACATCTCCTCATAGGTGATACTTCCGGTCCGTACCCCATCCCACACCAGGAAGGTAACCGCATTCTCCGTAATCGGGTACCAGATTACCCGCTCCGGCAGATATGCCGCCGCGGCTTCCACGGCAATATCACTGGCAGCAATCAGGGGAACATCCTCCGGCACATGCTCTCTAATATAAGCCGCCATCTCTTTAGAGCTCGAATATGCCTGATCCATATCATTTAAAATCAGCGGCTTATGGCCATTTGTTGCCATAAGCGCCAGAACCGCCAGAGCCAGCTGCCAAAACCATTTCCACATCCGGACTTCTTTCTTCTCCTCCATAATAATCCACAAAACGAAGACTAGCCCGTGAGCCAGAAGCATGGCTTTCTGGGGGGACGCCAGATAAATGTAGGCAAACATCAAAACCTGCATCACGCTGGTTCCAATATAGATGGACGCCTCCTTCCAGGAATAGAAAAGCAGAACAACCGCCCCTGCCACAAGAAGGAGACGCAAAATTTTCCAGGTTGGATCGTCCACCCCCATTTTCAGAAGCTCATCCATCCCCCATTGGCTTGCCACATTAATCCGATGAAGATTGGAAGAAAGAGAGGAAGAAATATGTACGTCCACACTGGCATTGGTCGTCGCACTTCCCAGCAGCTCCCAGATCAGAAAGAGACCGCTTGCCAGGGAAATTCCCAGACCCTGAATATTTTGTACCGGCAATTTATGTCCTGTCTTTTCCTTTCTCCATACGAAAACGGTCTCCATGAACCATGAAAAGGATAAAAGGAAAGACAAACCTATCATAAAAATATGGGTCTGTGTCAAAAGTGCCAGCGCAGCCCCGTACCACAGCGGCTTTTCCTTTCTCCGGGGATACAGCGCTGCCAGCCAGGCCAGAAGCGGAGGAATCAAACAATAGCTTCTGGAAATCACCGGATAATAGTAGACAAAGAACGGACTGAACACAAGCAGCACTTTAACCAGAATACAAAAAGGCGCCTTCTTCAATATGAGCCATACGGCAATGGCCATAAAAAACAGGCTGATAAAACCAATACATCCAAAGGGAAACCCCAGTTTAGCGAAGGGAAACAAAATCAGATACCAAAGACAGGGATGTCCTTCATATTTCAGCTGCCTGAAAATATCCGGCAGGCTAAGCTGCTTTGCTATCTGCCAGGCCTGTGCCTCATCCCGCCAATTCTCGTGGTGAAGAATGAGAATACTGTTCAGCAGAATATATAGGGCCAGAATTAGGAACGGCCATGAAACGGTTACTGTTTTTTGAATTTTTTCTCTGTTAAGCTGCATAGTTCTCTTCCCTTTTGCCTGCAATTTACTACGGAACGTCAAACAACGGGTCTTCCAAATGCCCGGTTGCATTCCAATATCCCATTGCCAGATAAGAATTTACCTGTTCTGTATAAGCTGTCTCGTCTTCATAAGAATAAATAATACCGTCTTTTCCCTGATAAACCCCAAAAGAAGTTACCACCGGAACCTCCAAAGCCAGCTCCTCTGCAATATACCGGTAATAAGGGGACAGACCCACACCTGCCACATCCAGAAACTTTGGCATCAAGCAGGGCATTCCAAGAAATCCCCAGTCTTCCTCCTCCAATTCCTGGTTGGACCATATAATGAAAGGCGTACTGTGAAGATACAACAGCTCTTCCTCTTCCGTCAATTCCTTATTCACAAACTTAGGGGCAATCGTGGGACAGTGATCGCCTACCATACAGATAATCACCGGACGCTCTACTGTCTCAAAATAGGCTGTAAGGCCCTGAAAGGCCTGATCCGTCATATTCACACAGGACAGATACTCGTTGATCTCATAATGGCTCCATTCGTCCAGCTCCTCCAGCCCCTCAGTCACCTGTAGAGGCACCTGATCCGCAGTCACCAGCGCATATCCCCCGTGATTCTGGATCGTAAGATTATAAAGAAATAAAGGGCTATTCCCTTCTTTCAATCCAGACTCATAAAGCTCTGACAAAATTGTAAAGACACTCTCATCTGTTGCAAAGGAAACTCTCTGCTTCCAAAATTCCAGTCCATCCACGTCCTTTGCAAAATAAATCCCGTCAAACCCCATATCCGGATAGGCAAGGTTCCGGCTGTAATTGGAACCGGATGCCGGATGGAATGCTGCCGTCCTATAGCCCTGCTCCTCCAAAAGATTTACAACCGTAGCCTCCTTTGCCATATTTAAAGAAGAAAAGGGTGTAATCCCCGGTACGAGCTGCAAAGAATTGCCCGTCAGCAGCTCATACTCCGAAGAGTTTGTCCCTCCTCCGAGCCCGGGAACTACCGCATAACCGCGTATGCAGTTTTCCAGGTTATCCATAAAAGGGCTGACAGGCTCATTGGTTTCCAAATCCGCAATCAAAGAAATATCATACCAGCTTTCATTCAGAATTAAAATAATATCCGGTGTTTCCCGAACCGTCCTGCCCTGGAGCTCTGCCCGGCAGGTTTCTATGATTTCTTCCTTAATAACCCGCCGGCGGTTTCACTTTATTCACGGACTGGCTTGCCACTTCCACAGAAGTGCCGAGAAAGCCGTAGTTATGATAACTCTCCTCCCAGGTCCACCCAATTCCTCCCTGGGGAATCAGGGAACCGGGACCAAAATAACACACATAAAAAAATAATGCAATCCCTGCTGCGCCTCCTGCCATCTGTACGCCCCATATTTTAAGTGTCCTCTTTTTCCTTCCCCGCTCCAGATTCCACAAAAACACCGAACCGAGAAACAATACACTTCCAAGGGCCAGGACAAATACAACCCGTTTATCCAGGCTTATCTGATATGCATCCAATACGTTCCAGGCAGTTTTTACACTGTGGATATCTCTTGTAGAGATGGGCATCCACCGGAAATCAAGGGAATACAAATTGATAATTCCAAATACGGTAAACAGGAAACTGCATACGGCACAGCCAGTTCCCCATTTTCCCGTCATAAGCCATAAGGCTGTTATCACAATCAGATAGGTAATGATATTTACCAGGCTAATCCGCCAATCCATCTGAAACAACCTGGAATTGCGGTTTGCAATCTCCATCATCACAAACAAGATAGCCGAACATAAAACCGCATAAAAAAAGCGGCAGCGAAAAAAACAAACCTTTACTTTTTCTGGGAGCCGAAATGTTCTTTTCAATGTACCGCCTCCTTCTATATTCCTTTTCTTTCTGTATCATCGCGCTGATACTTCATATTACCCGCAAAAATTCCATAAACCACAAAAAACATTCCGCACTCAATCGCTCCCAGAATGTACCTGGGATCCTGAGCCGGCATAGCCAGCATAAGCATGGCCAGATTCGTTAAGATAGGCAGAACTGCCGCCAGATCCCTCCACCTCCGTTTCAACATTAGAAGCATGGCAGAGAGCAAAATCCCAAAACTCCAAATTCCTCCTCTCCAAGTCAGGGAACGGAGAATCGGAATCCGGTTGCTGGCATTTGAAATCTGCAGCATCAGATTTGTCATGGCAGTCCTGGGCATCTCCTCCTCACCGGGATACCCTTCCGCAAACTCAAAGCACACTCCCTCCACCGGCGCCCACTCATATCCGTCCGCCGGACGGCCCATCTCCCAAACCAAGGAATTGCAGTTAAAAAATACCGTTAGATACTTAACCGGGTATCTCTTAAACAGACTGAAATTCAGCCGGAGCAGGGCCTCTCCCAGCTGATAATCATCAATCTTATGGATATCATTACCGATGGTACTCCAATCCCGGGAAATCGGATCCGCCCAGTAACCGTTTCCTGTCCTGGCATAGCTCTCCCGCCATTTTTCCAGAGGTGTAATAATCTCCATAACCGTTCTCTCCGCTTCTGTCAGCTCCACTTCCGAATCACTGGCCATAGCCCCTGCCAAGACCATGGGAAGGGAATACTTGACATATCCCGGATTTTCTTTTGCATGAAGAATCTGAAATGCCAGCAAATCTACAATTAAAAATTTAAGTAAAAACAAGACAACCAGCGTCCCTGCCGTTTTCAAACATTCCCTCTTCCTTTTCCTTAGGAACAAAACCAGGCACAAGATAAGCCCCCCTGCCAGCACCGGAACCATACTGCCGTGGCGGAATAAAAGGACAACTAAGCCAAAGCCGCACAGCGCAGCCATATCTCTCCATCTTATCTCTTTCCCAGACCCGGCATATAAGAGGCAGAGACTGAAGGCAAACAAAGACATGGTAAACAGTACATCCTTATAGGTCAGCTGCAGATAAATAAAAGGCGTAAGTATCACGGAATGAGCCGCTACATATACTTTACAGGCTCTTAAGGAACCCGTCCTTCCGGCAAGAAGTCCCAGCGCGGCATTGCAGATATAAATATACAAAATGCTTTGAAGAATCCGGACAATCCAAAAGGAATCCCATACCTCCGAACACAAACGCAAAAAGAAAATATAGCCAATGGGATCCCAGTCATTCCAATCTCCTGCCACAGCCTGATCCCAGCACATGGCGGAATCTCCCAGCTTGTAATTAGGAAAAGAACATAAAAGATAACATAGCACCAGAATAATGATCGGAAGAAGATAGTAATGAATTCCCAGAAATTTCACCTTTCTAAGCTGAAATTCCCCCTCCCCATTCTGCTCCTCTGCAAACAGGAATATCCGAAAAAGAAGTTGCTGCAGGGAAATTAAAACCATAGCCGGGTACACACTGCAGGCAAATCCAAAATAAATTCCCGCCTTTATTCCGGGATAAATATTCTGAAGTTTTTCATAGGAATAAAGCCCGCTGGCCGCAATTTGCGTAGCCGACAGCATCAGTACAAATAAAATCGTAAAGCAGACACTCAAAAATAAATGAAACCGATGCTCTTTCTTTCCCATTTCTTTCCAGATGTCATCCGGTTTTCTTAAAAGTAAAATTAAAAACAAGACCAGGGGCACAAGGGTTAAATAAAATGCGTCCACGGCAAAACGGCTGTCCAGGGTCAAAAGAAAAAGAATCGTCAAAGCAACAAATACTGCAATGCCTTTTTTTACCTTACTCATTTGATTTCTTCCCTTTCAAAATTAAGCCGCTCTTCCTCTATGACCAGAGGCTTGTGCATAACCCGCGTATTGATATTCATAATATACTCTCCCAAAAGTCCGATAAAAAACAACTGCATAGAACCGATCACGAAAATACCGATCAGTACCGGTATCATTCCCGCCGGAAACCTGTCCCACCAGATAAGCTTCATCACCAGATAAACGAAAGCTACCAGAATGCTGAACGCCGAACCCAGGAATCCCACAAAAGTCGCAAGCCTCAACCCGATCTTTGTATAGGAGGTAAAGCTCAGCATAGCAGCATCGTACAAGCTGTACCAGTTATTATGAGTCTTTCCTGCCCTTCGTCTTGGCTGCTCATACTCAATATCTTTTCTCTTATATCCGTATTCCGCCACTACGCCCCGGATAAAGGGAATCGGATCGTCAAGCTTTCTCAAAAGCTCCACAAAAGTCTTGTCATACAAACCAAATCCCGTAAAATGTTCAATCATTTCCACAGATGACATTTTACGGATTGCCTTATAATACATGCTCCTCAAAAAATAGATAAAGCCGTTCTCCTTGCTGGAGCTTTTGATTCCGCTTACAATTTTATACCCGTTTTCCCACTCCCGGACAAATACGGGAATCAATTCCACCGGATCCTGGAAATCACAGCACATGCTGATAGTACAGTCTCCGGTTGTCTGGCAGATTCCATAATAGGGAGAATTAAACTGCCCGAAATTTGTCACATTTAAAATGGCTTTGATCCTGGGGTTCCGGCTGCAAATCATGCGAAGCAAATCCCGCGTATGATCCGTAGAACAGTTGTCAATAAACACCAGCTCATAATCATACTCCGGAAGTTCTTTCTCTAAGATATCTGTTACCGCTTCGCTGATCTGCACCACATTTTCTTCTTCATTGTAGCAGGGAATCAAAACACTGACCTTCTTCATCTTCTCTTTCCTCCCCGGAAAGCCCACAATTTATTAATCACAAAATTTAACGGCACCGTCACCACCAGATTGATAAGCGGCCCAAGATATTCAGAAATCCCCAGAATATCCACCCAAATATACAGCAAAATGTTGGCAGGGACCAAACCTGTAAAAGCGTATGCCATAAAAGTTTTCAGTAAGGTCTTAAGAAGATTCCGTTCTTCCTTCCCCTGTCCGAAAACATATTTGTTATTCCAGTAAAAAGAATTCAGCACGCTTATGACAAAGCCCAGAATGCTTGCCAGCAGATAGTGCATGCCAAACCGGACGCCTGCTACATATACAACGTAAGAAATCAAAGTATTGGAAAGCCCCACAATTCCGAATTTTACAAATTGGATCAGCGACGGAATCCAGTTCCTATATTTATCATTCATGCTCCGCCGCTTCCCGTATCATTTCCGCCATATAATCAATCATTTCATCCGTCATCCCCGGATACACGCCTACCCAGAAGGAATCCCGCATAATCCGGTCTGTATTCGGCAATTCGCCTACTACCCGGTAGCCCGTACCGGCAGCCCGCATCTGGTCAAAACAGGGATGTTTGATCAAATTTCCTGCAAAAAGCATCCGGGTCTGAATCCCGTGGCCTTCCACATAAGAGACCACTTTGCTCCGGTCCACTCCCTCCCGGCAGGTAATCAGGAACCCAAACCAGCTGGGACTGGAACCCGGGCAGGCCTCCGGCAGAATCAGCCGGCTTTCCGTTCCCCCAAGCGCCCCTTTCAGGCGGTCAAAGTTATGTTTCCTGCGCTCCACAAAAGATGGAAATTTCCGGATCTGGGCACAGCCAATGGCCGCCTGCATATCCGTAGCCTTCAGGTTATATCCAAAATGGGAATATACATATTTGTGATCGTATCCCAAAGGCAGTTCCCCGTACTGCCTGTCAAAACGATGACCGCAGAGATTGTCCTGGCCGGACGCACAGACGCAGTCCCGCCCCCAGTCCCGAAAGGAGCGGATGCACTTATTTAAAAGCGGGTTGTCTGTATAGACAGCTCCCCCTTCCCCCATCGTCATATGGTGGGGAGGATAGAAGGAGGAGGTTCCGATATCGCCGATGGTGCCTGTCAGCCGCTCCTCGCCATCCATAAAGTAAACAGAACCCAGGGCGTCACAGTTATCCTCAATCAGCCACAGATTGTGCCTGTTGCAGAATTCTCTCACAGCCTTCAGGTCAAAGGGATTTCCCAAAGTATGGGCTGCCATCACCAGTTTTGTCCTATCCGACAGCGCCTCTTCCAGCCTGTCTACATCGAGATTATACTGAGGTATCGTCACATCCACAAAAACCGGAACCACCCCGTACTGAATGGCCGGCGTAACTGTGGTGGGAAATCCCGCCGCCACCGTAATCATCTCATCCCCTGGCTTCACCTGGCGCTCCCCCAGAAGCGGAGAAGTCAGAGCCATAAAAGCATTCAGATTGGCGGAAGAACCGGAATTTACCAGGGAACAGAACCGGACTCCCAGATATTTGGCAAATTCCCGTTCAAACTCCCGGGTATAGCGGCCGGAAGTCAGCCAGAACTCCAAAGCAGAATCCACCAGGCTGCACATTTCCTCCTGATCATACACCCGGGAAGCATAGGAAATCCGGTCTCCGGGTGCAAATTCCTTTTTCTGATTGTGATACGTATCACAGTATTCCTTTACAAGGGCCAGGATTTCCTCCCTGGCTTCGGTTTCTGTCTTATTTTGAAACATCTTTATTCTCCCTCTTTTTGAAATGCGGCAATCTGCCTGTCCATACACGCCCCTATATCTCTCTGTTCCAGCCAGCACTTGGTCCACTCCACGGTCGCTTGCACTGCCTGCTCCAAGGTCCAGCGGGGCTTCCATCCAAAGGTAGTTTTTAGTTTGGAACAGTCCAGCTTCAGGAAATTCGCCTCGTGGGGACCCCCGTCATACCGGACCATCCATTCCATGCCTTTCCAATACTTTGCAAATAATTCTACCAAATCCCCGGTGGAATAGCAATCCCGTTCCTCCGGTCCAACATTATACCAACCGGAAAGCGCCGGGTTTCCATACTGTTCTGCAGCAATCATCAGATATGCGTACAAGGGCTCCAGAACATGCTGATAAGGCCGGGTGGAAAAAGGATTTCTCACGATCAGAGGCTTTCCTGCCATCGCTGCACGCACGCAATCGGGAATAATACGATCCAGGGCAAAATCTCCTCCTCCGATCACATTTCCGGCTCTGGCCGTAGAGATGGCTGCCGCTTCCCTTTCCTTCCCTTCCGAAAAAAAGGAATTTTTATAACTGTGAGTCACCAGCTCGGAACAGGATTTGGAGTTGGAATAGGGATCATAGCCGTCTAACTCCTCATTTTCCCGATACCCCCACTCCCACTCCCGGTTGCGGTAAACCTTATCTGTGGTAACATTCAAAAAAGACCGGACACTTTTGCTTTCCCTCACGCACTCCAAAATATTTACGGTTCCCATTACATTTGTCTCATAAGTCTCTCTCGGATTCTTATAGCTTTCCCGCACCAGAGGCTGGGCTGCAAGGTGAAAGACAATTTCCGGCTGGCCCTTATCGAAGGCCTGTTTTAGAGAGGCATAGTCGCGCACATCCCCTATAACAGACCGGATGCTTCTGCCGATCCCGGCTATCTGGAAAAGAGAAGGGTCTGTGGGCGGTTCCAGAGCGTATCCTGTCACCTCCGCCCCTGCACACACCAGCATTTTACAGAGCCATGCCCCTTTAAAACCTGTATGCCCGGTTACAAATACTCTTTTATTTTTATAAAATGAAATATCAAACATGGCCGCTCCGTTTCCTAATCTTCCCACTTTTTCCAAGGTGCCTTTCCCTGTTTCAGGCATTCTTCCAGAAGTTCCATCTCCCGCTTGTTATCCATACACTGCCAGAATCCTTTATGCAGGAAAGACATCAATTCCCCCTTCTGGGCCAGCCTCTCCATGGTTACTCTTTCAAAGACCGTCTCGTCCCCTTCAATATACTCGAATACCTCCGGGTTCAAAACCATATACCCGGCATTGATAGGGGTCCCGTCCAGGAAATTTTTTTCCCGGAATGATTTCACTGCATTGTCCCCGCCAATATCCAGCACTCCTTTCTGCTGTTCCTGCATAACAGCCGTCAAGGTTGCAATTTTCCCATGACTTTTATGAAACTCTACCAATTTGGAAATGTCCACATCACACACAGCATCTCCATAGGTCATCAGAAAAGGCTCATTTCCCACATAGGGCTGTATGCGTTTAATACGGCCTCCCGTCATAGTATTTAGTCCTGTGTCTGCCACCGTCACCTTCCAGGGCTCACAGTGATGTTCATGAACCGTCATATCGCTTTTTCCCCCGGTAAAATCAAAGGTCACATCACTGTTGTGCAGGAAATAGTTGGAAAACCAGTCTTTCACCATATCCTGTTTATATCCTGCACAGATAATAAATTCATTAAATCCATAGTAAGCATATTCTTTCATAATATGCCATAAAATAGGCTTGTTTCCGATCTCTATCATTGGTTTGGGTTTAAACTGTGATTCTTCGGAAATCCTTGTGCCGAATCCGCCGGCTAAAAGTACAACTTTCATCTTGGTCCCTCCCCTATTCTTCTAATCTCTCAACTGATAAATAACAGAATCCCCGTATTCCGCTAATTTTTTTGCCCCAATCTCCTGACAGCGCTGATCTGTCCTTCCATTTTCAGCCACAAAGATGTATTTTGAGCGGATATTGCTTAAATCCCCTCTGATATTTTCCAGAAGATATACATTAATACCCATTCCAGGCGGCAGGGCATACAGCATCTGCCATTTTGAATGAACGATTTTTTCATCCACAACATCATCAAACACCCACACAATCGTATTATCATAAGATATAGTGTCTGTCAATTCAATGGCATTCTGCAAAACCGTCTCACCTTTCGTCAGCTCTTCTTGAACATTGGAATCTACGTATGGCAGTGTCCAGGCATAACCGCCCTCCGTTGTATTAAGCACAAAAAAGTAAACCATCATCATACTTAATAATACCATTCTGCGCCTATCAATGCCATCTATGGCAAATACAAACAGACCAATTACCGTAAAACAAAGGAAATGTCTCTGGCCGCTGTCAATACCAAATAAGTAAACAGCTGCAAAGAACATAATCACATAATAGGCTGCCCAAAAACCATTCCATATGATCTCTTCCTGCTCCTTTTTCCGCACGGCAAGAACCAGCTTATAGCAGAACAGTCCAAATACCACTGCATACATTATACCAGCATTTCCCATGCGTGAATCCCCTACATTCAGAGAACTGCCGAGATAACCCAGATACGTATTCCAAGAAGAGAGGAAAATGTAAAGGAAATTCTTCAATCCAGCTTTGAATCCTTCCTCAAAGAACATTTTCATCCAATCCAGCTGAAGCAATGACTGTCCGTCAAAATAGGGTGAGCAAAAATAATGTGACATAGCAAAATAGGCCGCCAGCTGCAGCAGAAAAATCCCGGCTCCGATTCCCAAGCTTTTTTTACTTTTCCGATACCATAAATATCCGGGAATCATAGAAAGTAAAATGAAATATGGTCTCATCAATGTCAAAACGGTACACACCATATACAGAGCAGCTAACTTCTTATAAGAAAATCTTTTTCTCACAGAATATATCAGCCCCAAAACAACAATTAAAAACGCATACACAGGAATATCTACCGTAGCTGACAGTGCATATCTCGTAAAATACAAAAAGAGTCTGTAAAATACGGAAATCCACAGAGTCTGTTTCCAATCCGGTTTTACCAGAAGATAAAAAATCCCCATGGCCAGCATCAACAATACAATATTGCACCAAATGGGGGAAAGCATATTCCAGCCAAACAGAATTCCCCACAAATACCATGGCATAAGCAGCATAGGGCTCCAGACGGAAAGAGTCCCAATCACTGCATGGTTTTCACTGTATCCAAAATATCCCAAAGGCATCCCGTAATGAACCATGCCTTCCACTTCTTTGTAATAAATCAATTCATCATTCAGCCAGGAAGACGGCAGATAAATTTCTTTAATGGAGTTTCCTGTCTTCAGGCAGTAAAAGATACAGCAAAGCAGAGGCAGAAAAACCAGCCATACAAAGCATAAAAACTTTATGATTTTTTCTTTCTTAAAATCAAATTTAGACATAAGTTTCATTTTATCTCCCATCAGCCGCCTGCCTTCCTTTCTCCCAGATAAATCTTCCATCGGTCATACTCATCTATTAAAATCATTTCCTTTGCTCCTACCGTCTCCTGAATATAAGCCGTAATCTCTTCATCCAGTTCCGAATTTCCCACATATACAATCACTTGCTTCTCGCCGTCCAATTTCTCCATACCGCCACGGATATCATCGGTGATCGCGGCATAAGAGATACAATAAAAGCCCTTGTGTTCCTTCAACAGCTGAATGACATGATAGTATTCCCACCAGTCATATTCCCGATCAATATACACACAGTACGTATCAGAATACTCCTCTGCCAGTTCCAGATGCGGTTTGAAATCTGCATAGGCATAATGCGGAATCCCGTTTGCAAACTCATTTACCGACAATCCCAAAAAAACTGCACCGCACACTGCCCACACAATTCGACGCTTTACAAATTTCCCCAGAATCCAACAAAGACCTCCAACCGCAATCAAATAGGAAATCGGATAAATGGGCATTAGATAACGGTCCGTTGTATAAGGTGCAATCTTTGTCACTAGTACAAAATATCCTCCGGCCATAAAAAGCGCGGGAAACAATTTTCCCAATTCCCTCCAAGGGAATTTTCCGCTCTTCCGTAAATACACAACAGCCAATATGACAGCAAGAACAAGCAGCAGAACCAGACACCCTCCAAAAAGCTGCTCATTCACAAACCCAAACATATTCTTAAGCGCACCTTTAAAGCCGCTGAACTGCATCAAGTTCTTCCTGGCTCCCTCTCCCCGGTAATCATTAAAAATGTGTTTCCACATAGCAGGGAAAATCAAAAGGGCAATTAGAGCGCAGGCTTCTATCTCAACATGAAGCAGACAGTCCTCCTTATAACGCTTTGCAACCCAAAGTTTTACAAAGTACCAGGCTGCCAGGAAAAAGGCCAGCAGAATAAAATAGTAATGAGTCAAAACTCCAAAGATAAGAGTAATCCCATAGAACAAATAGGTTTTCCAAGTAAATATCTTCTGTTCTAAAAAATGAAGGCACACAAACACATGGGCCAAAGTCCAAAAAGCCATCATGGTGTACATGCGGACAAATAAAACCATATTGCAGGCCCCATATGTCACTCCGAAAAGAGCGGCCGCTAAAAGTCCCGCTCCCGTACTCCGAAAAATTTCCTTTGTCACAAAATAGATTAGAATTGTACAGCCTAACATAAAGAAAATATTAAGTCCGACACCTGCCGCAACTGACACTTTCCCCGGCGCAAAAGAAGACAGGGTATGAATCAGAATATAGTACAAAGGAGGGTGCACATCTGCTGCCTGGTTCCGGTAGGGAATCGCATATTCAAAACTATGCTCTTGAGACGCCGTTGTCTGAGAAAGATACCATTCCCGATCCAGCCATTGATTCAATGGCATGTCAAATGCCTGAATTTCTGCATTGTTTGAAGAGGTATACGTAAATAACTCATCGCACATCAAAAAAGACTTCTTCTGTCCACAATACCAAAAAATTCCCGTCTGTACTATGCAAATCAAAATCAGACTGGCTGTAATGATCCTATTTTTATAATTCTTCATAATGCTCTCCGCCACAAAACACCTTATTCCGGCACCCATTTGGCATACCCGTCCGTATCTTCCGTAATTTCCTGCTCTAAATCAAATGGCTGTGTATACGCTTCGTCATAATACCAGCCCGCAAACACCAACCCATTAAAGCTTTCTTCATAATTCGGCAATCTTTCCAAAGTTTTTCCTCGCTCTACGGAATAAAAGAAATTTCTCGAGCCATACTCTGTCCACAAACACACAGTACAGTAATCTGCCTTGTCAATCCAGACTGTGTCTAAAAATTCAATGCGTTTCTGTAAAAATTCCTTGATGTAATCTCTGTGTTCCTCCAAAGTTTCCCGATATATACTGGTCATATTCATAGGTTCACCCCGCCAGCGGTGCTGATCCATTTTTACTGCTTTTGCAATCTCCAAGCAGTATTCATCAATCTGATCTGCAACCATTTCCTTAACCGCCGGAGCCACACGGTTTTGGTACTGTTCCTCCACTTCATTCATAAAAGCTTCATGCCGGCAAAGCTGCGGAAACCATCGATTTTCGAAAGCAGTATTCCCACTGTCCGGATCGTAAACCCTGTTGCTATAACAGATTAGCATACCCTCCGGATTACGAACAGAGCGATCCACATTCCCAAGTGAACAATCATAGTCCCACACCGGCCCTGCATACAGCAAAGCAATTCCATCCTCATCCACATCTTTATAAAAATACTGACTGCAAAGCCCCCCGTCAAAATTCTTTGAAATCTCTTCAATTAAATATTTTTTAGCCCAAGATTCCAAATCAATATACTGATAAAAATATTTTTCGGTATACGGATTCCTCCCGTCTTCTGTATACAAGGCATCTTCAAATTCCTGTACGAGTTTATGGATATAAGCTACCTCCTCAGAGGATGCAGCATTTGGCTCTTTAATTATTACTGCCTGCTTTCGATCTGTTATAAAACCACTGTCTGCCGAACCATACCGACTTGTAATGTCCCATTCCATCAAATATCCCCCGGTAATATCCTCCGGTTGGCTTCTCCATGCAATACCTTTCTCATTTTCTGTCAGAAAACTCCTTATCTCTTTCTTAAATCCATTCGTCTCTTCATTCTCTTTTGACAAATCTCGAATATGAACCCGATTTTCCCCAATTTCTATTTTTTCTGTCAACTGATATAAGCCAGCATAGTATCCATTTAAATATAAATCCACAAATTCCGAATCAGGAGAATATTCCAAGCCAATTTTATCTCCTAAATCATATACAATTTTATTCCGAATATAAGATCCATCCTGATAATTGGCCAAAAGTTCCCATGATTTTGCTTCCCCCATGCCCAATAAATTCTGCTCTCTGTCCAAACGAATCCGATAGGGTTTCTTCTCCCATTGCCAAGTAGAATTGCCTCTGCCTTTTATATAATCCAAACCTCCATCAATCTGTTCTTCCCCGTTCCCTGAAATCAGACGATATCTTCCCAACTCACGATAATGCTGATTCTCATGAATACTTCCCATATTTCCAGATTGTGTGTCAATAAAAAGTGCCGGCAAGCCAGAAGGTCCACACACAGTCAGCGTCCCCTCCGCTTCAAGTTCTTCTTTTCTGTACAATGCAAAATGATACTCTTGCTCCAAGGTTAGATCATTCCAAACCCTTCCATTTTCCACCTCATCTCCTTCAATAAACATCATATCTTCCGGATTAATGCAAAAAGAAACCTCGGTTCTGGAAACGCACGAAGGCAGGAACAGATAGAACTTTCCCTCATAAGGATTCTGCCAGCACTCAATTTCCTCCCTTCCTTCTTCTGAATCAAAAACTTTCAGTGCAAACAGCTCATGCTCCTCATGGGTAATTTGTTCCAGCTCTGTTTCCCCATTTTTCCCCATCCACACTACCGCACTTATAAAAAGCGCAGATAGCAAAAACACACCAGCCCATCTCTTATACATTTTTCTTTCTCCCTGCCAGCCAGTTTTCCACAGATGTTATCCCGTCTATTCCCAACAATGCAAACAGCGGTACAAAATTTATCAGATACCGGGATCTCGTCTCCCAGATAAGAAGAAAAAGAAACAATCCGAAAACCGCCAGCTGCACAGCCTGTATCTCCCGCGCCCAGCCCCTCTCCGTAAAATTGCAAAATACAGAAAGCCCTATTCCCAAAAGCAGCAGCAACTGCATCACACTGCAATAACGATAAGTTTTCCCGTAATCCGCACCGTCATACAAAAACCAGGAATGCAGACGGCTCTCTTTCAAGGGATCCCTCTTTAACTTTTCAGGCGCAAAATATACACCATCCCCCCAAGTAAATACCGTCTTGTCCTTCAAATGCCTCAATAACCCAGACACTCTGTATTCACGCAGTTTTTCTTGAATAAACTCCCGATCTGCCTCTTTCTTCTCCTCTTTGCCTTCTACGGAAGCCGTCATCCAGTAAACATCCGCACTGTAGCCTCCGCTTCCTTCCAGTCCCATGGCCAGCCAGTGTTCCACAGGAAATTCATTTTTCTGCATCTCCGACATATCAAGAAAAGATAACCATCCCGGCAAAATTGTCAAAAACCCGGTCAGAAGAAGAAAGGGAACTGCCAGAAGAATACTGCGTTTGACACACTCCACCAATCTCTCCTTCTGCAGCCAGATATGTATCAAAAGAGCAACCAGAATCACCCCCAGGCTTCCCTTCACCTTATACCCTATGGCCAGAAACAAACCTGTAACAGCCAGAAAGCGGCTGTCTTTTTTTCTCAGCTGATACAGCAGAAAGGTTCCGGTCACAAAGGGAAGGGCAAAGGTATCCGTATAAAATATGGGGGTGTGCATATAAAAAGGCAGAAATAAAGCGCAAATCAGAATCCCCAAAAATGCTTTCGGAAGACCATACAAATGCTTTGCAAGAAGGAAAAAGAAAACCATTCCCGCCATCAGCAAAAACACATTCAGCAGTACACCTAACGTAATATAAGAACAGAGCCATCCAAAACATCGAAACACGGTCCCCAAAAGCAGGCAGACCATCACATTATTAGGATAGGTTGTAAAATACCAGTTGCTCTGTTCCGAAAAAACACCGTCCTCCGCCAGCTCAACCGCTCCCTGATAGACCGCTCCAAAATCCCAACCCGGATAAACCCGAAGCTCTAAACCGGCATAGAGAAGCCCAACCGTCATCATAAAAAACACCACAGCCGACCAGCCCTGCCAAAATAGGCGTTTTCTCTGAAACTGCCGGAAATACCTTCGAACTGCCCAAGAGCCCAAGACAAACATCACTAGGCACACTGCCGCTGCCAGACTTATCTTTTTACTCTCCTGAAACGCCGCCGTCACGGTAATCAGAAGCCAGAACCAAATCAGTGCAAACACTGCAGAAAACAGCAAAATGTTCCACTTCCGTATTCTATCCAACACTCTTCATCCTTTTTCTACTTATACATACCAGATACACAACAAAAAACAGCAAAGCCATCTGAAGGCTCATAAGTGAATAGTCCATATTTAAGAGCAGCAGTAAGGCCATCCACATTCCTGCTACCAGCCAGCTTCTGCTTTTCACCACTGTAAAAATTACAATCCCCAAAAACAATACAGTAAAACAGATTCCTGAGAGAATGGAAAACCGCAGCACTGCATTTAAGAACACATTGTGGGCATTATTTACCAGCCAGCCCTCTGCCACTTCCATGGCAGATTCTCCGAAACGCATTCCCCAGCCTTCCGGATATTTCTGAATGGTCCTCCAGGCAGCCGCCCAGATCTGCGGTCTTCCTCCAAGGGAAAACACATTGCGTTCTGCTAAGATACGGCTGGCTACTCCTGCTGCCGCTAAAACCGCACCTCCGCTCACAAGGAGATAACGCTTCTTCCAGCGGAATTTTTTCCAATCTGCTCTATCGAGCAATTCCCCTGCAAAAATCAAAGCCACACAGATAATACCTGTCCAGGAATGCGACAAATATAAGCAGAACAAGAGCAGCGTTACGCTGCATAAATATGTAAACCAATTTCGAAATTTCTCTCGATAAGCCACAAACAAAGCGATAAAAGCCACCAGCATCAACGCATACTCGCTTTTATGGCTATAGAGCCAATAATGGCGCGTTTCATAAAAATCTCCCGGGAGTCCGTAAACAACAAATTGGTGATTACAAATCATAATTTTCGTATAACCCAGGAAATAACATACAATACTTGCCAGATTAGAAAACACAATACAATGAATCAAAACGCGGACGTTATCTTGTCTCTCCGGCTCTGACCCGGTCCTGCAAAATACTAATACGCCAAATGTCAGAAACGCCACCGTATTATTGATCTGTTCCCAATACCAGTGTAGATATTTATAATTAAAATAGAAAGAAAATACGTTATAAACCAGGAGCATACCCAGATACAGCTTTCCTTTGACTGAAAACCTTCTGCCTTCCCGCAGCCCTTTCCATAACCGCACACCCAGATAGCAGGCCAGGAAAAAATACGCCCAGGAGAATCCGCCGTAATAAGCGCTCTGATATACATCGGTATATGGACTGTAAAAAATCGGGAACAACAGCGATAAGACAAAAAAAGCCCTTAACAGCCAAGAGTCAAGCTGCAGTCTCTTCTGCTTCTCCATGCTTTCGTCTCCTTTCCCCATAAGGATACACGCACACCAGATACACCACAAACAGCAGAATCCCTGCCTCATAATTCAGCATAGCATAGTCCATATTCAAAAGCAGAAAAAAGGCCAGCCACAGGCCTGCTCCTAGAAAACTTCTGCTCTTTCTCAAAGAGTAAACTGCAATCAGCAAAAACAACAGTGTAAAGCACACCCCCACCGGAATGGAATCCCGGAGTATGGCGTTCAAAAATACATTATGGGCGTTATTCGTATCCCAGCCGGGATGTACCTGGAAAAGCACTTCTGTAAATTTAAGCCCCCAGCCCCGGGGATTTTCCGCAATGGTGCGAAGCGCTCCCCGCCAAATTTCCAGACGTCCTCCCAGAGAAAGCAAATCCCGTTCTCCAAGCAGGATTTTCCCTGCGATTCCTCCCGCCGCAGCCACGGGAACCGCCCACAGAAAATACCGGCCTTTCCATCGAAACCTGCCCCAATCGATTTCATCCAGGCAAGCCCCCGCAAACAACAGACCGGCAGCCCCAAAACCCGTCCAGGAATGAGTGAGAAAAAGGTCAATCAAAAAGACCGCCATACTGCAAAGCCAGACCGGACGGCTCCGAAATAATTTCCGAAACCGGATGCAGACAGCCATAAAGGCAACCAGCATCAAGGCGTAGGTACTCTTATGACTGTAGATCCAGTAAAACCGGTATTCATAGTAATCCTCCGGCAGACGCGACAGGTAAACATGGTTATTGCAGATAACCAGGCTGGTATATCCCATAAGAAAATATACAATACTGAGAAGATTGGACACTACCGCGCAGCAAAGGAAGAAACGGACCAGATCGTCACCTTTCTCCCCCAGACTGTCCCGATGCCAGCATAGACACAAAAAGAAAAGAAACGCCAGGGTATAGTTAATCTGATCCCCATACCAATGCAGATACCGGACATTCATATAGAAAGAAAAGAGATTATACAGCAGCAACACACCTGCGCAGCCTGCCAAAAGCTTTTGTCCCTTCTCACGCTTTCCCTCAAACAGCTGAAACAGTATGAAAAAAAACGCCGCCCCATAGGCAACGGCAAATACCGCATAGTACTCCATCTTATATTCTTCGCTAAAGGCACTGTAAAAAGCAGGAAAAAACAGGCTTATAATAATAAACAATTTCAGAAACAACGTTTTCATTCTGCAGTTCTCCTTGGTTCTGCCTTTTATTATATAACAGATACTTACTATTTGACAAGCTATCATAAATCTTTTATGATACACTATAGGATACATGATTTCCCAAAATCCCGGCAGACAGAGGTATTTGTATGTCAAACATCAGCCAAAAACAGCGATTGATTGAAAACTATACCATTCTTGCATTGGAATGCCTTTGTATCATTGCGTCCTTTTTTCTGGGAGTCCTTACACGGGGTATTGAGGCAAGCTACCTGGCATTTTCCAAAACTTACATTACAACCATAGCCTGCATCCTGTTTTTCCACCTTCTCTCCTACTATCTCTTTGACTGGAATATCAATATTTTCAAACGGGGATATTACATTGAACTGGTGGCCGTCTTTAAATACAATCTGGTCCTGATTATCTTTCTGGGCTTTTTTCTCTATGTGAGCAAAATGGCTATTGACTTCTCCCGTCTGGTATTTGTGTATTTTTTCTTCTATAATATAATACTCACTTACCTTGGACATCTGCTTCTAAAAAAATACTTTACCAATATTTACCGCACAAGCTCCAGCAGCAGCAAAATGTTTGTTATCACCACCTCGCCTTATGCCGAGATGATTTTAAAATCCATCGCCTCTTCCTCCGAATGGAGCTTCGAAGTTACGGGAATTGCACTTATGGATGAAAATCATATGGGCAGTAATATTTTAAATATTCCGGTAATCGCAAATGGGGAAGATTTATTTGAACAGTTCAAGACAAAAGTAGTAGATGAAGTATTTATCCATCTTCCGGATTACTCCAAAGAAAGAATCGAAGATCTGATTATCAAATTTGAAAGCATGGGCATTACAGTCCATGTAAACATTGATTATTTCAATCATGTTATGGCACACAAGACAACGGAAACCTTTGCCGGCTTCACCGTGCTCTCCTATGAAGCAAGAACCTTTGACTACCGCCGGCTGTTCGTAAAGCGGATTATGGATATATGCGGAGCAGTCCTGGGACTTTCCATTACTCTGATCCTCACCCCTTTTATTGCCCTGGCTATTAAACTGAACTCCAAGGGTCCCGTTCTCTTTGCCCAGACCCGGGTGGGGAAAAACGGCCGTTACTTTAAACTCTATAAGTTCCGCTCCATGTATATGGACGCCGAAGCAAAAAAACAGGAATTGATGGCGCAAAATGAAATGGACGGACCTATGTTTAAGGTAGAACACGATCCCAGGATCACCAAAGTCGGGGCCTTCCTGCGCAGGACCAGTCTGGACGAGCTGCCCCAATTCTACAATATTCTTATCGGAAATATGAGCCTGGTGGGAACCAGGCCTCCTACCGTGGATGAATTTAACCAGTACGACCTCTGCTACCGGAGGCGTCTCAGCATCAAGCCCGGGCTTACAGGGCTCTGGCAGGTCAGCGGGCGGAGTAATATTACCGATTTTAAAGAGGTTGTAAAGCTGGATCTGGAATATATTGACAACTGGTCGCTGACTTCGGATATCCGGATTTTGCTGATGACGGTATGGGTGGTGGTAATGAAGAAGGGGGCGCGGTGAGCGCTAAAAAGCAACCGCAAAACCATGGAAATTGCTCCAATCATACTTTGGGGCAATTTGCAGACATTCTTCCCAATTTTCAAATTCCCGGTATCCCAATTTTTCATAGGGATCAACGGCTAGGTACGTCTCGCCTTGCGGAATCAGCGTAATGACATGCTTAGATGAATCCTCTATTAGCTTATTGTAATATTCTTCCAATGTAATATTTACCAACACAACTTTTCCATTTTTCATTTCTTCCAACACATCCATCGCAGCATAGACAATATTAATTTTCTTCTTTTCCTCTTGCATCTGGCAAAATGATTCATAATAAAAATACATGGCATATTTATTATAATAAGATTTTTCTATTAAACCTTTTAATTTCTTTTCGTCAACGCTGCCCTTGTCACAAAAAGAAAAAAGTTCCTCCTCATTATTAGGAAGATATACTGTAGATTTTAATCCATAATCCGCCAATAACAATGGCAAATAAAAAAAATAGCCGCTATATTCCCATAATTGAAGTCCTCTGCTTTGGAGCATTTTGGCTGCCGTAGAATAGTCAAACTCCATTCCTCTAAACATCAATCCGTTGCTAAGAGCACACAAGCCGCAATCAGTGTCCGTCATTTGATAATGCCACATTCTTTTCATCCTTCTCCCATATAAATACAAAATTATTTTCCGGCAGCAAAATTCCATCCATATGAATAGTAATCATATTATTTGTTTGAATCATTACCAGATCTTTGGATTTACAGGAATGATAACATTGACATCTTTTAAATAATCCAGATTCATAGGAGAGCGTCAGTGTATAACCTTTATGAATGCAAAAAATATCCTCTTGAAAGAAATTTTCTTTTTTATTCAAAAAAGTTTGGATATTTATTCTCACATAGGAAGATAATTCACTCTTTTTTATAGTAACTTTCTTCTCATTTCCACCCTCGAGTTCTTCTTCTTTCTCATTTATAATAATTTTCACATGAAATGGCTCTTCTTTAATCTCACCTATTTTATCAGCTAAAACCAAAGGAAATACCATTTGCCTATATTCTTTCTTTACTCCCCTCATCTTTTCCTGCATTTGTTTATGTTCCTCGCAGGCCCAAACCTGTAAATCAAAGTCATCCTCATGAGGGGGAATCCGAAAAACAATCTGCATATCTGCGAAATAAAAATCTTCCCGGTCACTATTTTCCAAGTGAATATTAAAATGAAAATCTTCCCTTAAAATTTTATTATATACATGTAAATTATTATTAAATATATTATTATAGAGCGCATTGGTTACATGCGCTCCGAGATTCGCTTCCATTGCAACATACATAATTTCTTCTTTACGTTCCCGATCAACAAACTTTCCCATCAAATTAGGATCCGTAATAATCTCATATAAGCTATGTTTAAATTGCTGATTATAATTTGTATTCACTAACAGCTCAGCTAGAAATGCCGTAGCTACTGCCAAAAGTGCATCACTGCCTACAGTAAATACCACCTTTAGATGTTCTTCTATAAAATTCGAATAACACAAAAACTTTAAGGCGGTATATATTGTTCCAACTACAAAAATCAAAAAATATCTTTTGATTTTATCCTTTTTAAATCTTTCTTCCAACTCTAACCAGCGTGGTGCCTCATTTCCTGTGTTCTCCTGTTCTTTTCTCTTTCGTGCAAACATTTTTTCTCCCCCCGAATAAATGTTCTATACATTTTTCATCCCACAAAAAATCCTTTTCGTCCATCACATTGCTCTCCAAATCTTTACGTATTGATTGCATCTTCATATATTCTCCTTCCGTCACACAAGATACTTCCTTAAATTACAATATGCCGCAGAGCTAATTTAGAACTTTGGTATTTCTGTAATTTATCGTTCACTTTTATCGCTATATTTCCTATCATGAACATTATAACATTGTCCTCCTTTTATGTCAACTTTGTATTCCCTACGTTAACCTTTCTATACAAATCATAGTATTTTTCGCAAAACCTCTCCGGACCTATGCGCTTTTGATATTCTTTTGCCACGTCGTCGTAAGAAAAACCACTTTTCAGCACCTCTTCAATTACCTTAGCCAAATCATCTACATTCTCTGTTTGAAAGACCCTGCCTAAATGATTTCTTTGAATCATATCACCTAAACTCCCGTGAGATGGTCCTATAATCGGCAGTCCACGGCTCACCCCTTCTGTCAGTTGGCCGCTTGCTCCATCAAAATTGATTCGATACGGAAGCACTACCAAATCCGTATGATTCCAGTAATCCTCAAGTTCTTCTTCCGTGAGAAAACGCATATCAAGAAAAACCTTATCCTTATAAGACGCACACATTTTTTCAATTTCCGGCTGGAGAAAATCTCCCTCCATTCCCGCAATCCTCAACCGAAAAGGTGCCTTTACTTTTTTTAACGCTTCCAGCAAAATATCCACTCCTTTTTCATAACGAGTGGCTCCATACATTCCAATCATTGGGATTTCTGAATGTTTC
Organism: uncultured Lachnospiraceae bacterium; assembly: GCA_910587955.1. Taxonomy (GTDB): domain Bacteria; phylum Bacillota; class Clostridia; order Lachnospirales; family Lachnospiraceae; genus Laedolimicola. The sequence goes on along the minus strand of CAJUNN010000001.1, from coordinate 44,059 downwards.
ATATTTGGCTTTTTCTTCTGCAAAAAACCCGGATACTCAATTTGACTTACACCGCCAATATGGTAATGCTTCATTTTTATATAAAAGCAATCTGTGTGAACTACCACCATTCTGTGTACAGACATCATCTGATAGCTTATCTTTCTTAAGAATCCTGAAAAAAAATGGTGGAAAGTAATTACTACGCTCCAATTTCGCGACAAGCGCCCCATTCCAAGCCCAAAATAGCGCATAATCTTATCTCCATTTAAAAAATGAATAATATCTGCTTTCTTTTTTTGTGCCTGATTCTCAATGAAATTTATACATTCCATATAATCTGAGATTTTTTTCGTATCAAATGACAATTTTTCACAAACAATCTGTTCAGCCGCCAGCCCCGGAACCTTTTCCGGAATCAAAACAACACTCTCATAAAAATGGCTGTCTGCTAATGCCTTCAAATATGGTATGTGATGGCCCCACAGCATATCATCCACAAATAGTATTTTCATAAAACAGCTTTCTCCTCAAATTTTTATCTAAATAACTTTTTTTCTTTTAATATAAAGTATCTGCGCAAAACCGTTCCCAAAAGAACAATATTATATCTATTTATCACTTTCATATATAAATTACGTGTATCTGACAAATCTCTTAAATAACCGTTTCTTTTCCATCCGGGGAAACGCTCTTGGCTATAATCCCACGTTTGATAAAGCAATTTCTTTCTCAAGCCGGCATCTTTGCATCGACATATACGCTCCATAGAACTCCCAAACAAAACCCGTACGGAAAAATATTCTATTTCCTGGGAATATTCCTTATACCATTCCTTTCTTTTATAATAAGAAATAATATTGTCAAAAACAGAAAAGATCATTGCAATCTTATCCCCCTGACTGTTTGCAATAGAATCTCTCCTCTGTACATAATGTACAAACGGCATCCCTACATATCCACATCTTCTTATATGTGGAATAAGGCAGCAAAAAAACTCTGTGTCTTCATAAATAAGTCCTTTGGGAAATTGCAATCCTGCTTTTTCTACCAATTCACGTCTGTAAATTTTATTCCATGCAGCTGCCAGTCCTCCTATAAACATACTTTTAGGAGAAGAATATTGGCATGCTTTAACCACCTCTTGTGCGGAAATATATTCCTTTATATAATCACAGATGACAACATCACACTTTTCATCCTTGGCTTTTTTATAAAGCTCTTCAAACATCTCTTTTTCTACATAATCATCCGCATCAATAAACCCGACATACTCCCCTTTGCAAAAACGCATCCCATAATTACGGGCATCCGATAAGCCGCCGTTTTCTTTACAAAAAGCATGGATCTTACCTGGATATTCCAATACATACTTTTCAATAATTTTGAGAGAGTCATCTGTGCTTCCGTCATTCACTATAATAATTTCAAGCTCTTCCAAGGTCTGGTTGACCAGCGTCTCCAGGCATCTCTCCAAATATTTTTCTACATTGTATACAGGCACTACAACACTTACCTTTATCATATCCGCCTCTCTACTTTCCTCTGGCCATCAGCCATAGAAATTTTGTGTTAGTCACAAAATATCTTTTAAAAAGCCGTCTTGGCTCCTGAAAAAGCCGATATAACCATTCCAGACTGCATTTCTGCATCCACATCGGCGCACGTTTAATATTACCGGCAAAATAATCCGCGCCTGCGCCAATCCCAATCATCAACCCCCGGACTTTCCCCTGATGTGCGTGCATCCAACGCTCCTGCTTGGGCGCTCCCAAAGACACCCATACAAAATCCGCTCCTACCTTGTTTATTTCTTCAATTACCGCCTTATCTTCTTCCTCTGTCAACTCCCGGAAAGGCGGCGAATACATGCCTGCTATGGAAAGCCCGTATTCCGACACCAGCCTTTCCCGCAGCAATTTCAACGTCTCCGGAGTACTGCCATAAAAATAGTGTGTATATCCCCTTTCTGATGAGCAACAGAAAATTTCCCCCATCAAATCCGGCCCTGTCACCCGATCCGCATTCAAAAATCCCCGTTTTCTACAAATAACAGAAAGAGGCTTTCCGTCCGGAAGCGCCAGAGCCGCTTCATTCTGAATTCTGCAATACTCCGCATCCTCATAACTCATCACTGTAGTATGGACATTCGAAATGCAGATATACCGCCCACTCAAAGTCTTCAGATTATTTTGAATATAGGTAAGGGCCTTTTCCATATGAATTGCCGCGATCCGAACGCCCAGAATTTCGCATATTGGAATCTTCTGTTTTATCACTCCGTCTCTACTCATCCTTCCATTCCGCCTCAAAACGATGGGTCATACGTTCCTCTTCCGGAGGAAGTTCCATATATTCCCCATAGCACTGTTTCAGAAACTGATCAAACCCTTGAGGGATACAAAAAGCGTATCCCTCAAATTCACCATAGGCACTTTGAAAACACTCTTTCGATATAGTCTCTCTTTCACCAAAGCCCCAAATAATCTCAGCAACCGTACTCGAATTATCATAATCATAAGCTTTACACAAATCATCCAATTTCTCACAAATCTTATAACTGGGCACCAGTCTGGAAAATGGATAGAGAAGATTCTTTATCAACTTTTTCCTTGCATTTGCCCCCGTATTAAACCGATAGTTGGCAAACGCATATAATTTCATTAAAAAAGCCGCCTTTCTAAATAACTTGCGCCGTATTTTCCTTTCATTTGGTAAACCATCCAACGGAAAGATATCAATATAAATCCCCAAGTTCTCCTCTGTAACAAGAAAATGCTCTTTCATTCTTGTCCGATTATCTATGAGCTTAATAAAGGGAAATGTACGCACCTTATGATAATCCAAAGCCTCAATGTAATCATCTATGGGGCATTCCTGAACCTTCTTCAAAAATCTGCTGTAATCGGGCCTGGGCATTACAACATCTATATCATTATCCCACGGTATAAAGCCCTTGTGCCTGACAGCGCCTATCAAGGTTCCATATGCCAGATAATACCGCAGATTTTCTTTCTCACAAAATTCTGCAAATTTTACAAGGAGATTCAGTTCCAGCCTCCTGGCTTCATCAAAATCTATTGTTTTTCCCACAACCCTTTTCCTTTCAAATCATTTACGCATTCTCTTTCAATCCCGCATAAAAATATCTCTGGTGTATACCTTCTCCTTCACATCCGATAAACAGTTATCATATCTATTAGCAATAATTGCATCACTGATTGTTTTAAACTCCTCTAAATCATTGACTACTTTACTTCCCAAAAAAGTGCTTCCCTGCTCTAATGTCGGTTCATAAATAATTACTACAGCCCCTTTTGCCTTAATCCGTTTCATAACACCTTGAATGCTGCTCTGGCGGAAATTATCACTGTCCGCTTTCATAGTCAGCCGGTATACGCCTACCGTTACCGTTTTCTCCATATTCTCACTATATTCATTATCTGCTCCATAACCATAATAACCGGCTTTCTGAAGCACTCGATCTGCAATAAAATCTTTCCTGGTTCTATTTGCCTCCACTATCGCCTCTATCAGTCTCTCGGGAACATCCGCATAATTTGCAAGCAGCTGCTTCGTATCTTTCGGAAGACAATATCCGCCGTATCCGAAAGAAGGATTATTGTAATAATCCCCAATCCTCGGATCTAAACACACTCCCTGGATAATCTGTTTCGTATTCAATCCCCGCATCTCCGCATAAGTATCCAGTTCATTAAAAAAGGCAACTCTCAAAGCTAAAAATGTATTTGCAAAAAGTTTTACCGCTTCCGCTTCTGTAAAACCAGTAATTAAAATATCAATATTTTCTTTCTTAGCGCCATGCTCCAAAAGCGCTGCAAATTGATGGGCCTTATCTACCAATTCTCTATTTCGCAAGTCAGTTCCAACAATAATTCTAGAGGGATACAGGTTATCATAAAGCGCTCTCCCCTCCCTCAAAAATTCCGGGGAAAATAAAATATTCTTTGTGTGATATTTTTCTCCAATCAAACTTGTATATCCCACTGGAACCGTAGACTTAATCACAATAATTGCATCTTGATTTACTTGTAAAACAAGTTCTATTACACGCTCCACAGAAGATGTATCAAAAAAATTTTTCCCAGCATCATAATTGGTTGGCGTTGCAATAATCACAAAATCAGCAACTGCATAAGCGGCTTTTGCATCTGTCATCGCAAAAAGCTGAAGTTTTTTCTCTTTTAAATATTTTTCAATCTCTGTATCTACGATCGGTGATCTTCTGTCATTCAACAACCTGATTTTTTCAGGCAAAATATCTACAACGTAAACCTCATTATGCTGGGCAAGCAAAATCGCATTTGACAATCCGACATAGCCCATGCCTGCTACGGCAATCTTCATAAGCCCTTCCTCTCTCTGCTAAAAAGTAAGTCTCATTTTTCCCATATGCTAATACAGATAATAACTTGTACCATAGCCATAAGTGCCTACTACTTCATATTTACTTAATGTACTGTTTTTCTCTATAATTTTTTTTACATAATCTTCTTTATTGTCATTAAATTCTTCCACAACCAATAAAATAATTTCATTTTGAGATAAGATATCTAAATCAGAGAGTGTTTCCATCTTATCTTTTTGGATAAATGTTATGCTTTTGTAGCGGGAAGCTTCTAAAAAGCTAGGTTGTACCTCATATGCTCTATTATAAATGCAAAGGCAATCTAACCCTGAATAACTGGAAGCTTTTTCAAACAAGCTATAAGACTGTCTTTCCAGATAAACCCAGCCACGGCTTTTCCAACTTCCAATCACAACCATAAACAGTACTAGACATATAATCAAACCCGAACACTTTTTGCTCAAAATTTTTTCAACAAATACTCTATCAAAGACTTCAAATAGAACACATAGGACCCAAACAAACGTCACAGCATAAATAGGATAAATATACCTCTCTATTGCATAAGCTGCTATCTTTGAAATAATTAAAAAACATAAAATAGTTGGAATCACAAGAACCAAATATTTCATAAAAACATTCTTACAGATTTTCTTTTTACTAATTTTTATGTTTTTAATAACCAACAATAAACCTCCCAGTATAAAACCCAGGAAAATATATCCAATCATCCCTCCAAATAATTGATCATTCACGTATGCAAAAAATATCTTCAGTCGTTCACTATAATCGAAAAGATTAGAAAAATTGTGAAGTGCCTCGCTGCCTCTTCCTCCAAAAAACAAGCGTTCTATCATAGAGGGAAAAATAAGGTATGCACCACCCCCGCTAACTAAAAGCATCGTTCCGCAAAATACGAACACATCTTTCCAGCGTTTATATCCCAATAAATAACATCCATAAACACAGGAAATCCCAACTGCGAATACGATACAATAATAGTGTGTCAATGCACCTGCAATCGTGACCATGGAAATCGACACATAAAATCTCCAGCCGCTATGAGCCTTTCCTGTTTCTTTTACAAATAAATAGGAAAGCAACGTAACCCAAAACATTGCCATTACATACATCCTTAAAAAGGCAGTCGGAATCAAAATCCCTGATACAAGCACATACGCAAGTGAAAAGAGATTGCAGAGCAGATGATTTTCCAGAAGAAGCTCAAACAATTTGTATACGACCAAAAGAGTTGCTAAGGAAAATATAATATTTATAACACCTGCATACCAAAAAGATACCGTCCCAGGGAAAAATGAACATATCGTATGGAGTAAAGCATGATAAAACGGCGGATGAACATCTCTTGCCTGATTCAGCCAAACATTCGCATAATTAAAACGCTCTTCGTTGTCTACTGCAAAAGCTTTCATAAATACCGCAGAAGAAGGTTCGTACCTGACTCCATCTTCAAAAAGAACCGTACCGCTCCCAACATTATTCGCAAACGTGTAGCTGCAGGTTTCATCCATCTGGTAATTTGCTTTTAAGGAAATCATAGCCACTATTAACAGCAAAAATAGCAGCATGATAAAAGGGCACCCATTTTCTTTGCATAATTTTCGGTAAAAATTCTTTAACATTTCTTCATCGTCCTTGATTTTGGTATTTATATTTTCATTTTTTAATTAAATTCTTTATCAGGCTGTACAGTTTTTGCTGTTCCTTGAATTTAAAAAGCATACATATACCTAATATTATACTACAGCCTACACACAGAAGCCCTCCGAAAATAAACTTTTTAACAGACGGAACGCCATTTACACAGGAGTATAACATACTACATACACTTACACAAACCACAAAGACTATACTGTAATAAACATTGCGCAGCCAATATAAGCCGAAATGTTTTTTACCTAACTGTATTCCCTTATAGTAAACAACGATACTGCGGCCTAACCAAAATAAACATTGGCTTATTACAGTTCCTACCAGCACACCTTCTATACCAATAAATTTAGCAAATATAATCGAAAAAACAATATTGCTAAATGCCCCTTGCATCTCAATATATTTTTCAAATCCAAACAAGCCCATACCATTAATATAGTCCAGCAAAGCGCTATGAACAATATGAATATAAAAATCAGTTGCTAACAACATGGCCAATAACGTTGAAAGCAGATATTTTTCTCCTAACCATATCACAATAAAATCATCAATCAAAACTAATAAAGGACATATAATTATTAGTGCAATCCAAAAACGTATATGTGTATATAACAACAATATATCTTCTCTTTTAACATTACTATTCTCTTCTACAAAATAATTTCCAACTATAGGCGTTATGGGAGCCAGCAGCCCATTCACCAAATTTTTCATATTGAGTACTATGATTGTATAGTTTCCATAGTATCCTACACTGACTGTATTAATAAACATTGAAATAATAATATTATCTGTAGAACTATATATAAACCCGGCTACTCTTCCCAAAAATATATTTTTTACATTTTTAATGATTTCAAATAATATCTTCTTATCTATTTGATCTTTATGTAAGTATGGATAAAACTTTGTACAAAAAACATGTATGATTACATTAGATGCAAATGCTTGTCCGAATTTTAGCAATAAATAAAGCTCATAACTTTTAAATTTATAAATTGTAATACACTGGGCAACATTAAACAAACAGATTACAAATACATCTATAATTTTAGAAAAGTATTCTTTCTGATTTGCATAGAGCAGCGTCCGCTTATACGCAAATAAATACGTACCTACAGAAGCACTCGCCTGTAAAAGGAAATACAAATAGATATTTCCCACAGGCAAATCAATGCCAACCAACATATACTTCAGAAAAGGAAGTAATAAAAGAGAGCCTATAGCAATCACAGCACCTATACAGCGGTAAACTACTTTTAATATATTAAGAATATCATTAACCTTCTTAAAATCTCTTTTATAAATTGGCTGGTAAAGGCTATATACAATTGCCGTTTGAAACCCAAACTCACTTATAGATAAGGCATTTAACGCCGAAGCAAACGTCCCATTTATGCCCAGCAATTCTATTCCTATATACTGTATAAATAAACTTCTGGTAATAAACGCAAAAACAAATGTGACCACTTGGCTTATTAAGCCTATTAAGCTATTTTTTAATACTATAACTTTCCTGTTCACACCATGTTCCTCTCTTCACATTTCATACGATAGTTTTAACTTCTTTAAATATTTTTCCCTTCCTATTTATTCCTGTATCAATTCTTTTATCAAATAAATAACTTTCATTTCTACTTTTTTTATATATTCTGCTGATCAGACTTACCTGAGACAAACTGCTTACCAGTCCTCCACATGATGAAAGTGCACACATATCACAGATAACTTCCATTCCCAGCAAATACCTATGGTATTGCCTTTGGGCATTTTGTGCTGTATGGGCTCCTTGCACCCCGACACTCCGAAATGTATTCTTTGAAAATATCACTCTGTCCTGCCCATACCGTTCTAAAAACATGTTCAAAATATCCCTATCATCTGTAGCTATATATATTTTTTCAAATTTATACTTCTCCAAAGCCTTATCTATATATTTATAATATACTTCCGGAGGAACGTATTGTGGATGATTTTTATAATTTGATTTATAATCCGTTCCACGAATATGAACCCCTAATATATTTTGATGGACACCTCTTTCCTCCAGCTGCTCAGATATAATTTTTTGTGTTTTTTCATTAAATTTTAAGTGTTTTTTCATAATCTGCGCCATCTGATTTATATAGGCTTCCGATACCTGATACGTAACCCCTCCATTCAATTTTTCAGCCTTTAACCTATTACGTAATGAATATTTTATATAAGATTTTGTCTTTTCTAACGCTCTTTTATCTAAACCCGCTGGCTGTTCAAAATAATACTCAAACGGATTAATATCCGGATCTAGCATCGGATCCCAATATAATGTGTTACTGGAAAACCTGACAAATGGCCGCAGACCAAAACAATCACAAAAATAAAGCGCATCCAAAGTCCAACGTACCAATGCAAAAAATCCCTCTTGAGGCGTTCCTATTTCAATATCGCACAATATTCCATCAAAAACTCCTTCTTGCTCATTTTCTTTTAATTCAATAAGCTCCGAATTTTTCCTTAATCCCCTAACTAAGGTCATAAACTCTACATCTTTTCGATACTTTAATACTAGCAAAACATTATAAATAGCTGGGGATTTTTCTAATATTTTCAACAGTTGTTCTCGCATTTTCTAATCCTCTAAACTAGACTTTAATCTCGCATTCTTTTCAGTAACTATATTACATCCTCTAATAATGCCATTTAAATACGGCCAAGGAATAAAAAACCTAATATTCGCCATCAAAGCCGGCTCTACCATATAGTATAATATCAACGAAATATAGAGACCGCTCACAATATATTTCAATTCGTGCCCTATCTGAGTATTCCGCAAAAATCTGACTATATCAACCATAGACACTATTGTATACATGAGAAGAATAAAAAAGGGAACGACTCCGGCAGCATTTGCTATATCCAGCCAAACATTGTGCGCATGCTCCAGGCCACACAAATCCATCTGACAGCCGCCCATAGGATAGACAAACAACTGTCGAATAACATTTGCCTGGGCCTGAAAACGTATATTATGGATAATCCCGCCATCTTTGTGCATCAGGACCTGGATAAAGCGCAGGTTCTTTATTGTATTAATATTAAATCCTACCAGCAAAACAGCAATAGCAAGTACGATTCCTATTCCAACTATAACCTTTTTCTTATTCCGTATGGTTTTTCCGTTCCTTCTATTCAATAACATAAAAAGAACAATTCCCCATATCATTAAAATCCCCCATATCATTATGGGAATTCTAGATAAACTGCTAATAGACTGGTATAAAAAAAACAAATCAATTAAAATCAAACTGATACATATTGCCTTATATTTTTTTAAATACACAAACGCCGGAAACATAAGAGACAGCGCCGGAAGCATGTAAATATTCTGATGCGTTGCCAGCAATGGATCTCCCCATATATCTCCCCACATACGTTTTCCGAACAATAACCCATCCCGAAAATAAAGTACACTATTTAAAACCCCATGGATTAAATAACCGATAACAAATACAGCCAAAAGAAAAAGCAGATAATATTCTTTTTTTCCTTTTAAAGACATATCCGTTGCCAAGTATTTTCCTGCCAGCATAAATAAAAAAGGTAGTCCTGTAATGAGGATAATATCACCCAGTCCACATCCTGAAATATAAGCATAAAAAAACATCCCTAATAACAGCAAGCACTCTCTGTAACCCACTTGTATATTTTTTTCTTTATACACATGCCCTGCACAAATGGAAAAACTCCCCAAAAGCGCAAATTTATTCGGGAATCCCAATAACTGCACAAAAAAACAAAACAAAAATAATAGAATTGCATGAAAAGCCACTCTTTCTATCCTTATTGTATCCCTATTCACAGTTATAAATCCGCCTTTCTAAAAAAGTAAAACCTGCTACTTTTTACTATAACCTAATCAGCAATAGATGTAAAGCAAGCAAACATTAAAGGCACTACTCCGCCATTGGCTGCACAGCCTCTTCCGCCGCCACTTTCCAATTATCTTTGTCCCATATACTATCCTGCACCGAGTACCACTTGGCAGGTAAAAAGGTATTTCCGTTATTGATACTGATATCCCACGCCCCGCTGGAAATAATGTACTGCTCATGGGCTGTTTTCTCACCGGAATCTATCAATTTTCCTGTAAAAGGATTTACCGGATTGTCAATCAGGTTTTGTACTGCCAATGTGGGAACATCTCCGTTAGTCATAAATTCCTCAGAGGTTTCAAACCCCTCGCTCCCAAAGTCCTTCACCATCAGCAGCGGATAAAACTCAGCCACATCCTTACCGTCTTCCAGAATCAGAGCATCCTCGCTCTCCAGCTCATATCCGTGATCCGATACCAGGATAATCCTAGTATTATCATAAACCCCATTTTCCCGCATAAAATCAAACCACTTGCCCAGCTGAAGCATAACTCCCATATTAGACTGATAATGGGCCATTTCATCGTCCCCTATCATCTTCAAGGTTCTGCCATCCAGCGTAAATCTATCCTGATTCTGGACTTCAAATTCCGTATTATCTACATACAGCGCCGGCACATACTCCGGCTCCTGCAGCATCATAACATCATGGGCCGCATCATTTGTCATAAGCAGGAAGGTATTCTGCCCACCGTCCTCAATCCCTGTAATATCCGGAAGGTGCGTCAAAACATTGTAAGGTTCTGTAAATCCGTCAAATAGCCCCACGGCCGTGCATCGGCCGGTGATCTTTTGCTCGGAATAAAGCGTGTTGTCTCCTCCCTGGTTATAATCTCCATAACCGTACACTAAATTCCGCATACACAGAGGAACGGTCTGCAAAATGCCGTAACAGAAAAAATTCCTTTTGTTGCTCAAAATCCAGTTTTCGCTTATAGATTCACTGGAATCATCCATAAACACCCCCTTCAAATTGCAGCTTTGAATTTTCGGATACTCATCATAGATAGAAGTATCCGGTATCCACTGGTAATTTGCATAGGAGGGATCGCTTACTGTCACGGCATAGCCATTCTCGGCAAACAATACAGGCATTACCTTCAACGCTTCATTATGCTTAGAAACCAGGGCCTCCTGATCTCTCTTGTTTAATTCCACAGGCGTGTATTCATATCCCCCCAGCACGGCAGGCAGGGCAAAATTCGTATGTCCTCCAAAGGATATCACATTGGAGTAACACGTAAAGCCTGAAAACTGTTCCTTTAATTCCGGCTTCTCGTTGAAGAGGAAAGGAGCATATTCCCCCATAGCCCGGTCCAGCATGAGTACAATGACATTTTTACCTTCTTTGCTCAAGGTAAATCTCGTTTTTCTATGAGGCGTTTCCCTATCGGCTTCCATTTGAACCTTTACATTTTGTATGGAAGTGTGAATGGCGAACATATTAAATGCAGACATCAGGCCAAATGCCAAAACGGCAATCATCAATGCTTCCGGCACAAATCTTTCCCAATATCTATAAATCACATAAAGCAGAACGGATACAGCCAGCACAGCTGCCAGATTCCACACCTGTTCTTTAACAGCAATCTGCATGCCCCGCTCATATTTCAGCAGAGGCGTCAAAAGCCCAAGGTTTTTCCCGAAAAACATATAATTCATCAACGCCAGGCCCGAAAAAATCCAGATGCCCCTGTCAAAGTATGTGCGGGCGGAAGTTCCTGCCAGCCAATAGAATACGCCAAGCCAAATAACAAAAGCTCCCAGAGCCAGGCAAAAGGAGCTGGCAATAAACCACAGGGGATGATAGAAGTAGTTAATATTCACAAACTCCTGGGGAGAGGCCTTTAGAACAGCCGACGGAATCAATACGCCTGCCAAAACAGCCAGAAACAATCCTCCGGAAAAGAAAACCTTCTTATTTGCAAGCTTTCCGCCTGCCTGACGCCTTTGTGGAATCTTATTTTTCAAACGGCTGTACAGGAGCGGCATCTGCATCAATCCCCCGCATCCGGCAAAAAACAATTTCCTTTTCAAAGTAGGATTCCCATAGAAAAAGAGAGCGTAAATGAGAATTCCCACTCCCGCAATAGATAAAATCTCGCCAAACACTTTCCGGGGATTCTTCAGTTTATAAAAAATCGTTTTCGCTAAAGAAAAAACATTATTCAAAGTCCAGTAAAAAACCAGGCCGCTGGGGGATGAATATAGAAAAACCAGGAAAAACAGCGCCATAGCATAAAGCTGTATCTTAGACTTTAAAGTACTGCCCTTGGTAAATATGCCACAGGAAATCAAATTAATGACAGTCATGGCAATGGGGAGGAGATTCACGGACACATCGGCAATGGAAAGCATTCCGTCCGGCTTTCCAAGATCTGCTATGGGACCGAAGGCAACGCCTTCCAATAAGGAAAGCCCCGACAAAAAACGATAGGCGGCAATAAAAAACGGAATCTGCAGAAACAAGGGCATAGCGCTCCGCAGAACATAGGCCGGCTTATAACCATTCTGCCGATAGTAGGTCTGAAGCATCATCATCCGCTCATCACCGCGGAAGGTTTTCTTAATATGTGCCACTCCCCTGTGAAGCTTGGCTTCCATATCTCGTTCTTCTTCCTGCATGGCATCTGCCCGTCTGTACAAAGGAAGAACCAAAAAATTGATTGCCAGGCTTAAGACCACAATGGACACGCCAGGATTTCCAATCACCTTGTTTGTCATAATATAAATCATTTCAAACAATATCTGCAGTGGTTTCAGAAATGCAGTATCCAAAATTTCCCAAAAAGACATCTTACTTGTCCTCCTTCATGGGCAGCTCCTGATACTTTTTCACCAAATAATCAACTGCCCGCTTCGTTCCTTCCCCCTGGTATTCCCAAGTCTCTGCCCGGACTTCCCGGCGTCCCTGGGCATACTTAGGGTTCTTCAAGCATTCATCTATCATTTCTTTTAACTTGCCAAAATTATCTATGGTTAATTTTTCTCCAATCCGTTCCAAGGCCGTAAATGTCCAGTAAGGCATGTCCACCCACCATGCGTCATAGGGGCTGTTGTCGAACTCCGTATCCGCATAGATCACCGGCTTATCATATACCAAAGAAAAATCAAAAATAATGCCAGAAAAATCTGAAATTAAAATATCTGCCCGTTTCAACACCTCAAAATTATCATTGTCCCGGTTCCATTCAAGCTTCTCAGATCCAGGATATTTTTCCATAATGCTGCTTATAAGATTTTTTTCAGAAGCAAAAGACTGGGGATGGGGACGGACAATAATATGATAGCCCGTTTTCAAAAGTACCTCAATAATCTTCCCGCCGTACTTCTGAAAAATCGCACTTTTCCCCCAGGATGGAGCCAATAACACCGTACACCCCAAGGCTTCCTTCTTAACAGAAGGATTTTCACGCAGCCGGACAGCCATCTCATCCATATAGGGAATCCCTATCATAGGGATGTCTTTCGCAGGAAGCCCGCGCAAATTTTCCAGATATCTCAATTCGGTGATATGATAGTCTCCTGATACCATAACCGCATCGTAGTAATCCAGTCCAAACATGCGGTAACCGCTGATATCATTAGCCGCATGCTGCATATGGACATAATACTGAACGTCTTTTGACCGTTTCCATTGGTAAACATCGAGCCCGGGCGTCGTAGACAGCACAATGGCCGCATTTAAAAAATTCATCTTGGCAAAAGCTTTATTGCCTTCCCCGATAAACTCTCCCGTTATATGCTTATAAGGATTGTTCAATGCCGGATCATCCGGCGAAGCCGTCATATATACCAAACTTATGTCCCGCTTATCAAATTCCCTGCATATGGGCTCAAATACATTCCAATATCTTTTATCGTCGGAAAAGATAACAAAGGGAATTTTCTTTGCATTGGTCTCAATCTTTCTTCCACCGCTCAATACAAATCTCAGCTTTACCATCCATTTTTTCAGCAGATAGCTTAGAGTCCCAATGATTCCAAGCAAAATTGCGAAAAGCATACTTCCGGTTCCCGGATCAATGTATAATAACGGCATGTTTCTTACTCCTTTTTCTCATTTTCTTTCAAGTATTTCCCCGCATCTTTTAAAAATCCTGCCACAATCAAAATCATCACAGCACCAAAGGGAAACGCAGCAATGATGCTGACAGACTGCAAATTACTCATGGAGCTCTCGGCAAAAACCAGTGCCATAGGAAGCAAAATCAGCAAAATACACCAAAGCAGCTGTATAAGCTTATGAGGATTTTCATTTTCCCCCAATTTGTGATAGCTGTAGCAGGATGCTGTCAAAGCAATGGAATCAAAAGAGGTTGCATAAAATGCGACCATTGTAACCAAAACTACTGCCAGCACCAGCGGCGCACAGGGCATTCCCCGTAAAATGGAAATGATCACCTCATATAAGCTTCCAGTTTCCTTATAGCTTGCCAGATAATCTGCTTTCCCTGCCATTTGCTGACACAAAGAATAATTCCCTAATACTATAAAGCTGATAATAGTAGAGCCTACGCCAAACCCATACCCACCTAGTATAACCTGCCGTATGGTTCTTCCCCGTGAGATATTGCCAATAAAAAACGGTGCCGCCACACACCAAACCATCCAATATGCCCAATAGTAAATGGTCCAATTTTGGGGGAAGGATGTATTCCTCTGCGGATCCGTATAAGTAGACAGCTCAAAAAAGTTCTGAACCATCCTGCCAAGAGAAGAAAATCCTGTCTCAATAATATATTTTGCCTCTCCTCCAAATACAAGAACATAAGCAAGCAGCCCAAAAAACAAATAAATACACACTTTTGCCAATACGCCAATCCCTTTAAATCCATGGAGCAAGGAGTATGTGTAGATTATGCAGGTAACAACCAGAATCACAATAGTAACCGCCGCCTGATTCATCTGTATCTGGAAAAGTTCTCCAATAATTCTGGCCATAAGCGGCGTTGCCACGCTGAAGGTAGTAGCCGTCCCTGCCAGCAGGGCAAATACGGTCAAAAGATCAATGATTCTTCCCAGGATTCCGTCTGTATGCTTTCCCAGAACCGGCCTGCAGGCTTCCGAATATTTCTGGCGGGTTCTCTTGCGGACATGGAGCATAAAGCCAAAAGCCGCCGCCAGCACCAGATAAAATCCCCACGGAATGAAGCTCCAATGAAAGATCGGGTAAACCCCGGCCCAGTCCTGAATGCTTCCCATTTCGGCTATATGGGGATCCGAAGCATACATGATCCATTCCGAAAAAGAATAAAACAAGATATCTGCCGCCAACCCGCAGGTAAACATCATGGAGCCCCATGCAAAAAAAGAATATCTGGGCTTCTCCCCTACTCCGCCCAGTATGATATTACCATATTTAGATCCAGAAATAAAGATTGATAATAAAAATACTCCCAAGCCAATCACAAGATAGTAGATACCAAAGGTGTCTCCAAAAAAGAACCGAAGCCGGCCCAATACTTTATTTGACTGTTCCGGCATGAAAAAAAACAAAATACACAATAGAACGATAATTCCGAGAGGAACCAGTGTAATCATCCAGTCAATCTGCTTCAAATCTTTTTCACTCTTATTGTTCTGCACAGCTTTCATCTCTTTTCTTCCTTGTATATTTTGTAACTGCTATCCACTTCCACAAGTTCCTGGAAAGTATCTATCTCCAGAATTCCAGCGGAAGGAATCTCCCGGATCCCCAAATCATATTTTTCCCTGCACCGGTTCAGCGCCACTTCATCCCAATAGATCCCCCGGTTCCCTACCTCATATTCACAGGCGATATCATCTGCCAGTCTCTCTCCGTCTCTCTGGTTCCACATGGAGACACCCCAAAGCCGGTATCCCGGCCCTGCCGCAGTCGTCTCATAATTGACAATCCGGCCTGTCTCCATGGTAAGCACCCATTCCGTTGTATAGTCCATCCACGATGCCAAATATCCTGATTTTTCAGTTTTCGGATTCAGTATTGCAGCATCTTTTATAATCAGATCCGCCTCTAAGACAAAGGCCCCCGGCAGATAGCTCCTTGCCCAATACAAGGACGTAATATTATTTCCTTTTTGATAATCGGGATTTTCAATAAGATGAATCCTTGGATCATTCCCATATATCTCTCTAAACTTCTCTTTTTTATACCCCACCACAAGATAAATTTCATCTATCCCATACTCATAAAGAATTTCCAAGCTATAGTCTATCATTCTTTTTCCATGTACTTTAATAAGAGGTTTCGGTGTCTCCAAAGTCACCGGCCTCAAACGGCTTCCTTCCCCTGCCGCCAGAAAAATAGCCCGCTTTATGTTTTCCATGTGTCTCATCCGCCTTTTTACAAATGTTCCTTTCTCAATTCTTCCTGCACAATCTTGTAGTAATCTTTCGCAAATCTATATTGGCGCAGGGAATACTCTCCAAATTCCACACCTAATTTGCTTTTATATTCACACCAGTTACTCCATAGCAGGCCCACAGTTGCCAGATAACAGTAAATTTTGATCCGGATATCCTTTGGACAGGCCTGCTCAAAATAAGCGTCAATCAGCTTATCCACATCTTCCCGCTGATACATGGCATAGGCAGCAAACATGGCAATATCTAAATGGGGATCCTGCATCCCCGCATATTCCCAATCAATCAGATAGATCTCATTCTCTTTCAAAAGAAAATTATCCGGAACTGCGTCCATGTGAGTCAGAGTCCTCTCTTTTTCTATAGAATCAATATAACTCTTTAACCAGAATACATTTTCTTTCGTTTCCGGATAGTCCCGGTAGCAAGAAGGACGCCCTTCCCACAGCCTTTCGTAATATTCTATCTTTTCATAGAGATCAAAAGCATGGTTTACCTGAATATTTTTCTGATGAAATTTCCTCAAAAACCGCATACACCGCACCACATCATCTGTATGACAGGGATCACAGGTTCTTACCCCTTCCAGATACCCTGTAATCTTATATCCGTTGTCAGGATTTAAATAGATAATCTCATCACATATCTTTTCTTTTTCTATGGCCAAATACACCTCATGTTCCTGCTGACGGTTAATCAAGCAATCGGTTCCCTCCCCCGGAATACGCATAATATATTTCTTATTCTGATAAACAAACCGGAAAGAACGGTTCGTCATGCCTTTTTTCAGCACTTCAATATCTTTTATTTCCTCTGCATTGGTGCGAAATACCTGTGCAATTAGATCCACAATCTCCGATTTCAAATGTTTTGCAGAGGAGTCCAGTTCCCGCAAATCTTCATAGGTATTAATCTCTCTGGCAGACTGCTCTTTGTCCTCCTTTCCATAAACAAGAAGCCGGTTTCCGTTTTTCAAGGCCTCTTCCCAAAAACAATGATCACAGCTCCTGCTTTTTGCCATCTCTTCCAGCCGCATGTTCACAATTTCAGCAATTTCGGCAGTTAAATATGCAATTCCTACCAGCGCATTGCCGTCTTCCTGATCCTTTACAAAAGAAAGCTGTCCCCTGCTGCTTAAAGATATATTGCTTTCCTTTACCTTTCTCCCCTGCACCAAATACCAGGAATATAGCTCTTTTGTCCGGAACAGATTGTGTTCACACCAGATATCACAGGGAACAATATACGCATTTTTCAAATGCTTGCGGACCAGATAAAGGGAATACCAATTATTCTTCTTCGCATAGAAAGGATTTACTACCAGTTTCACCTGATACTTATCAATCAGATATTCATACTGTTCTTTCATAAATCCAACGACAATGATTATATCATAGATTCCCTTTTCCTGAATCTGGCAGATTGTCCGCTCAATCAGCACTTCGCCTTTTATTTCCAGCATACCTTTCGAAACTTCCGTATTAATAGGAGCCATTCTCATTCCCGGCCCTGCCGCCAAAATAATAGCGCAGCCAGGAGAATTCCGGGCCACCAATTCCTGCGCTTTCTGAGTAAGCTGATTATGATTCCCTACAAATTCTAACTGCTGCAGCCTTCTCAGTGCTTGGTTTACCATTCCCAGGGAGCATTCAATTTCTTTTGCCAAATGCCGCTGGGAAGAAAAGTCGTGTTCCGTTAAATATAGGATTATCTCTTTTTCGATTCGAGTTAGGTTTGTGTTCATTTTTTTGCTTTCCTGTATTTTTTTAAACATTTTAGCAGAAGGAAAAACTACTGTCAAGTGAGCCTTTCTACAAAAGAGCGAAAAAAAAAGTGAGTACATAACTTGATGCACTCACTCTTTCCTCCAAACAAACCGATCCACAATTCCCGTATAAGATTGTATAATCCTGACCACTTTGCTGCTCACATTTAAATCCATGTAATCCGGCACCGGAATCCCACAACAGCCCTCCTCATTCATACGAACTGCAAGTTCCGCTGCCTGCAGCAGACCTTCCGTGCCAATTCCCGAAAGGATGAAGCACCCTTTATCCAGCGCTTCCGGACGTTCCGTACTGGTCCGGATACAGACTGCCGGAAAGGGCTTCCCTATAGATGTAAAGAAACTGCTCTCCTCCGGCAATGTCCCGCTGTCCGATACCACGCAGAACGCATTCATCTGCAGACAGTTATAATCATGAAATCCCAACGGCTCATGGGCAATCACATGGGAATCCAAGACAAATTTCCCCTCTTCCTTCATCTGCTCCAAGCGCTTCCGGCTCCTGGGATGACAGGAGTACAGCACAGGCATATCATAGTTTGCTGCCAGCGCGTTTACGGCATAAAATAAAGATAGGAAATTCTTCTCCGTATCGATATTTTCTTCCCGATGAGCAGAAAGCAAAATATATTTCTTTGGTTTAATACATACCCCAATCTCTGTGCCAAGCCTTTGGTATACATCGGAATTCAAAATATCCGGAAGATTTGCGGTTAAGACCTCCGCCATAGGAGAGCCCGTCACATAGGTTCTCTCCCGGGGCAGGCCGCATTCCGCCAGATACCGGCGGGCATGTTCCGAATAAGCCATGTTTACATCCGAAATAATGTCCACAATCCTGCGGTTGGTTTCCTCCGGAAGGCACTCGTCTTTACAGCGGTTCCCTGCCTCCATATGGAAAATGGGAATATGCAGCCGTTTCGCAGAAATGGCAGACAGGCAGGAGTTTGTGTCGCCCAGAACCAGCAGGGCGTCCGGCCGGCTCTCTGCCATCAGCTTATAGGATGCCGCAATAATATTCCCCATGGTAGCGCCCAGATCTTCTCCCACTGCGTTCAGATACACTTCCGGATCCGCAAGTCCCAAATCCCGGAAAAATATACCGTTCAAAGTATAATCGTAATTCTGTCCGGTATGGCAGAGAATGGTATCAAAGTAATGCCTGCACTTTTTGATTGTCTCGGATAGGCGAATAATTTCCGGGCGTGTGCCTGCGATAATCAGAAGTTTTAGTTTTCCGTTGTTTTTCCAAGTTGGAAATTTCATTTTCGTTATTCCCTTCCAAATTTTATATATTTAATTATGAATATAATCTTGCAGCATCATATGATTTTTACAATTCTCCAGTAAATGATCCAGTTTTTCTATATCCACAAAACTTCCAATACGGCTGTCTCTCTCAACCATATTTTTTACAATTAATGCGTATGCTACCTCACTCCCATGGAAGCCATCTAAAAAGTAAGTATCATCCAAGCCTTCCTCCGCAACATTTGTATAATCAAAATACTCATAGCCATACTCTTTAAAAACCGCCTCACACTCACCTCTTATTTCAGACAAATACCCATAATTGCCACTCTGAACCATTCTGTTATAAACACTTGGGGCATAGGGCGGTGTAAAACCAAACACCACAATATGATTCTCTTTACAGTACCCCAATAAAGCACTTAGGTACTCGCATGTCTCATTATCAACATGCTCCCCCCACTCAAATCTCCTGTTACCCTCTTCAATTCGTGTAAAGGTATTTTGAAATAGATAATCCTCTTGTTCTGCCGGATACTGGCAGGCCGCTCCATTATAGTAGGAACCGTCCCATTGATAGCCGCTGTCTTTTACACGTCCATTAAATCCATAATTCATAGGATAATTTTCAATCCGGTCAAAATCCCATGATTGACGGAACAGATCTTTTATCATATCCCGCATCATAGATATCTTATTTCTGTTTATCATCTGAACCGGAGTATATCCCACATAAAGCTGATTCCATTCATCATTAAATATCCACTGATCTAATCCAAGAATAATGACTTGAGGTGTATAATCCAAGGTTTTTATAAAGTTTAAATACTCATCAAAATTTCTTCCCACCGCCCCGCCACAGTTGTAAAACCCTTGGGAAAAGTACTCACTTTTAAACTGCATCACCCTTGATGTTCCCAGAGCTATTACCTCCGCCTGATAATAGTTTGCATTTTCCAGTTTATAATAAGGGGATTGTTCATTATACCCCATCCCGATCAATATGGAATGATCCTCCCTCTGGGCCTCTATCATTTGATCAAAATTCCTAAATTCACCTATCTGATACCCAAGATAATAGAACCATGCACCAATCATCCCTACCAAATAAAATGGGATCAAAAACGTAAGCAGCCGGCATAAAAATTTTCTCATATGTCCCCCCTAAAATTGGAAATAGACAAACTGGTTCTCGCCAATATTTTGAAAACAGTAGAAAATCAATACGAATCCCATCAAATAGTAAATCCCCAGACGCACTGCCTTAGGACATTTGGATACTTCTGAAAAAAGATCCCTATCCCGGCTAATCCAGTCAACTATAAACAAAGCCAGCAGCGGCACTCCTATTTTTAGATATGTGATTGTTCTCATTCCAGGCCGTATACCAATTCCTGTCAATCCATCCCACAGATATCTGACAGGGTTCGATATTCCCCAAAACATCATGCGGATTATATAGCTTGCTTCCTGCAGTGTATTTGCCCTGAAAAAAATCCATGCAAAGGTTACAAATAATAAAACAGCCAGCCTGGACAGCCAGGAGAACCTTCTGCTTCTTTTCCTCAAAAATGTGTTTTCTGCTATTTGTCCGAAACCGTGTATTCCTCCCCAAAATACAAAAGTCACATCTGCCCCATGCCATAAACCGCTTAACAAAAAGGTTAATAATGTGTTTAACTGCTTTCTTATATGTCCTCTGCGGTTTCCGCCTAGAGGAATATATACGTAATCACGAAACCAGGAAGATAGGGAAATATGCCATCTTCTCCAGAATTCATGGACAGACTTAGAAAGGTAAGGACTGCGGAAATTTTCCATTAACCGAATCCCAAATAATCTTGCCGTCCCAATGGCAATATCCGAATACCCGGAAAAATCACAATAAATTTGAATGGAGAAAAAAAATGTTGCAATCAAAAACACCCCCCCCCCGATAAGAAAAGGGGGTATCATATATGAAATCCACATGATAAGACAAAGTGTCAGCAATCACTATCTTTTTAAAAAATCCCCACAACATCTGCCGCAGCCCATAAACAGCATCTTCGTACCGAAAAACATGTTCTTCTTTTATCTGTGGCAATAAATTTTCTGTCCGCTCAATCGGGCCTGCAACCAGCTGCGGAAAAAAGGCTATAAACACCGCATACTTTCCAAAATGTTTCTCTGCTTCCGCTTTTCCATAATAAACATCAATCACATAACTTAATGTCTGAAACGTATAAAAGGATATTCCAACCGGCAATAACAAACTCAACGTAACCGGATGTACGGGAAGGGAAAATAACCGTGCTCCCATGAAAAAAATATCTGCAAAAAAATTAAAGTATTTAAAAAGGAATAGTATCCCTAAGCTCACTGATGCAGAACAAAACAAAATTGCTTTTTTCTTATTTTTTGATTGTGTGCCCGCTAGCAAGCGACCGCACAGATAAGAAATTACAGTCGTAAAAAAAATCAAAAATATATAGATTGTATTCCAACTCATATAAAAATAATAGCTGGAAACCAATAGTAAAATCCATCGATGCTTTGGCGGCACAGACCAATAAATCAAAAAAACGGCAACAAGAAATACTGCAAAGGTAATGGAATTAAAACTCATCTCTCATACCTCTCTATCACATCCGCAATCCGCCGGCTTGCGTTCCCATCCCCGTACGGATTGGATGCCCGGGACATCCTGTCATACTCCCCCTTATCCTGCAGCAGCAAGGAAAACTCTTCGTAGATCCGTTCTTCCTCTGTCCCTGTCAGCTTCAGCGTACCTGCCTCAATCCCCTCCGGACGCTCCGTAGTATCCCGCATCACAAGAACCGGCTTTCCAAGGCTTGGCGCCTCCTCCTGAATTCCTCCCGAATCTGTAAGAATCAGATAACTCGCTTTCATAAAATTATGAAAGTCAAGTACATCTAAAGGCTCAATTAAATGAATCCTGTCCTCTTCCTGGAAAACTGCTCCTGCGATCTCCCGGACCGCCGGATTTAAATGGATCGGATAGATAGCTTTAACATCCCCATGTTCTTGAAGCACTCTACGAATAGCCCGGAACATATGCCGCATAGGCTCCCCTAAATTCTCTCTCCTGTGAGCTGTAATCAGGATAAGCCTGCTCCCCTCTGCCCACTGCAGCTCCTTATGAGTATAACTCCCTCTAACCGTTGTCTTTAAAGCATCAATGGCCGTATTTCCTGTGACAAAGACTGTTTCCTCTTTCTTCCCCTCCCGGAGCAGATTCTCCCGTGCCCTCTCGGTCGGGGCAAAATTCAGAGCAGCAAGTGCTCCCACTGCCTGCCGGTTAAACTCCTCCGGATAAGGGGAATGAATATCATAGGTTCTTAAACCCGCTTCCACATGTCCCACAGGAATATTTAAATAAAATGCTGCCAACCCCGCAGCAAATGTAGTACTTGTATCTCCATGGACAAGAACCAAGTCCGGCCTTGTTTTTTCTAATATTTCTTTCATCCCTTCTAATACCAGTGTTGTAATATCAAAAAGGGTCTGATTTCCTCTCATTATGCTCAGATCAAAATCCGGCACTATCTCAAATACTTTTAAAACCTGGTTCAACATCTCCCGGTGCTGCCCGGTCACACATACAAGAACCTGAACTCCCGCTCTCGTCTGCAGTTCCTTTACCAAAGGGCACATTTTGATTGCCTCCGGCCTGGTACCAAATACCAGCATTACCTTTTTCTTTCGCTCCCGCATATCTCTTCCCCTAACTCAACTCTCTCAAAAAATGTATCCGGATGCTCCGCATCAAAAGCCTCATTTGCCCACATCACTGTCACAAGATTTTCTGTCTCTGAAAGATTCTGAATCCGGTGCGCATATCCGGGCAGCATCTGGACCGCCTTAAGCTTCTCCCCGCTCACCTCAAAAGAATGGACCGGATAAGGCTTCCCCTTCTCATCTTTCCCTATCTTCCTCTCCTCGATTAGGCCATGCCCGGAAACAACGATAAAAATTTCCCACTTGCTGTTGTGCCAGTGCTCCCCCCTCACATTCCCCGGCCGGGCAATATTCACTGACACCTGCCCGCACTTTTCCGTTTTTATCAGTTCCGTAAAAATACCCCGGTGATCCACATTCATGTGCAGATCATAGGCAATGGACCCGGACGGCAGGTAAGATA
The DNA here is from genome assembly GCA_910587955.1 of uncultured Lachnospiraceae bacterium. Taxonomy (GTDB): domain Bacteria; phylum Bacillota; class Clostridia; order Lachnospirales; family Lachnospiraceae; genus Laedolimicola. The sequence goes on along the minus strand of CAJUNN010000001.1, from coordinate 20,594 downwards.
AGTACGTACTGTACAGCTTCTTTGCAAAGGATTTCTCCGGGATCTCTTCCATCAGCAGCTTATCTGGCATAGCTTTAAATTTCTCCAGAAGCTCCCCGATTTCCCCCAAAGTGACAACATGTGTAACAGGCGCAAAACAATAACGGCCAGACGCTTCCGGGATTGCCTCTGTCCCCTGATACTCGCAATGATGTGCCTTTCCCTCCAGAGCATCGAATAATTCCTCTATCAGATCGTCAATGTAGAGCAGCTCCAGCTCCGTAGACGGGTCGTGAATGGTATAACTCTCATTATTCGCTGCACCATAGCAAAACGTAGCTACGGCGGAATTGTAATTGGGCCTGCACCATTTTCCAAACAGATTGGGAAACCGATACACCAGCACTTCTGCCCCGGTATCCCGGCCATAATCAAAAAATAATTTCTCTCCGTCCAGCTTACTCCTCCCGTACTCTGAACCGGCAAACCGCCCTGTAAGACTGGCCTGAATAGAGCTTGACATCATTACCGGACAGGAATTGTTATACTTTTTCAGAGTATCCAGGAGTTTCCCTGAAAAGCCATAGTTTCCTTTCCTATATGCCTCTGAACGGGCTTTCTCCTCTGTTTCTGCCGGCCGGTTCACTCCTGCCAGATGAAATACAAAATCACATTTTTCACAGGCTTCCTCTAATACCGATTCTTCTGTATTCACATCATATTCAAAGATCTCCGTAATACTCAAAGCCGGACGCGTCCGGTTCTTGCCGTCACGGATATTCTTTAAATTTTCCACAAGATTCTTTCCTACAAATCCCCCGGAACCTGTTACTAATATTTTCACTTCTCTACCGCCTTTACCTGTTCTCTCACATAGTCTGTGGTCAAAAGCTTTTCCACTGTCTCCTCCACATTCAAAAGCTTTGTATTATGGCTGGTATAAGCCTCATCTGCCTCTGTCTCCACCTGCCCATGGATAAAATATTTGTCATAATTCAAATCCCGGTTATCTGCCGATACCCGGAAATACTTTCCCATATCCTCCGAACGCAGACGCTCTTCTTTTGTCATCAGCGTCTCGTAGAGCTTCTCGCCATGACGTGTGCCAATGGTACACATACCGGTATTTCCAAAGAGTCTCTGCACTGCTTCCGCCAACACTTCTATAGTGGAAGCATCTGCTTTCTGAATAAACAGATCCCCCGGTCCTCCATGCTCAAAGGCAAACTGTACCAAATCCACAGCTTCATCCAGGCTCATCAGAAATCTGGTCATTTCCGGGTTGGTTACCGTAATGGGTTGTCCGTTCCGAATCTGTTCAATAAAAAGGGGAATCACCGATCCCCTGGAACACATTACATTTCCATACCTGGTACAGCAAATAACTGTATTCCCCCGTTCTGCGGCCACCCGGGCATTTGCCCGTACCACATGCTCCATCATGGCTTTGGAGGTACCCATGGCATTGATGGGATAAGCAGCCTTATCCGTAGACAAACAGACCACCCGTTTCACTCCGGCCTCCATAGCGGCATGAAGTACGTTATTGGTCCCCTCCACGTTAGTCCTTACAGCTTCCATAGGAAAGAATTCACAAGAGGGAACCTGCTTTAAGGCTGCTGCATGAAAAATATAATCCACATCCGGCATGGCATCATGCACAGACTGTGGATTACGGACATCTCCGATATAAAATTTTACTTTAGACGCCTGCTCCGGATGGGAAGCTTGAAGTTCATGGCGCATATCATCCTGTTTTTTTTCATCCCGGGAGAAAATTCGTATTTCTCCAATATCTGTGTTCAGAAAATGCTTCAGTACGGTATGGCCGAAAGAGCCGGTACCGCCTGTAATGAGCAGAGTTGCCCCGGTAAATGCACTCATATTTCAGAAACCTCCTAAATTATATTTTCCTCACGTAATAACCTTGTCCTATCATTTTATCCCTATATCCCCACATTTGTAAGGGAAAAGTCAGGCCTCCCCCATCTTCCACGCCTCTGTTATTTTCTCCAAAGGTGCAAACAGGCATTTCTCTATCAGTACCAGCATCACACACAAAATAATAATCGTAATAAATGTAATCTCTGTCTGTGCGGTACTCCTTCCCAGATTCAAAACATACCCCAATCCATTGGGTACGCCTACCATCTCAGCTGCAATTACAACTCTCCAGGCATAACCCAAGCCCAGCTTAAATCCGGTTACCACATAAGGTATCACACTGGGAATAATCAAAAACTTCATGGACTGCCATTTGGATGCTTTCAACATCACCATGACACTCTCAAGATTTCCGTCAATAGCCTCTACCCCCTGTATCGTATTCATCACGATGGGGGTAATCGCACTAACCGCTATAATGAAAACAGCCGCACTGTCCCCAAGGCCAAACCATAAGATTGACAGAGGAACCCAAGCCACTCCCGGAATAGGCGCCAATATTTTAAACAATGGCTGTAGGAACATTTTTATATTTTTGTTTCTTCCCATAAAAATTCCTAAAGGAAGCCCCAATACCACAGACCCAAAAAATCCTACCATAACCCGTTTAAAGCTAATCCATATATGCTTTAACAAATACCCATTCCAAAGAAGCTCCCAAAATCTTTGGAATACAAACAAAGGACTGGGAAGCATGAGCTTTCCGCGGCTTATCTCGTATTTTCCAAAAAGCCCTGTGTCAGATGCCGTCTGCCACAGCACTAATACAATCAGCACCATGCTCCCGCCTAAAATATAGGATTTATATTTTTTCACAATACAAGCCCCTTACTCTTTTGATATATAATGAAAGTCAAACAGTTTTTCTTCTTCCGGCAATTCGTCTAAATATCCCAAGTCGCAGGCCCAGCTTAAAGTCTCCATGGCCGCCGCCTTATCTACCTGGAAGGTTAACTGCGACCGCTTCAGCGCCCGTTCCACCACGGCAGCTTCCAAATCAAGCAGCCCCGCTATCTTTGCATTTGCTTCTTCCGGGTTATCTTCTACATAGTCTACTGTTTTTTCAATCGTATTTAGAATATCGTTCAGTTCTTTCTCATGATTATCACAAAAATCTCCCATTGCAGCTATTACATTCACGGGATAAAGTTCCGCATTTCCGTCCGCAAGCCACTCCTCAGACGCATCATACAAAACCTGAATGTTATCATAAGTCAGTTCTGCCATAGAAATAAAAGGCTCCCAGGTTACGATTGCATCTACTTCATCCGTATTCACCAGGGTTGTAACCATATCCGCTCCTTTCATCCCTGTAATAATCGTAACATCATCACTTGTCATGGAGTACTTTGGAAATATATAGCTCTTTAACAGAGTATCCGTCACGGTTCCCGGGCTCGGGCCGGCTATAACCTTTCCCTTTAGATCTGCTACACTGGAAAATCCTCGTTCTGTCGTTGACACAATCACATGACCGCCTCCGTTTGCAGATGCAACCACTCGCACATCAAGCCCTTTTGCATTCCATGTGGCAACCGGGGATATCCCCACGATTCCTATATCCAGTTCCCCCGCCGCCATAGCTTCCATCAATGCGGCCCCATCCGTAAACTCAAAAATTTCAATCTGATAATCTTTTCCCTCGAAATATCCCAGCTCTTCCGCCAAATAAGGCGTTATTGTTCCAATCGCCCGGTTGCTGCCAATCCGTATCACCTCATTCTGGGATTCTTTCTTTCCTCCGCAGCCGGCGGACAACATTACGGCAAAAATTAGCACCACTACAAAACCTGTTTTTATTATCTTTTTCATTTTACCCTCCTTGCGTTATATACATCTTTTAACTTCAACCGCTGGACCTTTCCATTTCCTCCAACGGGTAATTCATCCACAAATAAAATCTCCCGCGGTATCTTATACTCCACGAGAGATTTCCTGCAAAATTCCAGAATCTCTTTCTCACCTATACATGCCCCCTCAGCCAATACGCAAAAAGCCACCGCCTCTTCCCCATGTATTTCGTCGGGAACGCCTATGGCCGCCGCCATCTTGATTCCTTTACACTGATAAAGAATCTCCTCTATTTCTCTGGGAGAAAATTTTTCTCCCGATCGGTTTATAAGCTCCTTCTTTCTCCCGCTCAAAAAAAGATAACCGTCCCCATCCGCATATCCCACATCGCCTGTCTTTAACCACTTTCCGTCAAAGGCATCCTTTGTCTCCTGACGCTTCCTATAATATCCTCCTGTGATACTGCCGCCGCAGAATTGTACCTCTCCTTCTTCTCCTTCTAAACATATCTCTCCATTCTCATTTACAATCCGCATCTCCAGCCCATAGGGAAGGCCCACAGACCCTGGCTTCCTTACTTCAGGTGGAAGCGGATTGCTGGTGAGCTGGCTTCCCCCTTCTGTCATTCCATAAGATTCAATCACGGGAACCTGGTAGCGTTCCTCAAATGCTTCCAATACTTTGACAGGAAGCGAAGAGGAAGCCGATCTTGCAAATCTGAGGGTTTTGTGCAGGTTTCTGTCTGTGCCTGCCAAAAGGTATGTGTAAATCGTCGGAACTCCGCTGAACCAGGTGATCTGATACGCATCTATCCAGTTCCAAAATCTGCTCTGGCTGAATTTCTCTGCCACAATCATCTCATGACCGGCAAGCAGCGGCGTCAGCATGGTAATAACCAATCCATTAATATGAAACCATGGAAGTACACACAGCACTCTATCCTGTTCTGTCAATTTATGGGCTTTTATAATATTATCCATTTCACACATCAAATTCTCATGGGTCAGCATTACTCCCTTCGCTTTCCCCGTTGAACCGGACGTATACAGAATGATCGCCGTTCCTTCCTCTAAATCCCCGCCGTCCTCTGCAGTTCCCTGCTGATTGCCAATTTGCGCAAACCGGACATTCTCACTGAGCATACACTCCCGCACTACACAGCCTGCCCTGTCAACACTTCCGGCGCCGGGTTCCGTCAGTACATATTTTAGATCCGAATCTTGAAAAACATAGGCCATTTCCCTCTCTTTTAATGCACCATTTACAGGAATTACTACAGCATCATTCTCCAGTACGGCAAAAAAGCCGGCCATAAATTCTATACTGTTTTTATAAATCAGTCCTACCTTATCACCTGTTTTTAAACCGAACATTTTCATAGACCGGGCACGTTCCTGAACTAACTCAAAAAAATCCCCATACGTAAATGATCTTCCGGTGGAAATTTCACTTACAAACCGGACTGTCTTTTTATCTCTGCTTCTCTCCCTTAATAAATCGGTCAATTTTACAAATCCTGTCTGTCGATCCGGCAATTTTATTCTCCCTCTATCATAGATAATATCATTCTTTTCACCGCCAAAAACTCATCACTGTTATGGTTTCTCCGATCCGCCAGATTTACGGAAATGATTGTCTTGACTTCCGCCGGTTTCCCGGAAACTACAAGAATCCTGTCCGACAATGCAACCGCCTCTTCAATATCATGAGTTACCATACAGATAGAGAACCCGTTTTCTTTCTGAAGCCGTAATAAATCCTCCTGGATCTTTGCCTTTGTTACGGCATCCAATGCACCAAAAGGCTCGTCCATCAGCAGTAATTCAGAATTTAAAACCAGGCTTCTTGCAATCGCAACCCTCTTTTTCATTCCTCCGGAAAGCTGATGGGGATAATATTTTTCATATCCCTTCAAACCTACCACTTTCAGCGCCCACGCCGTTCTCTCTTTTCTTGCGTCTTTTTCTGCTTTTTGTATTTTTAGTCCCAGATCTATATTTTTTTCAACCGTGAACCAGGGGAACAAGGTATCCTCCTGAAATATCATGCCTATATTCACACCATTCTTCTTTTTGGCAAGCAGCTGCCCTGCATCGGAATCTAACAGGCCTGCCATAATTTTTAACAGGGTAGATTTGCCGCAGCCGGAAGGACCTACAACGGAAATAAACTCTCCTGTAGCAATCTCAAATGTAATGTCAGCCAATGTTTTTTGATTATCATTTCCATAAGTCTTATTGATGTGATCTACTTTCAGAAGCTTCTGTTTTCTCTGGTATTCTACAGCCGGATTTCCAAACACGGAATGCCTGCCGCGGATCGAATCTGTAACAACAGCCCCCATTCCTACAAACACTCCGTCTCCAATCTGAATCTTGTCCTTAATTGTAGCCCCTGCACTTAATACACAATCTTGTCCTACCTCCGTAAAGGAGGATACCGACACCTTAGTAGCAAGCATGGTATTCTTCCCAATAATTACATCATGAGCGATCTGGCAAAGATTGGATATTTTCACCTGTTCACCAATGATTGTGTCTCCATATATGCCGCGGTCGATACAGGTATTGGCGCCAATTTCCACCCCATCTCCAATAATCACCCCTCCCTGGGGCGGAATACGGCATTGTCTTCCCTGCTTATCTTTTACAAATTCATAACCATCCTGGCCAATTACTGCACCTGCCTTGATAATTACATTATTCCCCAGTTTAATTTTTCCGGATAAAACAACTCCATCCTCTGCTATCCATACATTTTCTCCAAGATCGATTTCTGCTGACGGAAACCGCTGGGCCAAACTTACAGAATCTGCAGATTCCGTAGAAGTATTTCCTTCTAAAAACATAGAAACAATTTTTACATAGGCTTCTTCCTTGTCCCGCACTACCAGACACGGAGTATCTCCGCATTCTACCCTTTCTTCCGACACAAACAGAGCAGCTTTGCCTTCCGCTTTTTCCGCTTCTTCCAAATCATTCACCATCAACACGGAACCCGGAATACATCTTTGCAGGCAGGAATATCCCGCTGCCTCTTTTTCTTTATCTCCGTAAAAATCATAGCTTATATGGAGCCTGTCCAATGATTCTAAAATTTGTTGTATTTTCATGTGTTTCCCTTGATTAACCGATGCCTTCATAGCCGCTTTTCCCATTGATAATTATCGTCTTTCTCCCAAAATTGGATATGAGATCCTCATATATATCATCCATCGCTTCTTTTATGTTCACAGAAGAAAAATGAATGCCGTTCCATGTTTTCTCTGTCTTAATTCCTGCCCTTTCCCATTCATGCTCTACTGCAGAATAATCACTCAAATCCACTTCAAATTCCAGCCGCCTTACATACATGCTATATTGTCTTTTCGTACAGTTTCCTTTTTCATCCGTATATTCCCCTTCGAATATCTTTTCATAACGAAACGGAACCTCTGCCACTTTTTCTGCATGATGTCTCTGGGTAAATGCCCATGCTTTCAGATTTCCAAGCCGGACATTCTTTGCATTTTTCTGATATAAAAAATCAAACGGAGTACCAGCTCCAAAAGCATTTTTATTTTCCAAATCACACAGGTATTCCTGATACTTTCCCCAAACCATCCATGAATAAATCGGATGTTGTGTTCTCTTAAAATCTTCTCTCTCCATTGCGATATTGCCCAAGGCACCTACTTGACTAGGGCTGTGTAATATATCAAAGGGTATCTGCTGGCAAAAATCCCAGGTAAAAGCCCGAATCATAACAGTCCCCCCGGGACCTGTCTCCTCTTTCAAAACATCTATCAAATGATTCCCGTCAAAACTCAGATTATGAGAGCGGCAATACTGCTTTATATCATGCAGCCCAGAAGCAATATCTAATATGTTTCCTTTTTCAATTCCAATACCGGAAATCAATTCACGATAATTCAGCTCTTCCATCCTGCTGCTCCTTTCTCTGTTATAGTCTTAATTTCGAGCAATCCATTTTGTATCAGCTTTTCCGCAATCGGTATCAAATCTTTTAAAGGCACCTTGATCAGATTACTGATTTCTATCAAATCATTCCGTCCATCCGCATATGCAATAAAATCCGTCATCGCCCGGACTTCGTCATAGCTTCCTTTTTGACTAATGGTAGGGTAAAGCCCCCGTTTTCCTAACTGCGGCTCACAAAGCACTTTAATCCTGTAACAGTCATTATACTCCAGGGCCAGAATCACCTGTGACATTACTTCATAGCTCCCTTTAAAACCTTCTGGAGTAATAAGGGACATATCATCCGCAGAGGTGTGATATTCCGGATATTCGCCAAATTTTGATCTGCAGAAGCAAACCACAGGAAGTTCCACTCCCGGTGCATTATACTGCCGTTCATCCGATCCACGCTCCAAAAACGAATAATTCGTATATTTTTCCTGACAGGACAGCACATTTTTCAAAACCCGATCCGCCAATGTATCCCCATAGCGGGACTCAATGATAGAATAGTCCCTTTCATCTCCCACGCAGGACAGATTAAAACCGGCAAGCATATGCTCCTTTAAATACGGAAGATTTTTGCTCAAATACGTAATCGAACCGATGGTCTCCGGAATAAACACAAACCGGTAAGTATATCTCCTTCTTTTCATAGAAAGCACAAAGCGGATAAGCTCTGCAGAGAGAGCCGGCCCGGAACATTCATTGTTTGCCATAGAGGGATGACAAATATAGGTTGATATAAAAACTTCTTTCTCACTCTCACCCGGTATTACCATTTCCCCATAGGTAAGATTCCCCTCCACTAAATCACTGTCAATATACATGTGATATCTGCCTGGCCTCAAAGATTTCTTTTGGTTCTCAGACATACAAAATCCATATCGCTCTTTATAATATGAAGTAACATACGGAATTACATCCGGCTGTTCCGGCTGGGTAAAAATATATTCTTTCAATTCCTCTAAATCCACCCACCGATCAACGGGTATGGAATATCCCAGCACATGAAGATTATGGTCCTTGAAATCTATAATCCGTTTTTTCTCCTCATCCTCAATATAAGCTTTGCGTATTATCCATTCCTTCGGTACGGTCCAGTCAAATACTTTCGTTCCTGAGGGTACATTACAAATCTCAAATTTAGTGCCCCCCCCATCTTCGTTATTACACATAATATAATCTGCTAAAATAGACAAAGTCTCTCTTACCCCCGGACCGGTAATACTGCGGCATATGGGATATAGCTCCTTTGCCAGATTATACATGTTCTGTCCTTTATTGCTGCACATCTCTTAGTTTCCCCTCTCCAACATTCTAGATAGCTCTTTTGCAATACGTGCTGCACCCTTTCCGTCTACCTTGCTCTGCATCATCCTCGACATTTTTTTCCGATACTCCCAATCCTGAAATTTATTATTCAGCAGCTCCAATAGATGATCCAAAACCGGATCAAATCTCAAATCACCGGCGCATTCCATCAGCCCGTCTTCCTGAAAGGATTCTGCGTTCTTTTTCTGGTTATCCGCCACAATATACACAATGGATGGGACTCCGGCTGCACACAGTTCATAGGAAGTCACTCCTGCAGCCGTAATGGCTACATCTGCGGAAAACATATATTTTTCAATATCTTCTACTGCTTGATAAAAATGAATTTTAGAATTTCCGGCAAATCTATCCTTCAGCTCCCTGTATTTACTGTAATACCGTCCGCATATAACGTTAATTGTCTCCAAAGTCTCAAACAAATTGCTTTCCGATACTCTTTCGGAAAAATTCCATAAAAAATCGTAAGGATCGGTTCCGCCGGAGAGTACAATTAAATTTCTAATCTCTGCCCTTATTCTTTTAGGCGGAATCCCTGAAAACACAGTGCGAAGAGGCGTATAATCCGTTCCAAGCAAAAGCCTTACTTTCGCGGAATACCCCTCTTTAAACAACATTTTTTTATGATAATTTGCGTAACACACAACTGCTTCTACATCGTAGATATCCTTGTTCAGATCATCAATATAAACCACCTTGGTCCAGGCATGCAGTTTCTCAAAATACAGTTTCGTCACATAATAAGAATCTACAAAAAGCATTCCTACCTCCTGCTGAGCAACTACATCCTTTAATTTCTCTAGCTCTGCTTCCAAGCAGCTCCAATCTGACTGTAAAGAGATAAAGTCATAGCCCTTTTTCCGGATTAAAAATTCCGGAAACGTATCCGCAGAAATAAATACAGGTGGAACCCCCAGCTTTTTCAGCTCTTCCGCAACAGCCAGGCATCTCATGACATGTCCTGTGGCAATGATTTCATTTGCATCCACACGTATACCGATTCTCATCACTTGATCATTCCCCAGGATAAGGGCGTGCCTTTTTTCAAATCCCGTGCCGCCTTTTTCCCTAATATGCTTTCACAATATTTGGGCGCAATCCCAAATGCCGGACGCACAGAACGAATATTGTTATTGGTAAACTCAGAGCCTTCACAAATATCCTCTGCCACAAACAGAGAGCGTCCGAACTGCCTTCCCTCCCTCTGTTTGTCCGTCAATTCATACGTCACACATCCCTTTGCCTTTTCCACATTCCGGATCTGTCTGATCATATTTGCAAACTCCTCCGGCTCCATGGAGAAGGCGGCATCTACACCACCATCTGCACGGCAAAGCGTCATATGCTTTTCTATTATCTCTGCTCCCAGCGCCACCGAAGCCACAGCCACTTCCGTTCCCAGCGTATGGTCCGAAAGGCCGCAGGTGCATCCAAATGTTTCCCTCATATGTGGAATTACACTCAGATTCATATCCTCATAGGGGGAAGGATATGCCGACGTACATTTTAAAAGTGCAACCTGCTCATTTCCCTCTTCCCTGCAGGCCTCTACCGCCGCATAAATATCTGCCAAGGTTGCAATACCGGTAGATAACAATATCGCTTTTCCTGTCCTTGCAGCTTTCCGGATCAAAGGAATATCTTGGATTTCATAAGACGCAATTTTATATGCCGGAACCTCCAGCTTCTCCAAAAAATCTACTGCCGTAAAGTCAAAAGGCGTGGAAAAACAGGCCAAACCAACTTTTTCCGCTTTTTCCATAATCGGGCCATGCCATTCCCAAGGCGTATATGCTTCTTTATATAAATCATAAAGAGTCCGCCCTTCCCACAGAGAACCTCTGGGAGTCTGAAAATACGTATTATCACAATTAAGAGTTATGGTGTCTGCCGTATAAGTCTGAATCTTAACTGCATCAGCTCCCGCCTCTGCTGCCGCATCCACAATTTCCAATGCACGGTGGAGATCCCCGTTATGATTTCCAGACATTTCTGCTATTATATACGCAGGAGCTCCTTGTCCAATGATTCTCTCGTTCACTTTCAGGCCTTCCATCGCCTGCCTCCTTAAAATTAATTTAAATTCATTACAGCCTACTCATTTAAGAGATCTAATGTCCAAAATCAAAGCTGTTCTTTTTATCCAAACATATACTTTTAACAGGTACTATTACGTCGCCTTCTTTTGTATCATTTGATATATATGCCCCTGCACCTGCTAACGTATAATCCGCAATGGTCACATTATTTTTTATCGCTACATTTGTTCCGATAAAGCAATGGTTTCCTATTTTTACATAACCACTTGGCACTGCCCCCGGGGCAATGCAGTTAAAGTGTCCAATCACATTATGATGCTGTACCTGAGCGCCTGCCCACAATACATTTCCATTTCCAATCTTTGAAAACGGCGCAAGGAGACAATTCTGCATAATGATATTACCGACGCCTAGTTCTGCATTCGTCAAATTGGCAGACTTGCTAATCACATTCTCTAATAGAAAGCCTTTTTGCCAGAGTTGCTTTTGTAACTGCTCCCTTGTCTGGTACATGTCGTGAGCTTCATATCCTACCGACACAGCATAGTCTGACGGTTTATAAAATTGCTCAATTTCCTCATAAGGAACGACCCGCTTTCCACGATACTGGTTTGTATCAAGAAATGTTTTGTTCACTGTATAAGCCGCAACGTTTCTCCGCATTTCTTTCTCAATAATGTAGGTTAAAATATCAGCAAAATCCCCTTTGCCAAAAATAATAAAATCTCGCATCTATTCTTTTTATTCCCATCTGTTTTTCTCTAAATTAAATATGGAGAACCTCTTTCCTGTACTCTTCACAGCTATAATTCTTCCGAATACCTTTGCGAATATATGCTAGGGCTTCTTCAAAACCAACATTAAACAGTAAATCATAAATCCCTATATAAGGAATAAAAGCTTTCCCCTGCTGAGGATATACAGGATGTTCATAATTTAAATAAAACAATGCAATTCCCCGCCTGGTAAACTCGCCGCCCATACTGTCTCTTTCTATATATGCGGCAGAACCTTGTGCCGACAAATAGCTGTCTGCATTCAATATCTGGCAGATATTAACAAGCAATTCGTCCTTATGACCATTTGCAGAAAGCTCACTGGAAGCATACAGAGGTGTATTCACCCCTATTTTCCTGCATATTTCCGAAATAAGTTTTCTATTCAATTCCCCAATCGAGTGATAGGAACCCAAATACAAATTATCTAGAAATTCCATAACATCATGATAAAATGGACTATTTCTATAAGCCTGCCGAATGGTTCCTAAATGGCTTTTTTTCCACGCTTCATCTTGATAAGGCGTGTTATATATCATACGCTCATCCCGTCCTGACGACTTATTAACAGGTATTGTCAGCATCTTCTCCTGATCACCAAATTTAATCTTATTGCGTACCTGCCAACTTCTCCCTACTAATTGAACACTATCAAGAAATACAAACGCATCTACCTGGGCCACCATAGAAAAATATCCCATCCAAGGCATATAAGTAGGCTGCATGATGGCAACTATCTTCCTCATCATGCTGCCTCTTTTCCGGTATAGCTTCTACGGAAGTTTATACCCCCCCGCCTAGAATATTTTCCAGATCTATCCCATATAATATAAAGCTTCCTTTTCTTCCTGATTTAATGTATCCTAATCGTTCTGCCAGAATCCGGGAGGCTCTATTTTTTTCATGAATATAAAATGCACATTCCTTACATTTCCAATTACTTTTTACAAAAACCATTAATCTTTTTATTCCCTCCTGCGCATAACCTTTCCCTTGTGCACTTTTATCCAGCAGATAACCTATTTCACTGCACTGCACATTGTCCAGGCTTCTTTTGATATGGAATACTCCCTTTTCTTGCCCTGACACCTTCTCAACTGCCATAAAATCAATCCGATTCCTGTCCTCTCTGTAACAATTAAAATACCATTCTAAATGTTGTTCCAACGTAATCGGCTTTGGGGAAAGAAAATATTGATAAATTTCAGGAACGGACCTCCATTGCACAAGAAGCATCGCATCCGATTCTCTGATTTCACGCAACATCAGCCGCTCTGTTTCAAGAGGTTTACTTTTCGCTTTCATTTTCAATTCAGCCTCTCAAAGCCCGCATGGCAGACCGGACCGTCCAGATATTCCATTATCTCTTTCCCTTCCAAACAAATCTTTCCAATCTCCTCAAACACATTCTCACAGGCTGCAAGATATTCCTCTATGATACTTTCCGTGTGTGCCAAAGATACATATAAACCAGTCGCTGCAAGATAGCCCTTTTTCAGCATCTGCTGTGTAAAAAATGTCTTATAAATCAAAGGATTCTCATACAGAAATTCAAAATGAATTAACGGCAAAATACCCGAAACATGTATCTTTATTCCTTGCCTTTCTGCGGCTCTTAACCATCCTTCTTTTACGCGTCCACCCACCCTGCTCTGAACCTCATCTACTTTATATTTCTGATAACAGCGGATAGATTCCAGCGCTGCGGCAAGCGCAATCCGCTCCGTCCAGAATGTGCTGCTGATAAACGTTTCCTGCGCCGCTTCCATTACATCCCTTTTCCCAACGATGGCTGATACCGGATATCCGTTTGTCATCGCCTTTGCAAATACGGCTATATCCGGATTTACCCCCAATTTTAAATGGCTTCCTCCGGGACACAGACGGAATCCGGCTGTGATTTCATCAAAGATTAGAACAATCCCTTCCGCCTCTGTAATTTCACGGATCTTTTCCAAATAACCGGGATTGGGGTAGTCATTCCGGATCGGTTCCATAATAACTGCCGCAATCTTTCCTCTGTTTTCTTTTACAAGAGCCTCGAATTCCTCTTCCTGATTGTAATGGAAAATAAGATTCGTACCCGCCAGCCCTTTGGGCACGCCTGCAGGAGCCAAGCCCTTGAGATGAACATCTGCCAGAGGATCCCCTTTGGTAAGATTCGCTGACAGATACCAATCATGCCATCCGTGATATCCGCATACTAAAACAATGTCCTTTCCCGTATATGCCCTAGCAATGCGGGCCGCCATCGCCATCGCTTCCCCGCCCGCCTTCGCATATCGGACCATATCCGCCCAAGGATGAAGATCCAGCAATGCTTCTGCCAGTTCCACTTCTTCTGGTGCGTTTAAAGTACACATACTACCTCTGTCAATAGCCTTCTTTGCCACTTGATCCACTTCGTCAAAAGCATACCCTAAAACATTAGCTCCCACCCCCATGATACTCATATCATAGTAATGGTTCCCATCTAAATCCCACACTTCACAGCCTTTGGCTCTGCTATAATAGGACGGCCACTGTTCCGGAAGCCACATTTCCGGTCTTTTACTTAATAACTGTGTCCCGCCTGGGATAATTTCTTTTGCCCTTTTATAAAGCTCCTGCCCTTTTCCCATCTTCTTCTACCTCGCATTTTCACTTTCTATCAACTCATCATTGGCAAGGGATTTTGCCAGACCTTCATTCCTGAAAAATTTTTTATTAACGCTTTCTATGTCCGGATTCTGTTTTAAAAAATCTAAAATATCTTCTGTAACAAAATCTTCTTTTCCTTTTTTCACAAAATGATCATAAATACTGTGAATGAGCGTATAATCCTCATCCTCATCCAAAGTCCATCGTTTCTCTCCAATTCCGGAAACAGGACATTCTAAGTTCTGCAGCTTAAACAATTCCGGATGATTCCGAATATAAAGTGTTACATGTTCCCTTTCCGATTTTAACCCTGCTTCCTCCCACGCTTGTCTTAACGCTTCAAATTTCATAATCTCAAGATCCAAACCGTCCGGAAAACTTTCTGTCAGCTCCGCCATGTAGTCCGTGTCATTCTCCATCTCATCAACCGCCATATCAAGATAGCGCCAGTCAAACAAAGGACAATCTGCCGTTATTCGTACAATATATTCAGGCTTTATCAATTTGGCCGCCTGATAATACCTGTCCAGCACGTCCTCCTCGGAACCCACAAAAACCCGTATACCCAGCTCCGTGCAGAGACGGATCAAGGGAAGATTATTTCTCTCAATGGAAGTAATGACCATTACCTCATCTATCCGCCGGCTGCGTCCCACGCGTTCAATTACCCATTGCAGATCTGGTTTGCCGCATATATCCTTCAACACTTTATTGGGAAGTCTGCTGGAACCGCATCTTGCCTGAATCAAAACCAAATATTTCATCTTTTCTTTTTCCTGTCCGTTTATTTTTTCCACAGGCTTGGCATCACAATTCCTGCATCCAGGCCGCAAAATTCCTGCTCTAAATCTCTAAGGATCTCCTCCGGCACATGCCCCTCAAACAACCAGATATCCTCTTTTAGCTGTTCCAGGGAATCTACCCCGAATACCAGATGCGATACCCTCTCCTCACGTTTCACATAGGCCATGGCAAGAGCTGCCCGGCCAAAGCCTGTCTCTTGGCAGATCTCATCCATCCTTCGGATAATCGGCTTCGCTTTCGAGAGAAACGGAGGCACCTCTTCTTCCTTAAGCGTTACCAAGCCCTGGATAAAGGCGCTCCTTGTATGGATCTGGACATTTGTATTCTTTTCCCTGTCCAAAACGCCCCTCTCTTTCATCCGGTGATCAAACACGCTGTAGGGCGCCTGGATAAATTCCATTTTCTTATTCTCAAAACAGGCAAAGGCTTCCTCCGGCTCATACACCGAAACTCCCACCTTCTTCGCCAGCCCCTCCTTCTTTACCGTGTAAAGGGCATCCAGAATTTCCGGCTGAAAGGCATAGCGGGAGCTGTGAAGCAGAAAAGCATCCACATAATCTGTGTGCAGCGTCCTTAAAGAGCCCTCCAGCTTCTTCCGGATCACAGAAGCATAAACATCCGGCTCCTTATCATCCAAGCAGTTGGGCAAAAGCTTTGTGCTTAAAAATAACTGGTTCCTAGGAACAGTTCCTTTTTTCAGAAATGCCCCCACCACTTCTTCCGCATTCCCATAGGCCTCCGCCGTGTCAATGGCAGAGATTCCGTTTTGTACCGCATAATCCAGGCAATGCACTGCATCCTCCAAGGACGGCTTTTTCTGCCCGATAATTCCATAATCCATGCCAAACTGTACAGTTCCCAGGCAAAGCTCCATCACACTTCTCCTCTTTTCCCTATTTATGATAATATAGAAGAATCTTTTTCACTGCAAAAATCACATCCTCAACATCCTTATCTGTCATCCTGGGATACAGGGGAATACTCATAATCCCTTTGTAGATTTCCTCTGCATTTGGGCACAGACCTCTCTCAAATCCCAATTTCTGGTAATAAGGAAACCAATATACCGGTACATAGTGTACCTGGCACTGAATCCCTTCTGCACTCATGGCATCAAAAAACTGGCGCCTTGTACATGCCAGCTTTTCTAAATCCAATTTTATAATATATAAATGCCTGCAGGTATCTGACTCCGGGATTTCTTTTTGCACCAAGATTTCTGGCACTTCTTTAAAAGCATCATTGTACTGCTTCACAATTTCCTGGCGTCTTTTCTTAAAATACTTCAGCTTCTTTAACTGGCTTAAAAGCAAAGCTGCTTGAAAATCCGTCATCCGATAATTGTATCCCAGGAAAATCTGTTCATAATACCACGGTCCTTCATGGGGTAGTTCCTCCATTTGCTCCTCTTCATGGGTAATTCCATGTGTATGAACCAACACCAACTTCTTATAGTATTCTTCATTGTTTGTAGTGATAGCTCCGCCTTCGCCTGCCGTCACCGTCTTTACCGGATGAAAGGAAAAACAAGTCAAATCTGCCAGGCTTCCCACAGGCTTTCCATCATATGTTGTTCCAATTGCATGAGCAGCGTCTTCAATCAAAAAGAGCTTATGCTTGTCGCAAAGCTCCCGAATCTCTCTTATTTTTACTGCCTGTCCCGTAAAATCTACGACTACAACTGCCTTCGTTTTCTCTGTAATATGCGCTTCTATACTTTTAGGGTCAATATTATAAGTCTCCGGATCCACATCTGCAAACACCGGCCTTGCTCCACAGTACAGAATACAATTTGCCGAAGCTGCAAATGTTAGTGGTGTGGTAATCACCTCATCCCCCGGACCGATACCTGCCGCCATACAGGCACAATGAAGTGCTGCTGTCCCATTGGAAACTGCCACTGCATACTTAGCCTTCACAAGCTCTGCAAGAGCCTTCTCCAATTCTTCTACCTTAGGACCACAAGTAATCAGAGTGCTGCCCAAAACTTCACTAACCGCTTTTACATCATTGTCATCCACCCACTGCCTGCCATAATATATTTTTTCCTGGCGAACTGGCGGCCCACCATGTACTGCTAATTTACTCATTATCTTAAAATCACTCTTCATTATATAAGCCCTCCGCCTCTCTCTTTTCTTACTTTCCCATCTTCCACACGATACACAACATCACAGCCTGCTATAGTTGATAAACGATGGGCGATTATGATTAGGGTTTTAAATCCCTGAAGCTGATTAATTGAATTTATGATCGCAGTTTCCGTTTCATTATCTAATGCTGATGTAGCCTCATCGAAGAACAGAATCTCTGGATTATGATACAAAGCTCGTGCAATGCCAATCCGCTGCCTCTGTCCTCCTGAAAGACGAACCCCTCTTTCTCCTAATTGCGTTGATAATCCTTCAGGCAAGGAATGTACAAATTCATCTAATGCCGCTTCCTTCAAAGCTCTCCAAACCGCCTCATCATCAATGCGATCTGGTTCTATTCCAAAAGCTACATTCGCTCTAATATCCCCATCTAAGATAAATATCGTCTGTGGAATATATCCGATCCTCGATAGCCAGCCGGACATATCCTCTTTAATATCAACGTCATTTACAAGTACTCTTCCCTCCTGCGGCTGAAGCAAGCCTAAAAGAATGTCCACAAGAGTAGTCTTTCCTGCTCCTGATGTACCGACAATTCCTACAGATTGACCCTTTTGAATCACCATACTCGCATCATCCAATACATTCACTTGGCTTTTCGGATAGTGGTATGTAGTATGCGACAAAGAAAGCTTGGATACCTCGCATATAATTGGTTCCTCGGCTTTTTTCAGTTCCTCCTCCTTCTCGCAGGCAGAAACATCCTGCAAGCTTTCAATTACTTTGTCGAGCATAGGTTCCCGAAAAGAAATATCTGCCATGCTCTGGGAAATCCGATTTACAGAGGGAAGTAAACGGACAGATGCGACTGCAACACTTGAGAGAACCGGCACAAGAGTATCCAACTGAACACTCCTATATATCATAAAAGCTATCACCAAAAAGAAAGAACTCATAGCCGCTGCCTCTATTGCAAACCTAGGTACCAATCCTAATGTATCCCTTTTATAAGACGTTTTAACATAGATATGTCCATTTTTTTCAAAATTGTGTTCAAAAAAATGCTCTTTTCTAAGAATCTTTAATTCTTTAATACCTTGTATTGATTGCAAAAGCCATTGATTCATACTGCTGTAGGCAATCTGATTAGAAATCCCAGCCTTGCTCAGAATCGGCCTGATTATTTTCATAAGTACAAACATCATAAAAAGTAATAACACGGCCATACCTAGCGTAACACCTGGAGCTATTACAAACACTGTTCCTATCAACGTTATGGAAACCACTAGTTCAGCAAACAGCATTAACAGGGATGCCAACAATGTAAATGCCTCCCGTGTATCACTTCCCACAATCCTTAATACTTCTCCTGAATTTATATTTAAATAATACTCATAGGGTCTTGATAAATAACTCTTCAAAAGCTTTTGCTGCATACGGAACCTATTGTGATATACAAATCTTTGCTGGATATTCATTTGAAACAATAGAAATACATTCTTAATAATATAGACAAGCGCCATCAATATGGCCAGAAACACCAAAAACATACGATGACTATCCAAATGAAATATCTGACAAATCATAATTACATATGAATTACTGCTAATACTATCTGGATTCATTACTGCTTCTGTAAACGGAACGATCAATGCAACAGAAAGCATTTCTACAAATCCTCCAATAATCATCAAAACAATCAGTTCTGCAATCCTGACTTTCTGGTGGCGTGATAATATTAAACTAAACTTTTTCAAAACACTTATGATTGACATAATCTCTCCATTCCACTAGAACAACTAGGAAGCATCACTGCCCCATAATAAGCCTTATTGTGTTTTCCGCCGTTCCGTTTTTTTCGTTTACCACATAATTATCTAAAAATTTAACCACATCTGAATAGTCTGGTTGATATCCATTTTTTATTGCTTCTATACTATTTTTAAGTCCATTATATTCAAACCCCCGCAAGATTTCCTTGTACTTAGCCAAGGGATGGCATTTATCACATATTATCATGGGTTTATCTGCAAGCAATGCTTCGAATAACACAGACCCCAGACCACTTACTACTCCTTTTGAATGATTCATCAATTCTTCTGAACTAACATTTCTCTTTATTAAACTCACATTGGGAATTTTTTTAATACTTTCATAGAAATCTTTACTTTTAAAATTTTCAATAAAATTCAAATAATAATACTTTGCTCTATTATCAACTATATATTGATGAGGATGTTCTTTGACATAGACTTTCCATCCGTCAGGCAAAACCTCTGCTGCCATCTTCGCAAGCACAATCTGCGAATCCACCATTAAATTCAAATTTCTTCCTTCAGGTACACACTGCAATGGTAAATAAAGATATTTTTCTGAAAAATTTGGATCTTCCTCCAAATTCTTTAAATACCGCTCAAGTTTTTTTACATACCGATAGGACTTTCTTCTTTCTGTATAGCTGGAGGTAAAAGAGGTTGCTGTCAACTCTCTCCTTTTAGAAAAAGAATGATCCAGAAAAATTGCTCTCAGCAGATCCAATGTGTGCATCCCAAATTTTTTATATACAAATGAAATTAAACCTCTATTTGTATATCCTTCATCCCATTGAAGATGATATACATCATACTTTCCACCTGCAGATTTTAATAACTCAGGAATGCTATTTAAGCAGTTCTTCCCAGTACTTTGTACAAAACATTGATTTGTCTCATCATATATAAAATTTTGTTTATAACCAAATGGCTGGAAACTATACGATGGAATCTTTTTTAACGCCGCATAATATACAGGAAGACCATCATATAATTGTCCATGGTTGGCTCCAATGTTGATAACCCCATCTATTTCACATGAACGAAAAACCCCCAGCCAAAAGGAAAGCCCCCTGTAATATCTAAGCTTTACTAAATTCATATCTGTCAGATATCTTCTCAACTGTGTCTCTATTTTCTGTTGTACACCCCGTGCCTCTTCTATTGCATTACAATCCAGTTCTAATACAGATTCCTGTTCCTCCAATTCTTTCACAGAAAGCATACGCTTAATCCTATCCGGATATTTTTCACACAATCTCTTTCCATCTTCCATATTACACAATAATACTTCAATAACTACGTCTGTTTTTTCCATAACCTGATAGGAAACAGCTAAATATAAATCAATTAAAATGATATGTTTCATTCTTATAATCCACCTTTCTGCGAAAGGCACCGATGGGGTTATGAAACCCACTTCGGG